>JAEOTA010000034.1 GCA_016840085.1 Promethearchaeota archaeon
AGATGTTTGAGACGAAATTTGAAGAGTTTAAAATCATTTTATCCGAATTGCCTGATAAACGGGTTATGGGAGCCCAGCATAGATATTTTCAAGCAGAATTTAAGAAGCTTGATACATGGTTTGGCAAGTACCAAGAGATTTGGAACAAGTATTTCGCGCTAAAAAAAGAATGAAGGTCAGCGAAAGATTTAAACACAATCACTTAATTTTGTAACTACCCACAGAAGTTAGCATATTTGATGATTGGTATTAGTACACTAATTATTATAGTAGGCTTGGGTATATTGTTTGTTTCAGAGCAAATAGTTTCATTTCAATCAGAATGGGATATGGGTGGAAACTATAAAAGGGAAATTGATATATATCCGGTTGGATCTATTATGATGATTATTGGATTTATTCTTGGAGTATCCTGTTCTTTATTAAAAACAAAATTAAATTATTTTAAAGTTTAACAATAATAAATAAAACTTATAATAAAAAGGAAGTGAACACAATTTCTTGTTTTGCCATGATATTTTAGATTCTATATACATCTATTTAAATGAAAAAATAAGATTGGCTACAAAATTCAGTGATGGCGAAATGATCTGATCACATTTTGTGTCGTAATCAATAAAAATAAGGATTTCCCCAACCAAGTAAATTAGAACTCCTTAATTTCGGATGGAAAATGATTTAGAGTTAGCGAAAGATTTATAGGGAGCTTTTTCCTTAATTTAATTATGTCAGTAACAAAATCAAGAGAAAAATTAGCTCCCATTAGGATAGAACAATGTACTCTAAATAAATTTTTTCCTAATTTACCTGAACCTGAAGATCATAGCTTACTGGCAGAATTGGAAAGGAGAGAAGCATTATCTACTGATATAGGATATACGATAAGAATGAAAAGAAATGGAACGATATGTATTAAAGAAACACATTGCCTTACATGTGGTTCCCGATTGGTTAAAAATGGATATAATGACAGGATTGCGATTTTAGATAATGGGCTTGGGAAACATGAGTTTCGCATTCAGAGAAAGCGTTGTTTTAGATGCGGAGAAATTAAACCTGATTATTCGAAGATTGCGCCAAAATATGGCAATTACCATGAGAACTATAGACGGAGGGCACGACAACATTATATGGAAGGGTTGATGCCCTCTCAAATTCAGCGAGTGTTTAAAATCGATTTTGGTATAAAGATTTCATTAACCCCTCTTGTTAATTGGCTAAACGAGGCTGCTAAACCACTTAGAAAGACTTTAAAAGAGACACCTGTGCCCTCGAGTGGGTATTGGGGATATGACGAGATCCATTTAAGAATTAGCAAAGAACGGAGAAGAAGCAGTTATTAAATATCTATTATTTTCAAAAAAACCAGATGTCATCATCATGGACTATAAAATACCGCTAAAAAATGGACTTGAAGCAACTAACGAAATATTACAAATTAATAACAAAGCAAAAATTATAATTGTAAGTGCGGATAAGGCTATTGAACACATAACCAATGAGATTGGGGCAATAAGTTTTATAAAAAAACCCTTTGATAATAAAAGACTGGTAAAAAATATAGAAAAGGCAGTCAAAGGGGAAGTAAATAGTTACTTTAAATGTATTTAAAACGAAATTACAAAAATCTATTATTAAAGGTGCTTTAAATCAAATATTAATACGATTATGAATTAGTATATAAACTCTAAATCATATATTTTTCATAAATTTCAATAATAACAACATGTAAACTAGATATTAAATCTATATAGAAAACAATGACTCCTGCCTACACCCTGGATTTTTGTCTTTTGGTAGTGTAAATTCTTACACTCTGATTTCGCCCTCCTCCCCCTATTGTATTTTTTCGACGCGTTTTTGCGTCTTGTTGGCAGGAGTCCCCCTTTCTTATTGTTCTCATTTTAACCTGTAAATTCCTCCATATATTAATTCAAATTTACTTAAAAACGATTTTAACTTATAATTCTTCATAATTTTAATTCTATTAATTGAATCTGCAAATTTATTTTACTCCACTTCAGAAAAAATTAGTAATTTATAAGAATAAACTCCGAAGAATTCTTATAATTTTAAAATTATGTATTGTTATCGCGTACAATTTCAAGTAAGTAATTATTAACTTTTTTATTAAACTCAATTTTTTTCAATTTAGCAAGTTCTAAAAGTTCAAATGAATCTTTTAAAGTAGTAGCAATCTCCTCCATAGTCTCTGTCTCTAGATGTCTTACTTTTTCTGTAAAATATTGATGGATATCATCTGATCATTTTACGTATTTTTCTGATTTTAAATATTCCATATGGTATTCGCTAGATTCTTCAAGTTCACCTTCCAATTTTCTAATTAATTTTTCTTTACTATTGACTTCCCCTTGTAGCTTTAGAATATCATACGCCAATTTGAGCTAACACTAGGAACGAATATTGGCATTGATATTGCAAAATAGGTAGTTTTCTTAATAATAGGTTCTTGGTATTATCTTGATATTGTAGAAAAAAATAATACTGTGAGTTTGTGTTACCTCCAAGTTGCATATGTATACCAAACTGGTCAAGCTTGCATAATTAGATGGCAAATAGACAAAGAATTTTTCCAAATAGATAGTTATCTTTATGAGAAGAGTACTCAGATTCAAATTATTGTGCTTGGAATTGTTAATAAATATGCTTTTGAGTGGAATATTTCCGGTTCCCTTAACGTCTCTAAATATTATCAAATCAAGGTGGTAGATAGTGGAAAATCCTTCGTTATATGGTTTTAGCGAATATTTTACAATTACGTATCTGCCAAGCATATCAATTCATTCTCCTTTAAATGATACAGTATGGAATACAGGAAAAGATTATAAGATTCAGTGGACATCCACAGGTGTCATCTCTTCAGTAGATATTCATCTCTACGAGACGTCTACTAAAGTCTTAAATATTGTTGAAAAGACTTCTAATGATGGGCTATATTATTGGACTATACCTAACAACCTTCAGGATTCTGCATTTTACAGAATTTTAATTGTGGATTATGAGGATGTGCAGATACATGATTGAAATGACTATTTTGAGATTAAGAGCATCCCTGATAATGGCAATAGTAATAATAATGATGATGAGGATGATAATAACGACATTTATGACTTAAAATATTGGCAGAATTCTTAAATAAGTAAAATACAATCTATTTAAACTTGTTTTGTTAGTAAATACTTAATAGAACCATAATGTAAATTGATTTCTTTAGAATTATAGAAAATCATTTCTCTCTACAACATATTTTTTATTTAAATAATAACCCTTGTAATAAAGAAATAATTAAATAAAAGAATTAAATGAGATAATATGGAATTATTATTTCATAAAGGTACTATTCGAATTGAAGGAAATTATAATAATCCTTATGCTAAATGGGATAAAAGAGCAAATTGTTATAGAGCAGAAGCATTTTATTATAAAGATTTAATTGAGTATTTAAAACATATAGGTATTCAACACGAAGATAGTGTTTTAGATTTAATTCCTTGTCCACACTTTAGTTCTAATATAAAATTAAGAGATTACCAAAATGAGGCTTTAGAAAAATGGTTAATTAATAAAAAAGGGATAATTATCTTACCAACTGGTTCGGGAAAAACGATCCTTGCAATTAAAATTATTGAAAAAATTAATTCGCCTACTTTTATAGTAGTTCCTACATTGGATTTAGTTAATCAATGGAAAGAAGAATTGAAGAAAGCATTTAACTTAAAAATTGGAGAATTCACGGGGAAAAAAAAGGATATTCAATCTATAACAATTTCGACATATAATTCAGCGTTTATAAATGCTGCATATTTAGGAAATAAATTTAAATTACTCATCTTTGACGAAGTTCACCATCTTCCTTCTGAAAGTTTTATACAAATTGCTGAGATGTTCGCTTCACCATACAGATTAGGTTTAACAGCAACTTATGAGAGGTCAGATGGTCTGCATGAAAAATTACCACGTTTAATCGGTGGTATTGTTTATGAAAAAAAAGTAGATGATTTAACTGGAACATATCTCTCAAATTATAAAAAAGTCCGAATAAGCGTTGATTTAACAGAACAAGAGAAAATAATTTATGATGAAAACATAGAAATCTTTAAGAATTTCTTGATTTCAAGGGATATACAAATATACAATAATTCAGATTTCCAAAAATTAATTATGCGTTCGGGTTCCGATCCAGAAGCAAGAAAGGCAATATTATCGAGAAATGTTGCAATAAATATAGCTTATAATTCAAAAAATAAGATAGAGAAACTTAAAGAACTATTGAATAAAGAAGATCGGATAATGATTTTTACGAGATATAACAATATGGTTTATCAAATTTCAAGAAAGTTCCTAATCCCTTGTATAACATATAGAACGAATAATAAAGAAAGAAAAGATATATTAAAAAAATTTAAAAAGGCCATCTATACCGCAATTGTATCATCTCAAGTATTGGATGAAGGAATAGACGTTCCCGAGGCAAATATTGGAATTATCTTAAGTGGAACGGGGAGTAAAAGAGAATTCACTCAAAGATTAGGTCGATTATTGCGTCCAAGAAAAGGAAAAATTGCAATTCTTTATGAGTTAGTATCAAAAAATACAATGGAAGTTAAAACATCTTATAGGAGGAAAAAATAATGCTTTCAAAAGATTTACTCGTTGTTATTAAAAGGAATGGAGTGATAAGACCTAAATATCTTCGAGACTTGAATATAGCTAAGTCATTAATAGCAATCTTTAATGAACATGTTGGAACTAAGTATCAAGATTTACAACAAGACTTAAATGCTTTCGAGGAAGGAAATAAGGATTACAAAGTAATTCGAGGATTAAGTACACTCTTGGAGCAAAATTGCGAATTTGAAACAAATTCAACCTTAGATAGTGTTAAAATTAGAAGCTTTTTATTTGAAAGAGGGTTAGTTATTGATGATTTTGAGAGAAATCAAATCATCGAGCAAGCTTGCGATTTTTTTAAAGGTTCAAAAGAAGAAATAGAAGAAGTTTTCTTTTCAGATTTACCTGAAGGAAAAATTTTAATAAAATTATCCCCAATATCCGCTCTAGATTTAATAAAAAGATATAATTTATCCTTAACTCAAACATTACTATTCAATGCGTTAGAGCTAACCATCTCGATTGAGGGGAATTATCAGCAAATCTTTAGACAAATTAATTACCTCGGACTAATGTATGAAATTGAAAAAAATGATTCTGAAATTTCTTTTATAAAAATAACAGGACCGGCTTCGCTACTAAGAAAAACAAAAAAATATGGTACGTCCTTTGCTAAACTTTTTAATTATATTATTAAGGCTGATAAATGGAGTCTTTCAGCTAAGATCGAAATGAAAAGTGGAAATGAGCCAAGAATTTATGATTTCAAGTTGAATTCAGAAGATTCGGTTTTATTATATAAAAATATGGTTGAAAATGATATTTTTGATAGTGAAGTAGAAGCTCAATTCTATAAAGATTTTAAATTATATAACATGGGTTGGGAAATAAAAAGAGAACCAACTATTATAAGAACAAAAAATTATATAACCATCCCCGATTTTGGGTTTTATAAGCATGGACAAGAGCTTTTCTTAGAAGTTGTAGGATTTTGGACGCCAGAATACGTTAAGAAGAAAATTTGGAAACTCAAAAATGCTGAAACCAAGATTATGGTTGCTGTAAACCAAAATTTAAATTGCGAAAAAGGAGATTTTCCTAGCGAAGTAATCTTTTATAAAGACCGAATTCCCGTAAAACCAATAATCAAGATTTTAAAGAAGATTGATGAGAAATATATAAAATTAGAAATAGAGAAACTTAAGACAGTAAAAATAACCGAAGATTTTGTTTCAATAGAAGAAAAAGCTAAAGAATTGAATGCTAGTATTGAGAGTCTAAAGAAATTAGAATTAAATAACCATTATATCATTGGAGACATGATTGTATCGCAAAATTATTTACAAAAAGTAAAGGAAAAAATTGGTACAGAGAGTGATTACTCCAAAATCTCACAAATCATAGCTGATAACAATTTAACATTAGGCGCTTTAGAATATATGGGTTATAAAATTGAATGGAAAGGGCTCGTACCAGTAAAAATTACTAATTTTAAAAAATAGCTTAATTATCTCTTGAAGTATTTCGTCTATAAAATATTATGCCATTTACAATTACTAAATTGGAAAATGGATTGCGCTTCTTCATATAAGTGGTTGAAAATTCCTTGTCATAGTATCTCATTTTGAACATATCACGGATGTACTTTGCCTTATGTGAAATCGTTTTTTGAACAGTCCCAAAAAAATTACACACATCTTTGCTGCTAACGTAAGGTTCAAAACACCTATCAAAGAGAAAGTTGATGCTCCCTATAGCATGGACTATTGCTGCTGCCCAAATTTCCATACGACCTCTAATAAATGGAACATTATACTTATGAGACATCTTTAAAATAAGTTTCTCACATAATTGTTTATAATCATCATCTAAATAGGCATCACAGAATCCAGCAGTTAATTTAATTAATTTTTGCTTCTTTTTCTCGATTAAAACCTTATCCCTCATTAAAGTCCCTCATACGATCATAGTTTATATTCAATTAACTCTCTTCAATTGGATGATATTCATCTATAAATTCTTCCATAGTTTAAAGAGTTATTAGATATTTAGATATTTTCTTATTAAATGGCTATTAACTAACTGTAATAGGATAAGGAAGAGTAGATGATTCGATCTAATAATTTGAAGGAATTAATAAAAAAGAATAATTAGAGAGAAATAAAATATTAACATTCATTAATTATCCTATTTTTACTACACCATTCAATCAATTTTTTTTGCTCTAACTGGTTTATTAAAAGTTTAATAGTTTAAATAGTCAAAAACCGAAGAATTATTTGCAAAAAATAAGATTTCTTACAAATACTCTGAATTTTTGTCTTTTGGTGTTTTTTAAAGGCTTGTTTGCCTCTCGTTTAGCAGGAGTCACTTTTTATCTTTTATGGATATTATATTACAAGATCAACACCTTTAAGTTCATATAATAGAATTCTAAAATAATGAGCTATAAAATATGTAGATTTAAATATTAAATTACAAATATTTGATATATAAAAAAGACAAATTAGTTCATTTTAAAATTAGATTATGCTATAGGAATTCTGCAGCAAATGTTAAAAGAGAAATCGTTCGGAATGGAATATATGTAATAATTGTTGAAATTTATTAATCTTATCTTATCCTCTCGAATTGATAAAATTTATAGAGACAATATTAAGAAAGTAGGATCATAATATACTAAATACATCCTCAGAATTAAAAGAAAGTTTTATCTACATTGAAAAAGATGAAAATATGTTCTCTTTAAGCATATAATATTATTAATGGAAAGATAAGTCTGAGTTTTTATCTGAAACAGAATTTGGTATTCCAATAGAAGTCCCTAGACCAACTGTTCCGTTCTTAACTCCTTAGTTAATAATTGACACTAGAATTTCGTAAGGCATATGACCGAAATATCTCAACTCTCCCTTGATAAATCGTCTTACGCTTCAAACTTACATTTTTCACATAATGATATTACAGCTTAATAAATTGAGAAATTATTAATGAATTACTTGCCATAAAAATTTTAAATCTTCTTAGAAACCAAAAAAATAGTTATTTCATCAATAAATCCCTATTCAAGAGATATTCTCTAGGATAATATCGAATAACGCCCATCCCAGCAGTCCGGTTCGCTCCAACATTAGTATATTCTCCAACGCGAGATAAAATCTCCAACCAACGGCAATTACCTGAATAATCTTCATTGACAAAATCTATATCATACTTTCGATTAAGTTCCTCTAAATAATGGACATAATAGTTTTTGTTTATCTTAGAAACTTGGAAGCTCGCATTGCCTAATCCCCCAACAACAGGTATTTTTTTTCCAATCTCTGATCGCACCGTCCGCATCCTATAACCACTTATATATAGATGAGCATTTATCCAATTCAAAAATGGTTCTCGATCGAGTTTACATATTTCTGAAGCAAAATCATTCCAAATATTAACCAAATTCCCAAAAAGAAGGAGAGGAATCGGAAATCGAACGGGATAATCGCCCATACTTGTATTAAAATAAATAAGCTTAACGAAATTTATGCTAAAGTTTTTAACTGGTTGAGATTTGTCAATAATTTGTTCCTTTAGATTAATTCGTTCGAATTTTACACTCGAAATATAATAATCTTTTTGACCAATTCTTAATTTAATTCGGTCATTTGAAATTAAATCTTTTAGCAATGTGTCGCTTAATTTATCATCAGCCGAAACTATTACGAAATCTAACTTTGGAATTTTTTTATGAATGATGCAATTTATTGAATAGGGGCGGACTTCCTCGTATTTATGAAGCTGATGGACTAACTCTGGCTTAATCTCATGGAGCCATTTCATTATGACGCCCCTGAATATATATCCATAAGGGTGCTCGTAAGGCTTAATCCGTCCGTCTTCTGGATAAAGCTCAAATGTTATTTTAATCATATGTATCTTCCGAAATATTATTTTTTTTAATTTTAATTTGACTTAAAATTCTCAAAATTTAATCCACATTCATCATATATTTTTTCGATATACTCATTTGAAATATAAATAAAATTTCTATCTAACGAATTTAGATTATATTTTTTTAAAAAATGGGAAATACTTTTCATTTCTTCCTTATTTGCTCGATAATTTAAAATATTTGATTCAAATTTAGATTTTATAGTTAAATATTTGTCAAGTCTTTCTAATCTATCTTTTTCTTCTTTTATAGCTAAATATTCCATCCATATTTTATGTGAATCATTGTCAATATCCAAATAAAATTGGTAATTATATGTATTTTCAATTAAAACAAATTCTTTAGATATATCTGAGAAATTAAATCTTTGGATATCTTCGATTATATCTATTGAGTAATCTGGCGAGAAATATTTTTCATTAGTAATTTTTTTAAAATATTTATGTGACATATTAAACCATTCATTTTCAAATAATTCTAAAAATTCAGAATTTATAGTATTAATATTGTTAGATTTAAGAAGAATCTTTTTTGTTATTTTTAAAAGATCATAGTCATAAATGTAATTTGAAAAATAATCATCATTTTCTTTATCATATAACTTAATAATGTAAAATTCACCTTTATTTTGTGAACTATTATTACGATTACACCGCCCAGCCACTTGAATTAAAGAGTCTAAAGGTGCAAAATCGCGTATTACCAAATCAAAATCTAAATCTACACCAGCTTCTATAACTTGAGTGCTAATTAAGATTATTTTTTTTTGACTTTTTTTAATTTCAGGGATTAAATTTTTTATTTTTTTTATCAATTCTTGGCGCTGTTTAACCAGAATGTCACTGGATAAGAAAAAAAGCTTTATTTTATTTGAATTCTTTTTTTCATTTTTAAGAGATTTGAAAAAATCTCTAGCAGATTTTCTAGTATTTAAAACACATAGAAAACTGTTAAAATCTTTTTTACTTTCGAATAGTTTTATAAATAATTTTAATAAATTATCGCTTTCAAAATTAAAATTTTTTTTGTTAATTTCAGGTTGAATGAAGATTTTTATACGATTTAATTGATTAAAATATTCTTCTTTATTTTCTACTAGTTCATAGGATGTGTTTGGATCAAAAATCATGGGTAATGTTGCTGATACCAAAACAACTTTCATTTTAAACTTTTTTATAAATATTAAAAATATTTCTCTTATTAAATTCCAATACTTTAACGGAAAACATTGAATTTCATCTAAAATAATTATACTGTTCATTAATTTATGAAATTTTATGTTTAACATATTACGATTATAAAATAGGGAATAAAACAATTGATGAAATGTAGTTACAACGATATCAGCATTCCATCCTTCTATTAATAATTTAGCATCTAAACCAGCACTCATTTCATCGTCTAAACCCTTATAACTCATCTCAGTTCTATGATTATGACACAATAATTTTTCCGAAGGTTTATTAGAATCAATCTTTAATATCTGTTGGAATGTCTCATTGATTTGATCAGTAATGCTTAAAAATGGTAAGCAATAAATAATTTTAGATTGACTAAGATTGATTTTAATTAAATTATCATTGTGCTGCATTGAAGATTTATAATTTATCATTTCGGAAATACAATTAATTACTGAAATAGTTTTACCAAAACCTGTCGGCGCATTAAAGGTTAATATTTTATTTAAATTTTCTTTGTTATATTGGTGTATTTTCATTTTAGAATCATTAAATATTTTATTACGATTAATATTTATTGGATTTAATTTATCAATTGTATTTTTTCTAATTTCTGTAATATATTGGTCAATTTGAGGTGGCAAATTCATTAATGTCTTGTTCTTGCCTAAATCAATTGTCCCATCAAATGCAGCATCCATTTTATCAGATTCTAAAAATATAGAATTAATGATTTTAATCAGAAGAAAGAAAAATATTTTCTTATTTGGATTTTTCTTTCTTGAAATAAATTGTTTAAAATTCCTAACAATAAAAGGATAAATTGAGTTGGTATGAATTTTTTCAGATTTACCAGTAACCATTTTTTCGATTATTTCTTTAACCTCATCAAATATTTTTGTGAATTCAATATCACTAAAATAAGACATGTTTTTTTTCAAGAAGTTTATATACAAGTCTTTAAGATACGTGAAATTTTCTTCTAATGAATTAATTTGCTTAGTTAAGTAGTTTTTATTTCTATAATTTGTCGTTAATTCCCCTAATTGAGAAGATAAATTATTTAAATTCATATGATGGTCTCTAACGATTGTGAACCCTGCAATTATAAACAAACTTTTTACATTTTTTATAGGGTCATCCTCAGAATACTTTTCAAAATACATAACAAGAATTACTAAAGTAAACAATGAAGAAATGAGTGAATGTGAACTTAATTTTGAACGGTCTTTTTTACCCTTACTCAATTTATTTTGAAAGTATATCGTTGCCTTTCCCAAATCATGAGAAAAACCAATAATTCTTATATAATCTCTTAAAAAATCATTATATTGTCTAATACAACTAGTATCCAAAATTATTTTGAGTGACTTTAATGAATCATTAATTACATTTGAAATATGTTTTATTAAAGACTTATCTGTATGAGAGCAAATTTCCATAGAATTAGAAGAGAACGACATTCTCAATAAATTCATTATTTTTGTTTTTTAATTTAAAAAATTCTTTTACTATTACCTTTATGGCTTTTCCTATAGGATTGTAAATTATGTTTTCATAACTCTTAACTATTCTCGGATATTCCATTATGTTTGGAGCATTTACTTTATATAAATTTGAAAAATTAAAATTAATTGGATTGCTTTGATCCATATCTATCAAACAGACCGGAACTACTGAACTAATTTTGACCTCACTGCTATTATTTTCTATCTTTTTCATTTGAAAAATTTCATTAAATTTAAAATTACATATAAATTCACTTATCCCCAAAAAAGGAGTATAATAACTTTTATGTTCCTTAATGTGCTCTGATAACTCATTAAAGTATTTATTTGTATTTGGATAATAAATTCTGTACTTGGGTTTTTTAAGCAATTCTAACTTAGCTTGAGTGTGAGGAGATTGCCCCAACCATGCCATCCCTAAAAAAGCAGCAGTATCAGGCTTTGGAGGTAAGTTTAATATATCCAAGAATTCTTTATTCGACTCTGGAAAATTCCTTGAGGTTCTTGCTCTTGTATTTAACCAGTTTATCCCAACATATATTTTTTCAATAGGATTCAGAATTCTAATTCCAAATTTACATTTGAACATTTCATATCGTTCTTCAAATGATAGTCCTAGTATGGCACCAATAATCCCAGTTAAAGAAGTTTTAGGAGGGAATTCGTATGTTAAAGGTGAAGATGTAGTATAGAATTTCTTAAAGAAACCGAAATCTCCTGAAATGTCAAAAGTTAAACATTCCACCGTCATATTAATATAAACCTTAAAAATCTAAATTTTCAATGGGTATATTCTGGCTTTTCCAGTCATTAATTAGATTTAGGATATCTTTATAACCTTTGAATTCAGTGCTTGGATGTGCTTTAATAAATATCTTTTTAATTTTAGAAACATCTTGAATAACACTCTCCTTTAATGGTCCCATATCAAATAAAAATTCTGAAATATCACGCAATGCCAGGTCATCTACAGATTGATCCTTTTTAGAAATCTTAATTAATTTATCAATTTGTCCTATGAAATATTCTGACTCATTATATTCTAATTTTATTAACAAACGTGGAGAATGACCAACTTTAGATCTAGATTGTAATCGCTCCGTTCCTTTCCATAATCCTTTTAGTAATAATTCTAAGTCTTCATTAGTAAGTTTAGTAATCGCACCTAATTTTTCATTAATTATTCCATAAAATCTATATAAACCATAATGAATTATATAATCATTTCTAAATGTTCGTTGCATTGCTTTTTGTTTACCAGCGAACGCACCTGTTCCTTGTAAAAGAATTGGTTCAACTTTATGAATAGATCTACCAAAATTAAATTGAACTGGACCTGTTAATTGGATAGATTTCATTTTTTCACCTAAAGGTATGGCACAACCAAAAAGCCTCACATCTATACAGTTCTCTATTAATAAATCAGCAGGATCCACATTTTCATTCTTTTCTATAAAATCTTGTGCTCTTTCTCTAGCCATTTTAATTGTACCGTCATCTTTTTCAAATTCGTCAATTAATATGACTTGATTTTCGTAATCTCTTAAATAATCTCTTATGGTTCTTTTTAATCGAACATCTGTTACAATTCCTAAGCCTGTCTCCTCATCAATTCGAGGTTTATTCTCTGCTAATGGATCTCCATTTGGATTATTGTCTCTAACATCGTAAAAAAAAGCCAATTCAGCACGATTTTCGATCAATTTATTTTTACTCATTTTGTTCTTCCTCTTTTTTTTGCAATTTAAAATATTTATATGATGATAATCCGTGAGTAAAATACCAACTGAGTTCTATATTGGATAAATCCCATTTCGAACCTGCATCTTGAAGATATATTGATATTTCACTTACTAGATTTGAATAAGGCCTTTGTAGGAGTTTCAATTTATTTACAACTTTTGGAAATAGCTCTAGAAGAATCCGATTATCTACTCGGAGATTATGTAAGGAACTCCAAAAAGCCTCATTACCTTTCTTTTTAGGGTTCTGAACTCTCTGAACTTCAAGTAATAACCCTATTAGTACCCCCTCAAGAAAAACTGCTTTAGAAGGGATATTGATAAAAAAATCACTATACTTTTCAAAATATTGATTTATTTTATCTCTATAATTATCTTTTTTGCCTTTTTCATTATTAGATATTTTTCTCACCTTTGAAGATTAATTGATTTAATTTCTTAAATAAAAGTACGATAGGAATAAAATCCTTTATATTATAACTAACATTAATCGTACAAGAATTATTTAAATATAAATTATTTTTCAATTTTTTAAAGAAAAATGTTAGAAATCTCTTAAAAGTTATATTTCTTCCTGTAAATAATATCCATAATGTTTGCAAATATCGATCTCGATCAAAGTATTTTAATCTTTTATCATAAAATAAATTTTTTAAATTTTGGAACGAAAAAATCATTGGAAATTTATTGGCGTTAATTCCTGGAAATAATGGATGTGTATCAAAATCATCAACATTTTTTATTTCTTCATTAATTTTTCGAATTCTACTGGGAGAAATGTCCTGTATATGTAATAATATATTAAAAACAGACTTACCAGGACCAGTTAATTCATAAAATAAAAAATTAAAAACCATTGAATCCTTAAAGTCAGAAAGAATGTCTAAAATTAATTCCTCTCCTTGAGATAATTGCTCGTAAGTAATCTTCTTTGTAAGTAATTTATTTTTTATATTATTAAACTCATATAAAAACTCCATCATATTAGCTCCGGAGAATAGCATTCGAGGTATTAAATGAAAACTAATTCCTCCTAGCTTAAAGTCAAATTGTTTCTTAAGTACGGCTCTCCCTATAAGTGCAAATAACGCACACTTCTCACATACAGGATAATTTAAATATACTAATTTTTTATCAAATCCTCCAGCGATATACCCTCTTTTATCTGATGTATAGAAAGTAAAAGGTGAAAAGTTCCCTGAGATTAATTTTTCAGACTTAGTATCGTGGCATAAACTGCAAACATTGATTTCTTTCACTTTTTTAAAGAGATAATCATTTATCAATTTTTCTTTAAAAACTTCAACGATTTCTTCTATTAAAGATGGTAATTTATTATCAATTTTAATACTTAAGACCGAGTTGACACTTGTACTAATGGCTTTTTCGTCATCAAATATTTCTAATTGTCTTTCTACTAACTGTTGTTTAACTTTTAGCAAATTCTTATCTAAAACTTTATTTATTTTAGATAAGAGTGTAAATTGTTGATACTTCTTGTTCTTCTCAAATTTATTGAAATATTTCTTAATATTTTTTAACGCACCATCAATACCTTTTTCTATTTTCTGCCGTGAACTTTCATCTCTTTTTCCTTTTGGAACAATTTTCAACGTAGGTGTACTATATGCGCCTCCTCTGGCAGGAAAATTTAAAACTTTGTCATCGAAATTCTTTTTATAGACTTCTTGACTAATTTTAACGAATTTTATTGCCTTATTTTGTTTCTTGAATTCTATAAAAAATATGTTTGGAAATTTGAAATCTTTATCTTTTTTAGCCAAAAAATTATCCATGTCAAAAGGAGGACTTGAAAAATATTGCACTAAATCTTTAAAATCTAACTCATTAACCTCTCCAAAGTTAATATTTTTTTCAATAGCAACAAATGCTTTTCCTAAATTTACAATACTATCGATCATAGTTAAAAGATAATTGTTATTATTGACTTTTGAAGAATTTTAATTTCTTCAAAGGATTCAATATCTTTTGTTTGAACAAATATTTGTTAATGGTATTTATATTTATTTTTCTTATTTAAAACTTTAGGACTTAATATACTTAATAATTTTTTAATTTTATATCAATTAAGTGCAAAAATTTCTGTATTTACATACTGTTGTCTATAAAGAAAATATGAGAATTCTTCGATTTTCCCGTGTTCTAAGTAGATTTTTTCGGGATTACAATTTTCAACAAATTTTTCTAATTCATTGAAGTCGCAATGGTCGCTAAACGGAATATATTTATCAGCGGGAAATTCTCTGCGGAACGATTCGTTCAAAACTTTTCCTGAAAGATAAATTATTTTTGCACCCGTTGTAATTAAACTTTTATAAGGGTCGTTAAACATATAATAAGGGGGGATGAGAAGGATATAGTCGTTAAAATTTATTAACTGCTTTTTATTATAATTTCTGTAAGGCTCCCATTTATTAAATATAATCCCTTGATTTTCTAAAATCTTGGTTAATTTGGCAATATTTTTATCGAGTAGAATTCTATGAGATGAACTTAAAGTGTTTAAAATAATTTGGCTTTTACCAAAGGCATACCCTAAAAGAATGACTGGATGCCCTTTAGATATTTCTTTTTCTATGTGTTCATTTAAATCTTTTTGAATTTCTTGAGATCTAGGAAAAATAAAATTTGGAGCCCCAAATGTGCACTCCATAATTAAGCGATCACATTTAATCGGCTTTAACCCTTTAATAACTCGTTGTCCATTAAGTAATGCACGATCTTCGGTAATAAAATCACTTGTATAAAGAATTTTCTCAGAACCCTCAATGAATAAGCTCAAAGAGCCATAAGTATGTCCATTCTCTAGTAATGTCAATGAAATTCCATTGTAATCAACTGATTGAGGATAGTTTTTATCTCTTCCAAGTAACCATGAACTTTCAGGTAAATTAAATTTTCCTCTTGAGCGAACTTTTGCTATTTCTTTTGTAATTTTAGAGCAGAGATATTTTGGTTGAGATTCTTTATTTTCCAAATCTTTTGAGATTTCTTCTGGAATGTTTGGAATATGATCCATGTGAGCATGTGATACAAAAATAATATCGGCGTTAGGGTTCAAATGGTCT
The DNA here is from genome assembly GCA_016840085.1 of Promethearchaeota archaeon. GTDB lineage: Archaea > Asgardarchaeota > Lokiarchaeia > Sigyniarchaeales > SOKP01 > Loki-b32. Next base: position 16,087 of record JAEOTA010000034.1, read on the forward strand.
ATAGCAATATTAACCCCGTCAATGTAAATATTAATTCCAAAATTTTTATCATAACCAATGTCAATACTTTTATTTCTATATTTAGACTCTTGTGTTCTGCTCTGAAGGTTATTCACAAACGCTTTAAATTTTTTGAGTGGACTGGATTCAAAATTATTTTTCATAATATAATCATATCTTCTGTAATTATCCTCTTAAACAATAATTTCGGCATTCACAATCAATACATTTCCCTTTATCTCTCGTTGGATTGGGCATTTTTTCAGACGCTAATAATTTTTTAATTTGCTCAATTATATTCATAACTTTTAGCTTATCTTCTATTCCAATTAGATAATCGACTACTTTACCGTGTTTGGAATAATATACGCGCACTTTTTTAACTAAAAAATCAAAATTCTTTTCAATTAAAATTGCTTGAGCAGTTACTTGATATTTATGGGGATTATCAATGCCCTCAGGTGGAATGTTTCCTGATTTTATTTCCACTGGATATGCTTCTTTTCCATCGAATTCAAAATAATCGATTAAACCAACTAAACCAAGCTCAGAGTCTGTTAAGTAAACATTGTAATATTTTTGAGCGTAGCCATCTTTCGATTTATTTGCCATTTTCTGAAGCTTTTCGTGTTTTTTGGCTCCAAATTCCATTTTATAAGTCTGTTTCATAGGGGAATGGAGTATATATCTAAAAAATATAATCCTTTTACAGTAGGAAAATTGCCTCACTTCTTCCGTGCCAATGAATGGTCTATCATAAAGATTGATCCATGGGTTATTTTTTCTTATTTCGTTTAATTGATGCTTATTTAATCTAAACTGTTTTAAATCGATTATATTTTCCTTTTGAACTTTATTTTCCATATATTCTTTCACTTAATTGTTTATTATGATTGAAAATGCACATTTAATTACATTGAAAGTATATCTTCGATAATTTTATATCCCTCTCCGAACTTAGACTTAACAGTTATGACTTTTGAATGGCATTTTTCGCAAATCGGGATTATCCGAACATCCCCGGGCACATCTTTAAGGAGCTTTTTTAACCTCAATGCAATTTCTTCTGCACGATTAAATGTTAGCTCGCCGAAAAAAACCGAATAATTGAGACGAATTAGATTATAAGACAATAACATGTTCGAAATTTTTGTCCGAAACAGATCAAATTCAACAGGTATATCATAAATAATTATAAATCTCGTTAAATTCACCTATTTTTTTTAATTTCTGATTTATTATTTTTAATTTTATTTTTCTTATTTCAAACTACCAATTCATAATAAATGGCTCATAGCTTGATGATGCCCCTATCAAGTAATTTGCTAATTTTCTCGCTTGTCGAACCATTTCTTTTTTGTAATTTAATTTTACAGTTTTTCCTTTTTCGCTTTTTTCATGGGGTTTTTCAAATAATTCTTCCGACTTGCTACCACCCATAATCTCCTTCCGTAATTCGTTATAGTAAAAGGATTTTTTGTCATCACTTAATCGATAGCCCTGTAAAGTGTTTTCAAAATCGTCTACTTTGAATTGTCCTTTCTGGATTAACCGGGCAACTAATCTATCAATAACAGGCTGTCGGAATTCTTCAAGCAAGTCCAAAGCTAAAGAAGGCTTACCGGAGCGGTCACTGTGTAAAAATCCGCCATATAATTCTAATCCTGCTGCCGCAATTGAGGTTGTAATATGGCCTTGAAGTACCGTATAGCCTAACGATAATAATGAATTCATTGGATCTTTTGGAGGACGCCTTGTTCTCGTAAAAATTTTAAATTCTTTAGGAAATAAATTCCTGTATTCTAAAAAATATGTTGCCGTTGCCTTTCCTTCTAATCCCATTAACTCCATTCGAATATTATAGACTTTTTTGCCTTTCGCAAAATGCTTTGAGAATCGTAATAACGAGTCCCTCATCCTTCCAATATGTCTCGAGGCTGCCTTTAAACGCATATATTTCTTAGGATTTGATTGCTTTCGATTTTTAGCAAAATAAAGCAATAATCGCCGTTTATTTTCTATCGCAGCATATACAAATTGAGACGCCAAATGACAGCCACGCCAATCTTCATAGGCTAATAACTGTTGCCTTCTCGTAAAAACTGTACCTACATTCGCAAACGGTGTGTATAAGCCATAAGGTTTTCCTAACGATGTATAAACTATATTTACGGCGTAAAAAGATAGCGAATGTAGAGCTTGTGAGGTAATTTGGACTCCGTTCCCTACGATAATACTTTCAACCTCTCGTAAAGGAACTTCAATAGGGTTTTTATCAGGAACGGAAACTTTTAACATTTCTTGTTTTTTTCCAACCCTTGTCCCTGGTGTTTCTAAAATTATATCCAATCCATTCCAACCTCCTTTCTTAATTATTTTTTTTAATAGACTTTCCTTCCGATTAGATCGTACATACTTAATAGCATAGGCTTATCCGAAATGTTCGAATTAACGATCAATATAGGACCTAAGGCACATAAAATTTCATATATCTCTAACTCTTTAGCCAACGCTTTAAAGTTGATAAAAGATATATTTCCAAATGTCTTAGTAATATCAAAAAAAGTCAGACCAGCCTTATGCTCTATCGCGTTTCTCGAAAACTCTGCGATTTCTTTTATATCCAACATTTCTTTAAAATTATCTTCGAAAGCATGCCTTAAATCAAATGATAATGGCGTAAAATACTTGTAAAGTTCGATAAACTGTAGGATTTCAATATCAATCTCTTTTAAAATTCCTTTCAACAATACCTTTAAAAAAGATAAAGGCTTCTCAAAAAAATTATAAATAAATCGCTTTATTTCAAAATTTCTATAATATCTTAGAAAATTTATTAAAATCCATTGGCCTAAAGCGTAATTATTTAATGAATTATTAATATTTGAATAAGTAGAGATTAATTTTACTTTATATTCGCCAAAAAACGAGTTATTAATAATATTTTCGGGATTTTTATCATTATTATTAAACTTTTCAATACACGATTCGAGAACCAGAAATATCTTATTTAACATCTTTTCTAAAATCTCTATATTCATAATTCTGTTTGAATAACCCAAAATTAAACCTAATAAACTTCCTTCCCATATCATATGGTATTTGAGAGCATCCAACGATCCGATTATCACCTTTAAAGTCGAATCGCCCACCATTATTAAACCAATCGCGTGATTTTTTAAACATGGATTTGTCCGTTCTGAACCAATTGGATATCCGCACTTTGGCGCAAATAAATCCTCACATATAACCCGCTGTTTAAAGTTTTTGTTTTTAGTAGGGTTAGCAAAATTATTATTATAAACCTCTTTAAGACAATTCCAATATCCATAATACACCTTAGAAAAACACCTTGAACACAATAATACAGGTAAAAAATCAATTGAACATTTAAGATTATCTAAAATTTTGCCGCAATACGAGCATTCTCTCTCCATAGAAAATTTCATGTTTATTTTGCCAAAAAATAAGGATAACTGCGACTCATAGCCTTCCGATTTTATATCAATATAAGGATACCATCTTCCTAATAAAGGGCGAAATATAAAACGCTTTATAACTTTTGTTGGATAAAGTAGGGTTAAAATGTTCTTAGTGCAATCGTCTGATATTTCCTGAATTATTTCTTTTAAACCTCCTCCTATCGCCTTATCGTCTGATGTATTAAAATCTAAAATCATTGAGATATTTACCTTAAAACTTTTTTTATGCAAAAAATTATCTCTAAGTGAGCGGATTTGGGATATATGGCCCTTTAATATATTTTAAAAAAATATTCTGATTAAATTTTCGCTCGGATGTAGCTTAAATCTTATCGCCTTATTTTAGTATTAATTTACACTGTTCTTTTTCTGGAATTTTGTCTCAAAAGAAATTTTTTGCAATTAGATATTAACATATTGATATAAAGAAATTATACCATTAATATATATTTTTGATTCTTCTATTAATAATACTATTCATTAAAAATTCAAAATATTTACATTTTAATTCGACTAAAATTTTTCTTAAGACTAATTCTAAACGCTTATCCTACGCATAATAATAGTTTGTCTGTAAAAAGCGATGTTAAAAAGACAATTATAACGTTAAAATTGATATAAACTTTTTTTTTCTCATTTCCTTAAACCTTTAAGCTCTCAAGTTTTTAACAAAATTTATTGATCTAAAATCTCGGCAAAAATATATTTAAACTATTTAAATAATTTCGAGCATTGATCCAAATTTTTTACATTTTTATAGAAGAGAATTTTTTTAATAAATTAAATTTCTACAAACATCTTTTTTTTCAAGAAAAAGTTAATTTGATCACATGAAATTGTTGGATTTTTAAGGTCTTTCGATTAAGTGGGTATCTTAAAAAAAATTAGAAAATATTTAATTTAATCAAAATTAGACTACTTCATCGTTAAATACGGAAAAATAAAAAAGTTTTTTAGCGTTTTCCTCGAACCAAATTTCGTCGAGCTTCTTTTTAAATAAATTGCAAATTGTTTGATGCTCGATTAATGATCGTAGAAAATAACTTTTTTGTTATTAAAGTTTGAAAGAAATAAATCAAAAAGAGAGAATATTCCTATAAAAATAAAGCAGATTTTTTGATAAAACAATAATTTTGGAAAAAAATATTGAAAATTTTTTATTTTAATATGAAATTTTTATTAAGTTAACAAAAATTAAATATACTTTTTTTTCATATTATATTATATAGTAACTAGAGTCGCATAGAAAATAGCTTCAAATAGAAGATTGAAATTATGTGCATTTTGCAATATGAGAGATTTCTACATCAAGTCGCATAGAAAATAGCTTCAAATAGAAGATTGAAATTATATATTAACGCTTAAACATCCGATACAAATAATTAAAGTCGCATAGAAAATAGCTTCAAATAGAAGATTGAAATTACTGAATTTTAATTGAGTCATTTAGAAATATCTCCAAGTCGCATAGAAAATAGCTTCAAATAGAAGATTGAAATTTGCGTATTCACCCGGCAGTACTATCATTAATTCGTTGTCGCATAGAAAATAGCTTCAAATAGAAGATTGAAATCAACCATTCACACCGTTAATGGTTTGAAACCATATCAGCGTCGCATAGAAAATAGCTTCAAATAGAAGATTGAAATATAAAATAAAGGTGATATATAAAAAATGCCTGAAGGGTCGCATAGAAAATAGCTTCAAATAGAAGATTGAAATTCCGCCTTAAGTAAATCTGAAGCAATATCTTTCCATAGTCGCATAGAAAATAGCTTCAAATAGAAGATTGAAATACAAAAGATGTAACACTCACAACAGGAGCAACTGGACTGTCGCATAGAAAATAGCTTCAAATAGAAGATTGAAATGACTTTAAGAAAACAGCTAAATATATCAAACAGAGAAGGTCGCATAGAAAATAGCTTCAAATAGAAGATTGAAATAACTGAAATTCATCACTTTCACGACAAGCAAATCGAGTCGCATAGAAAATAGCTTCAAATAGAAGATTGAAATTCAGATATCATACAATCATTACCAATTGTAATTGGGTCGCATAGAAAATAGCTTCAAATAGAAGATTGAAATTAAAATGACTCGCTTTATAGCATTTGAAGGACGTGGTACATTAGTCGCATAGAAAATAGCTTCAAATAGAAGATTGAAATTTATTCAGTCAAATAAAAGAACTAATAGGAGGTTAGGCAGAGAAATGAACAAATATTTCGCTCCACTCTTCAGAAGTTATAAATCCGTAGCCCTTTCGGCTATTAAACCATTTTACTGTTCCTTTTACCAATTTTAAGACCGATTTTTGAAATATTGAAAAAAGATAATTCAATTCAAAAAGAATTAATTCTAAAAAGGACGCAAGGATAAAAAATGTAAAAATCTTCTTTTACGATTATTACCGTTATAATTTTGATAAACAAATCTGAGACTAAATAATAAATCTTTTTTAAGACTTCAAGCCATTTTTCGTTATCATTTTTTAATTTTTTATAAAGATCTCTTCTTCCATTAATATGATCCATATGAATTTCAAATTTAACAGGTGGTTTATCGGAATCTTTTTTTCCCTTTAATAGATGCCATATCTCTTGTTTTTATTTTAAATAAGGTTAAACCTATTGACATCTCTCGTTTGGTGGTTTCTTACGGTCAATGTTTTTATTTTATCATATTCATCTTATATTTTGGGAATCAAATCATTATCTGGGTTATACTATCTTTTACATCCTGGATATTGATTCAAAGAATGGTTATATTCCCAATTTTATTTCTTTCTTTGTATTGGAGAGCAAAATTGGCAAAAGAAATGATAGAACAGGATATTTTAGAAAAATATCATAGTGGAGATATTAAAGAAAAAAGTTATTATCTTAATTTATATTCCTTAGTGAAATCCGAAAGGTTAACAAAAATGGGATTAATTTCTAAATTGATAACAGGTATTACTTTTCTCTTTACTTTTATACCAATTTTAATTCTATAGATTTACCTTATATGAATAATCTACTGAAGAATTTAATGATTTAAAACCAACTCTTAATATTCTATTTATGGAATAAAGGAATTGGGATAATGATGAGTAAAAATAATTAGTTTCTACAAGATCTAAAGATTTGAAAAAGATATTATATGTTTGAAAAATAATATACTCCATTTAAAGAATATATCGAAGACAAATTAAATAAAAAAGGAGGGATAATAAAGGAGAAGGCAATTAACTTAAAAATAATAATTTAAAGGAAAATTCAAATAAGTTAAGTGTATACTTTTAATAGATCAGGCATTAGAATAAAAGATAACAGCAATTTTTTTTAAATTCTTTAAAGGATTCTTTGTCTATTCACATTTTTTAAATCTGGATTCGTTTTTATCATTTTTTTCAGGTTTCCTATATGTCCGGTCTTAAAGAAAATGAACCGAAACGAATTCATTATAGCCTTATAATTATACTCTTCTACATCTCTTATGGACTTTTCATTATAATAAATAGGGTAAAAATTATTTTTAATATTTAATAGCTTTTTAAATCGTTTCATTTGAATATTATCATCATAAAAAACAAGGCATAATTTAGGAGAAAGAGGAAAGTATAATAAATTATCATCATAGTCATATTTGAATTCTTGTTTTCTTTTAGGTTCAACAACAAAGACTGGATTATCTGATAAGTAAAATTCCAAGTGTATATCTGAATTTTCAATACTCATTAATAATAAATTAAATTTTTCAAATCTTACCATAAATGAATCTCTAAAATCAATGAATGTCTTCTTAGAATCAGTATTGTTGATCATCGGATACCTTGGATCCATTGTAATAGCTGAATTTTGAAATATATTTGCTAATTCCTCAGCTTCTTCATCGCTTGTATTAAATCTTTTTTTGATAAAAATTTTATATTCATTTCGCATATAGCGTGTACGAATTATTTGATAAAAGGCAAATTCCTTAATTACAGCAATTTGCTCCTTATTAATATCTTGAAGTGATTTATTCTCTGTAATTTTATTAATGATTTTGGAAGATTGCATATCAATTTTTTTAAGAAATTGTTCTGTATTTTTTGGATCCGTTTTATCATAGAAATTTTTTTCTACACAAAATCCTTTAGTAGAGCCTTCAACTTGTTTGGAAGTTTTTAAATCAAATCCTCTAATCTTATAAAGATCTGGCTTAATTTCTCTTCCAAATTTATTTAATAAAAATTTAGGCACATAATGTTGATGTATGTATTTTCCTTGAGTATTTTCGATTGTTATCATATTATTAAATTGATTTTTTTAATTGATAGATAGATTTTTTTTGCTAATTTTTTCCTTTAAATACTTAAATAATTCATATGGATCTTCATTATCTGTAAAATTTTTAAATTTATTAAGAATAAAAAATTTGAATGATTCTTTTTTAATTATTTTAGTGATCTTTTTATTTAATATATTAACAGAAACCCCAATAGTAACCAAGTATTAACTGCATAGGATTATTCTGGAATTTCACTTTGTTGATATAATCCTCATGAATTGAGGTTTATAGTATATTTTATAGTTTTTCAAAAATTTCACTTCCTCTTCCAAGAATAATATTTGTTTTAGGATTTCTTGCGATTTGAACATCATGTCCACAATCTGGACAATTATAAAGACCAATCTTTTTCCAAGGAACGGTCTTCGCTCCACCATGCTTGAACTTATGTCCACATTTCTCGCAATACATGTCCCAATCATTATCATTATTCTCCATAATCTCACCATGAGCTAAGTTAATAATTAAAAAATTTCTTATTCAAAAGTAAATATTTGATTCATATATGAAAATTAAGATATAAAAATTTTTGTAAGATTACCCCAATACCAATTTACGAAATTTAATTTTATAAATCTAATATTTCTTATTAAAAGATTAATAATTTCAAGAATTGTATGTTTAATTTCTTCTAATTCGAGGAAATATTATAATTTTTTGATAAAAATCAAGTTAAGTCTCATTTAATCTATCCGTAAAATAAAAAAAAGAATTAAAAAAAAAGGTTTATCTAAATGGAATTTTCTCGATTCCGCTATGTAATGAATTGTATAAAATCATATCTTTTTCATTTATAATAGTAATTTCCTCAAATTTTGGACAATGAATCTCAAGTCAAATATAGTCTATTAATCCAAAATGAGCATGACAATAAGAATTTAGGAGTTATAAGTGAAAAATCTTAATACTTATAATCAAGATCTTTTTTTGAGGAGCATCTTTACTCTCTTTAAGGACAAATTTATGTTCTTTATTTGATTGCCTTTCTGAAAATAAATGTTTTAATTTTTCTTCAGTTATCGATAAATCTTGGCTTATTTTGACTCTGAAGTTTATAAAGATAAAATATGGGATTTTATCTATCTCTAAATTGAAGATAGTGATGTTTAGACTCACCTATTGATAAAAGATCAAATTCAACAATTAATTCTACTAATTTTATATGAGATAAATTTCTTAATTTATTTTTAGGATTTCGTGATTTTTTCCCCATCAATTCTTTCTAACATTTGATTTAATTTATCTCTGGAAAGATTCTTATTATTTATAATCCCAATTAAATATTCCTCTGGTACTAAACTTAGAAAGAATCTTATTTGTCTAATTGTCTCTGATTCCATTGTATTTTTTTCCTTATTAAACAGAATTCTATCAAAAGTTAATTTTATTCTTCTAAATTTAATTAATATTTCCATTTTTTTTATTAATTTCCACAGACGGGACAATTTCCTGTATAGTCCTCAGGTTTATCGGGATGATTTCTATTATCAAGATAATTTCGGTGCTCATGCCATAATTTACATTCTTTTTTATATGCATCAATAGCGGTATCACAGTGACAATATTGGTAATATCGGTATTCATTTTCTCCATGACTTATTCTCGATCTTAGATCATTATCAGATCTTCCTATATATCTTGGATGTCCATCTATACTTCTATAATAAATATAAACTCCTGGACTATTCATAATAGCATTATCATTTCTTAATTCTCTCATAGGTCTTATACGACCTAATCTTCCGCATACCATTTTTATTTTTCACCTTTTTTAAGTTTAAAACATAAGTCAAGGAAGATTTATTTAAATTTATATATAATCATTATCTTTCTCAAAAATTATCTATATAAAAGTTCAACCAAGTAAAATTATTGTCTTTTTTTGACTATTGAACTCTATAATTAAGTATATGGAGATTAAAATGTAATTTTTATTATATTTTATTCTATAAGAATGCTAATAGATAATTTCAAGATATGTTTTAAGGAAATAAAAGAAAAAATTAGATACCTCAAATCTAAAGGCTTAATCAAGCTTAAATTTAATGATTTTAAAAGAGATCTTTTTTATGTTTTAATATTTAAGAATTTAATTTTTTATTTAAAATCTTTTGCTATAAATATTTATGTGTATTGAGATCTAATGTTAATGTTTCATTATCTTTTTTATAATTATCAATAAACCATATATCAGCAAATTCAACCTTAAGCCTAGTTTTATCTTCAATCTTTAAAGTTAAATGTTCTTTTATTTCGTAATTACTACGGATTATTTTTATCTCGGTTATTTTTTCTTTATCTTTATCATACATTAAAACATTAAATGTTCCATTAGATTTGTTTTCTTCAAGAATTATAATTATTTTTTCTTTGGTTATTTCAATTCCCGACATTTAATTTTCTCCTTATTTTTTCATTTCTTTCTTATATTTCTCCCTATAATATAAGTAACTTCTTTCTGTTTTTTTGTGGATGAAAAATGGTGCAGGTACCCATCCTGCTCTATTATTATTATTTGCATGTAAAACTAAAAGTGCTAAGTTGGTCATTGGAATTTTAATATTACTCGCCTCTTCTAAAGGGACATCATCAGATAAAATTCGTTTAAATTTCTCATAATTCCATGTTTTCTTTGGAAAATATTCACTGGTCATATACTCAGGACTATCAAGATTATCAAAGTTCTTCTCATCAGTTCCATAATTTTTACTTCTTTCCAGATAATTTTCGTCTCTTATTAATCTAATTGAATCAAGAGTTAATGTTAATAATAATTGAGCATCTGTAATTTTTACTTCAATTTCATCAAGATGAGTATATTTTGTATCAAAATAAAATATATCTCCAATATCTAAATCATCAAAAAATGAAGTTAGTCCATTCCAGCTATAAGTAATGCGCGTGAGTTTTTTCTTTAGTGATTCTTGTATAATTTTATCCAAGACAACATAATTTGACTGACTTGTTTTAAAGTACAATAATTTATATAAATCAATAGAGTTATTTGGATGATCTCTATTCCAATTATAAATTTTCATAATTATTTCAGGTTCTATTTCACAAGAAATTAAGACTCCTTTAGCACTTTGGTAAATATCTTCTAAGTCTTCTTGATTTTCTACTCCACCAAACTTTTTTATAAATTCTATTACTTTCTCTTTATAAGGATTAGTTTCGGTTAATCCGTCTAAATATTCTTTAAGCTGATAAAAATCATTTTCTATAGCGCTTAATTTTAATTCAATAAGTTTTAAGATTAAGTTTGATTCACTATCAGAAGTTAATGCCATTAGATCTACAATTCCTTTAGATCCTCTTCCTTTAATTGTAGGAAATTGTCGAATTATGGCAGGGAGTTCAGAATTCTCAATTTCTTCACCTATAACTCCTATTATTCTTGGATTATTGAAAAGAAAGGATTCCATTTGATGCTCACTATTAAAACTAGTTGCTTCAGTTAATCTTTCTATAGAATAACTAAATAATTCTGACATTGCTAAAGCCTTTTTTGTATAAGATTAATAAAGATTTTGATCTTTACTGAAACCAATGAGTCTCTATATTTAAAGTCTATGCTTTAGAATTCAAATTTTAAAGATGATTTTGATTCTTTTTACGATGATTCCTAAAACTAAAGCATACACAGAAACAACATATATCCATTACTACAACATGATCTTCAAGAGTAGAATTCTCAATAGAGACATATTGGCTCACTTCACTTTCCGTTAAAGCCTTATCGATTCCTTCTTGAGCTTTTCGCGAAGTTAAGCCACTTGATCCATCTTCAACACCAAAAAGTTCGTGATAATAATTATCAAAATTTAATTGATAACATTTTAGATGTTATTATTAAAGTAGACAATAAGTGGAGATTTACATATATCAATCCTCAAATACAAGAGATTTTCGGATTTCGTCCTTCAGAATTTCTTGGAAAAAATATCTCTAAATTGATTCATCCCGATGATTTTATTTATATATGTATAGTAGCGATTGCTGATGCAGTAACCATTATGGATGCCATCGGGGATGGCAATGCCATACACCATTGGGAATGGCAGGACTATATACGATATGTGGGATAATTGAATTAACATAGACTTAAAAAGGAGTAATCTATTAATAATTAAAGTAAAAAAATAATTTTGAGATGTCTTTATGAATATAAATTTTAACTATTGGGAAAAAGAGGAATGGGTTTCTTATATAGATGAATTTATAATACCTATAAAAAATAAGGCAGATATTATTTTTCGTTTTTGGGATTATCTTTCCGATAATTATTCTTCAATGTCTATCTTAGATATTAAAGACAATAAACTCTTGCTCGAGAAATTATTAGGAGGTATTAAAGTTAATGGAGAATATAAAGATAGAAGCGCAGCGTTATTTTATAAGAATTTTTTTGGTTGGGAATTAGAAGATGTAGGTTCATACTTAAATAATCAAGAGGAGGGAATTGAAATGGAAATTGAAACTAAAATTAATGAAACGATATTTATAGAATTTCTTAAGGAACTAGAGGAAATTTGTGATATAATATTAGATATGGCTCTTGAAAAGGGATTAATTAGCTCTACATGTAATAATGATTCTGATATAGATTTTGATATATTGCTAAATTCAGATGAAAAAGTCATAGAAACAATAAAGGAATTATATGATCAAATTCTTAAATTTACAATAAATTATAACGATAAGACATTATTTCTTTGGACAATCCGTAAAATAACTAAAAGATTTCTTTGTTTTCAATATCATAATATTTGTAAAGGTAAGAACTTTGAAACAATGATGAATCTTTTAGGTATGAATGGATTTTATTCTCCTGACATTGATGAGAACTCTGATAATGCCAAGAAAATAATCGATGAATATACTATATGGGAATTAAAAGAATATGGTTTAGGATGTAATATTTGTAAATTGCACAATTTTATTTTCAGAAAATTTAAAGAAAATAAAGAGTATTATGTTGGAACTCAATTATGGGATTGTCTTAAATTTATATTCCCAAATCATAAAGATTTAGAGAAAGAATATATTGATTCTATCAATAGAAAGTTAATTTCTTGGAAAATGCCTGATTATATAAGTACATATGGATGGGGTGGTTCTGGGAAACCTTATTGGCATTATGCAAAATATTTTTCCCAACTTTCAGAAAATTCTTCAGTTCCCAACTGTTTTCGTTCTATCGATTCTTTCTCAAATACACCCCACGCTTCCTCCAGCTTGTCTAAGTCGACGTCCTCAATTTCGCTAATTTCTGTAATCCCTGGTATCTCTTCCTCAAACTCATTTGGTTCGCCCATTTTTTACTCACCTTCTCTTTTGTCTTTTTTTTATATTTTTTATAAATTTTTGTCGATTAATATATTTCAAGCATTATATATAAATTTATACTATCTTGTAAAAAACTTCTAACAAATATCTTTTTATTGATCATAATCCCCTTTTTCAATATTACAAATTGAAAATTATGATAAATTACACTTAAGATTAATATGGATCAAAAAAAAGAGACTATATCTTTAGAAAGAATAAATAACTTCACACCTTATTTTAACAGGATTTTCCTTGAACTTAAGATAATCTTCAAAAATTTTATTAACAGTTTTTATATAATTTCCTTTACGTCCTATTGCGACACCTCTTTCTTTAAAAGACAATACAGCTATAATTATCTCTGGAATAAGTTCATCATCAATCATTATGAGATCATAAATAAAGGGATTTGGAAAAAATCTGTATATTAAATTAGCCAATATTTCTTCCAAATAAATAAAAAGAATCTTTCTATGTCTAATTTTATGACGAAACTTGTTCAAAAATTCATTTACTTCCGCATAATATTCGTTATCAATAAAGTAAAATAAAAAATTATTTAAAATCAGAATAGATTTAGGAATAACATTTGTCTTCTCATAAAAATACTTGTAATATAAGAGTTCTTCATTAGAAAATTTCTTTATATTTAATGATACTTCATTAATGATACTTATACCACCACCAATCATATTCCCAATTCTATCAAAAAATATAAAGAGACTTTATAAATACGTATATAAAAGAGAATTTAAAAGGAAAGCAAATAGGTGATACATTTGCAGGTACTGACCAAGATATGCTTGAAATTCGTGATGAAAAACAATTTAAGCAGTATACAAAAGAATATGCTGAATATTATAAACAACGAGAACAAGACGAGTATTTAGAATTTTTGGCTAAAAAAGCCGCAAAAACATAAAGTCTTTTATATAAATTATAAAAAAGGAGGTAAATTATATGAAAAGAAGAATTAGAATAAAACCATATACACGTAAGCGTTATGGAAAGAGAGAAAGAGTTAAAGGACATGATAAGCACATAAATATTAAAAGAATCGGAGAAATTGATTTAAAACAACTTAGCTTAGGAGCTTCTCGAAAAGAGAATAGACAAAGATTAAGTAATTCTCATCCAGATACTATTAAAAGCGCAAAAACGATGTTTGAAATGCCAAATAAATTATGGGCTGCTAATCCTGATAAATTCGATATTTTAGGATTTGATGCAAAAGAACCACCTAAAGTCTATAAATTGCCTGAAACCGGCTTAAAAGGACAAATTGTCTCGTATCAAGGTAAAATTTATATCGCGGACCAAAAAGGCGTGTCTAAACTTAAGAATTAATATAAAATCAATTAAAGATTTTTTATTTCGATAAAAAAGTAAGGTGGATACAACATGATTGGAAAAAAAAAATACTTTAATATGATGTTCAAAAATCTACATCAATTTGAGCAAAATATTAATGTTTTAGTGAATAATTCGAATGATTCACGATTGAAATATCCTCTCTCATTTGAACAAATCTCTAATATTCTGGGGTTTCTAACTCATCATACCGGATATCAAAAGGATATTATTGAAATTTTAGAGATAATAATGGATTCTTAAAAATTTAAAGAAAAAACATACCTGGATTTAGTTATGAAAGTTTTAGAATATTTCGAAGATGATGATTTTCGCTTATTTTATTGAAATTTTTTTTTAATTCCAGGATATAAAATTCATAAAAAAATAAAAGATCTAAATTTTGAATTTTGTCGTATGCTTTTTTAATGAGAATGCATTTGTCATAAATCATTGAATATATTTAGAATATTTTTCCTTTTCTTCTTGGATTGTTTTTTATTTTATTTGTAAAACTTTAAAAAAGAAATATAGTTTAATAATATTTACACTTTTGGAAAAATAAAGACTTAAATAATATTTTTTTTATAAAAATGTAAACGATTTTAGAATTAAAATCCATAATTATGCTTTTAGACCGGAATAAATCTTTAAGAAATACAGAATTTGATTTTAAAATGTTTATTGATTTTGATCCAATTTGTAAAGTTTTTTATCATAATTTTTTTTTTGTTGAAAATAAAATGGTGTTAAAAATAGCTTTGACACCCTCCGTAAACGATGCTAATACTTTAATGAATTTGACCACTACCAAGAAGGAATTCCTCGATTCGAAATATGAAAAGTTTGATATTACAAGATATGTGTATTTAATACACTTAATATGAAATTCAGGGAGTAAAAAACAATAATGTATTTAATATCCATATTTCCAGTTTCAAGATATCACTACACTGAAACCTATAAAAAAACTACAATTTGGAATAGATTGTAGGAGGAATGAAAACTAATGAAAAAGAAATTACCAGATTGGGTCAAGGAAGCAATATTAAAGGATGTCGAATACATTACAAACTCATTAATAGAACTGGAGAGATATGATATCTCAGCAAATGAAACCCCAATACCTAAGAGCAGAAAAAAAAGAACTGAAGCCATTAATTAAAAAGTTCATAAAAACCATATGAAAATAAATTTTATTAAGACTTCAGATTTTTTAATTTTGAATCCTTTGTCATATTCCTTATTTCTCCAATAGCCTCCATAATGGTCCTAATGGAAAGTAGTATAAAAAAACTACTCATTAAAGGAAAAATCGTAGTTAATAAAAGTAATTCAAAAAAAATGTCCAGCGTAAATATAGACTAAATCCTATTTTAGCGATTCAATTCATTTTTAAAGGAAAGGTCCTCCCTGATAATCTTAACTTCTCAAAAATAGGAGTTCACCCAAAGAAAGATATAATAACGGTCATGGCCACACAGGCTGGAGGGTATTGAATTAATAATATAATAACGATGAAAAAATGTAAATATATCTATAATCATTATGGTTGCTTTCTTATTAACTTCTATCATTTTTGAAAAAGTTCTTTTCCATTCTAAGGTTATCGATAAGATCTCCTAATTTTTACTCAACAGAAATTTCATAAGAATTCAATTTATTGAAAAAACCTCCATATTTTTTAAATAAAGGTGTCATGGTTATAATTTCATCTTTAGAAAACTACTGAATACATTTTTAGCATATGTTTTCATTATTTAATCTCGGATCTTTAATATTGGCATTCATGATAGTATTTAGAAATCTTGTGAAAATTGAAGATTTACATAGAAGAAAGTATTTAATTTAAGACCATATAATCAGGATTTGATTAGAATTCTTTGAAAAATAGTAAATTAGTAGGATTAACTCATTTTTGACAAGTTATATATTATTAAATAATCAATTACTCACTAACAGTGTTACTATTTTCTTCCATATATGAATCAACCAATTCATTATACTTAGAATTAATTTTTGTGTATAGCTCATCTTTACATTCCTTATCGGGACAAAAAACTCGAAAAATATGAAATTCTGATTTATTAGTCTGAAAATTTATTGAACTTTGGACATTATTCAAATAGTGAAATTGATCAGTCTCAGGATCATGAAAAAGAATTAATTCACCTTGATATTCATTTGGATCTTCAGGATCTTCCATTTTTATATTACTCAATGGTGCATCTACTTTATTATTTAAGACAATTAAAGGTGATTCATAACTCTCGCTTAAATCATTTTTTATCCAAGATTCAAGATCTCCAAATACAGTTTCTAAAATGCTGTCCAATACTTTTTTTTCTTTTTCATTATTTTCAGGAATACTTTTTAATCTGTTTATTTCCCATATAAGTTCTGATTTCTTTCTCCGGAATAATAAATCCAAATAAGAATTGAGCAACTTAAGATCGGAATTAATTTCTTCGCTTGATAACTTCTTCAATTCATGCCAGCAATTTCTCATACAATTCCAAATATAATAATCATCAAGCATATGCCATAATTCAAAAAATCCTTGAGATTGTTCAGAATCTAACTTTTTTTCATTTATTATTGGCGATAATATAATATCAGGTTTTAAAGGTAAAGATGCCTCTATAACATTCAAGCTGTCAGAGTTTATCATAATTCTATATGATTCACTTAATAAAAAATCAAAATAACATTTAACTTTATGAAAATAAACGGAGTTAAACATAAACATTCGAGCGAAATAAAAATTATCAATTGCATTTATTGCTTTTGTTGAATATACAATAATATTATCAGACAAAGGTTTTAATGTAGAGCTCCTCTCTTTTATAAACAATTTTCTTAAAATTTGATCTATATCGATCTGTCCAAATGAAACCCCTGTAGAAAAAGAATCTCGAACAAGATAATCCATTCTATCAGCATCAAGTTCAGAATGTAGTATTTGATTGAGTAGTGGGAATCCTGATGTGCCTTGGATAATTTGACTTATATTTTCTCTATCTTGTTCTATAATCTTAGGATTTTGATCTTTTGGATTATATATATCGGTTTTTTTAACTATTTCACCACTTAACCATTCATGAAATTTTTTCTTAATTTTAATATTTGGATATTTTTTCTTAAAATAATCTTCTATTACAATTTCTGTACAATGAGAATAAGGTAAATGACCTATATCATGTAAAAGTGCTGCCGATCTAATTAATTTTTGATCTTTTTCTGACATTTCGAATTTATCTATAGATTTTGAGCCTGATATTGGTAATTTTTTGAAATTATCAATTATTTTCGAAGTTACAGCTAGCACACCTAGGGAATGAGAGAATCTTGTATTTCTAGCTGTAGGAAATACCATATGTAAAGTTCCTAATTGATTGATATTATGTAATCTTTGAAATATTAATTTATCGATGATGTCTATTTCATCTTGAGTTAACTTTATAAAACCGTAAATTGGATCAAAAATTTCTTTAACATAAGATAAATCCATTATGTTAACCCTTTTTAATTCGAAAAAATTAAAGGATAAAACATCTAAATAAATTGAGACGTTTTTAATATATTCCAATAATTATTAATTGGTCGATCTTTTAATTCAGGTTTTCTTTCTATAAACTCTTTGATTGTATCTATTTTTGAATTTCTACATTTTGAATATGTATGTTTATCTATAAATAGAAGTGATGCTAAGATTTCCAAGTCATTAGTGTCCCATTCCCGGTTAAATTCTTTTATAAAAGATGACTTTAATGTATTTATACTAGTGATCTCTGTATCAAGAGATTTGTCATGAACATTTTTAGTTTTTATCATATCTATAAATGAATTATTCTGATTCCATAATTCATTAATATAAAACATATCCTTTGTTAAATCTGGGGAATATGGACCTCTTATGTACCAATTATAATTATAATTAAATTCATTAGTTATTTCATTTAATAAGAAAATTAATTTTTGATAAAAGAGTCGATTTTTAAATAGACTCATGTCAAAGGATTTTTTGTCATTAGATTCTGTTAAATATCCTAATCTGATTAATGCCATAATTAATTTCTCCATATATAATATAAAGATCATTGCATATATAAAGATTAAGACTGAAATCAATCATAAATTTTTAATTCTGGCATTATTAATGGAAAAAAATTAAAAGAATGAAATTATTTTTATGGAAAAGAGAAAATACAAAATAATTCAAAAGGAATTATCAATGTCTTTAGAAGTAAAATTAAAGGAACGGAGTAAGGACCTAACCACTGAAGATCTTAAATCTATTATTAATCAAATAGAAGATCCTATTACCAAATTAATAGCTAACAAATATTTGTTAAATGGTGAATAGAAATTAAATCTTGTCCTAAATGTGGTAAGGAGATAAAAATAGAATTTGTTATTACTTATCTAGATAAAAGACAACAAAAATTTTCTGAAATAGATATGGAATCTTTTGAAAAATATCAAGTGCTTTCTAATCAAATCAGGGAAGATGGAATTAAAGGAGTGCGAATAAGATTACATCCAGAAACTAGAGATTGGTATATTTGTAAAGTAATATCTCATAATGACTGGATTAAAAGATACAGAAAATTTATGTCCTGTAAATAGATGAGTGAAGAAAATAAGCAAAAGTTTAAGGAAAACATTGGAAAATATTTTATGAGACGTTATTTTTGTCCAGATTCAGAATGTGGTTTTTCAACTGATGATAATACGTGGGGATTTAATAAAAAACGATATAGACCGTATAGAAATAAAGGAGATTTTTTAGGTTAATAATTCTTTAAATTAAGAAGTGAGGAAATATGCCTAGACAACCAATAAATTATTTTATTTTCTTTATAATTTTATGATTAGAGATCTTTCTCTTTCTGGAATTCAATATTGAAATCCCTACGGTATTTAGCAATTATATTGGAGAACCTATAAAACGAGACATAAGCTCAAATTTACTTATTAACTTAAATGTACCATTAATGCTGTAATTATTAGATTGTTTTTTTTAAAAAAAAGATAAATAAGTTGAATTGAGCCTTGCTTCATACTAAACCAAAATTTTAAAAACGAAAATGTCAATGTGTGTAACGCTATATTAACAACAACAAAAATCTAATAAAAACCACCATAAAGCGAATTCACACCCCTTACATTTAATATGTATTAGGAGGAGTTTCGCTTACCTAATCTATTAAAGAATAATATCTTTAAGGTGAAATCATATGAAAGAAAAAAAATTAATTTTCTTTAATATAATTTCAATATTCGGAAAAAGGAAAATTTCATTGAAAAGATTCTTTATGGGCAATATTTAAAGCTCTAAAGATATATATCAAATTAAAAAACCATTTTAAAAATTTATTATATTTTGCTAAACTAATCTTTTTGAGTGCAGGTTAATGAAAAATAAAAATAATGTTATTAAAATAGGTGGATCGTTACTATTCACTGAAAAAAGAACAATTGATTCAGAAAAAATTATCGCATTCTCTAAAATTTTTAAAAGCAGCGAAAATCCTGGAACTCATATTATTATTTGTGGGGGTGGACTAATCGCAAGGGAATACATTGATGCAGTTAGATCATTTGAAGGATCAGAAGCACTATGTGATATTTTTGGAATTGAAATCTCCCGTATTAACTCTAAATTAATAATAGCTTCACTAAAAAATTTGGCTTATCCACAAGTGCCAAAATCGATTGAAGAGTTATCAACAGCGATGCTTTTTAATAAAATTATTGTAATGGGAGGATTACAACCTGGGCAATCTACAACTTCAGTAGCACTAGAAGTTGCAGAATTCACTGGTGCAAAAGAATTAGTGATACTTACTGATGTGCCGGGTATTTATGATAAAGATCCAAAAAAATTTGATGATGCGATATTATTAAGACATCTTACCTTTGATCAACTACAAGAATTGATTTTAAAAAATTCTGATAATAAGCAAGCTGCTGCAGGAGAATATAGGATTTTTGATGCAGTATCTTTACAGGTTTTAAAACGTAGCAATATTAAAGTTATTATCTTATCAGGGAAGGATCTGAATGAATTTAAAAAGTATTGGAATGGAGAAAAAGACATACTTGGAACAATTATCTCAAACGATTGAAGTATTCATAAATTATTTTAACATATAATGTTTTACTAAAATAAATTACAGATTAGTTTAATTGATAGGAAAACAAAATGTCTCAAACTTCATGGAAAGATCAAATTAAAAGAAAATGGGGGCCTCATAGTCATTGTACTATATGTGGTAAAGCTATGCCAACAGATAAGAAGTTTTGCAGTCAAGCTTGTCGCGATAATTACCTTGGACGTGAGAGAAAACAAAAAAAAAAGGGAAGGATACAATGTGTGTTTCTTATAGTAATGTTAGTTGTTATGATGTTAATGTTGTTTATACCATCGCTTCTCTAATCTTTCTTTTTTAAAACATAGAAATGACTTAGTATCAAAACAATTTATAATAGCAATACTTTATATTATTGTGTAAAACGCAGAGATAACCAAGCCTGGTCAATACAGCTCCTATGAATAAGGACTTATGACTAACGGTGTCGGACTCAAGATCTCTTAAAGAATAAGACATCCGATCTCATAGGAGTGCGTGGGTTCGAAAATTTAATAGTTTTTCTGTTTCTTCGAAATTCCCACTCTCTGCATTATTACAATTTTTCAATGATTTCTTTTAATACTTGGTCCAAAAAAATTATTAAGGGTTTTACGATTTCTTCATTTTTCTTCTTATTTCTTAAAAATAGAAGAAGTAAAACTGGTGCTTTAAGTGTATGAGATGCTCTTTCAGCAATAATAGTGCTTAATAAATTTGAATCTACTCCAAATAGATTAAATGAGGTTGTGGGAGGTTTAACACCGTTAATCATAGGAGGACTTCCTAATGTTACAGTACCAATACCCATTTTGTTTTGATCTGATATCAGTAATAGAAAACTTTTATGTAATTGGAAGAGATTTAAATAAATTGTAATATCATCAATATTTATATTCTTTTCTGCTAAAAGTTCCATATTTTCTGTTGTTATGCTATTAATTTTATAATTAAAATAGAAGTTAATTATAATTAAAGGATTAGTTTGAAATTTTATTTTTTATTTATTGGATAAAATTGGATTAAACATACTAGTCAGGAGAAAGAACCACACCGGAAATTCTTTGTCTTCTTATATCAAAATCATGATCCACGTGTATTGTAATACAATGTTGATCGATATTTTGAAGATTTTTATGAACATAGCTTATAGGAACTACTGGTAATTCTGATTCAAGTACAGCATTTTTAGGAACAGGGATGGGAATAATAGCTTTGCATCTTTCACAATTTACTAAAACTACTTTAATGTTAGGTGATTCTACTTTTTTTATTCTTTCTAACACATCGGGTGTTAGATTGGGAGAATCTAATGAGATCTTCTCTTTTTTCTTTGGTGCTTCAGGAACTAATGGAATCTCTAGTTTCATATCATCATCAGATGAATATTCTATTTCTTCAATCTCCTTATTTGGTTTTGTAGGTATTTTTAGCTCTACCTTGATAGGAAACTTCAATGGGAATATAAAATTTAAAAGATTAATAACTAAGACGGCAAAAAGACTTATCAATGCTATTAAAAGTAATATACTGCCATTTAATAAATTTAAAACCGCCTGAAATACTAAGAGAATAATGCAAACAATATCGATTATAATGTTTATAATGAATATTATCCATACATTTCTAGGAATTTGGTATAGGTCAAACTCTTTATATTTTTCCTTTAATTTTTGAAATGGACTTCTTTTTTTTACCTTAATCCCATTTTTGGTATCCATTAATCTCACTATTTAAAATTATTAAGATATCGCTAATATTGTTCATTTAAAATTATAAAAATAATTGTATTTTTTAATTAAAAACTTTATTGAATATTATTCTAATAGCTTAATTAAAAACAAACTTAGTTTTTTTTAATTATTTGTACTTTGTTTTTAAAAGGAAGATATAAATTTGTAGATAAGAGTTCTATAACTCTTTATAATTTTAAGAAGTATACTATCTTTAGATAATTGAACTTATACACCAAATATTTGTCTTAGTTCATTATAAATCTTAGACAACTCAGAAATTATTTTAGCATTATTCTGTTGAAGATAATAATTAATATATCCAGCTAAACCTTCACTATCATTAATCCAATCTAAGAAGGCTTTTATTTCACCTTGTAGTTGTGGATCAATACTCACCCCTCCTGCCGAAGTCATTCCTCCTGCTGATGCTACACCGCCCATTTGTGCTCCTTTTTGACCCAATTGGGCATTAGGGTCCTTGAATGGTGTTTTTGAACTCATGGAACTAAGAACTCTTTGAACGTCCATCGCAGCACCAAGTCCATAACCATCAGGATCCATATATGCAATTAACTCATGTTCTTCATCTTTTGCGCCAATGATACTACCTTCTCCTTTAAGGGATTTAGCTACTAATCTTTCGGCTTCTATTTGGAATACCGAATATTTAACTCCTGATACCATTATGAATTGAGCATTTTGACCCATCCAGCTTGAAATCACTCTGTCTACATCTGCACTAATATCCCAATTATCTGTTGTATAAATAATTTCTTTACCTTTAAGTACAACTGCTGCGATAATATGGGGATCTGATTGCATCAAATTATATACTGCAGTTGCAGGATCCACTGGCATCTTTTTTCCTCTTTCTTTTGGTAATTTTCAAATAAAATAAGATCTAAAGTCATTTAGTTTTGCTATAAAATAATTATTTACTAATTTATTAAAAATTTATCGATAACTTAATTGTTATTAAAATTTTTACTTTTTTTAATATTGATTCTTCCGAATTTTGGCTTATTATATACTTTGATTTGATCTGAATTCTTTACACTAATTTCTCGATTATCTTTTTCAAATATTAGTTCATTCTTTAAAAAAGCTTTATGAAGATCATCCTTATTTTTTGAACTTTTTAAATGATCTTTAAGACTTATATCACTTTTAAACAATTTCCCACATACTGGACAACTTAGTGAATCCTTCTCTAAAAGACCTTTAGGTGTTTTTACTATAATTGTATATGATCTCTTTATATTTAACATACCCTTCTTATGCCGACAATAATGTCTTCTTAATTTTCCATAAGGTGGATAGTCGAAAAAAACTTTACTTCCATGCCGGCATTCCCAATATAATATATCTGCACCACATTTTGGGCATTTTGTTTGAAAAGATCGTAGATAACAATGCTTTCCGTGTGATTTATAAAAATGTCGCATTATATAAATATAAAGAACAAACTTATTAAAATATTATGTTCTTAATTAAAAATCTAAAACTTAAAAATGCGATTATTATTAACGGATAAATCCTCAAAACGCAAACATTTAAATGTGCGAAAATAATTATGTGAATTAAAGAAGAGAAATTATTAAGGGTTAAAGTTGGTGGATCTCTCATCATCTCAAAAAAATTTTAATTTATGCCCAGAATGTGGTAACAAAAATTTAATTTCAGATGAGACTCGTGGTGAGATCGTTTGTAATTTTTGTGGTTTAGTTTTGAGTCAAAGAATAATAGATTCAGGACCAGAATGGCGAGCATTCACATCTGAAGAGGCTATTAAAAAGGTGAGAGTTGGAGCTCCCACAACTCTTACACTACATGATAAGGGGCTAAGTACTATGATTGGTTGGAAGAATAAAGATGCGTTTGGAAACCCAATAAGTCCTAAAATGAAAGCTGAAGTGTATAGGTTAAGGAAATGGCATGTAAGGACAAGAACTAATAAATCTATTGACAGAAATTTAGCATATGCTATGAATGAATTGGATCGATTTGCCTCTCAATTGAATTTATCTAAAGATTTAAAAGAATCTGCTGCTCACATCTATAGGAAAATGGCTAATAAAAATTTAATTAGAGGAAGATCTATTGAAGCAATGTTAATTGCCTCAATTTATTTATCATGTAGACTAAATAACATACCAAAAACTTTAGATGACTTTATTGAGTTCGCATCTGTTGATAAGAAAAAAGTAGCTCGATGTTATAGATTAATTTTAAATGAGCTTAAACTGAATATACAAGTATCTTCTCCAATCAATTTTATTCCAAGATTTTGCGCAGAATTAAAACTATCAGGGAGAACTCAAAATAGGGCAGCTTCAATTTTGAAACTTGCTAAGATGTATCGTATTACTGCAGGTAAAGCTCCAACAGGTTTAGCAGGTGCAGCTCTCTATGTTGCTGCTATTCAAGAGGGAGAACGTCGAACCCAAAAAGAAATTTCTCTAACGGCGGGGGTAACTGAAGCAACTATTAGAAATCGTTATAAAGAACTAATTAATCATTTGAAATTTGATTTAAATGTATAAGGAAATTGATATTGTTTAGAATAAATTGATCTTTTAAGAAAAAGGCTTCACTAGCGAACTTTTATTCTTTTTATGACTTCAGGTCGCTTTTTATATAAAATTCGAAAACCACAATGGGAACACTTAATACCGGGTAATGCACTTAATTCTTTTTTACTAACTTCTTTCCCACAACTCTTTCTTGCGCACACATATTTCATATAATCTTCAAATTTTACATAATTAAAATACTTTTTGTTTATTTGCTGAAATATAAAAAAAGTTTTAGATAAAAGAAATAAACTGATGCCAATATTTATATCTTAAATATACAATGATTTTCGTTTATCATCTGCATCAATAATATTGAGATTATCCAGATCTTTTTCTAATTGATCTCTTTTAATTTGGAGATTTTTAGTAATATTTTCAATATTTTCTATAGAATATTTCTTTTTTATGGGCAAAGTAAAAGATTTTTTTAGCATTTCTAAAAGAATAATTGATGCTTTTAAATCAGTAATATCTTCATTAATCATGGCTAAGTTATCTGTCTCTGCGAGGAATACTAAACCATCAATATTAAATCTTGCTTTTGCTAAAGTGGGGATTAAGCCATTTGCGCCAATTATTACTCCTTTTTGTATTTTTTCACAATTATTTCCATTCATATACTTTTCTAATATCTCTCGATTTGTTGAACTAGCAAAAATTTTAGGTAATTTTGAATTTAACTTTCGACTACTAACAGGATATGCCCCTAAAGCAATAATTAATTTAATTCCATATTGATGGATTATATCTGTTAAGAAATTAGAAATCTTATATATTCCCTTTGGGGTTAAACTTTGGGCATCAGCTGTTATTAACATAATATCTCTTAACTTATTGGGATCATTCCAATATAAAATTTCAGCTTTAGGAGCTGATAAAATACTATCATCCACAATTGCTCCAGCAGGATAATCATCAAAAATAATATCCATTAAATTTTTAGCATTAAGCTGACCAATTAACGAATCTAAAGCAAACTTACCTACATCAGCAATACCAGGCATTCCCAAAATACAAATTGGATTTATTAAATCTTCTTTGGTAATATGATTATGGTTAATTTTTCTTATTCCTTCCATATCTTTAACCTTATATTTGTAAAAATATGTCTAATAATAGGATATTTTTTTCAATTTAAAAACGATGTATTATCCTAGTAGACACAAGGATTATTGCAAAAGTAATATAATCATAATATCAAAAAATTAAATTAATAAGATTGGTTTTATCATATAGAAGAAGTACTAGATCTTTATTTAAATAATAATTCTGTTTATGGTGCACTTGGTTTATAAATGTTTGATGTGTGGAACATGTTGTCATGAGATTCCTGGGGATTATAAAAAGAGAATTCCCTTATATCCTGAAGAAGTTGATAAACTTATTGAAATGGCTGAAAAACTTGGAGTAGAATTTAAAGTTATAGAGGATTTAGTATTCCCTGATATTAAAAATGAAAAAATTTTAATACTTACTTATCGAATTAGGTTAGAAAATGATACTCATGGATGTCCTTTCTATATAAAAAATAAAGGGTGTACTGTTCACAATGCCAAACCTTTAGCGTGCCAAGCTTATCCGTTAGCTCTAAAACGTATTGACGCATTTAATTTTGAAATAACTATTGATCCTCTATGTAATTATGTAATAGATAATTATAATGAATTAAAAAATTTAGATTTAGAAAAATTAAAAAAGATCTTTAAGGATGAGTACCCAAAAGCTGAAAATTTTTTTCGAAAGAATAAGAACCTAATGTTTGAGATAAGGAAATTAGAGGTGACTAAAAAAATAGAAATACCTCGTGAAATAAGCTTAGATGCCTATAATTTATATTTAGCAAATTGGGATCGAGACGAAATTAGAGTTTAAAACTCTCTAATTTTGGGTTTTCTTTTAAAATATCAAGAATAATAATTCTGAGCATTAATAAACTGTTACATAATTAAATTTGTAATTTTAAATCTCCAATTAGCATACTAAATTTCTTATCTCCTAACCTAACTATTTTATAATTATTAAACGCTTCACTAATTAGTTGAGCCAAAATATGCTTACAAAAATTTCGCTTTTTGTTCACAACAACATTTTTATAAAAATCCTGACAAGAGCAATATATTCTTGGATATATTAAATGTTCTTGATTTTCTCCCATAGCAGTCCAAACGATTCTATTAGAGGGTTTATAGATATATTTTGTTATTCCTCTCTTCAATACTTCAATAACAGTTGTAGATTTTTCAGGAAAGATATCTTCTAAAAATGAGATTAGATCTTCATCAATTAATTTTTTTTTTTTTGCTCTTTCAAAAAATTCTAATAAAAAATCTTTTGACATATGCACTATATATAATATTAAAATATTCTAATAAAAAAATATCATTGAAGTTTTGAATAAAATATTATATCTTCCAACAAGGTACTTTCCTTCAATATCTGGAGCCGAATTCTATTTACAACGTATGGCTGAAATCCTAAGTTCAAAATATAATTATGAAATAGATATTTTTACTTCTAATGCTATAGATTTTAAAGCCTTAAGAGATAATAATGGAAAGAAAATAGATAAACGTAATAAATTTTATCACAGCGTAAATAATTTGAAAATAAATAGATTTACGGTTAATTATGGTGTTCCAAATAATGTAATTCTAAATAAAATGAAAAAGATTGAGGCATTTAAATCATTAAATCTTTCTGATGACTGTGTGAAAAAATTTATTAAAAATGGACCATATTCAGAGGAATTCATAGATTTTTTCCTTATGACAAAAGATTTGAATTATGATTTAATTCATACAACATTTTATCCATATTTTAATTTAATATTAAGTTTGATTATTGGAAATATACTGAATAAACCAAAAATTTGTACTCCTTTTTTTCATTTTTCAAATCCTAGATATTCAGATTTAGATTTAATTGAAGTTTTGAAGAAATTTGATATTATCATTGCTTGTACTTATGTTGAGAAAAAATTTTTAATAGAAAATCTGAAGATCCCTAGAGAAAATATTAAAGTAATTTCAATGGGAGTTGATTACTATAGATTTGAAAGGATCCACAAGTCTAAGTACAAAAATTACTATTTTAAAAATATTTATTTTGATAAAAAAGAAAAACATTATAAATTAATTTTATTCTGTGGAAATAAGAATTATGAAAAAGGTGCTATTTCAATCTTAAAATCTATTCCTCATATTCTTAAAAAAATTAAAAAAGTTAATTTTATTTTTATTGGACCATCAACTACTGCTTATAATCATGAATTAAAAAAAATCCAAAAAACTACAAATATTAAAATAATCAATCTTACTCCAGATAATTTAACGGGTTATTATGACAAGAAAAAATTGACCGCATTTAAAGAGGCAGATCTATATTTAATGCCAAGTCGTAGTGACGCTTTTGGAATTTCATTTTTAGAAGCATGGGCCGCTGGAAAGCCTGTTATTGGTGCAAGAATAGGCGCTACTCCTGAAGTGATCAGAGAAAATATTGATGGTTTTTTAGTTGAATTTGATAATCCAGAGGATATTGCTCAAAAGGTTGTTAAATTATTAAAAAATAAGAGATTACGCAAAAGACTCGGTTCAGCAGGGCAATTAAAAGTTTCTCAAAATTACACTTGGGATATCATAGCTAAAAAAACTCATGAAGTATATCAAACTTTAATGAACATATAAGATTATTCACAAAAATATGAAAAAAATATCAGGAAATCCTTTTTTAAAAAAAGAAAACGGACAAATTTTTATTGATTTAGTCCCTTTTAAAAACCTAATAAAAAAATATAAAACTCCGATTCTTATATTTTTAGAAAATCGAATTAGGGATAATATTAAATCTTTTAGAAATGTCTTTAACACAGAGTTTAAGCGTTTTAAATGTTTCTACTCATTAAAAGCCAATTTTCTTCCTGAAATATGTAAGATTATTTACTCTGAAGGGATTGGTGTTGAACTTATTGGATTACCTGAACTAAAATTAGCTTTAAAAATTGGTTTTCCCCCAAGTAGGATAATAATCGGAGGGCCATATTTATCAAAAGAGCTTATTGAGGCAAGTATCAAAAGTAAAGTAAGAGAAATAATAATATATGATTTAAACGATTTAAAAAAAATCAATTCAATTGCCCAAAAGTTTGATCAAGTTCAAAATATTAGCATTAGAATAAATTCTCAAAAATTTAAAAGTAAATTGGGTATAGTATTAAATGAACACAAAATAAAACAATTAAAGGAATCATGCATATTGTATCAAAATATTAAACTTACTTCAATTTTATCTCACTATAGCACTCAAATGAATGATTTGAACCAGTATAAAAGAAATATAGCTACTATATCAAATAATTTGAAAGTACTACTATCCCATAATATTAATGTTGAGAACATAAATTTTGGTGGTGGGTTTCCAGAAGCTACAGTTATGCCTCAAGATCAATTAAAGAAAATAGCAAAATCTATTAGAATTCTTTTAGATGAATCAGAAATTAATTATAGGAATGTTTATTTTGAACCTGGAAGATATTTTATAGGTGACTCTGGGTTATTTATCGCGAAAATTGTTAAAGTAGGTGAAAAGCGGTGGATATTTTTAAATATTGGAAATCATATTTGCCCAAAATTTGCTAAATGTTCTTTAAGATTTTATAATGCTTCCCTAATAGATAAACCACATAAATATAAAACTTCTATAGCTGGAATTGTACCAACTGATCAAGATGTATTAGCAAAAAATTACTTTTTCACTGAACAATTAAAGCAGGGTAATAAGATTATGATAACAAATACAGGAGCTTATTGTTTAACTTTTTCAAATCGGTTTCCTTATTCTTTGCCAAAAATACTTTTGATAAAAGGGAATGATGTTAATGAGATATTTGATCCTGAAATAAATCAAGATTTTTCAATAAATTAAATCAAATTTTGGGAGATTTTAAGTATTATTAGCATAACACATTAATTCTAATTTTTTAATTAAATTTTATTTTGTAGCATTAAATTAAAGAATTGATTTATTATGGAATCATTTATTAAAAATGCCAGCAAAAGAGAGATAGTTAGAACACAGATTGATCCATTTGGTCATGCTAACATTAAAATTGTTGGTTGTGGTGGTGCTGGAAACAATACGATAAACAGATTAATGAAAATCGGAATTCGAGGCGCTACATGTGTAGCTATTAATACAGATTGTCAACATTTAGATAGTATTGAATCACATATTAAATTATTAATTGGGAAGAATTTAACTAAGGGTTTAGGTGCGGGAGGAAATCCTGAAATCGGAAGAGCTGCTGCTGAAGAATCTCGGCAGGATCTAACCAAAGTTTTAAGAGAATCAAATTTGGTTTTCATAACGTGTGGAGAAGGTGGAGGAACTGGAACCGGAAGCGCTCCTATCGTGGCAGAAATAGCGAAACTCGAGGGAGCAATAGTAGTAGGTGTAGTAACTTTACCTTTTGAAACCGAAATTGGACGTATTGATAAAGCAAAGATGGGACTAAATCTTTTGAAAAGATATGTTGATACGCTAGTAGTTATAGACAATAATAGATTACTAGAAATTGCACCCAATTTACCAATTATAGAAGCGTTTAGCGTAGCTGATGAAGTTCTAGCTACAATGGTTAAAGGTATCACAGAAACAATTTCTTTGCCCTCCTTAATAAATTTAGATTTTGCTGATGTAAGAACAATCTTAAGTACAGGAGGTGTCGCAATCGTAGGCGTAGGTGAATCAAATAAAAAAGATAATCGAATTGAAGATGCTATTAATGATGCATTAAATACTCCTTTATTAGACGTTAACATTGATGGAGCAAAAGGAGCATTAATCCATATTTGTGGAGGAAATGATATGACATTAGCAGAAGCAAATTCTGTAGCACAGAAAATTACTGAAAAAATGGATGTACATGATTCTATGGTAATATGGGGTGCCCGAGTTTCAGATGAGTTTGATGGTTTTATAAGAGTTATGCTTCTTATAACTGGAATAAAATCACCTCAAATATTTGGTAATGGGTATAAAATCAACCAACCAATTTATAAATCAATATCTAAATCTTCAAAGGCTAGTTTATCAGATGATATTTTTAACATTGGTGAAATTACATTTGATTAATTGAAATTTTATTATTCCTTTTTATATTTCTTTTAGAATTCAAATATATGAAAAATAAGTTTTCACCAGAAATTCAGAATGAAATAGATGATATTTTTGAAAAAATAAATATATGGAAAGAGTTATTTTACTTTAAGGTTGAATTTTATTTTGATGGATGGGCAATATTCCTGAGGGAAAAAAATCTCTATCCAAGATCTATAGTAATTTTTAAATCATATGTAAAAAACACATATTCTCTAAGAAGTTTTGAAATACACCTTCATAATTTAAAAAAAGAGGAATTTAAAGAAATTTATTCTAAAGAAGATATAAGAAATCATGAAAATTTATTAAAAGAACTAAAAGAAGTCATATATGGAAAAGATTTATTAAGAAATGTCTCAAAAACCTATAAAAATGCATTTCTACAATAGTTTTTTTAAAATTCAGGTTTATAAAACTGTCTAAATTGTTCCTTCTTTTTCTCATTATACTTATTCTCTAAAAACTTTAAAACTACATGATGTGGCGTACCATTTATTAACATATTCGTCGCTTTTCTAGCAATCTGTAAATTTTCGTAGTCTGCTATTATAGAAACTGTTTTACCATAAACAGAGACGAAACTTTCAGCATATTTTTCAATAGCTTTTCGTACTTCACCATTCCTTCCGATAACCCTTCCCTTTACACGTTTTATACGTTTATCAGATTTTCCCAAAATTGACATAAGATTAAAAATTTCAAGATCATAGTTTTCTTCTAACAATTTCATAGCTTTAGTTGGATTAAAACCTCTACTAATTGCGTTAACTATCTTTTGCGCAGTGTAAATGTTAAGTGGCATGTAATTTGGATCATCTGGTATTGGTAAAATTTCACAATCGCCAGTTTTGCTATCTAATTTAATCTTTACACCAAGTTTCTCTTCAATTTCCTTTTTTATTCTACCATCTTTTCCTATTAATATTGCAATGCGATTTTTTCCAACCTTCATTTTTTTAACTTTTTTTATTGAAATCTTAACTTATAATATATCAAAATCTTTTAATTTCTTGGATTTGTAACTTCATAATAGAATTTTTTAGGATCTGGAAGTCCTATACCAAATTTTTCAAAAAACTTAAAGATATTTTTAATATCTCTTACCAAATAAACTTCTGCTTTTGGATGTTGTATAGAGACAGCTTGAGATATATCAATTACTACTGGTTTCTGATTATGATACAAAATATTAAATTCACTCAGATCTCCATGAACTAATTTAGCATTTTGATATAAAATTTTTATAAAATCTAAAATTTCATTAAAAAGATTAATTGGATCTTTAGGCTTTTTAATATCCTTTAGAATTGGAGCAGGTATAGATTCAAAACCGATATATTCCATTAAAAGAATATTACTTTTAATAAATATAGGTTTTGGGACGCTTAAACCAACTTTATATGCTCTTTTAAGATTTTTGAATTCTTTACTTGCCCATAAATAAATAATTTTGGATACATTACTAGGTATTTTTTTAAATCTAGGATCTCCGATAATATAATTTCTCATCCATCTTGAGGTGTTACTATCAATTTTATATATTTTAACAGCAACTTCAAATCCATTTTGATCATAAGCTAAATAAACATTTGCCTCCTTTCCAGAAGATATTATGCCTTCTATTCTTTCTAGCGGCCCATTTACTAATATTTTATTTAATTGAAAAACTGTACGTTCATCAAAAACAGATTCAATAGTAGCCCTTTTCTTAGATTGGTCAATCTTTTTAATTCTTTTGTTGTCTATTTTTCTTTTTTCTAGCTCATCAATACTAGTTTCAAGCTTATCATTTAATTCATTATCTAAGAATTCATCAAATTCCTTATCAACGTTATTATTTTTTTCTTCCAATAAAATATTCCTCTATTCTTTACTTCTCATTATATTTTCACTAAAAAAGTAATCGTAGTCTTTTATCAATTTAATGTTATTTTTACTTCTTAAAATGATTTTATTTTTAGTTATACTCTCAACGATATAGTATTCATTACTAATTAAAATTTCATCATTGATCCTTATTGGTAAAAACTTTACTGAAGTTTTTAATCGGTAAAGATTCTTTCCTTTCTGAGAATCTCTTCCTATTAATTTTTTTGTTCTTTTTAGTAAGAAGTGGTATTTTGATTTTAAAAATTTTATGATGGAGTTCATTAATTCATTTGTACTAAGATATAGGTCCATACCATTTTTTTGATCTACAAGTTTAGAAATGTATTGCCTAGGATCTTTTTCAAATAACTTATCTACAAATTTGTTAATCTCATTTAATATATTATCTATTAAGTCTGTATATTTTTCGTCTTTTACCCGTAGTTGGATAATTGATATAAAATAAGTACCCCCTCTTAAATTAGAACAATTTTTGCATAATATTGGATTGAAATTCAACTTTACAACTTGTTTATGTTTTATTTCAGAACTTCCTTTCAAATTTCCTTTAATTTCTACTTCAATAGATTTCAAATAATCTTTTGAAGAATACTTGAGACTATTTTCTTCAAATTTAAGAGAAAAATCAATTTTATTCTGTTTTATTAAAGGTTTTAATAAAAATCTATGAATAGCTTCTTTAATTATAGAAAATAATTCATTTTCTGAAGGTAAAATCCACATATCTTTTTTAGAATAACTTCCACAATCAATACAGATATTTAAAGATAGATTTTTAGGTAAATCAAATAATGGATTTTCACTTAAATAACACTTTAAACACATTCCAAAATGAGGAGAATCTTTATCTAATCTTGTTCCACAAATAGCACAAAATCTATGAGGCATTAAAACATCATCTTTAAAGCCATTGGAATGCCACAAATGGTTTTATAGTGAGTAACGATTTTACAATCAATTGCTTTCTTGATTATGTTATTACCAATTATATTGAAATATGATGCTACTCTTAAGATCTCAATGGCATCTTCCAAATTTATTAATTTTCCTCCAAAAAATTGATTAGAAATTTCAATTTTTAAATTATCTTCTTTAAATACTTTGTTTAGGAGTTCTTCATCACAACAAGCAATTATTTCTAATTCACCTTGAAGGTGGATTTTAAGGAATACTCTCATTTTTTATTTTTAATATTATTTTTCTTTAATTTCTTGTCTAGCTCCGCAGGCTGTACATTTCAAATAATCTTTTTTTCCTTCTCTTTGAATTTGCGTATCTGGTTTATTACAAATGCTACATAATACATAAGTTTTTGTATAATTTTCAATTAGTCGATTTAAGACCTGAGCCTTATATTGACCTTTTAAAAATAATTGTTGACCCCTAATTTCACCCATTGTTCCTGCTTTTTTAAGAAAAATTCCTGTGAAATGCTTTTTATCTCTATTCAGAATACCAATTATCTTATTAAAATTAGTAATGAAACTATTCCTACTTTCAATTCGTAACTCTACTTTTGGAATTTCAAATCTAGAAGATTGCTTTACATTTTCTGGAATCTTTTCATATGCTTTATCTAATAATTCCTTATAATTATTTAAATCCATGGTTTATTGTTCTATTTATTTTCTTTATTAATATGAAATACAATATTAGAAAAATAGTTTACCATTATTTAAAATAAAGTAGAAATTTTCAAGTTAAATTAAAAAGATTCATAGATATTATCATCTGATTCATAAATACGCGATTCTAGGATTAGATCATTTAGGTATGTTCTTAATTCTATATCAGTAATTTTCGTTTCATTTTTTATTTTTTCAAAATCTACACCATTTCCCTCTACAGAATATTTTTTAATTATTAAATAGACTTGTTCTTTTTTAGTCTCGATTTCTTTATTATTTTGACTCTCTTCAAATAAATTGTCAATATCAAGTTCGTTTGAAAATTCTTTAAAATCTAGAATTTTTGTTGGAGTATCTTGAATTTCACCTAATTTGATTTTTTTAATTATTTCAGCATTTCTTAACAAAATAAAATTTGGGTGTTCCACTTTTTTAATAATTTCAATCCATAACGAAACAAAATCCTGCCATTTACTAACACGACCGATAATATCTACAACATCTCCAAGATTAAATCTTTTGTACTTTTCAGGATTAATATTTCTTATTAATCCTTTTATCAATCCGGTACCATCATCTAAATCGAAATCTAATCCTATATTTGAGTTAATATCTACTTCTTCTTCGAAATTATCTTCTTTTAATTCAGTCAATTTTTCTTTTTTATTAATAATTGTAGCTATTATTCTTATTCGCTTAACTCTTCCAAAGATTGTATGGAAAATTTTCTTATTTTCATCATAAATTCCTTCTATAATATGCTTAATCCAGCAATGAATAGCAGGGGATCTTTTGTAGCTGATCGAATCACTCATAAGAATTTTATCTCATTATTTAATATTTTATATTCAAATTTCGTTAAATATAGAAGTAATTATTAAATGAGTAATATTTGAATGGTTTCTGATAATAAATTCTTTTGAAATCATGTTAACCAATTTGAAAAATATAATTTTAAATATTGGTAGCGGGGGTTCGATTTGAACGAACGAATCTGCCATTCGTCCGTTAATGGACAAATGATCTCAGGGTCTCTCTATGGAGTGGAAGTGCCATTTATGAGCCCTGCGGCATAAACCAGGCTAGCCCACCCCGCTAAGAATGAACGTATTGGGATATAATTGTTAAAGTTATATAGTTATTATATATATTGCAATATAAACCTCATAATTAAATTTTTTACTTTTTCAAAGGATTTGTTAAACATTACTAGTAATTTTTTTAACCGATTTGTAAAAAATTTAAATTATATAAACTTGAAGTCGTTTTTAGCTTAATTTAAAGAAATTCTCCTTCAAATTTATTTATTTTAACGGAAAAGTTTAACTTGTAATTTTAATTAAATAATAAAAAATAGTGTTTGAATACTACAGCTATATGACTTCCTTTAATTCAATTTTGATAGATTTTTTTTTAAACCCGTGGTTTTTATTATCACTACTTTTTTGGTTGATTGTTTTGGTATTAGTTTATTTATTAAGAAATAAAAAAGAAGCCGCTTATCTTTTTTTTCCATTATTAGTAATGTTTAAAACAAAAAGATTAAACAATTTTATAAAGAAAATTTCAAGAAAAGCTCCTAAATTCTGGAGAATTTTCTGGACAATAGGAATATTTATCTCATTTGGAATTACTATTTTTGCTTTTTATTTCTTTTTTGCAAATTTTATTAATTTGATTATAAATCCTAGAATCGAACAAGCCATTGTTCCTCTTATTCCAGGAGTAACTATAAATCTTCCTCTCTTTTTTTACATGATTCTTCCTCTCTTATTTGTCATAACTACTCATGAATTTGCTCATGGTATTTCTGCTAGTTCTGAAGATGTAGATGTTAAATCTACCGGTGTTCTTGGAGCATGTCTTTTTTTTATAATCGGCTTTGGAGCTTTTGTAGAGGTAGATGAGCGAGAATTACATTCAAACAAGATTCATAGGAATACTCGTTTAAGGATTGCAGCAGCAGGAACTTATGTTAATGCTATTACAGCAGGAATTGCTTTTATATTGATATTATCTTTTCCCCTAATTATTTCCCCTACTTATCGACAAGTAACTCAAGTAAGAACCGTATTAAGAGCAGAAGAAGGCGGATTTAATTATGGAAACCTTTTGAGTGGTGATGTAATTCTTGCAATTAAAAAAGAGGGTGCTTTAGATGATGATTATATTAATCTTGATGATTATAAAGGATACACTCTTTCTAATATCTTATATAACAAAACAGAATTAAGATGTTCTATAGGTGAAAATCTCACATTCAAAATATACAATCCTTCTAAAGATACTTACTCAGAAAAAAAAATTATTTTAGGGCCACGATATAATGTAGGGATCGGATATAGATATAATTCCAATGGTACCGCGTTTGAAATTACGAAAATTTATCTCGAAAATGAGGGAGGAAATAATTACAATAAAAATCTGTCAGTAGGATTAGTTATAAAAGAAATAAATGGAATTCCTATAAATATTTCTCTAGGTAATTCATTAGAGAAAGTATTAACAACTTTCAATTTAAAAAGTATAAATCTTACAACAGATTTAAAAACTTATATTTTGGATGTAGATGTTGATGGCGTTCTTGTAGGAATTCAAAGTAATTCATATTTTATGCATAAAAATCAAATAGCAAAATTCTTTACAAGTTATTTTCCGGAATTATTAATAAGAGAATTATCATGGCTTTTCATAATTGCTTTTAGTGTAACATTATTTAATACATTGCCTTTACCCGTTTTTGATGGAGATAGAATGGTGAAAGAGTTAATTAATTGGGGATTTGGTGAAAATTATAATTCTTTAAAGAAAAAAAGAGATAAATATCTATTTAAGGATGATGAAAACGAATTTGAATTATCCGAATACCGTATTGAAAAAATAGACTCTGTAAAAATCATAATTGAAGATCCCAGAATAATAACTGAAAAGAGTGAAATCATATTACCTAAAGAAAAGTATAAATTAATAGATAAGATTAACGATGGATTTAATGATACAGTATCTTTAAATCTCCCTAAAAAAACCAATATTGGAGAAAATGCAACAATTGAAATCTCTTATCAATATTGGTATGATGAGAAAAGAAAGATAAAAAGAATAATTGTTAATAGTTTACGATTATTAACCTTATTTATTGTTGCAGGTAATTTTATTTTATCCTTCGTAAAATTTGGCGGTATAATCTTCTGGATTTAATTTAACAAAAATTTACAATGGTTTTGATGTCTCATCTTAACAATTTTTTAAATAGAGGTAAATGTTCATATTGTAATAATTCGGTTTTAATTCAACGTAAATATTCAGGAGAAAATCTATGTCAGCAATGCTTTGTAAATAACATAGAGAAAAATGTAAATAATACCATTTCAAAATATAGAATGTTAAATCCAAATGATAAAATTATAGTAGGGTTATCTGGTGGAAAAGATTCCATTGCTCTCCTATATAATTTAAACAAGATTCAAAAAAAAGTATAT
The DNA here is from genome assembly GCA_016840085.1 of Promethearchaeota archaeon. Taxonomy (GTDB): domain Archaea; phylum Asgardarchaeota; class Lokiarchaeia; order Sigyniarchaeales; family SOKP01; genus Loki-b32. The sequence goes on from JAEOTA010000034.1 coordinate 54,169, forward strand.
CAATCTGAACCAATTATTGCTTTAATCATAGATGAGGGTATTAAAAACTATAGAGAAAATAGTATTAAAAAAGCCAAAGAATTTTGTATAAAATATGAAATTGAATATAAAGTCATATCATTTAAAGAAAAAATTGGCTATACATTGGATGAAATAATTAAAAAAAAAAGGGACTCTTCAGATTATAAATATGCTTGTAATTATTGTGCTACATTTAGACGGAGATTATTAAATGACGGTGCAAAAGAATTTGGTGGTACAGTACTAGCATTGGGACATAATCTTACAGATTTAGCAGAAACTTATCTAATGAATATTCTCTATAAACGTTTGCATTTAATTGGGAATCAATATTTTTTTAAAGAGGAAAATGTAAAAGTAAGGCAATACTTCATAAAGAAGGTTATACCTCTTATGAGAATTCCTGAAGAAGAGATCTTATTATATGCAAATATTAAGAAATTTAATTATTATCCATTACACTGTCCATACAGAGAAAAAGATCCAATTATTAGAAAGAGAGTTTTAGATTTTATTCAAGAATGTAAAAAATACAGCCCAGAAATAGAATTCAATTTACTCAATGGATTTTTAGAATTATCTGCTGTGCTCTATAATCAAATTGAAGGAAAATTATTTCAAACATGTCAATTGTGTGGTTATCCGTGCGGAAATGGTCAAATTTGCATTTACTGCCGTTATTTAAAAGAATTTGATTAATGAGTCTTGTCAATTAAATATTCTCCCATTTCTTTTAGTTTATTATATTCTCTTATTTCTTCTTTAAATAATGGAACTTCAATCAAATTTTTCTTTAATTTTTCCATAAAAATATCTTTTATTTTCACCAAATTCTTTTGCTGCATTTCTCTTCTCGCTTTACAAAAAACACACAGTTCAGTAGTGTCTTGATACAATTGGTTCACAACAATATTAGAGACGGGAATTTTATGTTTGATCAATTCGTTTAATAATCGACCAGTCTCAGTGATAGCCATTTCTTCAGGTATCATTACAATTATAAATGAATTCTTAATAGGATTTGTAAGATCTTCCCTAGCATTTAAAATAGCATTATTTAGTCTTTCTAGAACCTCTAGTGAATTATCGTCCTTTTTTTCCTCCCTACTAAATAACCTTTTAACAGCTCCAAACATCTTCCCTATTCTTATTCTCATTTTTATAAGCTTCCCAATCCATCCAGATAAAGTTTCTGGTAAACTTAAAAATCTTAAAGTATGTCCTGTAGGAGCTGTATCAAATATTACTAGATCATATTCATGTTCTGTTTCGATAAATTCTAAAATTTTTCCAAAAGCTAAAGCTTCATCAATTCCAGGAGGAGTTAATGAAGTTAGTTCTTCCATATCCCCAAATAATGGCATATTTTCCATTAATCCAGACATACCCATCTCTTCCATTGGATTTATGTTAGTTAATCCCTTTAATTCAGATATATTTGCCTTTGGATTAATCTCTAATGCCGTAAGATTCTCTATTCCTTCAATTGGAGTAGGTACACCAGGGGGTAAATCAACACCTAAACTATCCCCTAAAGAATGAGCTGGATCAGTACTTATAATTAGTGTATTTCTTCCATGCTCAGCGGACCAAATTGCTGAACTTGCAGCGCAACTCGTTTTTCCTACGCCACCTTTCCCCCCAAACATAACCATTCTTAAATTTAACAAAATATCCTTCAATTGCATTTTTGAATTTACACCATTTTTATTAAATCATGATAAGATTGAGTACGGAATTAATATTAATAGTCGATTTTATAACGAAGAATTGCCGCAATTCCTCCAAAAGTACTATTTAACATTTCTCCTTCTTCGGTTTCTGTCGATAAAATTTCAACATTCGTACCAGTAGATTCGGCTATTTCTCCAAGATCTTCAATAATTGAATTAATTTCAATAATTTTAAATGAATTTGAACTACATTTTGGGCATATCTCTTCTTGAGCATCTCCTTTAATTTTTTCTAAAATTTTTTCCTTCACAATTCTAATTTCGCTATATTCACAATTTGTACATCCTAACTTAATTTTGTAAGTATCCAGTTTTTCAGAAAGTAAAAGTGTATCGACTGCACCATAATTCAAAGCCCTCTGTATTTCTTCTAACCCATAAGTAGCTAGACCAGACTCATTAGAAACTTCTTTCATAAAACTTTGCATAGCTTCTTTTTCACGAATGTATTTGACATTTTCCATTTGTTCTTTAACTTTTTCTATTAACGCTCGAATCCCTTCGACACCACTATACCCAATATCTACAACATCTAATATCTTATCCCGCAATCTATAATCTAAACTCTCATCCTTTACAAATTTTTCTTTTGAAGGTCCTGGACCACCTATAAAAATACCTTGTAAATCTTCAAAACCTAAAAAAATCTCATTTACTGTATCAGAAATTCGTCTATAGAAAGCTATTTCTGCTTCTTCATTTAATCTTTCAAATCTTCTCTGTGATTGGCCCCCTGCACTATGCTTCGAATGAATTCCGGATGTAAATTCTTTTACGACTTCTATAGTATTTCCTTTAATATAACCTACTGCGGATTCTTTTCGCCCAATTACTAATAAACCGTAAGTCTCCTTAGAAGTAAGCATTTCCTCCAAGGGCCATAATAAGAATTCACTCGCACAGTGGTATCTAAATGTGGTAACTCTATCAGGAGGTTCAACTATATATAACTCATTTTTCTCAGTCCCAGGTGTATTACTTTGAGGAATTGCTCCAGAAAACATAACTAGTCCACTTTCGGGAACTTCTTTAATATTTTTTAATTGGCCTAAAAGACTAGAAATACTATCTAATACATTTTTTCGAGTTAGTTTTGATTTGATATTTTGACTTTCACTTACTTCATTTTTCAGATGGTTTGTAACATCTGAAATTTTTCTGTCGTGAGGGATATATACAGAAATTAATTCAGTATGAAAACCCTTTTTACTTTTAAGATCTTCTATTAGTTGTTTAGTTTTATAAATTTTTAAATCATTAGGTTTCTTTTTTGTTGCTGAACTCATATCCATCTTCAAAAATTTAAAATTTTACAAAAAATTAATAGTTTTTCTTTATATGAATCTATATAAAGAACTATAATAATATTTACGTTAAAATTATGACTTTGGATGAAAATGAAAACCATGAAATTCCTAAAACCCACCCTCGCTATGAAAGTCTTAAATATCGTCATAAAATTATTGAAGGTTTGAAAAAATTGGTAGTTACTGAGGCAGGCTTAATAGCACATGGGAGAGGTGAATGCTTTGATTATATTATAGGAGAAAAGACGACTCAACCAGCGAAAAAAGCAATAAGAGCTGCTGTAGCAGCATTATTAATCGCAGAGAAACCTGTTATAAGTGTAAATGGAAATATTGCAGCATTAATTCCCGAGGAACTAACTGCTCTAGCTAAAATCTTAAAAGTGCCCCTTGAAATCAATTTATTTTATCGAAAAGAAGGTAGAATTGAAGCTATTAAAAATGTATTACAAAAAGCTGGTGCTACTGATATAAGAGGTATCAATGAAGAAAAGATGGTTGAACTTCAAGGTCTTGAGAGTAATAGAAGAAAAGTAGATTTAATTGCTAAAGCTGATCTAGTAATGGTACCTTTAGAAGACGGAGATCGAACAGAAGCTCTAAAAAAGTTAAAAAAGAAAGTTATTGCAATTGATTTAAATCCCATAAGTAGAACTGCTTTATGGGCAGATATCACTGTTGTTGATAATGTGGTAAGAACTATACCTAAAATGATAGAAATCGCAAAAGAATTAAAAAAATTAAATCGGATACAATTAAATAAAATTATAGATAATTTTAACAATAAAAATAATATTCAAAATATGTTAGATTTAATAATTGAGTATATTGAAAAACAAAAAAGCGAAGCATTTAATATCCTAAAGGGATAAATTTTTTAGTTTTTTTTATTCATAAAAACTTAAAAGTTTCAAATATTATATCGTATATATTAATAAAGCTATTTTTCTATTAAAAATATTTGAGCAAGAATAGCGATGGGTACTGATAAAGATACAAAGATTAATTTATTCGATACATATAAAAATAAACAAGAAATTCTTATAAGACGATGTACTTTAGATGATTTAGATGGAGTAATTGATGTAAATGAAAGAGAACTTCCAGAAGATTACCCCTACTTTTTTTACAAAAGCATACTTGATGATTATCCAGAATCTTTTTTGGTAGCTCAAAATAAAAATGGTAAAATAGTTGGATATGTTATGTGGAGAGTTGAAAAGGCACCCTCCTTCGATGGTTTAAAATATGAAAATAAAGGACATTTAGTTTCTATCGCGGTGTCAGAAGATTATAGGAGAAAAGGAATTGCATTTGAATTATTATCAAATAGTATGTCAGCAATAAAGAAATATAGAATCAAAAATTATGTTCTGGAAGTTAGAGTATCAAATTATAGCGCTATTAAATTATACGAGAAATTTAATTTCAAAACAAAAGGCATAAAAAAGAATTATTATAGAGACGGAGAAAATGCATATTTCATGGTCCGTGAAGTTAAGTAATAATAATTAATACCTAAAGCACAGAATATTCTAATCCTTTTATTAAATCTGTTAAAATTTCATTAATAGGTACATTTATCCCTAGTTCTTGAGCATATTTTAATATTCTCCCATTAATAAAATCAATCTCAGTAACCTTACCATTATTTATATCTTGTAACATTGAATTTTTATTTTCTGCTGTTGATTTTGCCACATTAAAAGCTAAAGTAATATAATCTTTTTTAGAAAACTTAATTTTTTTTAATTCTGCGACTCGAATTGCCTCATTAATGGCTTTACCCATAAAATGCTTTAATCCATCAAATTCTAACAATTGCCCATTTCTTAGCCTTGTTAATGTGCCAATGGCATTGATTCCAACATTTACAAATACTTTCTCCCAACTCGCTTTAATTATATCTTGTACAATTATAGTTTCTAAATTTGCTAAATTCAGAAGATCTTTTAATAAAACTAAATCTTTACTTGCCTTTTCTAATTTATCAGTTTCTAAATTAAGATTATTTAAAAAAGGAAATCCAATTTTTGTTATCCCTTCGCCTGTATGGTATAGTTGACCTGGTTCTTTTAATATTGCTCCATTTGTAGTAATTGCCCTTATAATTTTTAATTTTGTACAATAATCACTTGCTATATCTTCATTACCAATTCCATTCTGTAGAATAACCAACCATTTGCTCGAATTAATAATACTCTTATATTGAAATAATGCATCTTTGCTATCATATGCTTTTGTTGTAAGAAAAATAAAATTAAATTTCAAATTAGGATCTTTTATCAATTTTTCTTCAAGATCTTTCTCATTTTCATATGCTTCAATGTTTTTAATTTCTTTAATAGCTTTATTTTTATGAATTATTAACCCTTTTCTCTTTATTGCATTCGCTTGAACCTTTTTACAAAAAAAAATCACATTTAAATCGTATATATCAGATTTTATATTAGCAATATATCCACCAAAAAGGCTTCCTATCGATCCAGCCCCGATAACTCCAATCCTTATATTAGTTTTATTCAAACTTTATTAGAACTCCCTTAATTTCTTATATATATTAAAAAATAATACCCTATATATGAAAAATCTATTCTAAAAATCTATCCAAACCAGTTTGACCTTTTGAATAAGTTCCTGACTTTTTCTTAATATCTAAAATATTTACCTTTTCAGGTGAATTTCTCGGCTTAATATTTAATTCTTTCATTAACATTAAAGAATTTTTAACAGCGTATCCCGAAAAATGATTGTTAAAATAAATGCCTATTTTATCTACATTTTTAATTACTTTTCTAATTTCTTGAGACCACCTTTTTATTTCTTCTTCTTTAAAAAAATAATCAAACCAAATTTCTTTGCCAAAACCATGAAATCGAATATAAGCAAAATCAGGATTAGTTATATCCATTCTAGGTGGTAATAAAGGCTCTATAACGGCACAATATGTTAAAGATTTCTTTTTTAAATAATTGAATATTTCCTTATCAATCCACGACTTATGTCTAAACTCGACAACCAAATTATATTTGTCACTTTGAGGATCTCCAGGCCAATTATCTATAAATTCCTTTAAATTATTGAAGTTCTCTTTCTTATTAAATGAGGGAGGTAATTGAATCAAAAAAGCTAATAGCTTTTTCGTCTTAATCAATGGTTCCATAGATTTCAAATAAAGCTCTAAATCATCTAAACATGAATTGATATCTAACTTAGACTCATGGCTAACAATTTGAGGTATTTTCGCTGAAAACAAGAAATTTTTTGGAGTTTTTTTAACCCAATTTTCTACTACCCATTTTGAAGGGATATTATAAAATGTAGTGTTAATCTCATTAGTATTGAAAATTTCTGAATAATAAAACAGAAAATCCTCTTTTTTTAGATTTTTAGGATAAAATGGACCAACCCACTCATCATATCCCCATCCAGAAGTGCCGATTAAAACTTTGTCAACCATATATTACACATTATCTTAAATTTTTTTTTAATAATTTTTTCTAATCATTGCTGCCTATTGCTAATAATTTAAGTTATTCCTATTTAATCTTTAAAATTTACCTAATTTTCTGATTTCTTTTTTAATTTTATTCTAAAAAATAATTATTAACCACTTAATTTATAAATCTCGTAATCTTTAGTTCACCATTTAAAATTTATGAATTTAGACCATAAAATTTTTAATGTAGTATTTACTCTAATATTTCGTCGATTGTATATTTACATTCGATAATTATTGGTGAGAAAATATCTCATCCAAATGGATGATATACGCCTTTAATTGGCAGCGGTCTTGTGGAAGTATACCTTACGAGGAGAAACATGCGAGAAATTGATTTCTGAAACATATTTTTTATTGAATTCTCTATTACGGCGCATGGAGTACCCTATGACTGGGATATTACAGGAAGCAATGTACCAAGCCAAGCATGAAAAATCATGCTCATAAGAACATACTCCCTACTTATTAAAGGCTTCTTGTCAATCGTCTTTAATTTTTAATTACCAATTCCGAATATGCAATCCCTTAGGTAAGCAATCTGAATCTTTCCTCAATTAGACGCCAATACGCCTCCGCTATTTGGTGGATATCTTGGCTTGGGCACCGATGAAGAGCGTGACAAGCTGCGATAAGCTCGGGTTAGTCGCATGAAGACGCTGACCCCGAGATCCTCGAATAGGACATCCGCTTGCGGCCTAATAATCCGCAAGATTCCCGATAGGGAAGGGGAACCCTGAGAAGTAAAACATTTTAGTATCAGGAGGAAAAGAAAACAATAGTGATTCCGTGAGTAACGGCGAGCGAAAGCGGAATAGATCAAACCGAATCCCTAGGGAAACCTATGGGAGATGTGGTGTGTGGGCCTTGTACGACCTCACTAGAAAAGATGAATACTCTTGGAAAGTTGAGCCATAGAGCGTGATAGCCGCGTAATCGTAATCTAGAAGGTTGCTGCGAGTGTCCCCGAGTAGTGCGGGATGGTTTTCTCGTACGAACGTACCAGATACACGCTGGTAAATCTAAATATGTCCCAAGACCGATAGAGAAATAGTAGCGTGAGCGAAAGATGAAAAGTAACCCGGAAGGGCCGTGAAAAGTGCTTGAAACCAAATAGCTTAGTAAGGATGCAGCCTGAAAGGATAGATCCTATATGAATGAGTTCTGGTGACGGAACATCAAAGTGTAGAGGACTAGGGTTGCATCATCAGTCTGGAATCATTGGCCAGGGAGTTTATAGTAGTGGCAAGCTTAAGTGGATCACCCACGAAGGCGTAGGGAAACCAATATTCCTGCAACCTAACTATCACATTAGGAAGATCTACTTGTTAATGAGTGGTTCTGCCATTCTGAAAACGTGTAGCGAATCCTTCTAAGGAGTTAGGCCAGAGGAATGGTCTTAAAGGGCCAAGAGTCTCTGCTATAATACCCGAAGCCGGTCGATCTATTCCTGGTCAAGATGAAGTCGTTCGAAAGGGCGATGGAGGTCTGCACCAGTGTTGATGTGCAAATCGCTTGGATGAACTGGGAATAGGAGCAAAAGGCTAATCTAGATCGGTGATAGCTGGTTCTCCCCGAAGTTGGTATCAGCCAAGTCTCAGATGAGGTCGCCAGTGGCGTAGAGCACTAATTGTGTGGTACGGGGGAGAGATCCCTCGCCTCGCTCTTAAACTCCGAA
>JAEOTA010000035.1 GCA_016840085.1 Promethearchaeota archaeon
ATTCTGTAATTTCTAATCAGTCCTTTACTAGTGCTGATGAAATTTATTCCAAATTATTGAGTGAGGATTATTTTAAAGACGGTATATCTGAGGAGAAATTTAAAGGTACAAATATTAAGAGAAAAATCTTTTCAGCTGATGAAAAAGATTTACTATGTGTCCTTAATTTCTATGACTTTAAAAGGTTAGAAATTAAATTTATAGACCCTGATATGAGATTTATAAAAGAAACGTCTGAAGATTTTATAACTGTCTTTTTAAAAGGTGCATTGATAAAAATTAAAGAACGATATCCAAATTTAAGTGTTAATTATAGTTTTTATAAAAATACGGATAAAATAGAGTATATCCATATTTCAAATCTAAATTCCATTAAAGATTATGATCTCATTACTGAAAAAATTAGAGAATTATTAGCTAGTCAAGATTAATTAAACATCATTTTTTGAAATGAATACTTTTTTTGAATAAATTTTAAATAATAAAAAAAGAAATTAAATTTAAAATGAATAAAAGAAAAATTTCTTCATTAATTTTACTCTGTTTAATTCTATTTATAATTTCATTCCAATATATTCCTGTAGTTAAAGGACTTACAGAGAGTTTTACCGATCCTCAAGATGATATTTTTAAAATAGATTTTGAGAATAATAATGTTGAAAAAGTAAGTAGCCATGATGAAATTGATATTATTAATATCAATCTTGATGAGCAATATACGAATGTAACTTTTGCAGGTAATATAACTGGACATGATATGGAATGTAATATTTATTTCTTTGAAAATTATAATTCAAATAATTTAATATTTGAGTATGGGGTTCATTATTCTAATTTCACGGGGACGGGATTTAATGTGATTTTTGTTAAATATATTCCTTCTGGTGATGATTATGATTATGAATTTTGGGATCATGGGGTTTGGACTTCTTCAAATATTTCTGCTGAAATTATTGGTAATTCTTCGGATTATGTAATTGAAGCAACAATTCCTATCTTAGCACTTTCAATTCATGATAATATTACATGGTTCGCTGTTTCTACTTATTATATAGGGAGTATTGGTTATTTAGATTGTGCACCAGATTCTTATTGTGCAATCGAAGTAACTGATGGTTTTGACTATCGAATTATCGTGTTTATCGGAATTATTGCTTTTGTTGGAATTGGTGCATTTTACTTTTATAAGAAAAGAAAGCCTAAACAAAATTCTTTTCCATAAAAAATCTATTTTTTAGACCAAAATTACAAATCGCTGTAAAATGAAAATTACTAATAATACCCTAAAGTTCGTATAGAATATTTCCAAAAAATTATATTATGATAATATATTGTTTAATAAATATAGAATAAAATAAATATGCAGCAAATTATATTATTTTTAATAAAAAGAAGAGAAGTGGCGTAAATTTGGCAAAAAAAAAGAAATGGCTAATTATGCCAGTGATTCACTCAAAATTTAACGATAGTAGTCTAGAAGAACTGCTAATTAATAAATCGAGAGACCTATTAACTAAAGAAAAAGGTTTTGTGCCTTCATTTATTTTTCTTTCAGGAAGTTTTTTCGATATCAAAGGTTTTGTATATACAGGTCTTCGAGCATGGAAAGGAGCTGTTAAACCTTCCGCATCAGATGAAGGTAGAAGACCTTTATTAGAAGCTACTTTTGCTTCTTTATCGGTATACCTGAGTTCTCTTTTAGCATTACAATCAGATTTTTATTTCGCTTACGATGAGATTAAAGATATTCTTTTAGAAAAACGTCGTGAAGATCTCTGGACAATCGTATCTGAAAAATTACCATTCATTTCATTACCACCAAAAGAGATGTATGGGAATCAAGTTTCGCCTATTTCACCATATTTTGTTATTGAACAAGATGATGAGTTAATTTTAGGGGAAATTTACCCCTCAGCATATCTAACTAAAATTATTTCATCAATTAAAACAAGATTTTTCGTATTCTTTCAGTATCAAGGGTATTCTGCTTTTGGATTTTTTGATTCATTACCTGAACGTACCAATTTTGGATTTGAAGAAAAAGCAAAAGATTTTAACAATGATCCCTCTCCTGAAAATCTTGTAAAATATGCTAAGAATGCTAAAAACTTAAAAGAAGTATTAATAGCATTGATTGAGGCACATAATAACGCGTATTTAGAACAATTCTTAATTCCAGATTATGAATTGTTATTGAATAAATTATTGGAGGGTGAAGTATAGTGGTTAATATTGGATTATTAGGAGATATTAGTGTTGGAAAAACTTCTATTCTCCGCTTATTTGTCCGATATATAAATCGAGGAGAAATTGAAAAGATTGAGGGAGGAATCTCCGCTAGTGTAGTTAAGACAGATTTTTCAGGCGAGGCAACAGTTCCAAGAGGTAATAAAGTTGATACTCTCAATGAAAAAGAAACTAAGACCATCCATCCTAATCGTGTAGTATTTAGAGAGGATGCTTCTGGCAAAGCTCATACAATCTTTGCTCCTGGGGGCGATAGAAGCCGCGCCGTTGTTAAGATGGGCATAATTACAATCTCGCGTATAGCTACTCAAATTATCGCTGTTTTTTCTTTAGATCGTGAATTAGATAGACAATTTGAGTTCTTTAATGATGTAAGGTTTTTCCCTGATAAAATTTACGTATGTATAAATAAAATTGATTTGTTAGAGGGAGATAAGGAAAAAGAACTCGAGAAGCTTACAAAGAAAATTAGTGATTTTTTCAATAAAAGAAAAATAAATATAAATGAATTTTTTGTCACTTGTGGTGAAACTGTTGATAATTTTGATGGAGTTGAAGAATACAATAATCATGTTGCTGAAATGATCCTTAAAATCACTACATCCCTCTAGTAACGTGAAAAAATAATTTATTTCTCTTCTAGTTCTTTTAATTTTAATGATAATTTTATAAATAACTTCTCCATATCTAGTTGATACCCTATTAATGGAGTAAGAGAAATATGATTTAGATTTTTATTAAAATTAACATACCCTTTTTTCTCCAACTCTCTAATATCGTCCAGTACTGTTTTCTTTTTTCTTATCTTTTGAATTTCTTGAAATGTAGCGTAACCTGAGTTCTTTAGACAACATGCTAGTATGCAAAATAAAGTTGCAGCTAAACTTGGCTTATTTCCAAAGGGATTTGATTTTAAAATATCCGAGATTTCAGGTTCAAATATGATAAACCAATGCGAATCTAAAGGATTAAATCTTATTTGAAGTCCTAAAGGTTCAATAATTCGAGATAATTCGGTAATAAGCTTTTGAAAATAGATTGTTTTATTCTTAATTGTTAAATTTAAAGCTTGCAATATCTGCTTTTTTGTAGCTCCAATTTGATATAAATCCTCTTTTTTACTTAATAAATGCATTAGTATAGAAATTTCATTCATTTTAAATTTTCCTCACAAATATAAATTTTTTGTCTCTTTTTGATATTTTATTTTACCTAATTGAAGTAAATGCAATAAGTATACAAAATTTTCAAATATTTGAATTTGATCTTTATCATCTTCAAAAATATCCTCAAAACTGCATGGCAATTTTGATTTAATTTTATTGAAATAAATTAGTATCCTATCTGTATAATTCTTGTTTGGAATTTCTACTAAAAATTCTTTATCTATAAATGGCTTTTTTAGATGTTCAAGATGGATTGCTGTAACTTTTTCCTTAGAATATTTCTGATTGCTATCTTCCAAAAATTTAATGGAAGTATTTTCGATATGGTAAATATGTCTCCAACAACCTTTGAATAAATCTGAAATTTCAGAATCACTATATTTCGAATTTAAAAAATTAAAAAATAGTTTATCACTTTCCAAGAGTTTTAAAAAACCTTTTAATTCTTCAAATTTCTGATTTAATAGGGAGCAAGTTTCTTTATATAGTTCAGAATACTTATTAATATTGAAAATATTAAGTGAATCCTTTAAATCTTGAAATATGGGATTGAGTTCTAAGTTCAATAGTGAAATTTTTCCCGATAAAACTTCTTTTTTTACATTTTCGATTTTTTGATTTATTTCTTTGGAATAATCTTTAAATTCAA
>JAEOTA010000036.1 GCA_016840085.1 Promethearchaeota archaeon
CCGGCTTCGCGTTATCGTACGCATTTCTAACCATTTCAGAGATCGCTTCTACTTTTCTTTTATGTATTGCTAGTTTTTCTTCGCTCATGTCAAACACAGGGTTGGGATTATTGCACGAAACGATTATATTTATTAATAAAATATTATTTATTAATAAAATTATTTAGCTTCAATAATAAATTGCTTCAGACTTTTTTTAATAGTTTATAAGGATTTAACAGATTTCGCCTTATTAGACTCGAGCATTAATTTCTTCTTTTTACGGCGCACCATCTCAACAAAGCTTTCTACTCTCGTCAGAAGACCTGCCTCTCCCGAATGCTCATCCATTGTAATTTCCAAAAAAGGCAATCCCACAACTTTCATATCTCGCATAATTAATTCCGAGATAAGACTATCAGGACCACACGCAAAGCTGATAAGAAAAATAACTCCATCAATCTCATCTCGTCCTTCCCTCATAAAATAGCGAATGGACTGCATAATTTCTTCTTCGTGCTTCCAGTAATTCCTTAATCCACCCCCTCTAGGATTCACTATTACAGGTTCTTTAAAAATAAATTCTGGCAAGTTTTCGATGGTAATTACATCAACACCCTGATCTTTCAATTTCTTTTGAAAATCTAAATTGATAAAAGTATCAAAAAGGTTATAGGCATGGCCTAAGAGTAAGAACCTTATATCTCCTTTACTTTTTTTCTTAGGTAATTTAAAAGGGAGGTTTCGTTGAACCAATCTTAATGCATGATTAACTGAAGCACCTTCTCTTAGAAATCTATGATATTCATCAAAATATTTCTGAGCTTCTCTATAGGCATTTAGAGCTTGATTCTGTGTCCTACCTACCTCTTTTCCAAGTTCGATAGCTGAAGTTGCTATGGGAAATTCTTTCACATTCACTTCAAAATTTAAAATTTTAGGGATTCCAGGTAAGATTTTAATAACATCTGGAAGTGACAAGAATTTTGGACAAAAATAAGCTTCTTTTACTTCTGCTACGTATCGAGGTACAAAAATATAGTCTAAATCGGGGTTATCTCTTACTAGTTTTAATACGTGTCCGTAATAAATTTTAACAGGAATACAGAGTTCTCCAAATCCATGAGTCACACCCTCCTCAACTATTTTTTTATTGGTAGGTGGACTTAAAACGATTTCTACATCTAATTCTTCAAGTAGTTTCTTCCAAAAAGGAAAATATCTATAATAATGAAGAGCTCGTGGTATTCCTACTTTAATTTTTTGTTTGCTTGTGTGATCACTTGTTTCCATTTGAATAGTTCCTCAACAGCTCATACATCAGGAGTGTCGTAGAAAAGTAAATCTCTGATTCTATCCATCATATTGGTTGTTAATCTTTTAAGTTCATCATAATCCGGTATTGACTTGCCCCAATATTTTTGATGTTCCATGAAGGGCGCCCCTGCTTTTATTATTTGACCTTTATAGAAGTTTAGCATTTTTGCATGCTTAGGATATGTAGCCTCTGTCCCTGTTATACCAATTGGGATAATAGGTACTTGAGTTTCTATTGCTAACCGTATAGGACCAGTATGACCTTCTAAAAGTTGACCATTTCCAGTATTAGTAGTTCCCTCAGGGTATGTACAGACAACCTCTCCCTGTTCAAGAAGTTCTTTTGCGTAATTATATGACTCCACATCATGTTCTCCTCGCTTTAAGGGAAATGCATGGTGATTTCTAACCCAAGCGTTAACAACTGGAATTTTAAACAGTGACTGTTTTGCCATCTGATACATTACACGTCTAGGTGGGTGATGGATCATACTTGCTGCCAGTATGAGTACATCCCATTCAGAATTATGACTTGGACATATAAGAGCAGCACCTTCTTTTGGGATGTATTTATCAAAATCTATTACTTTATACGGCATCATAAGATCAGACCAAGCACAAACTAAATCTCCTGAAAAACACTGCACTGGTTTTTGAAATTGCGTCCGTACTCCAAATTCCTCTAAACTCCTTAAAAGAGCATACCACGAATCATCAATAAGCTTAACAATTGCTTTTCCTTGATCTTTAAGATAAGTCATAAAATCAAATTTAGGCTTCCTTTCTATTTCTTCAGGAGATCCTATGGATAGTTCCTCCTCTTCCTCTTCTTTTCCATAAATTCCTTCACGTAATTCCCAAACAATTTTTCTTAACTCATCGGTTTGTTTTCTGATCTCGTCAAAAGAAACCGTATTAATATCGTAATCGTTATAGTAAATCGGATCTCCAACGCGTACAATCACTTGAGTCGGTTTCATAACTAATTTCCCCTTAGGCAAAGCATTTTTTGAACCCACAACCGCCATTGGAACAATTGGCACATCCATTTCAATTGCTAGTCGAACAGCTCCAGTTTTAAATTCGCCTAATTCTCCTTCATAACTACGAGTCCCTTCAGGAAAAATACCAACCCATTCTCCACCTTGGATGACTTCTTTAGCTTTTTCCCATCCTCTTGCTGGATTTTCTCGATCCAATTTAAAAGCTCCAAGATTGTTAAATAGAGTTTTGACTATGGGCGTTTTAAAATTATCTAATTTGCTCATATACCGAATTCTTCGATGACAAGCAGCTCCATAAAAGAAGGGGTCTAAATGTGATTCATGGTTGCCAACTAGAATGCCTGGACCCCATTCTGGAAACATGTTTCCTTTCGGATATTCAGCTTTGAAGTTCCAAAACGTTCGAGCAGCCCATTTGATATAAATATAAGCCGCCCACCATTGTAAACGCCCCTCAATTTGCTTTAAGTCTAATCGTTTAATAATATAACGATACAAATCATTTAAAGGATCGATAGGATTGAATTTTAGTATTTTATAAGTCCAATCTTGGTGTCGTTTCTCATATTTTAACTCTTCTTGCATTTTTTCTTCTGTATGTTTCTTAAGATCCAGTTCTTCAGCAAGTTGATAACCCTTTTTTTCTAGTTCCATTATATTAACCTTTTTTTAGCTAATAATTAAGTATAAATAATAATTCGAATTATCTACTATTTTTTTTATTAAAAATGGCGTTAATTTTTAATAAAATCCAAATTTTCGGACTGTATTATATCTTTACTTAAAGAGTTGTTTGTATAAAAAATTATCGATATCGATTCGAGTATGATTTAAAACTATAATTTCACCTTAAAATAAATAAGAATAACACTAAAAAATATAAAATAAAATAAAAAAAAGAGATTTAGAGATTTTAATAATATTTTTTAAAGTCTTAATTTTTTCCGATACTTGTGGATAATGATAGAAATGCTAAAGAGTACAATTATAGAAATTAGTGCAATTGGATAACTAGGAATAATTCCATCTCCATCTCCAGGTTCTTCTGGAAGAGTAAATTCGATGGTTATCTCTTCTTGAGCAACGCCGTACATGTTTTTTACTTCTACAGTTATGTCATAACTTCCCTCTTCGACGTCCCCTAAATCCCAATCCAAAAGATCCGGTATAGTCGCCCAATCTGACCATTCGGTGCCATTCTGGATACGATAAAGGTAGTCAGTGTCAATCTCTCCATCGTTATTATTATCCGCGTCCGTAATTGTAATGTTTAATTTGAAATCTGTTGAGTTTACAGTGAGAGATTCTGTCTCAGTGGTAAAACTGAAATCCGGAGGCAGTTGTGCTGGTTGTGACATAAGCGTTACATTAGGCATTTGAAGAGTTAATAAAGTATGTTCGAGTTTCTTAAATATTCCATCATCTGTAAAATTTACCATAAAATAATCAGTAGAATTCCAATACCGTATGGAATATATATTTGGATAAGTAGCATTATTTTGAAAGGGATAATCCTCAAGATGGACCCCTCCAACCCAATTAGACACATTTTGTAATATTTGTGCTGAAACTTTTCCACTGTCATCTATAGGTATAATTGATGTGAAAAAAGATGCATATCCGAAGGATGCATTATACCAACATAGTGGCATTTCTGGAATCACATTTGGACCAAGCTCTTTCTCTCCTGAGGTTGCATTCACCATCCATATATTTCCATAAACAACAGTGCCATTTGGTAATGGTGGCATACCCAAATATGTATCTGAGATATTACCCTTTACTATTTCAAAGATGGTATAGTTTTCATCAGGAAAATATGCTGGATATCCTATATGCGTTATATTCCCAACATACCACTCAGTGGGGTAAACGGAGAAATTAGGAATTCTTTCTGTGTCTACTCCATCATAGATCCATTCTTGTGCTACAGCTGTTCTTGGTATCAAAAAAAGAGGGAGGATCATCAATGTTAAAATACTAATCAAAATAATTCTCTTTGAATTTTTCATATTTTTATTCACATTGAATTCCAAATTTTATTTTACATTAATTAATAAAATTGTTGTTTAACATTTAAGTATAAGTTATATTTAAATCTTTACTTCACAACATAAGAATGTTTTAAATCGTTTTTATCGATATTTATAAAATTATGATTACGAATTGTTTTAATGCTCCTTAAATATAGTTTAATTTAGTATAATTTCAATCTGAAAAAGAAGTAAATAAAAAAAAGAGATTTAGAGAATTTTAATTACAATTTTTTAAAGTCTTAATTTTTTCCGATATCTGTGAATGATGATAGAAATGCTAAAAATTACAATTATAGAAATTAGGGCAAATGGATAACTAGGGATAATTTCGCGTTTTTTCTTAGGAGGTTCATATTCGATTGTTATTTCCTTTTGGGTGACTCCATACATGTTTTTTACTTCTATAGTTAGGACATAACTTCCCGCTTCGACGTCGCCTAAATCCCAATCTGCCAGATTCGGTACATCTGCCCAATCTGACCATTCTGTACCATTCTGGATACGATATAGATAATCAGTATCAATTTCTCCATCGTTGTTATTATCAGCATCAGTAATATTGATTTTTAACTTGAATTCAGTTGAATTAACAGTCAAAGTATCATGTTCAGTTGTAAAATCAAAAGCTGGGGCTTTCTGAGCTGGTTGCGACATAAGTGTATAATTTTGGTAATCAAAACCCGTCTTATAATGTTCAAATTTTGTAAGTATTCCATCATCAGTAAAATTGGCCCTAAGATAGGCATTATTATAAGAACTATTCCAATAATGGAAGAAATATTCTTTGTAATAAGTAGCACTATTTTCAAAAGTAATGCCAGCCCACGAACACCATAGATCAATCAAAGAAGTTACATTATTTAACATGTCTTCTGAAACTGTTCCATCCTTTTCTATAGGTATAATAAATGGAAACCATGCATGATAACCAAAAGATTGATTCCACCAAAACATTTCAATTTCTTTTGCTTGAATCCATTTCTCTCCTGAGGTAGCATTTACCATAGTTAATTTTACCCAAATTAGTGTGCCGTTTGCCCATGTTGTAAGCTCCCAATGTAATGCTGTTATATTAGCTTTTAATATTTCGATTATCGTATAATTTTCAGGGGAAGCATATATTCCTGTTTCATTGTAATTATACATTTCAGAAGGATACACTGAAAAATCAGGAATTATTTCCGTGTCTGCGCCATCATAGGTCCATTCTTGTGCTACAGCTGTTCTTGGAATCAAAAAAAGAGGGAGCATCATCAAAGTTAAAATACTAATTAAAATAATTTTCTTTGAATACTTCATGTTTTTATTCACATTGAATTCTAAATTTAATTTAAACTAATTAATAAAATTGTTATTTTACATGTAAGTATAATCAATATTTAAATATTTACTTCACAGCACTAGAGTGTTTTAAATCCGTTTTATTAATATTTATAAAATTGTGATTACGAGTTTTTTCAATGCTCCTTAGACACAATTTAGTTTCCCTTAATTTATATCTAAAAAACAAGAAAATAAAAAAAATTTTTAATTTTTAAGATTTATTACTTTTTACGGTGTTTTCTGATGAGAATTGAGGTAATTACAGTGAATAAAGTTAACACAAAGAAGAGAGGATATCCAGGGATAATTCCATCTCCGTCTCCATCTCCGTCCCCATCTCCATCTTCTGGAAGAGTTAATTCGACGGTTATCTCTTCTTGAGTAACACCATACATATTTTTTACTTCTACTGTTATGTCATAACTTCCCTCTTCGACGTCCCCTAAATCCCAATCTAAAAGATTCGGTAGAGTAGTCCAATCTGACCATTCAGAACCATTCTGGATACGATAGAGATAATCTTTATCAATTTCTTCATCGTTATTATTATCAGCATCCGTAGCTGTAATGTTTAACTTAAATTCTGTTGAGTTTAGAGTTAGAGATCCAGTATCAGTAGTAAAACTGAATTCTGGAGGATTCTGTGCTGGTTGTGACATCGCGGTTATATTTGGATATAGAATTAATGGGGAATTAGTATGAGTTTTTATATTTATTCCATCCTGTGTAAAATTTTGATAAAGGTGAGCACCATTACTACTATTCCAAAACCTAATTGAATATATATTTGGATAAATCTGTTTATGTTCAAAACTGACTGGTTTTGGAAACATTGGAAAGAAAAAAGTCTCCCAAAATGTAGTTATATTATTTAATATATTTGCTGAGACTTTTCCCGTACTATCAACAGGTATAAATGGCATAAAAGGACTAAAATAACCAATAGATTCATTCCAAAAAGCTAATAAATAGTTCTCACTAGTTCCTGTGGCAAGAGATTTTTCTCCTGAAGTTGCGTTCACTAACCAAATAGTTCCCCAAACAGCTATCCCATAAGCATTTACAGGAGATCCTACATATGAGAAATTACCTTTTATTACTTCTATTATGGTATAATTTTCAGGAGGAAAAACATCGGGGGCGGATTCAGATGTTAAATTTCCAATATACCACTCAGAGGGATATACAGAAAAATCAGGTATTTTTTCAGTATCAGCACCATCATAGGTCCATTCTTGTGCAGTTGTTCGTGGAGCGAAGAATGACCAGATTAAGATTATACTGAAACTTAAAATCAGTATTGTTTTGAGTGAATTTTTCATTTTTATTACTCCATTTGATTTCATAAATTCTATTTAGATTTATAGTTGATTAAAAGATCTGACACCCTAATATAAAAAGATTTCTTTTGATTTAGGATATTTACTTAAATGTAACAATAAATAGGAAAAAAAAGAATTTAATTTTTAAATTCTATATTTTTTTACGGTGTTTTCTGATGAGAATCGAGGTAATTGTCGTGAAAAGGATTAACACTAAGAAGAGAGAGTATCCAGGGATAATTCCATCAGATGGTTCTTCTTCTTCCTCTTCTTCTTCCTCTTCTTCTTCCTCTCCCTCTTCCGGTTCTGGGGAAATTTCAACTTCAACTTCAACATAATTTGAAAGAATCTGATCTGCCTTATTAATTGCTACAACTACATAGTAATATGTACCATTAGCCGTCTCGGTAATTGGCTCCTCTAATCCTGTAATACCTGATTTGACTAATGTCTCAGTTCCCGTAAGAGTTGTTATGGGATTACTACTTTTATAGATTGAATAGCTATCTGCATCAGATGATGCATCCCACCATAACTTAAATTTGCCATCAGTATCAGGATCAGTGGCATCTTCGTATAGAGTGAAAGTTCCAGGATAAGGAACCGCAGACAATGCAAAAAATGATAAATTATCTGCCGATATCATTATTTTACCAACATCAACTATAGTAAAAGGAATCTCTTCCCAAGCTCCTTTTCCACCGTCAGCTGACATATTGAAATGCCAAGTTTTAACATATCCATATTTGCTGGAATCATAGTCAATGGTGATATTAACCAGACCTACTAAATTCTTAGTATCATTAACGAAGAGGTCAATGAATAATAACCCATCATCTAAGGTTAAATTCATTGGATTAAGATGCATACCAGCAAATAGTAAGTGTGTATCATCTGAAACTGACATGTTTACATGGACATCGAATTCATCTGTGCTGTAAGGTTCGATTTCAAAGTCATGGTCATCTGAAATAATTGTTGAATTTTTGTAAAAGATGACCATATCTTCGGGGGCCATAAGACCCCTTGAATAGATGTATTTTATTAATCCATCGGGGAAATATTCTGTAAAAGCATCCTTTCCAGTAGCGGTATCGACCATTTTAGCCCAATAAGCACCATATGTAATTTCACCTTCAGGATAAAACATAAACATTGGGGAATACGCTTCAGCAATCTCTTCTCCCGTTGTTCCTTTTGGGACTATAATTGTTGGTCCTCCTCCTTCAGTCATCATCGCTTCTAATATAATGGGAGACATATCATTTGCTATACCAATTGTAACATTATCATCAAGTATTTCCCATGAATTTATAGTATAATTCCATACCGAAATATTAGCTTTTACTTCTTGAAAATAAGTAGGTATTTGAAAAGGATTGGAGCAATATGTACCATTAATAAATCCTGTAATATTGCATTTCATCTCATCCCTCATTCCTATATAGAATTCATCACCAATATCTTTGCTCCATTCGACATCATCTAAAGGATTAAAATCGAATATTCTAGTATAGTTAAAAGTCAAACCCTCCGGAAAGTTAGTTGGATCCCAAATTGCATGAGTAAACATTTCGGCTGATTGTAGAATACCATTTGGATCATATTGCGCCTCTACATATTCTCCTTCATTATTTTGAATTATAGTCATGTTATCATACACTAATACTGTTGTTGAGGACGGATCTGATGCCAACCATATGTAATAATCATCAACTAATCTATCAGCACACCATTGAACCATCAATTCTGAATTATTCATTGGAATAAAGGGATTAATATATATCCATACAGGGTCAGAAGTCAAAACACCTGGACCATGATAAAAATCTCCTAGCCCATAGTAATACGTGAAATTGACCAATGAATGATTACATATTAGGGGATTCCCATCAAAGTCATTTAAAACATCTAATGTATTTGTAGTTGTATTAAAGTATAAATAAGTTAGTTCAATCCCATAGTAATCAAGAGAATCATACAAATATTCTGAATAATAATTTTTATAATATTTTGTTGCTGATATATTTAAATATATATCTGTGTGAATCATTAAAGCAGATCCGTTATACATTTTAAAGCTCCATCCTATAATAGTGCCATTGTCGAAATTCCATTTGACATTTTCATTTGGAGGTTTTGGTTTTGGATAAAAACCCGATGTAGCAGTTGTATTAATAAGTTTTACTGATACAACCGAGAGAAACGTCGTTGATATCAGTAATATAATTAAAATTATGTTTTTCTTGTTTTTCATTTTAGATAACGCTCTTAGTAAATTTTGAAAAATTGTTATAAAATAATTAAGTTAGTTTCATATTTAATATTTACATTATAAATGTCATTTATTTTATACCTCTTGGTACATTATGATCTTTTCTCCTTAAAAACTAAAAATTTTTGAGTATCTTACTCTGAGAAAATTTATTTCTCAACTAATTTAAATAAATCATCAAGCGACTCAATTAATAAGTCAGGATGTTGTTCTGCGAGTATTTCTTTATGACTAACTCCACTAGTAACTCCAATAGTCCAAAATCCAGCTTCTCTACCTGCGATAATGTCTGATGGCATATCACCAATCATTACGAATTCATCTCTTTTCCTTTTATCATATGTTTCTAGAGGTGGTTGAAGTGCCATAGGATCTGGTTTTTGGACAGGTATTTTATCGCTTCCGTAGATACCTTTAAAAAAGTTATTAATGCCTTCATTTTCTAGATGTTCAATTATAGTCTCAGTTTTATTATGAGACACAATAAAAAGATCGAAAATCTTTTTAAATCTATCCAAGAGAGGTTTCACAGCAGGAAATAAGGGAGCATCTTTAGAATATTCTAAATATTTAGAAAAAATCTTTATTGCTATGCGTAGTTTTTTAAAATATGATAAATCTTTAAGAACTGTGATATATTTGAATATCTCATAAGATTCAAGCAGAACTTTCGGGAGAGGGTATCCTTGAATTGTTTCAAGTAGAGCACCTATCTCTTGAATTGTTGTATCCATATCAGTTGTAATCCCTATTTCCTCAAGAACCTCTTTAATAGATCTTTCAAGAGGTTCTCTTACATCCAGTATAGTCCCATCAAAATCAAATATGATTGCTCGAAATGAACCATTTTGAAGTCGTTTTATTAATTCTTCCCCATTATTCATGATTTAGTTTCCTAATTTCTAGAATAAGTGTTAATTATTTAAAAAAAGTCAAAGACTTTAAATTTTATTTTAGAATTAATTCAAGAAAGCTTATGTTTTAAGGAGCCATATCCAAGCAGAATGCCACATATTAGCAGAGTATATATCATTATTTTTTGTCCTGTTGCTTGGATCAATAACCCTTCTGGAGTGCTAATACTTGGATTCAAATACAATGATATGAAATATATTGCCAAAATAACTGCAGAAATTGTTAATATGCTGGCATAGAAATTGGAAAATTCTTTATTTCGAAAGATCGCAATTGAATATAGGATAATGTTGATAAAAATTGAAGAAAATGCAATAAGAACAAAAAATTCATGAAGAGGATTTAAGAGATTTGATGGTGTAAAAGCAATCCCTATATAACATATTCCAGCAAGAACTCCCAAGATAGATCCAATATAGGAGAATATTCTTAAATTTTTAATGTGTGTAAATAAAAAAATAAAAGAAATGAAAAAGGGAATTTGGGATACCCCCCAAATGGAAAAAGTGATTAAAAAAAAAATAAAAGCTGTCTTATTAGGATTTCCTGAATGGGCAA
Source organism: Promethearchaeota archaeon (assembly GCA_016840085.1). GTDB lineage: Archaea > Asgardarchaeota > Lokiarchaeia > Sigyniarchaeales > SOKP01 > Loki-b32. The sequence continues at coordinate 10,730 of JAEOTA010000036.1, forward strand.
CAGTTCTTCCCAGATCACTAAAAAAATTATACCCGAATTGATAATTTGTTGTAGTAGGGTCCACATAAGTTCCACCCTTATAAAAGAACATTGCAATGCTAGTTAAAATTATGAATTGAGCGCAACCCAATATATTAAATATAGACGCCCACTTCTTTAGGAAATTCCTTGAAATCATTCTAATATACTTTCAATTTCTTTTAATTTTCTAATAAAAATAAGCACTATAAAGAAGATTACAACTAATGTCAAAGATAATGCAAGATATGCTAAACCAATATCTATATCTGCTATAAACCCGAGAAAAAGTTGCGATATAAAAAATGTCACTCCAAGAGAACTTTCTGAAATGCTACTATATTTGGATGTTTTTTTCATTATATTAAGAGTGAGGAATAATTTTGATGCTGCTCCATATAGGAATCCATAGAAAAATCCTGAAAACATAAATAAAATTATGAAAAGAGAATAAACTTCATTTAAAATGAATAAAATAAACAGAAATGAGTAAATAATCAGTATAAGTGTTGAAGCAACTTTTAGTTTGTTTAAAGCTAAAGAAGTTGCCAAATACAACGCTAATGATTGCGTTAGTGTTGCAAACACATTAACAAAATATGTGCTTGAAGGATGAAAACCTAATAATTCAGATCTAATTGGATATAGCAAAGTACCATTTCCTGAAGCAAAAGAAGTAGCAAATATTAATAGTAAAGGGATGATCACAGGGATATAATAATTGCTTATTGTTATTGATTTTTGCTTGTCTTCAGAATCATTAGTATTAAAATCAGAAGTACTACTTTGAATTCCTAGATTAGGATTAATTGGCTCTTGGAAGAATAAAATTGCTATAAACGCATTTATTGCTAGAAAAATTGGATTAATATAAAATAGAAATTTTAAATCATCTATAAATTGTAAAAAAATAGCCCCAAATAATAATCCTAAAACTATTGCGACACTCCATGAGAGGTTAAATCTTGCCAAATATTTCTGGTGATTGATAGATTGATTATCCGAAATACTTGCTTGTAGATTTGGGAAAAAAAATCCTAAGATGAACCCTTCAAATAGCCTTTCAATTAAAAAAGCAATAGGATCCAATGTAATGTAATAAGTTAATTGAGCACATGTAGCCCCTATCATCGAAATAATTACACTTTTTCTTCGTCCTAATTTATCTGAGATTTTATTTAATACAATTGGTGAAATACTATAAGTAATGGTAAGAGCTGTGGATAATAGACTAATAATTTTTATTGGAACTCCTTGTTGAAAGAAATAAATTGGCGTTGCTAACATTAAAAGGGGATTACTAAAAGCATAAATAAATGCTAAACATAGTACGGGCCAAAACCGCCATTTTTGACTAAGTTGCATAGTTTCCATTGCTAATATTTCACTTAATAATAACTCGCTTAATCTAAAGAATAAAAGAAAAAATGATTAGTATTTTTTAAAGTTAAAGAGATAGAAATCTTTTATTTTCAATATGTATTTTTTTTATTTAATTTGGGGAATATTTTATTACGATGTCAGATTTAGATGAAAATAAGCCCAGTATTCATCTCTTTAAATCTTTTTGGGCATTATATTTTTTAACTGGGTGCTTTTCTATTGCCTTTAGCGGGATATATATTTTAATTGTGCCATTATCATCACTTTTTTGGCCAAATGAGCCTTATCACGCTCTTGAAATGGGCTTTTTGATCAGCTCTATGTTTTGGGCTAATTCTCTAGCAGGTTTAATATTTGGCAGGCTTATCGATAAATTTAGTCGGACTAAAATCCTTTTTTTAATCGCAGTCATAAGAGGAATGAGTATGATTATGCTAAGTATAACGGTTATAGGGAAAGGGATAAACTCATGGTTATATTTCTATATATTCACTACCATTATAGGTGTGTCTGCGGGAGGAAATTATCCCTCCATAGCTTCACTTTCAAATGATATGGTTCCTTTAGAATATAGATCTCGGTTTTTTGGAATACGCAATATTATAAGATCTGTATTTCAATTATCCGGCTTCTTATTAACAGGATTTTTAGTTCTCTTAGATCTATGGCGTTTATTTTTTATTAGTTCAGGTGTAGCCATAATAATTACTAGTATATTAATGATTCTGACAATTCATGAACCAAAGAGAGGAATTCAACGTGAAGAACTCTCTGAAGTTCTCAGAGTAGATAAAATCTCTTATGAATTTCAGTTAGACTTTAAAATGATGCGTAAGACTATATTAAGTAAAACTAATATGGTTGCCTTAATAGAAGGTATTTTTACAAGTGTTTTTATGGGGAGTTTAACAATATTATTCCTTCCATATCTTCAAACTAGTCCTCATAATTTTTCTCCACTTGCTACCGGAGCACTTTTAGCATTGTTTGGATTGACTAGTGGATTATTTATGAAATTATTCCTTACAAAATTATCTGATAGATTTTCTGAGAAAAATGATATTAGAAGAATCTATTTTATTATAATGGCATTAGCAGTAGGTGCTGCTTCTTTTGTTCTACTATTTTATCTCCCTTTACCACACTTTACTGTAGAAGAAGGAGAGAATCTTCTATTATTTTTTTCATTTCCAATGATATGGATTATAGGAATAATTGAATCTTTATCTTCCGCAGTTTCTTCGTTATATGAAATTAATCAGCCTCCAGTTTTGCAAGAAATAAATCTTCCGGAAGCTCAAGGGCAAGTTGTTTCATTAAACAGATTGTTAGAAGCCATTGGTTGGGGTTCAGGCCCCTTGATTGTTGGAATCTTTATTGAGTTATCTGGTGAAAATTACCAATTAGTAGCCTTATTAATAGGGATTTTTGCAATTCCGGGGATTATTCTCTGGATATTGAGCATAAAATGGTATCAGAAAGATAAAAAAGCAATTTCTTTAATCTTAGTAAAAAGGGCAGGAATGTTGAAATCAAAAGACAATAAAAAAAGTGAATAATTTGAAAGAATTCTTTTTTTTTGATCTTTCGGTTTTCCTTTTATTTATTAAAACTTTCTTAATTTATATCTTATCAAATGTAAAAGTTTACATCAAATATCTCGACCTTTTCATAATAATAGAAGAAATAAATATATTTTACGAAGAAAAGATTAAGTACTTTTTTTAACTATTGTTTTTCTTTCTTTTCTAATCGTTCTAATGCATTTCGAATCTTTTTTAATTCTTCTAAATTTAACTTGTCTTCTTGTATAATCTTATTCTTCTCTAAACTCTCATTCTTTGATTGGGCTTCTAATAATCTTATTTTATCCCTTATCGCAGCACGAATAAATTCAGATTGTGATTGACGCGAAATCTGTGCATAATATTTAATATTATCTAATTCAGTGATACTTGCTAAAAATTTGACCTGTTGACTTTTTTTCAATGCTTTTTCTACTTCTTTTAATTCTTCTTTTCTCTTTTTTTTCTCAATTTCTCTTGCTCTTGTTTCTTCTACATCTGGTTTTTCCAGATAAATTCCATTTCTATGAGCGGGAATAACTTTTTTCTTTAATTCACTCATAATACTAGATCTAAGAGAGATAGGTGTGGGGGGTTCTTCAACTGAAGCTTTATATGTTATTTGTGCTTCAGGATCGTCCCACCGTAGTGTTTGGAGCGATTCAAGTTGAATTATTGACTTCGGGAGTTCCTTTATTTTGTTTCGCCACAAAAAGAGAGATTTTAAGGATGTTAAATTTTTGAATGACTCAGGAAGAGTTGTGAGATCATTACCACTTAAATAAAGTACTTTAAGAGACTTTAAATTTCCAATCGTATCTGGGAGTACCTCTAATCGATTTTCACCCAACCATAAGGTCCTTAGTGAGGAAAGATTCCCTATTGATTCTGGGAGTGTCGTTAATTGATTATTTCCTAAACTTAGATAACTTAATGAGGAAAGGTTTCCAATTGACTCGGGGAGTGTTGTTAGCTTTGTTCCCGTCAAATATAGTTCCTTAAGTGATGATAAATTTCCGATTGACTCAGGGATACTCTTTAATGGATTATTTTCTAAAATAAGTATTTTAAGAAATTTTAAATTTCCTATTGATTTTGGAATTGTCTCTAATTTATTTGACTTAAAACTAAGATATTCAAGCGATGTGAGATTTCCAATCGACTCAGGGATAGTTTTTAGATAATTATAACGTAAATAAAGTAAATTAAGTGATCTAAGGTTCCCAATCGACTCTGGAAGTATCCTTAATTTTTTGCCCCGTTCTCGTAATACCCTACCATCCAACATTAGCATAGTTATTTGATCGCCATCTATTTTAACCCCTAAGGTTGATTCCTTTATGTTTTCTACTCGAGGAATAGGCTTCCCTATCAATTCTTCTAGTTCTCTTAATGTTTCAGCTTCTTCTGTTTTTAAATTATGTTTTTCACTCATTTGTTTAAATTTCACCCTTTTAATAATTTGATTTAAACCTATTTTAATTTTTCATTTTTTTTTTACTTTTACTTTTAATTCGTTATTCTCAGCCATTCTAACCAGTTTTAATTCCCTCATTACCCTAGTTCTCATATTTGTGATTCCATTAATTTCTTCTTGTTCTGGCTTTTTTAATAACATCTGAGTCATTTTTTTCAGCCTTAAATTTCTCTATGTACTGATTATGTACATGATCATATTATGAATTATCCTATTTAAATCTTATGTACCGAATATGTACACAAAAATAAAATTTGCCCATAAATTCTACTTTTTTGAGTTCTTTTCAGAAAATAAGAGGAATTTAGTTTTAATATTAAAACTCTAGGTTAAATTAAAGCATGTTCCGTTCTTCTTATAATCTCATCTTGCAAATCGGAACCCAAGTTAATGAAGTAATCGCTGTATCCAGCAACTCTGACGATTAAGTTTCTAAATCTCTCTGGGCTTCTCTGTGCAGCTCGTAGAGTATCTGCTGAGACAACATTAAATTGAATATGATGGCCATCCATTTTAAAATAAGCACGAATTAAATGAGTTAGATTATTTATACCTGTATCACTCGAAAAGAACTTAGGCGAGAATTTTTGATTTAATAATGTCCCTCCAGTACGTAGATGATCAATTTTACCTGCAGAGTTAATCACTGCGGTTGGTCCTTTAAGATCCATTCCCTGAACGGGGGATATACCTTCTGATAATGGTTTAAAGGCTTTTCTACCATCTGGAGTCGCACCAGTTACTTGACCAAAATAAATATGGACAGTTGTTGGCAAGAGATTAATCCTGTGTGCACCACCTCTCGTATTAGGGCGTCCATTTATTGAATCATATACAATTTCAAAGACGTCCTGAGTGATGGAATCCGCATAATCATCATCATTCCCATATTTAGGCGTTTTATTTAGTAATTTTTGTCGCAAATCTTCAGATCCATTAAAATCATTCTTTAGGGCTTTCAGAAGTTCTTCCATCTTGAAATTATTATTGTCATAAATGTTATACTTTAATGAAGCTAGACAATCTGTTATGCTCCCCATACCTACGATTTGAATATAGGAAGTATTATATCTTGCACCACCATCGTTATAATCCTTTCCTTTCTTGATGCAATCTTCAATTATTATAGATAAAAAGGGAGAGGGGTTTTGAGCCCAAATCCGTTCAATAATTTGGTTGCCTTTTATTTTTATATCTACAAAATGACATATTTGTTTAGAATAAGCTTCCATTAACTCATCAAAATTTTTAAAAACTGTTGGGTTCCCCGTTTTTAATCCAATCTGTTTTTTAGTTAGAGGATCGAAACCATTATTAAGAGTAATTTCAAGAATTTTCACTAAATTAAAATATCCTGTTAGAATATATGCTTCCTTTCCAAAGGCTCCAGCTTCAACACACCCACTTGCCCCAGCATTTCTTGCATCAATCAATGACTTTCCTTGACGTGTAAGTTCTTGAATAATCGCATCAGCATTAAATACTGATGGTTGACCAAATCCAGTTTTTATAATTTTAATAGCTCGTTTTAAAAAATCATCAGGAGTTTTTTTACTAATTTGGACATTACTACTTGGCTGTAAGATACGCATCTCTTCTATTACATCCAGAAGAATATACGATAATTCATTCACACCGTCAGAACCATCTTCTTTTAAACCGCCAATATTAATATTACAAAAATCTGTGTATGTGCTACTTTCCTCTGCTGTAACACCTACTTTGGGCGGAGCAAGTTGGTTGTTAAATTTAATCCAAAACGCTTGAAGTAATTCTATAGCTTCTTCTTTAGTTAAAGTGCCATTAGAAATATCCTTTTTGAAAAAGGGATATAAATTTTGATCAAGACGTCCAGGATTGAAAGAATCCCAGGTATTATATTCAGTTATAACACCTAAATGGATAAACCAATAATGTTGTAATGCTTCCCAAAAATTTCTTGGAGCATTTGCCGGAACATATGAACAAATCTCTATTATTCGCTCTAATTCCCTTTTCCTTATAGGATCAGATTCATTTTCAGCTAATATTCTCGTTTTTTCGGCATATCTATTAGCATAAGCGATGATTGCATCTGCTGCTATACTCATAGCCTTCAATTCTTCTCTTTTGTCAAATGCATCGAGATCATTATAAAAATCCAAATCTTCTATAGATTTTTTAATTAATTCTTTAAAGTCTAAAAAACCCATTTTCCAAATATTATCTCCTGCTACAGTATGTCCTGGAGCTCGTTGTTCCATAAATTCAGTAAAAATACCCGCTTCATAAGCATCAATCCATTCTTGGTCAACGTGAGAAAAAATCTTTTCTCTAATTGTTCTTCCTTTCCAAAATGGAATAATAATATCTTTCGATTTCTGTTTAGTTTCTTCATCAACTCTGAAAGAAATTTTTTTTCGAGAATTTAAAATTTCTAAGTCTTTCAAACTATGACAACAGACTTCTGGATAAGAGGGTGTAGCTTTAGGTTCCGGTCCTCTCTCTCCTACAATTAATTCACCATCGTTGATGCAAATTTCTTTATTTTCTAATATATATTGAAAAGCTTTAGCTCTAGCAACCGGGGGAGAGTGTTTGTGCGCTGCTCCTTTACTATAAAAATCAGTAATTAATAAAGCACGTTCCAGTGAGAGATATGGAATTGCTTCACGACTTTGTGTTCGTAGGTTTCTTATCCTCTCTCTCATAATTGCTCTTAATGGTAAAATTAGTATTGTATTCTTTTTCTGATATAATTCTCTTAATTACTAATATTAATACAATATCTCTAGGTTTAAAAAATATAGTCTTATTAAAAAAAATAAACCAAAACTTGAGAAAGTAGGAGATTTATTATTTTTTGCGAAATTCTCCTGATCATCATTTCAATTAGGACAAAATAAAAATATTGAGTAGTTTATAAATGATTGTTAATGAAGAACATCGTCAATTATTAATCAAACTTGCAAAAGAATATAAATTTTCTTCACAATCTTACCCTGCTGACGAAAATGGAGACCCTAAAGAGGCTTATCTTGAATACTTGAGTTTGATGTATGATCCAGGAATTGTTGAAATTGTTTTGCAACTCCCAATATTCCCAAAAATGAGTTCTGCTACAAAGTTAGCTAAAGAACTGACAATTGATAAGGGTGAATTAATAGCGAAATTACAACCTTGTACAAAGAAAGGATTTATATTAAAAATAGGCAAAAGTTATGCGCGTCCCTCACCTTTATTGATATACGATGCTCCATTCATAGTGAAGGAAAATTATGAAGGAACGGATAATGTTAAATTTGCTCAATTAAGTAGAAAATTCTTTGAAGACGATTATTATAAAACATGGGAAACAAGTCGAAAAGGAATACCAAGAACGAGAGTATTAACAGTGTCAGAAAAGGTAGATCCTAGTCATGAAATCATACCTATCGAAGAAGTTTATAATATAATTGATGTGCAAAAAGATTTTGCTTTACTCCCATGTCCATGTCGTAATAGGAAGGAGATTGAGGGAATTCGAGAATGCAAAGGTAAGTATCCGATACATAATTGTATTGTCATAGGGGCGTATGCCCAAGGTTTGTTAGAGATGGGGGACCCTGTTATAAAATCTATTACAAAAGAAGAGGTTAAAAAAATAACAAAAGAAGCAGCTGAACTTGGGTTAGTACATATGACGGATAATCATGCTGAACATACTAATATAATTTGTGCCTGTTGTGAATGTTGCTGTGGGAATTTGGCAGGATTAATAAGGTTTCAAGATAACCCAAGAGCAATTGCTAAAGCTAATTTCATATCTATAATTGATGAGGATTTATGTACTGCATGTGAAACGTGTGTAGATAGATGTAAATTCGACGCAATTACTATTGACGATTTTGCTTATGTTAATCCTGATAAATGTGTAGGGTGTGGTTTATGCGCATTAACATGCCCCAATGATGCGATAACAATAAAAAGATATGAAAGAGAACCGATACCCGGATTAGAGTAGGATTATTATATACATCATAAAAAATTTAATAAGTAGCAAACATAGTTAGAAGAAAATTTAACACTTCTAAAGGTGGTTTTATCATAACATTAAATGATGAAATTGAAAAGTTGTTAATAGAACGCGGTGCTCTTAGAGTTGGATTTGCAACCTTAGAAACCATGGAAGGAGGACCTCCTGGAGCAGATATAACATATCTATTACCAGAAGCACAATCAGCTATAGGATTTGCTATTCCATTGGATAAAGAGCTGATTAGACCATATCTAAGAAAGGAACTACCCAATGCTCGCGCTGATCATGAAAAGGATAATATTGAGGTTAATATTAGAGCATGGCGTATAGCTAAAGATGTAAGAGATTTCTTGAGAGCAGAAGGTCATAAGGCAATGTCTGTTATACCAAATAACAAATATAGAGAAGATGTTCCAGGGTGGCAAGCATCCTTACCTCCTGAAATTTCATTAAGATATCTAGCTGTTCGTTCTGGTGTTGCTTCTTTTGGATGGTCTGGTAATGTTGGAATAAAAGATATTGGTACTCCCATTATTTTAGGAGGTATAGTAACATCTGTTAAATTAGAACCAACGGATCCAATCCCTCCAGAAGAATCATTTTGTGTCAAATGTAAACTCTGTACAAGAGTATGCGGCTTTCAAATGTTTTCGGATAAAGAAGAAACAGTAGTTATTCTTGGAGGTTATACTTTTACATATGCAAAAAGGATTAATAAATCAAGATGTCTCCTTGTATGTGGAGGATCTACAGGATTACATAAATCAGGGCAATTTTCAACTTGGTCACCTGGTCGATATGATTATCCTGAAGATGATTATGAAGTAAACCGTCTTATGACGCTTGCATTAACATCTCAAAAAAAGAGGCCTAAAATTAGGGATCATTCAAAAGGTTATGTTCCTGCTTCATATGGCGGGACAGGAACAGTACAGCTCACCTGTGGAAATTGTAATATTATTTGCTGGGGAGATCGTGTAGAGACTGCAAAAAATTATAAACTATTAAAAAATTCTGGATGTGTTATTCAAAAAGAAAATGGGGAACTTCTAGTTTTTCCTTCTGAGAAAGCTAGGGAAGAATTTGAAAAAATGGATCCCAAACATAAACGACTTTATTACAAAGATTATAAGAAAAAGATAAGAAAAAGAGCAGAAATTACTCAGCTGATGCCATAATAGAAATCAGATATTTGTCATATTTGTTATTTCAGATTCAAATTTTAATCTAACTTGTTGATTTTTCATGAGTGATCGAATGAATATTTTGTTTTTCATAACAGATCAGCAAAAATTTGACTATATGAGTATATCCGAAAAGACTTTCCATTAGTTAAATCACAAGGGATAGAAATTATGATAGATGATAAAAAAGTATTCATGGCTGGAAGATTAATGGTAGTCTCAGGAATCATTCATGCTATAGGAAGTATATTATCAATTGGTTTTCCAACTATCTTTGTTACTCTCTTGATATTTAGTGTTTTGATTCTACTTTTAGGGTTCCGAATGATTAAAGTATTGAGATATGATATGCTGGATAGAACAAAAAGAATTATTATTTTTTGTACAACAATTTCCTTTCTAAATTTTATTACTCTCTTAACACATCTCTTAACAGCTACTCCAGGAGATCGAGTTTATCTATATGTATTCATGATTATCTTCATAATAATTGATTTAATTAATTTCCCCATTTTCTTTATCAGAAAAATTGAACTTGATCGGATGGATTTCGATGATAAACTAAGTTATTTTACCATAGTTATTATAAAAGGATTAGGTCTTGGATTACTTTTTAATGTATTGGCATGGATTGGAATCATATCAGATTTAAATCTATATATGATAATTTATATCCTCGTCTTTGGAACGTTAAATATGATTTACGGGGAATTATTGTATACAAAAAAAGAAGAGAAAAAAATTCAGAATAGAGTAATAATTATTCTGGTCTTTGGATTAATTTTTGAAACCATACTAATTTTCTTCTTTCCAAATGTGAAGTCGTTGGTCGATATAATACTGCTTGGTGTAATTATACCGATTCGAATCTATTATGTAAAAAAGAAATTTTAATTTTCATAATTTTTATTTCCTTCCCATTTTTACGCTCGTTTTGCTTCTTTTTCTCTTATAGCTCGTCGTAAAATTTTACCAATGGCACTTTTTGGTAAGGAACGCACAAATTTTATAATTCTTGGATATTTATATGCTGCCATATTTTCTTTTGACCAATTAATAATATCTTCTTCTAAAATCTTATCTTTAAATTCTGGTTTTAAAATTATATGAGCCATGATCTCTTCTCCTTTTAAAGGATCGCTTACACCTATTACAGCACACTCTAAAACCGCGGGATGTTCATATAGAATTTCTTCTATCTCTCTTGGATAGACTGAATGTCCTTTATATTTTATCATATCTTTTATTCTATCTAAAAGAAAAACATAGCCCTCTTCATCCATTTTTGCATAATCACCAGTCCTTAACCATTTCATTCCTCCTGCTTCAAAAAATACATTTTCATTTTCTTCTGATCTATTATGATAACCTAGCATTACTTGGGGTGCTGATACTACTAATTCTCCTGGCTCTCCAAGTGGTTGAAATTCTATATTCTCATTAATAATTCCTATATATGTATTCGCAAAAGGAAGACCGCAGCTTCCCAATTTCTTTTTTGACCATGGTGGCATACTGGTGGCTCCTGTACTAGTTTCACTAAGTCCATACCCTTCAGCCATTTGGAATCCTGTCCTTTCTTCCCACTCTTTCGCAACTTCTATAGGTAGTGCTCCTGCTCCTACATTAGCATACTTTAAGCAAGACATATCGATATCATTTAGGTGTGGGGAATTTAACATATTAATAAACATAGTAGGAACACCTAAAACTAAATTGGGTCTATAATCCCTTATAATTTGTGCAATTCTTTTTAGATCAAAGCTTGGTATTAATATACCTTTCCCTCCTGCGAATTGATTGCTAATTAACTCACAAGCTTGACCGTAAATATGATACCACGGTAAAATAGATAAAGTTACCAAATCACCTTTAATATATTGTTCCTTCATATAATCAGTAATTTGTTTAATCTCAAGGGTCATAGCTACAATGTTATAGTGAGACAGACATGCTCCTTTTGGCAAGCCTGTAGTACCACCTGTATATTGAATTACTGCTACATCTTTTTTAGGATCAATATTTTCTGGAAATTGATTTAAGGGTTCTTGATTTTTCTCTAAAATGGTATTATAATGAACAATTTGTCCATTTTCTGGGATTTTCGGGATATTACCCTCAATATTGACCAAAATTGCTTTATGCAAATCTAAATTTTTACTAGCTCGTTTGAATTGCTTATAAAATCTCTCTAAAAGGATAAGATATTTAGCTCCAGAGTCTTTTATTTGATACTCTAATTCTCTTGTAACAAAAAGGGGACTTATAGCTGTAACTGTTGCTCCCGTTAATATTATGGCGAAATAACAAACAGCAAATTGTGGGCAGTTAGGGAGCCATAAAGCTACAATATCACCTTTTTTTACTCCTAAATCCTTTAAACCTGCTGCAAATCTTCTTGTTAATATTCCCAATTCATTAAAAGTATATTCTCTTCCATAAAAATCCATCGCTACTTTATCTTTAAATTTTTCCGCTCCATTAAGTGCCACATCGATTAGAGTCATATCATCTGGAACCTCAAGTTTTAATGTCATTCCTTTAGGTAAATAATCTTTCCAAATTCTATTTTTAATATAATCTGGGAGTTCCATATTTATCCACTTCTTTATAGAGTTTTAATTAAAGTTTAAAATCTTATAATATTCTATTTGGAACCAAAATATTTAAATCTTTAATTTTAATAATGTTTACTCTTTATTTGTTAACTTAATTAACAAATATCATATCTCATTAATTCAAATCATATGGAAATAAATTATTAAACATTGTAAAATTTATGATAAACACTAGTAGATATGAAAAACTCATTTTGGTGTATACTTATTGAAATCGCAAAATGAATTAGGTGTACCAATTCCCGTGAGTAAACCTTTAGTTGTTAGAACAATTAAAGAGGTTACAAAAGCACAGCGTGAATACGCATTGGAAAAAACAGAATATAATATGTTTTCATTTCCCGCAGATTTATTATTTCTAGACTTCTTATCTGATTCGGGGGCAGGTACTATGACAGATTTACAATGGGCTACGCTTTTTCATGGAGATGAATCCTATGGTCGTAATAAAGGGTATTATGTGCTTTTAGATGCGGTTAGAGACATCTTTGAGAGGGGTGATCATCCTAAGAGAGTTATTAATTTGATTATCTCTGGAGAAACAGATACAAAAAAATTAATGGATGAACTTTATTTGACTTCTTATGAAGGAGGGTTCGTAAATGGAGGTGTTCATCAACTTTCTCATCCTAACACCTTTATTGTTCCTCAAGGACGATGTGCAGAATATTTACTTTTCTCAACTATTGCTCCAATTTTAAGAGAAAAAGATCCAAATAAAAAATACTATATTCCAAACAATGGTCACTTCGATACTACTGAAGCAAATATAGCTGCTAATAGTATATACCCTGTGAATTTATTTTCAACAAATCTTATGGATGAATTTCCTTTTGATCAAATGGATAAAAGAAATCCTTTCAAAGGGAATATGGATTTGAATGAATTAGAAAAACTAATTCAAGAAAAAGGAGCAGACTCTATACCTTTAATCTATATAACAATCACCAATAATACCGCAGCAGGTCAACCTGTTTCAATGAACAATATCAAAAAAGTACAAAAAATAGCAAAAAAATATGATCTCCCTTTATTTTTTGATGCTTGCAGATTTGCTGAAAATGCAATTTTTATTAAAGAATTTGAGGAAGGGTACCAAGATCACTCAATACCAAGTATCGTTCAAGAAATGTTTTCTTATGTAGATGGATTTACCATTAGTTTTAAAAAAGGTTTGGCAAATATTGGAGGTGGGTTGTTTTTCAAAGATCGAGGGATATTTCATAAGAAATTTTCAACCAAAGAGGATATAGGTATTTTATTAAAAGAAAAGCAAATCTTAACCTTTGGAAATGATTCCTATGGGGGAATGAGTGGGAGAGATATCATAGCATTAGCTTCAAGTATTTATGAAACTGTAGACCTAAACTCTCTTAGAAGAAGAATCTTTCTTGTAAGGGAATTTGCACGAAAGCTAGCTGAGAATGCGGTTCCTGTTATTCTTCCTGCTGGTGGTCATGCAGTATACCTTAATATGGATAAGTTTTTTGAGGGCATAGATATGAAGATTGATGATTTTGGAGGTATAGGGTTTACAATAGAACTTCTAAAACATTATGGGATAAGAGCTTGTGAATTAGGACCATTTGCTTTTGAATGGGACAAGAAAACACCAGAGCAAAGGAAGAGTATATTAAATTTAGTGAGATTTGCAATCCCATGGAATGCTTACAATACTTCTCATATTGACTATGCAGTTGCTGCCATAACAGAATTATATAATAATAGAAAAAAAATTCCAAAAGTAAAAATTTCTCGAGGAGCGGAATTAAGACTACGACATTTTCAAACAGGACTCCAGCCAGTTTATGGAGATTAAAAAAAAAATTTTTAAGATTTTAAGCGAAAAACTTCAGATTTTTCATTCTGACTTTTTATTAAGTAGATCTGAAAACGGCAACGTAAGTATATCTCCAATAATAAAAGTAGCAAATATTATAACGTGCAATAATCCATACATCGGAAATTCACCAATTACCAAAAGTGGAATGAAAACACCAATAAACCAGATTACCTTATAAAAAAGTTGCAGTAACAAAATCGGCATAAATTTGAGAGGATCACGTAAGCCCAATATAGCTAAAAGTGCAAAAGCAACATAAACACTACCCGTAACCCCAAATACGATTGGATCTTGTTCAGGCCACCCAAAGAGAGATATCATTGCGTCGGGTAGTATAATAATTCCTAATCCAAAAATTATTGGAACTATTATAGTGTAGATATACATAATTTTCAATTTTACTTCAAGATCAGTATTATTTAACATGGTTCTATCCTTCAATTTTTAAATATAGTTATCATTTAAATTGGATTTAATAGTATGATTTTATTTACTTAATGATATTTGGATTTTTAGTATAAATTAAAATATGAGAATTACATGATTAATACAGAATTTAGATTAACAAATAGAATTCTAACTATCTAAATCCAAATAGAATAAGATTCCTTACGTCAAAACATTATAAAAATAATATGAAAAAAATCTAAATTTCTAGCATTCTTAATTTTTTAGAAATATTTTTCCTTCTGAGAATTTTCATAAAATCATCTTTCCTTTGTTGAAGACGATTTAGAAAAGAATCCAACTTGTCAAAATTATTGAAAAAATATTCTCTGCCCTCAGCTATGATTTTTACTCCTTTTTTCTCGTTTTCAATAATGGCATAAATTCCACCAACCTCTAAATCATGTTTGATAAAAACTTTTTCAGCACTTGGACTCTTTTCATTCCCTTTTTTAGCCCAGAAGTTATTTTTTAGCAAATATGATCGATACATACTCATTTTCACACACACAACCTCTTTTTTTATTTTAATGATGATAAGTCATCGAGATATGCGTATTAATATACTCATTATGACCATCAATATATAGTCCCGAATAATATAAAATCGAGTTCTATTATAACATCGTGTAATATGCATGGAACACAAATATATCACACAGATATTATAACACTTTGATTCTATATTACACAAGAAACAATATTTCTAAAATCACTTATAAATCACAAAGTAAAAAGCTCAGAACCATCCACTAAAAAAAATTTACGTGGGGTCGTAAATATTAACTTTCTACTGGAGATTTTTATATATCCAGATAATATGAGCTTTTTTAATTTTTTCAATAACACATAATTTATATCATTCAGATCAGTGTAAAACAAATAATAAAAAAAATAAACAAGATTGTAGAATAACACTAAAAAAATAAATCATCATTTTCAATTTCGATATTCTTGCATAAATAAATGTCGTATTTCAAACATTTAGCACTGGATTTTCAGATGTGTGTATTATCATAACGCAATATTTCAGAAATAATTGGGATTAAAATATTAGACTATATATATTATCATGTTAACACTTGGGAGAAATTTTATTCTTTTAATAGGAATGGGTTGAGGTGGTTTAAGCTAAAATTGATCTCAGAAACTGAGTTTTTCAATGAAATTTTTGAAGATTTCATTTGTATAGAAAATGAAGTTCATGAAAATGAATTATGGAAATCAAATTCTATAATTCGATTAATGCAAATCTCATGTGAGATTGAAGATACAAAAATTATTGAAGATGGCTTAAAAATTATACTCGATTTATCAAAATTTCAAGAAGGCGGAAGCTTAGTTGATTCTTATGAATCTGAAAGTTATTCACTTAATGAATTAATTGAACCTGAAAAAAAAATATTAGAATCAATTTTAAAAACAGAATTTATTTAAATTCCTTTTCGAACTCCCAAATCAAATCTTGAATTGTATGAATATTCTTTATTACTTTTCCAGAAGTTTTTAACTCCATTTCTGGAGCATCAAACATGGCTTTTCCTACAGCTAAAGCTCTGTTTTTTGTTTCTTCTCTAATTTGTACGATATCTCCCTCTTTAATTGATGAATCTATTTGTGTTATTCCAGGACGCATTACATCTGCCCCATTAGCAACATGGCGAACGGCTCCAAAATCTACAATAATAGTTTTCAAGTCTACTCTATTGTTTAAAAGCAAGGTTAATACTGGAATATACCCCTCCTTAGATTTCCAGAGTTTTAGTTCATTATTTACCGCATATAAAGTGTCTCCAGATTCAGTTTGAATTAGCTCTACGTTAGATTTTCTTGGAAATATTTGATCAATAAACTTTTGATCATATTGCTTTAAAATTTCGGTCTTCAGAGGTTTTAATTCGGATTTCCTAATAAAATGACGATGCTTAATTTTCATATTTCAAATTGCAATTACTTTTTCTGAAATAAAAATCTTTTAATTATTTTTAATTACTTCAGAAAAAAATAGAAAAAGTTCTGGATTTGTAAATATAATTGAGAACAGAAAAGAGATAAATTAATAATTTAAATATACTAAGTGATCTTAAATCAGATAATTAAGTAGATAACATAGTGAAAGTCTATACCTCTGCTGTGGTAATTATACCTCCAGAAGGAAAATGGTCGACTATCCAAGAAATTCGCAAAATATACGACCGTCAAATCAATAAATGGATGCCGCATATAACATTATTATATCCATTTAGACCTGAAAATGAATATATCAGTCTTGAAAAAGAATTTTCCGAAAAGTGTAGGCAAATAAGACCATTTGAGATTTCTTTAAAAAAATTTAAATATTTTCCTCATGGAAAAGGGAGATATACAATTTGGCTTAATCCAGAACCAAATGATTTAATAATTAACCTTCAAGCAGAACTTCTCAAAATTGTACCAGACTGTTATGATGTGAATAAATTCAAAAAAGGATTTAAACCTCATTTAAGTGTTGGGCAACTTATAGGGAAAAATAAATTATATGAAGTAATTAACGATTTACAGAAAAACTGGAACGATATTGAATTCCTTCTAAACCAGATTTATTTTATTTCACGTATAGATAATAAAACATCAAAATTCGAAATAATAAAACAGATTTCTTTAACAGGAATAAATATTAATAAATAATGATATGATATCCATTTTTGGGTGTCTAAATGAGAATTTCAAAAACTAACCTATTTCGAATAACATTAATTTGTACAGGGATTTTGTTTCTTATAGTATCATATCTTTGTTTTATATATGTAATTCCTGGATTTAAAATCTGTGGGAGCGGATGTGATTATTGGTGGACTTGGATCTTTAAATTTCACCAGCGTGAAGTCTGTCTTGCCGTGTGTATCTCACGAAACGAATTATATAAACCATTTATGGCTATAGGGGGTGGTTTGATAATTTTTGAAATAATATTTGAAATAATAAATGTGTTGAGAAGTTTTTTAAGAAAATCTTAAAATATCGGAATCTTAAATTTCCATATTCATTGACTTTAATGTATAAAGATGGTTTTTATACACTAATTTATTAGATATTTATATTCAGATTTCGTAATTCTTCACGTAAATCTGTATTAGGAAGGTATTGAATAGTTTTCATCTTTAACTTTCTTGGTTTAAACAAGAACGTAGCAATATCATCAATAAAAACACATTCTTCAGGATCAAGATTGTATTTCTCTATAAGTTCTTTAAATATTTCCATCTCAGGTTTAATGATATGAACTCTATATGAAATTATTCCCCCATCAAAAAGAGAAAAAAATTCATATTTTTTACTCACATAACTAAAAGCTTCTTCAATGAAATTTGATAAAATATAAAGTTGATAGCCATTCTTCTTTAGATCTCTTAAAACTTCAATGTTCTTCTCAATGGGTGTTAACATCTCTATCCAATGCTCAAAAAATAAATTGATTAAATTACTATTCTCAGGGAATCTTAAAAGAAACTCATCTCGTGCCTTTTGCATAGGAATTATTCCACGGTCTAATTTCAGCCAAATTCGGCTCCTAATCACGTTCGAAATAAACTTTTTAATAAGTTCGCTATCGTTAGTATATCTTGACAAAAAATTTTCTGGTCTAAAACTTAATAAGACGTTTCCTAAATCAAAAATAATGTTTTTAATCAATTTGTATCAATAAAAGAGAGCTAAATTCAATTAAATAAAATAAACTAATCAAATTGATAAAGTTTCTCGTGATTATCGAATTAATCTTCTAGATTTCTTAAAATAATTACTAAGTTAAAATGGACGACTCAGATTAAGTAGATAAAAAGATTAGAAATATCATTTTAATATTAATAATCATAGCTATTATATTATTGAGTTTAACTTTTAAATTTAATATAATAAATATTGACTATGGAAGAAAAAATTTAGATGTATATAGAGAACTACAAAAACATCTTAATAAAATGCCTATTGGATTCCCTGCTACTGAATCTGGTATAGAACTACGTGTGCTAACACATCTTTTTACTCCAGAACAAGCACAACTGGCAATAAAATTAAGTTACAGACCTGAATCATTGAAAAGGATTTATGGGAAAATAAAAAAAAGTGGGATTTCAATAGAATTACTCGAAGAAAAATTAGACGAGATGTATAAGAAAGGCGTTATTAATTTTGGCATAAATAAAGAAGGAGATAAAGAGGAAAGGTTTTATGCAAATGCTCAATTAGTAATAGGCATGTTTGAATTTCAATTAAATCATCTTACAAAAGAATTCATTAACGATGTTGAGCAATATTTTGAAGAATCGTTTTGGGAGAATGAATTTAATAAAACCAAAATTCCACAATTACGTACAATCCCAATAGAACAAGCTATCGAGCATGAGCAATCTGTTGCTACTTATGATGATTTGAGGTCAATAATTGAGAATGTCGGAGGTACAATAGCAGTTCAAGATTGTATATGCAGACAAGCTAAAGATCTACTTGGTGAGCCTTGTAATAAAATAAAACGTAGAGATGTTTGCTTTAGTTTTAGGAGAGGTGCTGAGGCTTATTTAGATAAAGGCCTAGCGAGAGAAATTAGTAAGGAGGAAGCTCTTGAAATTTTAGAAGAAGTCGAACAAGCGGGTTTAGTGATTCAACCTGGAAATTCTCAGCGTCCTATGTGTATTTGTTGCTGCTGTGGATGCTGCTGTGAAGTTCTCACAAATCAGAAAAGATTTGCTGAACCAGCTCAGTTTTTTGCCACAAATTTCTATGCAGAAGTAGACCCAGATTTATGTGTAGGTTGTGGTACATGTGAAGAACGTTGTAATATGGATGCCATACACGTTGAAGATAATATATCTTATGTAGACAAGACAAAATGTATCGGTTGTGGTGTATGTGTACCTACTTGTACAGCAGCAGCAATAAAACTCCATAAAAAAGAGGAAGAAATTGTGCCACCCAAATATACAGCTGCCACATATATGGCAATTATGGATAAAAAAGCAGAATTAGCTAGAGCAGAAAAACTTTAGTGTTTTTAAAAAGGAATAATTTTCTTTTTTATTTTATTTTTGTTCTTCTAATCAAAAAACAATTAAAATTTTTATATTGGAACTTCATTAATTAATTAATTAAAAATCGAAAACACAAAAATTAGAAAAAAATATGACAGGAGAAAAACAAGAAGAAGAATTAGTATTTCATAAACCCTCTGAAATGATTTACAAGATTATCGTCATTGGAGACCCCGCTGTGGGAAAAACCAGTCTTCTGAAGACTTTCTGTGCTGAAAAGTTTGAGTATGAGTATATTCCAACTGTAGGCGTTACAAGTTAGACAATTCGTTTAATTTGCGTAAATATCACCAAAGAGAAAGTCACAGTAAAGAATGATATGGGAAAAGATACAGATGTGAGTCTGATGATATGGGATATAGCAGGGCAACCACAATTTTATATGCTGCATCGTCCATATTTTAATGGCGCAGATGGAATGATGATGGTTTATGATATTACAAGATCTAGTTCCTTTTCAAATGTAAACAATTGGTGGAATACTTGCATAAAATACGGACTTTCCGCGATTCCCCGTATTCTAATCGGTAATAAAATAGATTTAAAAGATGAAAGAAAAATTATATTGCCTATGGCTGAACATCTTAGCCAAAAACTTAACGCAACATTTTTTGAAACATCAGCATTAACAGGAGATAATGTTAGTTCAATCTTTCATAAAATAGGAGAACTTACACTACTTTCCAAATTAGAAGAAAGATAATTGAAATTTTTTTAAAACCTTATTTTATCCTTTTACAGACAGTTTATTAATCCAGAAAGTGATTTTTTCTTTTAGTTTCCCTTTTATATCATCAGAAAGAGTCTTTAAATCATTTAATTTATTTGAAAATTGTCCAATTTCATAAAGAATTCTGTGACCACCGGTAAAAACGAAGATATCTTCTTTAATATTTGCCAAGCTTGTTGTTACATGTTGAGGGTCATCATTTTCTTCGATATACTTTTTTAAGGTGTGAAATTGATCAATAATTGCATGTTTTTTATCAGTTGCCGAAGTATCCCTTTCTACTTTTTCACTTTCAACTTCTTTAGGTTGATACGAAATGGTTGATTTTTGAATTAAAGTTCTAATTAAATCAAGCTCAGCTTCCAAAATTTTTTGATTTTCAATAACGTTAGTCAATTGAGGCAATAATGCTTTTACATCGAGAGTAGCTTTACTTAATTCATTAATTTTATCAGTGAGCATATTTATTTTTAAATTAGTCTGCCCCATTTTAGTTATAAGGTCAAGTCCGAATTTTTCGAGTACTGAGGCAAATTTATCAAGCTTTTCATCCGCTCCTTTAATATAATTAATGATATCTTCCTTATCCAAATTATTTGAAGGTCCCACCAATATTCCTCTCTTGCTTCTCTTTTGAGATATCTGTAGATAAAAAGAAAAACTTTTACAAAATTTTATTTTTATCGAATTTTATTATTTAATAAATATAATTCTATTATAAAAAACTTCTCAAGTGTACTACGTGATACAGTATATTAATATATTAACGAAGGACGGAAAGTCATTGTTATTTAGGAATTATGGGATTTCTGAGGTAGATAGAGATTTATTAGCTGGATTTTTGAGTGCATTTTCAGGCTTTATGAAGGAAATTAGCCAGAGTGATATTAAGAGTACGCAAACGGAAGATTTTAAATATTTTTATACGATAATAGACACAATCATCATTGTCGTGTGTACAGACCTTGAGGACGATGATTCTTCCGTGAACTCGAAGATATTAAGCATAAGAGCCAAATTCATGGAGAAATATGGTAAAATCTTAGAAGATGGGAGTTGGGCTGGAAATAGGACTTTATTTTATGAATTTGAAAAAGTGTTAGATAATTTTATATTAGGAGCAATAAAAATTTCCATAATAGGATTTGGAGGTGTGGGTAAAACTACATTAACGCGTCTTATAGCGGGTAAAAATGTAGATTTAGAATATGTTCCAACAATAACAGCTGATATTGTCTCATATGAGGGAGATGAATTCAAAAGAACAATAACCTTATGGGACTTTGCAGGACAGGCTCAATTTAGATCGTTATGGAAAAGCTTATTGACAGGTTCGGATATGGCTCTACTTGTTACTGATTCTACATTTGAAAATATAAATGGTTCAAAAGAAATTATTCACGAGTTACTTGATAAATTTTTTCAAGATAAAATAGTTATAGGTATTGCTAATAAACAGGATTTACCAAATAGACTGACTCCTGAATTTTGTGAGAAAATCTTGTCTAGTGAAAAACGTATTATTAAAACTCATGGTATGATTGCTATTGAACCAATGTATCGTGAGAAAATATTGGCAATATTAAAAGAAGCCATAAAAGAATTATAATATATTATTTGGAATATTATTATTTCATATAGCAATACTAATAATTATAAAATGATCAATCCTATTCTCAATTATCTTATTAATTAATTGGTGAGTTTCTTGGTTGATTTCGAGATAGAAGATATAAAATTAGAAGAATCAGAAGGAGGAATAAAAGTAATAAGATTACCTGAATTAACCGAAGAAGAGGAAAATCTTATTGACCCAATTGTGGCACCTACATCTGGTTTAAGAATTCAAATATTTGATATTGAACTCATAGATGAAAAAGAAAGATATTTGCTAACCCGTCGAAAACTCTTTTTATTTTTACGAGTCTTCAAAGCCATTAGTCAACAATTTAAAGAAATGAAAGATAATCAAAATTTAAAAGTATTAATAGTTACAGATAATAGACCAAGTAAAAAAATTCTTTTAAATTATTGTTCCCAAATTTTTTCTTACGACGGTTATGAAATATATTATCAAAAAGACGATCCTGGTGAATCTAAAGTTTCTGCTCCTTATGGTGCGGCTTCGGTTGCGTTATATGATGATATAAATTTAATTATTGTGTTAACTGCTAGTCATAATGATCTATCGTGGAATGGAATAAAGTTTTATATAGATTATCCAATACCAATGTCTGGTAATCATATTAAGAATATTTCTAAAGTAGCCCTTGAATTGAAAGAGATTCCTTTTAAAACAGAGTATTACCCTATTTTAATTGATGTAGAGAAAAAAAATAATGATTATGTTATCGACCTTTTATCAAGAATCCTTGAAATTAAGAGTATCAGGGATAAAAATATAGTAATTTGGCCGTATTTAGGTAAAGCTAGAGGTATAGTTAATCTATTTAAGCAATATGGAGCAAATATTACTCTCATTGAAGAAGAACTTAACCCTCCTAACCCTCTAAAGAATTTACAAGAAAATAAATTACAGCAAATAATGACTCAAGCTAATTCAAATATAGCACTTTTGTTAGATGCTGATAGGGATAGGATTGTATTATATGTGAAACAGAATGGAGAATATTTTACTTATATACCAAATGAAATCTACTCAGGAATGCATAATATCCTAGCTAAGGAATTTAATAAGAAAATTATAAATGTAAGAACTATACCAAGCGATTTACGGGGAGATGATACGAGTTTTATAAACATTTTGACAGGAGTAGGGTATAAACATTTAGGAGTAATTATGTACTTCCTTCTCGGAATAGAAGTTGATCAATCAAAAATCGATACAGCAATTCTTTATTTTGAAGATGAGAATAAGAATTTAATCAAGATTGATAATCCAACTCCTATTAGACAACAATTAATTAAATTAATGGAAAGTCAACACATTGAAAAGGAATCTTTTTTAATGGTGTATTGGGAAGAGAGTGGAGGTCATACACTCAATATTTTGGATGTATCTAAAAATAATACAACACGGGAATACAATTTTACAACTGACTTTACAATTATCGCAGATAAATATCCCGTTCCTGCTTTAGTGTTGATAACAGAACTTATATGCAGAGGTTATATCATTTCTGAAGCAATAGATTGGTCAATAAAAGGAATAAACCGTACAATTCCAGCTGTTGATGAAGAAAAAATCAAAATTATGAAGAACTTTGAAAAAAATGAGGGAAAACAGATTAAAATAGGTGAGAAGGATTATAATATCCATGCTTTATCAGATAATAGTAATATGATTGACCTTTATCAATTAAAGAGTACAGATTCAACACTTTATTTCAGACCAAGTGGAACAGGCCCAGATGTAAGATTCTATATTTTCGGGAAGGTTGATACTCATTTAGAAGAAATACATAAAGTAATGGAATTTATAGATAATAATTACAAATAATTATTAATATTCAATAAAGAACTTTGAATATCTTTTTCTTTTTTCCAAACTTTAGCAAGTTGAAATTTCTACATTAAATTGGGAGATAAAAAGAATTTTGGTTTTTAATAAAATATTTTAGTAATTTTATATTATTCCCCTATATCAAATAATATTTATTTCTTATTTAGATAAAAATCAATTATTATTTTCAATACACTTGAATGATATGGATAAGATTAAACATGAAAAAATCAAATAAAACATAAAAAGATGAAAATATCTATGGAAAGAACAATAACAACCTTTAAATTGCCAAAAACAGATAATTCAAGTAATTAAAAAAGGAGAGAAGGAAAAAATGGGTGTAATAACTAAAATCGCTTTACGTAATATGAAAAGGCGTAAGATTCGTTATATTCTTACAACAATTACACTTGTTATTAGTGTAGCATTGTTTGGAGGAGTTATGATTGTCTCTGATTCATTTAATGTAATGATGTTAGACACTATTGATAAACAATTGGGTACCGCAGATATTTTAATCAGATCTGCTAATAGCACTGATGGATGGTTTAAGCCTAATGAAATTCATGGTGAAATCGAGGATGTTAAACACGTTGAATCGGTTGCTTACAGGATTTCAGGTTTTAATGTTCATATTAGTGCAACTGATAGCGGGAATCAAGTCGATAATAGTACAAGGACAGGTATATATGGAATTAATCATCAAGATTTAAATGAAAAAGAATTGGGTGCGGAACCATATATATTGGATTCAGTAAGTGATGGAGATACAATTGAAAAACTCCTTGATTATATCGACGAGAATACAGGAGATAGAGTATTAGTTATTTCTGAATCGTTAAAAATTCAATTAGGGAAAGATTTTAAAGCGAATGACAGTGTTTGGATTTTACCAAAAGAAGGAGAACTACTAGGATATGATCTTCTCAATACAGGGACATGGATTGAATATACTGTTGTCGCTATAATACGGGATATTGGTGAAGCACGTGATTTCGATCCAGAAGATCCATCAGAATCTACTATGTTTTCACAAGGACCTGGTATATATACAAATATTAATAATACACATGAACTTGTAGATGGTACAGAAAATCACACTGGTGAATATAATCTGGGCGTTGTAGGTGTTGATGATATATATAGTGTTTCTTCTGTCGCCAAGAAGATTGAAAGTAATTTAATTGATCTCAATGATGAAAAAGATTGGAAAGTTAACGACTTAAAATCAGATAGTTTAGAGATGATAGAAACTACAATGAGTACGATGCGAACTATGTTTATGATTTTTGGATTAATCGCATTAATCCTTTCAATTATTTTGATGATGAATATTTTTAACATTATCAAAAAAGAACAAGAGTATGAAACAGGTATGTTCCAAGCAATAGGTGCATCTAAATCAGAAACTTTTAAGATGTTCTTAACCCAAGGCACAGTAATGGGAATTATCGGAGCGTCAATAGGAACAATTTTTTCTTACTTTATATCATACGTAATTTTTTCAGTTACTTTGCAAACTATACAAACTATCGCAGCTCAAATGGGAGGATTTTCAATTTCAGAATTTGATATTGTGTTATATCCAACAACTTTAATAATAACATTTGTAGTAGGATTAGTTTCTTGTGTTGTTGCTTCACTTTACCCCAGTTGGAAAGCTAGTCGTAAACCCATTATTGAATGTTTAAATCCAATTGAAGAAAAGTCTAAAAGGGAGAAAAAACACTATTGGCGGAGGTTGATATTCTTTATTTTAGGAGGATTGCTTATTTTCTATGGTGCATGGCTTATGATTTCTCCTCCTGAAGCTACGACTGAAATACAGACAACTCCAGGACCACCACAAGGAATGGTTCTTTCAATGTTTGCTCCAATATTAATCTTATTTGGAATTATTTGGATAATGGCACTTAGTATCAAACCACTTAATAAAGCCTTTGTAGCATTGTTTTCTCCTTATCTACGGAAAACTAGATTATTAACTGAAAAAAACATACTACGACATCGAAAGAGGACAACCCTAACTTTCATTATGATCGCTCTAACAACCAGCTTTCTTATTGGGATGAGTGTTGTGATGGATTCAATGAGAGCAGGAGTCAATACTACTGTTAATGACTTTATGGGAGCGGATATTCGAGTATATACTTTTAATACTCCAAGATCTTTCGAAGACGGACTCATCAACCAAACAGGTGTAGATGATGTAATGGGTGTAAGTCATCAAAATGCTCAGATTCGAATAGATAGTGATTGGATTGGACGTAGCTTACTTGATACTGAATGGAATGATTCAATAATGATAAATGTAATAGATACAGCAAAAATTAAGGAACATATGACGAAAACTATAATAATTTCACCTTCAAAAATGACTCTACGTGAAATGATGGATGAAATCGAAATTGGCAACAATATAATAATTGACGAAGAATTTGCTGATGATTATGATGTTAAAGTTGGAGAATATTTACTTATTAAATTCTCTCTTGGTACTACTTATGCAAATCTTACTGCAATACTTGATGGAGATATTTATAATGCACATGAAGATACAATTATAGTGAATATGAGTGTCATCGCAATTGTTAGAACTATTCAAGGATTTTCCACAGTCAATCTTATGGGATTAAGTGAAGGAAAAACCTATAACATGTTTGTCTCGTGGGGAACTTATGAAGAAATCGCGTCTAAAAATCTGCCTGGTGGAGGAACTGATATGATTTTCAGGCAATTAGCTCAAACTGGAAACGAAACAATCGATAGATTTCTGCCAAATTGGTTTAACTTTTCTACTGTGGAGACTATATTAAATAGTATTGGTGGAATTGACTATTATACTACAAGGATGGACATTTTTACACCTATTTATAATGGTTCAGATATAGACTCTATGGCTTCGGTTGTTGGTATTCATACAAATTCAAATGGAAAATTAAAATCTGATTCGTATTTTGGCAATAATAGTCTCATAAACCAAACAACTGAATATAGTGGATCTACAATGGAAGAACTCTTGAATACAACGACAGAAAATATATGCGTAGTTGATGAAACATTCATAAAAAATCATCCTTCAATTAAAATCGGTGATAATATAAGTATACTTCCACAAGATTCATTCCCATTACCCCCAGATGCATGGCCAAAATTTGAAGTTATTGGAATAATAGAAGCTCCCACATTATATAATACAGAAAGATATAATTGGGTTGCTGGTTTTGAAACTGGTTTTGATGTCGGTGGAAATTCGGTGTATATTAATTATGAAAAAGCGAGAAATCTTATATATGCAAATAAAAGGGGAACAAATTATTCTAATGACAAGATAACATCAATTCTAGTTCATTGTGTTGATCCAGTAAATATTACCACTAGTAAGAATGTGCTAATGCAAAATCTAGATTTTATGATGGGTGGAAACTGGACAATAGTCGATCTTAAAAGTTTCACACTTCAAATTAGAACTAATGTATATGATTGGTTTGCATGGGTGGACAAAGGGGTAAAAGATGAAATTGTCTTAGAAGAATTAATCAACTACATAGAAGATAGAGGGTATCTTATAATATTTGCTTTTACAAAATCCTTTATGAGTTCCATATTCAGAACTATGCTTAATTTAATTGTCTTCATAACAAATGGCTTACTAATCTTTTCCATAATAATAGCAATGATTGGGTTGACACTTCATAGTCTTCTCACAACCATGGCAAGAAGGAGGGAAATAGGAATGCTCAGATCAATAGGATTAAGTAAAAAGGGTGTAATACGATCAATTTCAGGAGAAACTTTAATTTTAGCACTTTTAGGTCTATTTACAGGTATTTTTGCAGGTATAATTCAAGGCACATTGATGGTGGATACTATACCCTCGGGTGGATTCCTTACAGTCACTTGGACAATTCCTTGGTTAACTATTGGCATTTTGGTAGCAACTGTCTTACTTACTGTAATTCTGAGCTCACGATATCCAGCAAAATGGGCAGCAAATTTAAATATTATAGATGCGGTGAGAACCAGATAATTCTAATAGAAAATAGAAAAAGGTGGTAAAAATATCAACTAAAAAGAAGAAAGTAAGAATGAATAAAGAACAAAGGTCAACAGCAAGAGCAGTTAGGATAGATCCTGATATAGTTCTTGATGTGCATGATCTTATTAAAACTTACACAGTAGGCAATTCCACAATTACAGCACTTAATAAAGTTAGCCTAACAGTTAGAAAAGGTGAATTTATCGCAATTCAAGGTCCATCTGGTTCAGGTAAAACAACTTTAATAAATTGTCTAGGCGCTCTTGATTTCCCAGATTCAGGCAAGATCATATATAATGTTGACAATAAGGGAATGGGACTTGATGTCACACAAATGACAAATAAACAACATAAAAAAATGAGATTGAGAAAAATTGGATTGATTTTTCAATTTTACAATCTTTTTCCAATTCTTACAGCCTACGAGAACGTAGAGCTTCCAATGGTGTTAGATAAAAAGGATCCTAAAGTAAGAGAAGAAAAAGTTAGAAACCTTTTAAAAAGAATTGGGCTTGATGAACGAATGGAACATCTACCCACGCAGATGTCGGGTGGAGAACAACAGAGAGTCACAATAGCAAGAGCTTTAGTTAATGAACCTCTTATTATTCTTGCTGATGAACCTACAGGGGAACTTGATACAGAGACTACTACAAATATTATGAAAATTTTCCTTGACTTAAAAAATGCTGGAGAGTCAATTTTAATGGTCACCCATAATAGAAGAATAGCTGAAGTAGCTGATAGGATTATAACTCTCACTGATGGAGAATTTGTTGGTGAAAAAATTGGTGGAAAACCAATTGAAGAAATCTATAATTTTTAACTTTGAGGTATACAATATGAGAAAAGCTAAAAAGAGTGAAGAGCAAGGGTTAATATCTCAGGAAGTAAAAGACTCTGAATTAGATCCTAATGCTATGATCCAAACATTTGATTTAACTAAAATTTACAATATTACTGAAGGGATTGAAATTAGAGCCTTAAATGGAGTTAGCATAGATATTAAGAAGGGGGAATTTGTTTCAGTTATGGGACCCTCAGGTTCTGGAAAAACTACACTTTTGAACATGATTGGGGCTCTTGATAATCCTACAAGTGGTGCTGTGTACATAAACAGAACAAATATAGCTCATATGGATGATACACAACGTACAAATTTAAGACTTAAACAAATAGGATTTATTTTTCAGTTTTATAATCTAGTGCCAGTGCTATCAGCGTATGAAAATGTGGAGCTTCCCATGGTTTTTGCCGGTAGACCTAAAGAGGAAATAGAACGAAATGTTACTAAATTTCTTAACCTTGTAGGCATAATAGAGAAGAAGGATCACTTACCTTCAGAACTTTCAAGTGGAGAGCAACAAAGAGTTGCTATCGCACGTGCATTATGCAATGAACCCTCTATTTTAATTGCTGATGAGCCAACAGGCGAACTCGATACAAAGATGGGTATGGAGATAGTTAAACTATTACGAG
Source organism: Promethearchaeota archaeon (assembly GCA_016840085.1). GTDB lineage: Archaea > Asgardarchaeota > Lokiarchaeia > Sigyniarchaeales > SOKP01 > Loki-b32. The sequence goes on from JAEOTA010000036.1 coordinate 40,042, forward strand.
AACTTAATTTAGAACTTAATCAAACGATTTTAATGGTAACACACGATCCTATGGTGGGTACCCTCGCTGAAAGAATACTAAAAATGCGAGATGGTAAAATAATCGCTACTGAAACCACAAAAAATTAACCATATTTTATTGTTTTTTTATTGACTTCTAACTTTTAAAATTTGTAAAGAAGAACTATGATTAACTTAAGCATTGAATTCTTTTTTTAGCTTCTTTTTAATCTTAAAAATTTAATTACAATAAAAAATTAAGATTAATTAATATAAATTCTTTCAAATTATAAAAAATACTTTTAGAATTGACGAAAAAATGTTTCAAGAGAAAATTATTAATGATCAAATCCTTGAAAAGATGTCATTGGAAAATGTCTTTAAAATCTTCAATGATAACGTTTTTTCAATGCTAAATGAAGAGGAACGAGAATATTGCCATAAGCTTCAAGAGTTTTGCTTAGATCTTAACCCTAGAATCGATAAATCAAAGGATGTATATGGTTTACTCCCAGAACTTGGAAAGCACGGGTATATTCAACGAATAAATCAATGGAGAGATTTCAAACCTGTTGGAATGAAAAAAGAAATCTTATTAGGAGCTCATATTTCTATTCTAGATCCGCAATTAGAATTAGCACGTTTAGCAAGTGGGATATTATGTGGTAATCCAACCTTTCATTATTACCAATATGGAGGAGGATATGATACTGCACTCAAGATCCAAGATGAACTATTATCTGGGCAAAAAGTAGGGTGTATTGGGATTACTGAACCCGAAAGAGGTTCAGATGCCGTAAATTTAACAACTATATGCACAAAAACAGATGATGGAGCTATTTTTAACGGAGAAAAAGTATATACTACAAACGGACCGAGCGCGGACTACTTTTGTTGTTATGGTGTTTATGATGAAACAAATCCACGAGATACTATGGTACAAGCAATTATTGCCCGAGAATTCGGAGTAAAAACTGAACGTCTAAAAATTACTTCTGTACCTCGAGTTCATATTGCGCATACAATATTGGACAATGTTTTTGTCCCTAAAGACTATATACTTGCAGATGATGGACTTGGATACAAAAGACTATTTGAAGGTTTAGTTCCTGAGAGACTTTCAATAATGGGTAGCGGTATAGGAATCTGTTGGGCAGGATTAATATATGGCATTATCTATACCAATTTGAGAAAACAATTTGGAAAACCTGTTATCAGATATCAAGGGGTTGGTTACGGTTTGGCAGATTTATTAGCAAAATCTAACGCTGCAACTGCATTGGCTTTACAAGCGGCAACTGTTTATGATGAAAAAATTCTATTTACGGAAGAACCTTCAAAAGAAGCGGAAAAATGGGTTGCTGCGATCTCTTCACAAGGTAAGTACTATGTCGCCAGACTTACCCATGATGTTTGTTATGAAGTTCAACAGCATATGGGAGGTATATCGATCACAGATAATACTCCTGTTGATGAATTAGTAGATGTAAGTAAAATAGAAGAGGTTATAGGCGGCTCACGTAATATTCAATTACTTTTAATCCAAGGACAAATTCAGAGATACGTAAGGTTATTATAATTTTTTTCTTTTTATTTCTTTTTTTATTATTTTGGTATATTTCTTGATTTTTACTGCATTCTCTGCTTTTTACTATGTGCTAATCAAGCTAATAATTGATGCAATTATGGATCTTAAGCTAATTCCTAAAAGGAAACAAAATATAATGATCTGGAATTTTTTTACAGGTATTTTTGGAGTAATCTGATGACCAAATTTAGTTCCAAGTATTATGATAGGAAATGCCAACAAAAAAACCAAAAGTAATTCATTTGGGAACACATTTTCAATAAAATAGAATGGAATTCTTGAAATTGATAATATTGTTCCAATTGCTGCAAAATTTTCAATAAAACTTTCTCGATAATGTCCAGTTTTTTCTAATAATGCTACATTAAGGGGTCCCGCTGCACTAATTAAACCTGTTAACAAACCATAAGAAAAACCACCTAATATAATAAAAGGAGATGATGAATTTATTTCTTTTTGCATTTCAACATCAGATGGGCTCTTGATGTATTGCATGAGTTTTAAAATAGAATAACAAAAAATAAAAAGACCCAAAATTAATTCAATCCATTCTAAACGAATATTAATCAGAAGATAAGTCCCAAGAATCGTAGCAGGGATTCCAAATAATAAGAATCGAAAAAAATATCCCTTATCTAAAAAATCTCGATACTTAATGAAATTGGTTAAAGCAGGTAAGGTTCCCCAAAGATTCACAAGTATAATAGCAGTTTTAACTCCGATTATTGGAGTTATAACAGGAATTAATAATAACGCATCACCAAACCCAATAATTCCATAAACCATACTTGAAAAGAAAATTGGAATTAAAATCAGATAGATCATCATATTATAAGATTTCTTAATTTAGTCTGTTTAAAAAAATTTGAGGTTTAAATCTCAATTTTTAAAGAAAAAGTTTAGATAATAGATTGGTTTAAGTTTTGCGATAAAGATATCTATCATATGTAGCAAATTTCACTCTTTTTGTTGTTTGGTCCCTGACAAATCTAATACTTTCCCTCATCATAGGTAAAGTACTACAAACAGTAAATGATAAATCTTTCAGTTGTTTTGGAATCAAAGGAAAACTCATAAATCCATCATCAACCTCAATATCCGCAAAAAGGACAGTTCCTTTAAGATATATTTTTAATTCGTATAGATCGTGGGACGATTTATAAACTCCGCTGATTTCATCTACCACTTGACTTATCTTTAATTCTTCAACATGAATCATGGGATCCAAATCAAGTAACAGAGATAAAGCAGCTCTGCCAATTATGGAAACTATACCTGTACAAGAGTTTTGCCCAACCGAAACACCTAGTTTTTTTTCGGGGATTAGACTGAAATTGGCACAACTAGTTCCTAAACCACCTCCATGATGAACAAAAGTGTAAGGATAGTAATCCTCTTCGTAAACCCATCCCAAGCAATATTTTGGATCTTTTCCATATCCATAAGGACTTGAAATTCTCGGAGTCCATAATTCGTCAAATGAGTGTGAAGAAAGTAATTTTATACCTTTGTAGCTTCCTTTTTGAAGTAAACATTGAGCATAGTGCATCATTTCTTCCATTGAAACATATAAACCCCCAGGTGCGTTGAGATAGTTATAAAGTGGAACAGGTTTCTTATCGGGTACCATTTTATCACCTTCCTTCTTAGGCATGTACCCCGTTATTTTGTCATTCAAGGGATCTTTCTCAAAGTCTTCTTTTGAAAATACTGCGCGCTTCATTTCAAGTGGCTCGAGGATTTCTTTCCGAATAAATTCAGAATAAGAAGTTTCTGTTAATTTTTCTATAATAAAACCTAAACATGTAAACATATCATTATTATAGTAAAATTTTTCACCTGGTTTAAAAATAATAAAATCTTCAGGTTCACCAAGATGGGCAATAAAATCATCTCGACTTGAGGCGGGAAATACTTTTCTATAATCTCCAAATGTATAAAATAATGAAGCTAATCCCCCATCAGCAGCAGGAACTCCACTTGAATGTGATAAAATATGCATTATCTGGATATCAAGATGACTTGTAAAAGGAGCAAAATTTAGATATTTGGATACAGAATCATCTAGAGATAACTTATCCCTCTCTATAAGCTTCATAATTCCGAACGCTGTTAACGATTTGGTTATACTACCAATCCCAATAAGAGTCTGAGGAGTCATTGGAAGAAATGCTTCAAGATCACGAGCTCCAAATCCTTTTGAATAAATGGTCTGGTCTTCCTGGAAAATACTAATAGCAAGTCCAGGAATTTTATATTTTCGCATATAGTTGCGAATAATCTTTTCTAATTGTAGGAATTTTTTTTCCATAATTTCTCTCTTTCCTTAATTTTATTGTAAATTTTTTTATGCAAATTAAATTAGCTATTTATAAAATCTTAATATTTATCATTAATTTTTTTCTGAGGACTTTTTTTCTTTTTCCCAAAAAGGATTTTTTGGTTTTTTTCTACAAACTTCCAACCAAAACCAGTAAGGTCCTCAAGTGGGCCTTGTATAGATTTCGGATTTCCTGTCCTAGTATATAAAATCTCTGTATGTCTTATTGCTTTAAATACTTGATAAGGTGTTTTATACTTTTCAATCAATGTTTTCGCCTTTTTTGGGCCTATATCTTCTAAGCCTTCAATAATAAAGGAACGTCTCTCTTTTTTAGACATTTCTTTGGGCGCTTTCCTTGAAAGTATTGGCATACCATCTTTTCCTCCTTGTTCTCTATTTGCAATTCTTTCTATTACTATCGCAGTATCTTCAATATTCCTAGTAGGGATAACAGAAATACCTAATTTGTATGATATAAAGGAAAGGGCACCATAAATTGATGAGATCTTCATGCCGGTATTTTCGAACACCTCATCATTTAGTCCCTCTAATATCAAGATTGGATAGTCATATGTCTCTTTTAATCGTAATAACTGATCAAATAATCGATTGTCCATGATTGAGGAAACGAAATCAAATCCTTCTTTTCTTTCAATTGCAACATCATTAGTAATAACAATATCTGCTACATCTAATTGTTTTGATTCGTAAGTTATTGTATCTTTTTTCTTATCTAATATAGTTTTAAGTTTGTTCTCTCTATGATCAATTATTACATGAAGAATCTTATTTTGGCTCATATTTCAAAATAAAAATAAATACGTTAGGTATTAAATATTTCACATTAGAATTATTAAACTAATAATTTCGAAATTTAAAATAAAAAGAACAATTGCAAATTTTTAGGGTCATTCATGATAAAATCCTTCTTTCGATTTAATGTAATCCTTGTTTTTAATCGGAGTTTGTAAACTCCCTTTTAAATAATTTTTGATATCTTCAGCATGATATAATTTATTATGTATTAATATAAAGATCAAAATAGCAATTCCAATAATTTCTGTTGAAAAAACGATAGGATTTGTAAATAGAGCATTGAACCAGTATAATAGTGGTTCCTCAACAATTATATAACGATAGGTAATAAATGGATAAAATAATGGAACATAAGGTAGATCTAATATGAGATGAAGTCCCATCCCTGCTAAAAACGGAAGAGAAATCTCAAGATTTCTTTTCGATATTAAAAACACAATTAGGAAACTTACAATAATGAAGAGTAAATTATGGGAAAAAAATCTTCCATTTCCTAAACCCAATAAAAATATTGGTTTATCTATTATATCTGGTAATAAAGAACCAATTATTAAAGCAAATCTATTAATTTTATACTTTTTGATTGTTGGAATTTCGGAAATAAGCAAAGGTACTGCTACATGAAATATCGGAAAAATTAGTATTCCCTCTCTTCATAAAAAAATAATTATATAAACATAATAAAATAAAATAGGTAATAAATTACAATTGCTATTATAGTGAATTCAATAGTAATCGCTAAAGCTTTTTTAATTAGATAGTTATATGGTAGGATTCTTTCAAGAAAAATATTCAAATTCTTAAAAATATTTACTATATTAGGAATTCCAAATCCTTGAGTATTCTCATCATAACCCAAATCTGTGCTAGATTTTAAAAATAATTCTTTTATTTCATTATAAGAAGCATTTGGATTATGTTCCTTAATAAGGGCAATTATTCCTACACAAATTGCCGCAGCAACGCTTGTACCAGTGGCATTTATTGTTAAATCATTAGAAATAGGAATTTTAATTTCTGCTCCAGGCAAACAAAAGTCAGGTTTTATTCTTTTATCTAAACTAGGTCCCCTTCCACTAAAATCAGAAATTGTACGCATTTTTGTAATAGATCCTATCGTTAAAACATTCTTAGCAGCACTAGGACTCCCAATTGTATATGATTCTGGGCCATTATTGCCAGCAGGACATACTACTATTAAACCCTTTTCTACTAATAAATCACAAGCCAATGATAAGATATCTCTCCCATCAGAAGGATTTAAAGTCGTAAAAGATATTAAAAGAATTTCAAGCTCAATTTTTTCTTTAGTTATTAAATCAAAAATGTCTAAAATATTAGAAAAATAATATTCTTGTTTTAAATTTGTAATATTGAAATCAAAAATTTTTGAATTTGGAGCAATTCCAATGAAGTTCCCTTCAGAATCTTTAAATTGATTGCATATTAAGCTAGCCAATATTGTTCCATGTGATATTTCACTTTTTAGATTGTTTTTATTACTTTTTTTTACACCCTTTTCTAAAATATATGATTTTGAAATACTATTATATATTGAAGGGACATCTTCTTCGATGCCGGTGTCAATTATTCCTACCTTGACATTATTTCCTGTATATGAAAATTGGGAAATTTTATAATCATTTAAATTTAAAATTTCAAAAAAATCCATAATCGATAAAAAAAGTCTTTGATCCTCTTCGATTTGTTTTATTAATTTGTCTTTTTCATATTTTTTAATTTGATCTCTATTTAAATTCACACAAATCGAAGGAATAAAATCATATTTTGATAATATCTTTAGGTTTTTGTTATTCGATAAAAATTTATCTCGTTGTGAGGTACTTTCAAAAGAGATAATGATTCTCAATTCTAAATCATCCTTTTGATTCTTCACTTGTTTTTGAAACAATGAATAGATTTTACTATTACTCATATTTGCTTAAGTGAGAACTATTTTCAATTTAATTTGTATTCTTTTAACACTTCCTCTACAGTAAAATTGTCATGAACAATTTTCGAGATTGCGCGTACCATTTTTGTAGGATCTTGTGATTGAAAAATATTACGACCAAAAGCTACGCCTGCTCCCCCTGCTTGGATTGAATCGTAGACCATATGAATTAAATCTGGTATAGTATCCATTTTTGGTCCTCCTGCAATTATAATTGGAATGTGAACGCTCTTAACTATATATTTAAAGGAATCTATATCTCCAGTATAATTTGTCTTGACAATATCTGCTCCTAATTCCGCTCCTGCTCTAACAGCAATATTTACAACTTCTGGATCGTTTTCATCCTTAATTTTTTTTCCTCTCGGATACATCATAGCAATTAAGGGTATCCCCCATTCTCTAGCAGACTCAACAACTTTACTTGCATCCTGGAGCATTTCTGGTTCTTCCTCAGCACCAATGTTAATATGGATTGAAACCCCATCAGCGCCCATCTTTAAAGCTCTTTCTACAGAACACACTAAAATTTTTCTATCTGGATCCGGTGCTAAACTAGTGGCTCCAGATAAATGTATAATTAAACCAATATCACTTCCATATCGACGATGTCCCGCACCAACCATACCTGAGTGCATTAGCACAGCACTAGCCCCGCCAAGAGCAACCTTCTCAATCATTTTAGCAACATTCTCCAGCCCCTTAATGGTTCCCATAGTTAAGCCATGATCCATAGGAATAATAATCGTTCTCTTACTTTTGCGATTAATTATTCTTTCTATCCTAATATTTTTGCCAATATTCAATATTGTTCCATAGCTCCTTTAAGATAAAACTTATCAATATAAATGAGAATAAGAATTTAAAATTATAGTTCTTAAAAGCAAATTGTTCTTACCACGGTCTTTTAATGTATGAATTTCTTGCCAATTCCAATTTCTCGGGGTGATTTTCATTAAAATGAGTTCCTCTACTTTCTTTTCGAGATAATGCACACCTAATTAAAATTTCTGCTACCATTGATAAATTTCTTAATTCTATTAAATTCTTTTCTATCTTATAATTCCAATAATAATAATCTATCTCTTCTGAAAAAATATTCATTCTTTTAAGAGCTCTTTTTAATCTCGTGTCTGATCTGACAATCCCTACAAAATTTTGCATTAACATTCTAATTTCATCCCAATTCTGGGTGATTACTACGGCCTCAGATGAAGGAACAGCATTACCGTGCTCCCATTCTTTAAATTCTTTAATTTTATAGGAAGAGATATTTTTCTTTAGATAATTTGCACATTCATAAGCGCAAACTAATCCTTCCAATAGAGAATTGCTTGCTAACCTATTTGCTCCGTGTAATCCTGTACAAGCAGATTCTCCTATAACATACAAATCTTTCACTTCTGTAGTTCCATTTAAACCTGCCATTACACCTCCACAAAGATAATGAGCTGCAGGAACAACAGGAATAGACTCTTCTGTGATGTTGATATTAAATTCGAGACATTTTTCATAAATTCCGGGAAAGTGTTCTTTAATAAAATTAGAATCTTTATATGAGGCAATATCTAAAAAAACATAATCATCACCAGATTTTTTCAATTCTGAGTCAATGGCTCTAGAAACAATATCTCGAGGAGCTAAATCTTTAAGGGGATGATATTTCTCCATGAAAGGATTTCCTTTCTGGTCTTTTAAAATAGCACCTTCACCCCGCATCGCTTCTGTAATTAAGAAATTTTTCGCATAAGGATGATATAAACAAGTAGGGTGAAATTGATAGAATTCCAAATTAGATATCATAGTCCCTGCTCTATAAGCCATTGCAATACCATCTCCTGAGGCAATATCCGGATTTGTGGTATAAAGATATATCTTACCTGCTCCACCAGTTGCTAAGATTGTTGCTTTCGCTGCAATATTATGAATCTCTTCCGTGTCTTGCTCTAAGACATACGCTCCATTACATTTTAAATTTTTTACATAGAGATTAACTGCGCACCATCTTTCATTGAATTCAATGTTATTTAACTTTTTTATATTATTAATTAGTATTTGTTCAATACTTTGCCCAGTTTGATCATTCACATGAAGAATTCTTCTTTCTGAATGCCCACCTTCTTGTCCAAGATCATACTCCCCCTCATGATTTCTAGTAAATTCTACACCTAAAGTTATCAAATCATTTATCCTTTCCGGGGCTTGATTAATAATCTTCCGAATAATGTTTTCATCCCCTAACCCATCTCCAGCAATTAAAGTATCTTGAATGTGTTTTTCAAAATTGTCATTATTATTCCAAACACAAGCAATTCCTCCCTGAGCATGATATGTATTACTCTCGTGAAGCTTTTCTTTGGTGATTATTAAAATTTTTTCATCTGGTGCCAGTTTTGAAAGATAATATGCTAAAGATAGCCCTGAAATTCCGCTTCCAATAATTAAGAAATCTGTTTTAAACTTCAATGGAACTTTTTATATTTTCTGTAATAAATTAAATGTTATATTAAAATACCAATGATTACATTAAAAATTTATTTCTATTTGAGTTATATGATATGTTTTTAGAAATAGAGATTAAGGCTGTTTTATTCCAACTATGCTTTTTAAATCCTTGATTTCTTGTTTAATAACATTATCATATTGTTCTTGATTTAATTGAGTAAATATATTTAAACTTTCTTCTAATGAATATAACGCTTTACGATATTCTCCGGATATTTTAAGTATTCTTCCTAGGTTATATAAATCACTAATTTTGCTCATTGAATCCCCAAGTTGATCATCAATTTGAATGGCTTCTTCGTAAGCATTAAACGCTTCGTTATAATTTTGAAATCTTTCATAAATCTTACCAACATTGCTTAAACTAGCTGCTTTGTTCGCTAATTCTCCTTTTTCTCCAAAAATTAATATTGCTTCTTCATATTTTTCAAGAGCTGACTGATATTCTTCTTTAATCATTTTAATCATAGCAATTTTCGTTAATAAAAGAGCTTTTTTAGAGAGATCACCTAACTCTTTTGAAATATCTAAAGCTTTAGTATATTGTTCCAATGCTATATTGTATTCTGCTCGATTATTATAAATCATACCTATATTGTTAAGATAGATTACCATCATTAAAGGATCTCCTAATCGTTCTTCTATATTCAATGCTTCTTTGTATTTCATTAACCATATTTAATTCAGTTGACTGCTAAGATCTTATTCTTTGTCTTGTTCATATTTTTATTCCTTTTTGAAGTTAATCTAAAATTTTTTTTGAAAGTATAAATTCAAGATCTCGTAAGATTGGGAAATGATTTAAATGACAAAGATAGAACATGTCCTCTTTTATTGTGCGGGAAATACTTGTAGAAGTCCATTTGCTGAAGCATATGCAAATTGGCTTAAAAGTACGACGTATAAAGAAGAATTAAAAGATGTTGAATTTGATTCTGCAGGGATCTATCATTATTATAAGACTGCTCAACCAAAAACTGTCAATTATTTAAACTCTAAAGGTATAGATATTGGGGATTTTAAAACAAAAAAAATCGATTCTCAATTATTGGAGAAACATGATCTAGTTTTAGGATTTGAACAAAAACATCATATCAACAAATTGAAAAGAAAGTTCAAAAATCTTAAAGGGATTGACGAAAAAGTCTTCTTATTATTAGAATATGCTGGAGAAAAAGAGAATTTAGAGATAGAAGATCCTTTTTATTTACCTCAAGAAGAATACAATATAGTACTTGAACGAATTGAAAAGGGAGTTATAAAAACACTTAAAAAAATTATTGAAATTAATAAATCATAGAAAGCATAATAATCGATCATTTATCAAGTAAGATGTGTTTTTGTGCAAAGTACTTCTTAACTAAATACTTAGCTGGTTGAAACCGACTAACATTTCCTTGGAAATTTTTAAGATCTTCTATAAATGATTCCTCAAATTCTCCTGAAAATTCATCAAGTTTTTTTAATAACACGGGTAATTCCAAATTTGATATTAAAGTTGCAATATGATGTTTTCCATATGAAAAATAAAAATAATTGTTTTCTTTAATTATTTTTCTGAGATGTTTTTTGCTTTTAGTTATTTCTGTTACTATTGTTACAATTCCAGAAAGAGTGCCTGATATAAGATCTTCATCTAAATGATCCTTATCTTTATTCTGGTCTTTTAATTCAAAATTTTTATAGTAAAGACACACTCCATGATAATTTAATACATAAAGTTGTTTAATTGAAGAAGCCCATTCCCTTTCTTTAGATATTAAGATCTCTTTTCCTGCCATCATCCATACAAGAACTATAACTAAAACAAATGAGTTTAGAAGATCTGGTAAGTGTGGCGCCCATTCTTGTATTTCGGGAATCACATTAATTAATCGATATAACAAATAGCCTAATGCGATGCCAAAGCACATTAAAGCCAAAAAAAGTCCATTAAGAGCACCTCTATATTTCAAGTTACCTCTTTCAGTTGAAAAATCTCCAGAAATAGTAAATATCGCTAGTATAAGTGGAAGAATAGCGAAAGCATAATGAATAGAAATATGGATGTCCAGTGGTATGCCAAATATACTCGTTATATCAGCATGATAAAAAGAACCATGCGTTATATAAAAAAAAGATACAATCAAAATCCCGATTACCAATGTAGTCTTTCGACCAACATTATCAAAAAACCAACCTGCTGCTAGAATATAAAAAAAAGAAATAGTTGAAAATGCAATAATGTTTATCTCAAATCTATCAAATCTATCTAATGTAGTATACAATAAACCTCCTAAAAGACCACTTAAAAATGCAAAAGTAACTGAATATCTAGAAAAATGCTTCTCAAAAATTATCTTCAGATATTTCTTATCAGATTTAAGTCTCTCTTCAGTTTCAGTATATTGATAATTTTTTGAATACAATATTATAATTATCAAAAGAATAGACTCTATAATGATAAGAATTATGAATAAATCCTTGAAAAATACACAGATAAGACCAAACAAACCGAAAAAAAAACAGGATACCAAAAGTATTGCTGTTATTCTTGATCTATTTAGAATATTTGTTTCATGAACTAATGTTGAAAACCATACTATGATTAATATAGGTATCGTAAATAGGATAATCAATATACTAAAAAGATCTATTATAGGAGATGGATGAAAACTTAAACATAGACCTATTAAACAAATAAAAAGGGATATGATATATAATCGTGTTTTATTTTTAATGATATCAACGAGAAAACCAGAAGCTAAAAAAATGAGTGAAATTATAAATAATATTAAAATCGCTGGAATCTCCCGAGTTAATCCCTTTTGCATATGTACTAAATATTTAAGTATGAAATATTCAACTATAAATACAATTGCAAGAAAAGAAAAAAACAGATAAAAAAATGTGTTTCTATCTACTTCTACATCTCTAGCAAATGTTTTGACAAACCTATCTTTAACGCTTCTTTTCATTTTTATCTTATTTTAGATATATCTGAATTTTGTAGATACTAATTTAGTTGTCCACGTTTAAAAGATTTTGCCTAGATCTTAATTTCATAAAGTTAATATTTGTACTATTTTTTAGGATGCTTTTTTATTTAATTTTTTTGCTAAAAAATCGAATAGAAATAGTTTTAATAATTAATTCAGTGTTGATATGTTATTATTATATAGAAAGAAAAGATAGTAATATATTCTAAAATATCATTCAGCAACTTCACCGTATTTCTGACTGAAATATTTCACTACAAGAAATTTTGTTGGATCAAAACGCTGAACATTTCCTTTGAACGTTTTAAGGTCTGTACTAAATTTTTGTTCAAACTCTCGCGAAAATTCATCAAGTTTTTTAAGTAGAACTGGTAATTCCATAGATGCGATTAGTGCAATAATATGATATTTTCCATAAGAAAATAATAGGGTAGCCTCTTCTTTTTGGATTTGTCTTAACTGTTTTTTACTATGGGTTATTTCAGATATTATAGAAATGACTCCCGAAAGAACACCTGAAACAAGATCCTCATCTAATTCAGGGTGTTCCTCTTCTTTAAACAGGTCTTTATGTTCAAAACTGTGGTGATATAGACAAACACCATGTTTATTGAGAATAAATATGTTTTTCAGTGCATTCGCCCATTTCTTATCCTTAGAGACTAAAAATTCTTTCATTGCCATCATCCAAACTAAAAGAGAAACTAAAATAAATCCATTTAAAAGATCTGGAATGTTGGGTAAGTATTCGTATAAAACAGGAAATCTCCTATATATATCATTTATCCAATGACTAAAAACAAATCCAATTATTGCTCCAAAAAATAATAGCGACATAAAAAGACCATTTATACGACCTCTAAATTTTAAATTTCCTCTTTCTGTTGAAAAATCTCCTGAAATTGTAAAGATTGCAAGTAAGAGGGGTAATATCGAGAACCCGTAGTGAATTGAAAGGAAAGCTTTTCTAGGTAACCCAAAAATATAGTCAGCATCAATGTATGAGCCATAAGATATAAGAAAAAATGAAAGAACAAAAATACCTAATACAATTGAAGTCTTGCGACCAATATTATCTAAAAAACAACCTGCCGCAATAATATATGAAAAAGATGCTATTGCATAAATGAAAAGATCTACTTCAAAAGTATACCTCGCGATTAAATCTCCTAAAATAAAGCTTAATATCGTGAAGCTTGAAGAATATCTGAAAAAATGCTTTTCAAAAATTATTTTAAAATATTTTTTGTCTGATTTTAATCTTTTTGTAGTTTCTACATATGTATACGAGCGGGAAGCCCAAAAAATAATTAATAAAAGACCAAATTCTAGAATACCAAAAAAGAAATATAAAAAGTCAGACATAAGAAAAAGGACAGAAATATAACCCAAAGAAAAACAAGAAATCAACAGATAAGCTGCTATTCTACCCCGATTTAAAATATTAGTCTCATGAACAAATATAGTGAACCATAATATAACTAATTGAGGAACTGTTAAGAGTACAATCAATAATCCTAAATAATATATAAAAATTTCTTGAAAAGCGCTTAGGAGAAGTCCAATAATACAAAGAAATAGCATTAGATTGAAATATTTTGTTCTATTCTTTATTAAATCAACTACTATACCTGATATAACAAAACTAATAGCAAGTACTAACAAAAAAATGTAAATTTCAATCTCTACAAATAACACTCCACCAGTTAGAATAGTGTATCTAAATAGAAAAGATTCAGCAACTAATGTAATAGAAAGTAAAGAGAAAAATAAATAAATCCATGTGCTCCTAGGTAAATTGATATCTCTTATAAATACTCTAATAAACCACTGTTTAATAGATTCACTTTTCATAATCAATCCCTAAAAAATAATTATTATTATTACTTCTTAGCGGTTATTTTATTTAATACTTTTGTTAGAATTTTAACCATAAATTTTATTTAAATTTCAAGTTTTTTCATATATGAAATATTATGAATAAAGTTAAGCACGTTCTCTTTGTATGCTTAGGAAATACAGCACGATCTCCGGTAGCTGAATACCTAGCTCGTTATCATGTTGAAAAACTTAATGTAAAGTTGAATTTCGATTCTTGTGGTTTTTTCAATGCATTTAGTTATATGCAACCAGAATCTCGAATGTATTTGGATTCAAAAGGAATCAAACATTCAGATTTTGTGCCTAAAATAATTAATCGAACTCTACTAGAAAAACAAGATTTAATCCTAACAATGGAAAGAACCCATTCGAAAGATATTAAAAGTCAATTTAATAACATTCAAGATATTAATAAAAAAACTTTTACAATAAGAGAATTTAACGGAGAAACTGATGACATAGATATAATTGATCCATATTATACTTCAGTTAATACTTATAAAAAGATTCTAAAGAATATTGATGAGAATGTTAAGAAAGCAGTAGAAAAAATTATTTATCTGAACAATTCAACATAAACTTGTTTCATTGTAATAAATGAAACTTTATTATTGTCAAATATTCTATTTCTGTTCTGTCAAGCTGATAAAAGTGATCTAAAGTGATATATTTCATCACATTGATTTGCTTCTCGAATGATGTGTTCTCTGAACTCACGGCGTTCTCCCCTTGGATGAAATTCTTGTTGTCGATGATATAGAATTACAAATACTAAATTACTCATTATCTGGAGTTCTTGCCCTAATGGAGTATTCTTTAATTAATGCAGTATTATTTTCATTTCCTAATTAATAATTCCAATTTTATAATATTAAATTTCCAAAAGTAGAAATATTTATATATTAATGTTGGATATTATAGTTTGATATATTCCAAAATTGGAAAAACAAAATTATATAAATAAAGTAATATTCAAAATAGGATCAAACTTTTTAAGAGCTGCAGAAAATTCCTATGTCAAAAGAAAAAGAAAAATTAGATGATATTTCAATTGAAACTGTTTTAGATTTATCAGTTACACAAATTATAATGCTTCAAATATTAGGACAGAATATAAAGGTACCAGTTCGTTTTGCTCTACTTCAGGATTTAAATAGTTTTATATTAGACCCAAAACATGAGATTTCTCCCTCAAGTTTTTATAACAGTCTGAAAAAACTTGAAGGATTAGGATTACTACAAAGATTAAATGGTAATGATACTGTAGGAAAGAAAATCGGTCTTAAATCGACTTCTAAAGCACAACAAGCTATAAGGCTAATTAATAAATTAACGCTCCCTTGGGCAGTTTCATTAAACGAGTTATTAAGCAATATGATTCCAGAATTGATACAAAAAGTTGGTCTTCCTACAGAAGAATCAGAGAAAGCAGATAATTTGTTTATTCTTAGTTTTGATGGGAGAATGGATCCTAATATGTATAGATATTTTCAAGATAATTGGTCCAAAAAAATTTATTTCTTAGCAGATGATATAACTACCAAAAAGTTAAAAAAAAGAGGTATAACAGGATTTCATCAATCAAGATTTACTAATAAGATCAGAGAAGCTAACGATTTTTTTGATGCTTGTGCTATATACCACTATCAGAGAGGAAAGAATATTTATGGGATTGTATATCATAAACTACTTAAAGATGTAAATAGAGTAATGAAACCAGGAGGAGCTTTAGTTGCTCAAACATTAGCACCTCTACCAAAAGTAGGTAATATTTATATCGATTCCTTAGCCAAACTTTATAGCAGTCAACCTTTCTTTTATTCCTGTAAGGAAGAAGACCTTATACAAGATTTAAAAGATGCAGGTTTTAAAGATATCGATTCAATGGAACATGAGGGATTTATTTTTTCATGGGGATTTATTCCAGAATAGCAAAAATTTCTATATGAATTTAAAAAATCCAAAATTGGAATATAAAATTTATCAAAAAATAAAAATTCAATAAAAAAAAATTGGTGTAATTAAATGGAAATAGCAATTGAAACTAACAATTTGAAAAAATATTTTGATGATATTCATGCTGTTGACGGGATAGATTTAAAAATACCAAAAGGCTCATTATATGGTGTTCTTGGACCGAATGGAGCAGGTAAAACAACCACAATTCGGATGTTGTCAACCATTTTACACCCTACTAGTGGAGATGCTAAAGTATTAGGATTCAATATCAGAAAAGAAGCTCGTGAAATTAAAAAACGTATTGGGGTTTGTCCTCAAGAACTTGTACTTTATCCGCGATTAAATGCAAAAGAGAATATTCATTTAATTGCGCAAATGCATGGGATGGCAAAAAAAGATTATAAGGAAAGAACGGATGAACTGTTAGGAAAAATGAATTTATTAGATCGTTCAGGTGATTTAGTAAAAAGTTTTTCTGGTGGAATGAAACGACGGATAAATGTGCTAATGGCAGTAATTCATGAACCAGAGTTATTGTTTTTTGATGAACCTACAGCAGGTCTTGATCCTCAATCGCGGCGTGTTGTATGGGATTTTATCCGAGATTTTCAAGAAAAAGAATGTACAATTATATTAACATCACATAATATGGAAGAAGCAGATGATCTGTCAGATGAACTCGTTATAATTGATCATGGAAAAATTATTACCCAAGGTACGCCGGACGAATTAAAAGGAAAATTAGGTGAAGGAGATATATTAGAATTTAAAGTAAAAGAGGCCGACCAGAGAGAAGAAATTATTGGACGAGTAAAAACATTAGATTTTGTCAGATGGGGAAAGCCAGTTGGAAAGCATAGAATTGTTCTTAATGCCCTTGATGGATTAAGGAGGGTATCTGAAATTATGGATATGGTTAAAGTAAAAATGGAAGACATTTCTGTTCGTAAAAATACTTTAGAAGATGTGTTTATTGATCTAACAGGTAGGAGGTTGAGAGATTAATGGAACCCAAATTTACTAAACAGGTATGGCATTTAACTATCAAAAATTTTAAATCTATGGTCCGCGATAAATTTCAGTTAATTTGGATTTTAGGGTACCCACTAGTTTTCATACTTTTATTAAGGTTTGGATATGGAGAAGGTCTTGTTGAAGGAACACCCTATACGGTATATGAACTATTTGCTCCAGGTATTATAATATTAGCTCCAATTGTATTAATTTCACAACTAGCGAGTCATTTCGCCGAGGAAAAAGAATCAGGAACATTACAACGCCTAATAACTACACCTATCTCACGTTCAACAGTATTAGCTTCAGGTATGGCGTCACAATTAATAGTAGCAACAATACAAATAGTTATTATGCTCATTCTGAGTTTATTATTCGGAGCCCACTTTGATTCAGATGCAAATATATTCTTATTATTCTTAATTCCCTTTTTAGTTGCATTTGTATCTCTTGGATTTGGTTTATTACTTGCATCATTTGTAAAAACTGGTGGATCAGCTTCGGGTATAGCCTGGTTTATCATTTTACCACTCCAGTTTTTGGGTGGATTACTTACTGATCCAATTATAGATTTTATACCCACATCTTTAGCAAAAGAAGCAATGGTTGCTGTAATGCTTGATGGTAGTGTTGCATTTGATCTAGTTGGATTAAATTTAATTTATGTCGCTCTCTGGGGATTAGGATTAATAGTAATTGGTATTCTTTTATTCCAACGAAAAACTGCAATTTTATAATATTTGTTCTTTAAGAACAAATTTTTTTTTTAGAATTATATTTTTAAATAGATCAAGTGCTATAATTATTAATTAAGAACTTACAAGTTTTCAGACTTTGTCATAAAAATTAGGGGTACTTAATAGTGGATACCTATAAAAAGGAATTAAACGAGCGAATTTTTAATCCTATTGAAAATATTAATTCAGTTAAAGGATTTGAGATTATAAGTGAATCCCTAGTCTATAAGGTTTACGATGTGTTCGGTCGTAATAGTTTACTCTCGATTTTATATCAAACAGGAGTTTTTCCAGGGACTACCATTGCGGAAAGAATAAAAAAGGAATATAATAAAGAAGAATTTGAAATAGTGGAAGCTTTAGTAATTTTGATGGATGAATTAAAAGAATTCTATTCAATCCAAATTCGAGATATTGAACAATATAATGATAGATATAGGATAATCATCGAAAATTACTGCTTTTTACGTAAACCAATTAGCCATCGCGAAAAATTAGACTATGGGAAGGCATTTTGCAGAATAAATAAGGGATACTTTGAAACAGCGTTCAAAAAATTATTAGGGGATAAAATAAAAAAAGTTGAAATAAATTTCCTTAAAAACGATGCTGAGAAAGATGTGTGTGTTGAAGAACTTAATTTCTACCTATAATTAGAATAATATAGTATTTTAAAAAAAAATTTTAAGAATCTTTAATATTTAAACTCCAGAATTTTAATGAAGAGATCAATTCGTCTTCTGCTATGAATCCTATTAACTCTTCGTTGCTTTTTTCTCGTACAACACCAATATAAGGTTTTTTACCTGATTGACGTAATTTTTTCATCACTTCTTTTCCTGTATCATCGGCGTCAATATTAGGAAAATCAGAGATTTTCCTCATAATATATCCGATGATAATTTTAGATCTCTGTTGTATAGATATTCTTTTAATGTCTTCTATATGAACTAAACCTACTATCTTTTTGTCTTGAACTACAGGGAGATAAGACTTTCTATATGGAAAAAAATAATCTCTTAATGCTTCTAATATAGTTATCTCAAATGGAATTTCTAAATTGGGTAAGTTCAGAATTTCCCTTGCGCTTATGTTTGACAGAGCTACTTCTTTTATAGTCTGAGTATAAGATTGCTTCGCAGATGAGTTTAAAAATGAACCCATTAAAATTAACCAAAGTCCGTTTATAAATCCAAACGTAAATATTTGGAAGAAGCCATAAATTATTAAGCCATAACCAAAAACAACACCAACTCTAGAGGCAGTTCTTGTAGCAGATATCAAATTATCTCGACGTTTCCATAAGAAAGCACGTAATATTCTTCCACCATCTATAGGAAAAGCAGGAAGTAAATTAAAAAGGCCTAATCCAATATTTGAAATTCCGGAATAAAATAAAGTAAATGAAAATAAAGTGGGAATTGATATTGGTAAAATATATATTATTAATAAAGCCATCCCAATTAATAAACTTGATAAAGGACCAACAGCCGTTATTATCATCTCTGACTTTGGTGTTTTTGGCTCTTCCTCTATCTTCGAAACCCCACCAAATAAATATAATTCAATTTCCTTAACATTAAGACCATATCGCTGAGCCATGACAGAATGACTTAGTTCATGAATCAAAATTGAAAGTAAAATAATTAATCCATTTAATAAGCCTACGGTAAAAATCTCAATAATTGGAGCATTAGTGATTATAGAAACATAGAGATTGGCCGCGTAAAAACCTACTAAACCAATGATTATCAATGTTGATAAATGAATTTTTATTCCAATACCTTTTATTGTAGCTATTTTCACAATTCTTTCCTCTTATCAATTAAATTATCAAAATCGAATTTAATGTTTCATATCTTTTATCGTAAATTTAAATTTACTACAAAGAATTCTCATAGTTCAATTTCTAATCTTAAAATAAAAAAACACTAATTAAACTCTTGGTATTATTAATAGAAATTGACTTTTTATTATTAATTATATTTTAAAATACAAATTCATATTTCCTTATATTTCAAAATATTCATATTATTAAATTTTAAAGCCTCTGAACTTTATTCTATAAATTTTAGTCATAAAGGATTTAGAAAATGATAAGATAATATATTCATTTAGATTACAGATTGTTACTTTTAGTGTATAAAATGTCAAAGATTAAAAAAAAAACAATATTACAACAATTAACTTCATATTACAAAAACTTAAATTTTAAATTCAAAAAGGTTGGGATATAATAATGGTTGATATTAAAAATGTAGTAGTAATAGGTGCGGGTCAAATGGGTCATGGTATTGGTCAAATGGCATTACTAGCTGGTTATAATGTAACTATGGTTGATATCAAGGATGAATTTGTTGATAAAGGAGTCGCGAAAATAGATGAAGGAATGAAAAAGCTTGAAGCTAAGGGAACTCTACCTGAGGGTAAAAGTGCGGCTGATTTGATGGCAAATTGTAAAAAATCAACAGACCTAGCTTCAGCGGTTAAAGATGCTGATATCATGATTGAAGCTGTTGTCGAAAGAATGGATGTCAAGAAAGGAGTATTCAAAACTGCTGGAGAAAATGCGCCTCCACATTGTATACTTGCTTCAAATACTTCAACTATGAGTATTACAGAGATTGGCAAAGATTCTGGAAGACCAGATAAATGCATAGGAATGCATTTCTTTAATCCTGTTCCTTTAATGAGATTAATTGAAGTCATTTACAGTGATCATTCTTCAGATGAAAGTGTTGAAAAAGGCATAGAATTTGCAGAATCTATTCCTTGTCTTAGGGGAAAAAGATACGTTCCAAAAGTTTTAAAAGATAGACCCGGTTTTATTTGTAATCGAGTCACTGCGCCCCCTCAAATATATCAAAACTATTGTTTTGATAAAGCCGCTGAGGAAGGCCTTTCGTGGGATCAACTTGATAATGATTCTCGAGGAGGCCCTATGTCTATGACAGTTTTAGCTGACTATGTGGGAATTGATGTGCTATACCATGGACAAATGTATTACTCTCAAACTCTCTCACCAGATTTTAAACCTGGAAAAGTAATAACTAAATTATTTAATGAAGGAAAGTTGGGTATGAAAACTGGTCAAGGATTTCGAGATTGGTCTAAAGGAAGACCACAACCAGATAAAACCGCTGGAAAAGCAAGAATTTACAAGCTAAAATATCCTCTTGCCATTATGATGAATGAGGCATGCAGGGTCCTCGATGAAGGAATAACTAAAAATTGGAAAATAATTGATGACACATTAATGGCAGGAATGAATATGCCCGGACCAATGGCAGCAAATGTAAATACATGGCCAAAACAAGTTGAAGTTTTAAATGAGCTTGTAGAAATGACAGGAGTAGAATATTTTAAGCCTTGTGAGCTCTTAAAGAGTGGTAAATGGGTAGAATATAAATAGGCTTTTTTAAAATTACATCTTTTTTTTTCTTATTTCTTTTAGTATTAGTCTAATCAATCTAAAGGTTTCAGAAATTCTATTTGAAAATTTTTAATTATAGTAAAAATAATACTAATTATCTTTAAATAACCTAATTAAAGATTGAAAAATACAAAATAAGAAACCAATAAAAAATGAGTTGAAAAAAATGTCAGAAAAAGAATTTAAAGATGTAATAGTAGAAAAGGATGAAGAAGGAAACTACGCTGTTATCTCTATAAACAGACCAGATAAATTGAATGCCCTAACAACTGACACATTGAGGGAAATTTATGAAGCTATGGAACAATTTGAAATCGATAGTAACGTGAGATGTATTGTTCTTAGGGGCACTAAAAATGTTACTAAGAAACCCGCTTTTTCTGCTGGTGCAGATTTATCTGCGGGTATGGGAAAAGGTCTTAAACCTAATATTCCCGCACATATGGCTTTGTCTATGCAACAAAAACATAGGTATTACGCCCTAATTGAACAATTTCCAAAGCCTGTAATTGCTGCAGTAGATGGGTTTGCATTTGGAGGGGGTTGTGAATTAACTCTTGTATGTGATATTATAATTGCTACTAAAAGGTCAGAATTCGGTTTTCCGGAAATTTTAAGAGGAATATTTCCCGCTAATGGGGGTACTCAAAGAATGGCTCGGCGTATTGGAGTGAATCGCGTATTGAATATGATTTATTTTGGAGACCGTATACCTGCAGAGAAAATGCTTGAATGGGGTCATGTCAGTTATCTATGTGATAATGGTGAAGAATTTGAGAAACTTATTCATGAAAAAGCTTCATGGTTGGGAAATGCAGCTACAACTAGTTTATTTATTATTAAAAAAGCAATCAAGTTTGGAACTCAAGTACCATTAAGTATTGGAAATAATTTTGAAATACTAGGCTTTGGAGTAAATGCGGGTTCTAAAGATGTTAATGAGGGTATTATGGCCTTTTTACAAAAACGAGAACCAAAATTCACTGGTGGAATGTAAAATATCATAATTCCTCTTTTTTCATTATTTTTTTTAATCCTTTTTTTTGATATATTTATAAATACAATTTATAATTCTAAAGATATATATCCTCAATATTAATACTAGTATGTATAACGCAGAGTTAATCGAAGAAATTAATGATGGCAATCTCTTTCTAAGAAAAATCTCTAAGCATGATGCTGAGTTTTTTTTCAACAGTTTAAATATCAATGATTTAACAACTTACTTATCATTAGGACCCCTAGCAACATTAGAATATTCAAAAAGACTCATTAAGAATTACTTAAAATATTGGGATAATTATGCTCAATTCAATTATATTATTGAAGCAAAAGAAGAGGATAAAGAAAAAATAGGGTCAATAAGTCTATGGAATGTAAATTGGAGGCATATGAGAGCTGAAATTGGTATTTGGATTGTCCCTACCTTTTGGAATAAAGGATATGGGGAAAAATCTATAAATTTAATCAAAATAATAGGATTCAATCACCTTAAATTAAATCGACTTGAGGCTCATATTGCTGTTGAAAATTTAAGGTCAATAACTCTTTTTAAAAAGTGTGATTTTTTACAAGAAGGTGCCTTAACACAATATTTAAAATTTCAAGGGAAATATCACGATGCTGTAATCTTAGCTTGTACAAAAAGTAAAAAAGTTTAAAATCATCTGATTTATTTGCTTTCTTTAGATGATTTTTTGATTAAATTATCTAACTCTTCTTTTTTCTCTAATGATTTAGTTATCAATTCGTCAGAACCGATCTTCTTATCTACTATTTTTGGAGTAGATTCAAGTGATTTTGTCTCTTTATCTGATAATTCAATTGGTTTGCCTCTACGGAGCATTAAATTTGTAGTTAATAACTGAGAGGTTTTAAGTATTTCTTTATTATACCTTCCCTTAAATGCGCTCTCATGACTTAAGATAGGAATTTCAGGAGCCTTTTCCTGACGTAATGTTCTTCGATATTTTCTCACTTTTCGTACAGGTTTAGGATATTTTAATATTCGTTGGTAAAGTATTATGTAGGTTGCTAAAACTCCAGCACCAATACAAGCTAAAATAAATAATGCTTGGAATAGAACTGATTCTTTCACAGGAATATAAACATCATAAGAAATCCATAAGTTTACATTGTCAATTGATATTTTGATATTCTCTCTTAACGCAAACTCATCTGCAAGATATATTTGGATTGAAAGATTAATTTCTTTGTCATTTGGAATAATTTTACCTACATTAAATCCATTTTCTGTAGCATTCTTAAAGGATGTTTCTGCTTCACTTAATCTAACTGTTTCATTATGTTCAACATCATTTATAGAAATTTTAAATCTAGAATTTGGTGATAAATCTGAAGACCAGATTTGATCCAATTTATATTCGAAATTGAGTTGGGCATCTATTACTTCCACTCTATACCCATTCGCTTCAATCTTTTTACCAGCGTATTTCCATGTTGCAGTACTAAATTGATTAATCTTTTTTTCATAAGATATTGATAAAGAGTAATTTTTAATTATCATCATTTGCCAATCGTCTGAATCTTCTGGATGACCACTATCTTCACACCAAAAATACATGCCTAATGTAATCGCAAAATTCTGATGATCATATTGTAAAGCCTGCTCAAGATAAAAAATTAAGGTCTCCTCATTAATAGGAACAATGAGGGTATCATTTAATTGAGTAATTGCAGGAGGTCCATCTTTACCTAAATCATCAGTTTGATATTGAGCGGCAATAAATTCTCTATTCCGATCAATATCTGAAATTATGATAAAATACCTAGCAAAGTCTCCAGTAGCTATCTGAACTGTCGTACCTCCAGCTAATGTATCTCCAGGACGATCTATACCACCTCCATTTACTGGACTATCATCAACAGTTCCATTAATCCAGGTTTTTAATGATGCAGAAGTAATATAATAATCAGACATATTTATAGGCATTGTAAAATTTTTCCTCCATTGAACTTTAACTGACTGAGGTTCATTATCTGGCCAAAAAAAGTAAGCATACCATCCTCTTTCATCCATACCAGAACCACCAATAGAAAAATAATCAGGAAGTACAATGTTATCTTCATTTTGGAGTTTTGTCCAGTTAGAACTGGTACCATCTTCATAAAATTCTTGTGTTCCATAATCTCCTACAATTTCATAGTTTCCAACACCATTACTTATATCCAACGATAAATCTGATAAATCTCCCTTCATAAACATTGACCAATTATCACTTGTATCAAAATTGGGGTTTTCAATCCATTGTTCATGGTAAGAGACTTTTTTAAATAAATTAGAGTCTCCAACCTGGAGCAAATTTAGCTTTGCTATTCTTTCTTGGACTATAAATGAATTAGAAAACAAATATCCATAAATCGGAATAAAGAGCAAACCAATAATAATCATAAAAACAAACACAAGCTTTTTAGAAAGTTCTAGGTTATCCTTCATTGAATTTGATTTTTGTTTTTTTGGCATTGTTTTTGTAGTATATTTTAAATTTGCTAAATTTGAAGTTTTCTTTAATTCCTTCTTGTAATTTGAGTTGAAAGAATTTTCACGACTTTTTATAGTAGTATGTGGTGACTCTTTTTTATTGAGAGTTTTACGATATTTTCGTACTTTTCTTACTTGTTTAGGAAATCTTAAAATCATTCTATAATAAATAAAATATCCTCCCAATAAAACAGATCCTATTAACGCTCCAATTAGTAATCCTATAAAAAGGGTATTTTCCTTAGCGGGAAGGAAAATATCATATGATATAGTTAACATTACATTATCTATACTAATTGTTAGATCTTCAACTAAATTAAACTCATCTGCAAGAAATATTTGTATAGAGAGATTTATCTCATCATTATTTGGAATTAAATTGCCCACTTCAAAACCTTCTGTTTTTGCTGGTATAAAATTTTCTTCAGCATACTTTAATCCAATAGTTTCAGTATGTTCTTTATCGTTTATTAAAATTCTAATTTCTGAATTTGGTGATAAGTTAGTCGGCCAATCTTTATTAATTTTATAATCAAAATGTAAATTTGCATCATTTATTTCAACAATACCCCCCCTACTCTCAATTTTATTTCCAAGATATTTCCATGATACTGAGGTTAATCGATTAATTTTCTTGATATATGAAATTGTAAAATTACAGGATTTAATATAGGCTTCAGTAAATTCGTCTAAGTCAGTGCTGCAATTGTCTTCACAGTTGAATTCAATCCCTAATATGATAATGAAGTTTTGAAAATCTCCATTTTCTAAAACTTGGTTTAAAAAGAAAATGAGATCCTCCATGTCATCAGCTTCAAATACCATATCATTTAAATAATCATAAGTGTCATTAATTTCTGCCCCATCTTGTCCTAAAGTAGTAGTTTGGTATTGAGCTACTTGATATTTAACATCTTTATTTAAATTTGAAAGCCTCACATAAAATTTAATAAAATCACCTTCAATAAATCGAATTACACCATTGGTATCACCAACTGCTTCAACACCTTCCCAATGCCACACATCTCCACTTCCACACCCTACAAAAGCTTTAGCAGTTGCATTAATCATGACCTGTAATGATGCAGAAGTTATTGTATAGTCTGACATATTATGAGGTATGTTTATAACCTTTTCCCATTGAACACTAGTTCTTTGATATGCATTTGTGGTAGCTTCATCATGTTCGGCCCATAAATGGGAAGCAAAGCAACCAGATTCATCAATTCTATGTCCTTGAGTGGGATACACAGGAATTTCTGGATTTGTAGTATTATGCCAATCTTCTGATGCTGATGAATTAGGGGTTCCTGATATCAATGTTTTTGTATAGCTTGCTCCTTTTACATTGAAGTTCGCAACTCCCGAACTAATGTCAGTATTAACATCAGTGACATCTCCAGTTATTTCGGATATCCAATCTGTACTATTATTAAAATCTGAATTTTTAATCCATTGATCTTCATAAGTTCTTTTAGACAACTGAGCTGCTGAAATATGTAGATCATTTTGGATTTCAAATTCATTATTGTAAAAATTGTTAATAGAATAAAAATATGCTTTTTGATTTTTACCTACAATTATCATAAATATATTTAGGGATAGAATGAACACAAAAATAATAATAAGGAGATATTTTATATTTTTCAGGCCTTTACTTTTCGACTTCAAATCTGAAATTTACTTCTAAATTGAATGATAATATATTCTAAAATCCTATAACTTTTAAATAAGTAACTAAGGAAACTATGATATATAATTTAAATTATATGTATTTAGAATTATTTCAAATAATATGTTTTTTAAAATATAGAATAAGTAGAATAAAAATTAATTGAAGTTTATTATTATTCGTACTTGTTAATCCTTTGTTTAAGTATCCAACCTCTTCTTTGAGGATTGATCGACTAGCTCATCTAATTCCTCCTTTTTCTCAATTGATTTGTCAATGAGCTTATCCGATTCCATTTCTTGCTCCAACTTTTTGGTTTTAACCTTGTCAGGAATTTCTTTTTGTTCAGTTGTTTTTATTTTCGGTTGTGTCCGCTTCAATTTGATATCACTAGGAAATGATCCTACCTCTTTATTATAGATTGACTTAAAAGCAGCTTCTCTCCCGACAATACCTATAGACGGCATTTCTTTTTTTCTAAGAGTCTTTCTATATTTTCGAACCTTTCTAACGGGTCTTGGATATTTTAAGTATTTTTGATAAGCAATAAGATAACTTACTAAACCTACTGCGATTACTACAGACAAAATAAATAGAGCTTGAAATAATATGGTAGCAGCTTCAGCTTTTCTTACTGCTAAAACTGTTATCTCATAATCTTGAATATCATAATCATCACCAGCAAAAGCAGAAATTGTGATCGTAAAAGTACCCTGCGGAACATTTTCAATAGTAGCTTCATATATACCATCATTATCAGGATCTGTGAGAATTCCATCACCATTCTCCCAACTATATGTTACTATAACGCCTTTGATTAACACTCCTAAATCAGTATTATTGAGATTTATTTTTAAAGTAATGTCATTTCCCGCTTCAGTGTCTATTCTGTCTGACCCAGATACAGTTGAGATATCAATGTTAAACTTTCTAATATAGAGTCTTATAACAGCAAATTCAGTTTGATGAATTATATGCTGAGCTTCGATTGTTAAATAATTAAGACCGATTTTTAATCTATCAGAGGTATTAATAAGGGTTGTATATTGCTTGAAAATTGAATTCTCATCTAAATCTTTTGTTATTCCTTCGGATAGCAGTTTTACTGTAGCATTAGGAACATGAGTCCCCATAGAGTCACTATATTTTACAGTAATATTTAATTCCTCTCCGATTCTAAGTTCAGTCTCTGGATCGAGAGTCTTATTTTCATTATTTAAGAATACCTGAAGGCCTTTTGTATCAAATTTGATAATAGATATTATTGGGGTTACTAACATACTGACATAATCCTCTGCATAAGCCGTGATTGTCAGAAAATTAACGCCAATATTGGATATATCAGTATCTATAATAATAGAATATTGTCCAAATGTTTCATTTTCCTTCAAAATTCCTGTAAAATTGCCTGATAGTGAAACTGTAGCATTAGGGATATGTAGACCTGTTTCATTAAGATATTTTATAGTTATATTTAACGGTTCCCCTACATATAATTCAAAATTTGGATCTAAAGTTTTATTTTCCTTATTTAAAAAGAGTTGAAGGCTTGATTCTTGAGGTGGAAAAATTATTGTATAAGTAATATTGAGGCTAACATCATCTATAGAGATAGTAATGTTGCGGTCAAGTCTGAATTCATCTGTAAGATAAAGCTGAATTGAGACATTAACATCATCTGTTATCAGATGTGTAACATCAAATCCATCTAATTTTCCCTCTTGAAATGTTTCATTAGCACTACTCAGTTTTACAGTTTCAGTATGGGGATTATTATTAATTAAAACCCTTAATTCTGAATTAGGAGATAATTCAGTCCAATTTTGATCTATCATATATTTGAATTTAAGTATTGCTTCATTAACAACAACAGGATCACTACTAATATCACTTATTTTTTCGGCATCTTGATTCCACGATACAGAGGTAAATTGATCAATCTTTTTCTCATAACTCAATGTAAAATTGCATGATTTAAATCGAAGTGAGTCCCAAGTGTCCCTATCACCTTGACCATTATCCGCACAATATATTCTCATTCCTAAAGTTAGTGTAAAATTTTGATGGTCGGGATCGTTCTCTAAAACGGTATTTAAATATGAGATTAAACTCTCCTCTGGTCTTGTAAAAATTTCTGTATCTGTTATAGTAGAGATAGGAGGAGAGTCTTGCCCTAGGTTAGTTGTTTGATTATATGCCGCTTCAAACACCTCATTTTTTTCTAAATCTGATATTAAAACATAAAACCTTACATAATCATATTCCCTTGCAAAATCAGGATCAGACCCGTCAATTGTATCACCCTCTACGTCTACACCACCTCGGTAAAGAGGCCCAGTTCCAACAGTTGTGACAGAAGCATTTATCTCAGCACTCAATGAAACTGATGTAATAATATAATCTGACATATTAACCGGTAAAGTAATATTATTATCCCAATGAATACTTACGGTTTGGTAAGGATCGTCGGGATCTATCCAAGTATGAGATACATGACAACCATACTCATCGATTTCATTAAAATCAGGTAATGCTGGAAAATCTGGATTAGTAACATTTAGCCAATCTGCTGAAGATGGTAACCCTGAGATTTCTGAGAACGTTCCATTATCACCTATAACTGTCATATTAGCAAATTCATCGACAACGCTTAACTCTGCATTTACATCATTGGTATCTCCTAAATCTCCATAAGATGCATACCAAATGGAATCTGTTAGATTAAAAGATGTGTTATTAAGCCATTCTTTTGTATTAGTTTTTTGACCAGATATTCCTATCCTACTTGGGCTATCATCTCTTAGAGAATCTAATGAATTTATTGAATTTTGGCTTATATAAAGACTAATGATAAAAGAACTTAATAGTAAAATGGTTATAATTAAAATAGACATAAATCGACTAATTTTTTTTGGTTTTAAAACACCAAATCTTAATTTTCTTAATTTAATCAATTTTTGTTTACCATAGGATTTTTGTTTATCAAAACCTTTGCTACTTGTATTTAATTTTGAATCATTTTTACTTTTAGATCCTGTATTTAATTTAGGTTTTTCTATATTTTTTACAGGAGTTTTTTGTTCTTCTGACTTTTTAACAGAGGGTTTTCCTTTTATAAATCTTGATGTTTTATTTAATTCTTCTTGATATTCAGAGTTAAAGGTTTTTTCACGAGTTTTTATTACCATACTAGGTGCTCTTTTTTTTCTCAGAGTTTTTCTATATTTACGAACTTTTCTAACTTGTCTTGGATATTTCAAGATTTTCTGATAAGCATAAATATAACCACCGATTACTACAGAAGCTATAATCCCTATTATTAATAATATTTGAAAAAGAAGCACATTTTGTTTTGGTCTTAAAGCATTAATTATTATCTCATAACTTTTGAAACTATATATATCACTCCCAAAAGCGCTAATATTAACTGAATGCGTTCCGACAGGCACATTATTAAGTATCACTTCATATATTCCATCATTATCATCATCTTTTAAAAGTCCATCTCCAAATTCCCATGTATAAGTGACAGTTAATCCTTTGATGATTTTATTAAAATCTGTATCATTAATGAAAACACTAATTGTAGCGCTTTTTCCTGGTCTAATATTTATATTATTTGATCCAGTTGTAGATGTAATTTCTGTGTTTATTTTTCTTACTGTTATTTTTGGATTGATACTTTCTTCTTGATACCTTTCTTTTTCAGCATTTATTAGTAAATCATTAAGTCCTAATCGAAATTTTATTGATGTATTGATTAGAATTGTATATTGCTCAAAATTCAAATTTTCCTCTAAATCTTCTAAAAGTCCTTCCCCAACTAGTTGTACTGTGGCACCTGGAATATGATCTCCAGTGGTATCTTCATACTTTACGGTTATATTTAATAATTTATTGAGAGGTACATTTAAGAAAGGAAATAATGTCTTTTCTTCTCCATCCAAAAAAATTTGTAAACTTTCGGAATTGATTTTAGAAACTGTTAATAAAGCACCAACTTTTTGAGCTTCATAATTTATTCTATGTGCCACTATATCAAAATATATTTCTCCTATAGGCAAATCTTCTGTATCAAGGATAATCGTATATTGTTCCAAAGTCTCATTCTCTTGTAGAGAACCCGTAAGATTTCCAGTTAATTCTACAATAGCTTGCGGAATATGGAAACCATATTCATCAGGATATTTGACAGTGATGTTTAAATCTGTTTTAGCGGGTATTTGAAATATTGGATTATTAGTTTTATTTACACCATTAAAAAATACTTGTAAATTTGTTTGTGTGTCTGGAAACGTAACTGTATAAGTTATATTCAAATAAACATCATCTATTGATATAATTTTCTTACCACCCAAATTAAATTCATCTGCGAGATATACTTCAATCGATAAATTAAGTTTAATATCTGGTAGAGTCAATGAAGTCACATCAAATCCACC
This sequence comes from Promethearchaeota archaeon, assembly GCA_016840085.1. GTDB lineage: Archaea > Asgardarchaeota > Lokiarchaeia > Sigyniarchaeales > SOKP01 > Loki-b32. The sequence goes on from JAEOTA010000036.1 coordinate 70,845, forward strand.
TTCTTTTGCTAATTGAAAGCTAGAGGTAGCCTTACTAAGTTTTATTGTCTCTGTAAGTTTGTTATTATTAATGAAAATCCTAAATTCGGAATTAGGGGATAAATTTGTCCAATTTTCATTAATTTTATACTTAAAATTTAGTTTAGCTTCATTAATGGTGACTGTCGTTCCATCCACAGTAGTATTTATTTTATCTCCATCTTGGTTCCATGAAATAGAATTAAATTGATCTATTTTTTTTTCATATGTAAATGATAAATTACAACTTTTAATTAATACATCTTGCCAATTATCTTCATCCCAGTCCTCGGGGGGAAGACCAGGTGAATTATCTTCACACCATAATCTTATTCCTAAGGTAATCGTAAAATTTTTATCATCAGTATTTAAAACTGAAGTAAGATATTCAATTAATTTATCCTGAGGTACATTATCTAAATAGGTATTATAAAGATAATCCCAAGATCCAGCACTATCATCTCCTAAATCTGTTGATTGATAAGCAGCAACCTCATAAACTTTATTTTTAGGGATATCAGAAAATAATACATAAAATCTAACATAATCATATGTCGCACCAATAACATTACTATCACCAAAAACATCAATTCCTCCATTGTCATAATCAATTGCTTGTACAGTAGCATTGACAAGAGTGCTTAATGACACAGATGTAATTATATAATCTGACATATTAACAGGCATATTAACATTCCTTTCCCAATGAACACTCGGGGCTTGGTCAGATTTTTCATCCCAATAATGAGAAACATAACATCCCTCATCAGCAATTATTGTTGCAGTATCTGGAAAATCAGGAAAGTCAGGATTATTTACTCTCACCCAATCTGTAGAAGAAGGCGTTCCTGCGATATCAGAGAAAATATGTGTCTCTCCTAAAATTTCATAATTAACTTGACCAGAACCAGAAGTAGCATTTATATCAGATAAATCACCTATTAAACTTGGATACCAAGTAGGCTCTATTGGATCTTCAAATGTAGGATTTTTGTACCAAACAGTAGTAAGGATTTCTTGAGCTGATAATTTAGGATTTTTTGTTTTATATAAGTTATCTTTCTCGGATACCTCATCCAATGTAAAATAATTATTTTGATTATATTTTGAAATTAAGATAAAAGAATTAACTAATAGTATAGATGAAAATAGGATGAAAACTAGAAAATACTTTTTTTTAATTTTTATCGAAGCCAACACTAATCAACCTCTCATCATTACCATAATATATATTTTTAAATCCAAAATAGGATAAATTTAATTTAATAAGTTACTTAAGAAATTATAATATATATTTTAATTACTGAAATTTTATAAATAAATTTAAGAGGAATTTAAAAGTGATCCAAGGAATTTTGACATTTCAGTTCAAGATTAATCAAAAAGAGACAGGCGAAATAGAACCAGAATTCGATCCCATACAATTAGTATTTAGGGACGAGGAGTATGACGCGGAAAATTTTTCAGAATTACTCATTGAAAACGATATCTTTGCTATTTTCTATCAACATACAACGGGTCTTTTTGGAGTAAAATATAGCTATAGTAATTTTTACACGGGCAGATTAAAAGAAACCCCTTATCAAGTTATTTCATATTTTAAACAAGTTGCTGATGGAACTCAATATTTGGTAATCTCTGTGTTTGAATTAGATGATGAAATTGAAATTTTTGAAGATTTAATTAAGGAGATGGGAAATAGGTTAGATACCATTTTTGATAAATTAACTCGAGCTAAAAATTCAAAGCAGCTTTCTTTAATAGAAAATATTAATATTAGATTAAAAAATGAAATAAAATTCACAATTTTTCAAGTGGATAGACTATCGAATCTTGATAAACTTCAAAAAGTAGGCTTAATCTACAATAGCGATGAACGATTGAAAATTCTAGAGATGTTACGAGAGAGACCTGTATCTAAAAATGAGATGAAAAAAATATTAGAAAAGATGTCAGCAACTGTGAATGTAGATATCTTGCTTCAACCATTTTTGGAATTAAATTTAATTCGCCGAGACTGGATAACGGGCGAAAAAGATAAAAAAACTGGTGAAATTACACATCAGGGAGAATATTTATTTCTGGTGAAAGATTTAATTTTAGCTCGAGTTCCTAATGAGACTTTATTAAATCATTTCAAAGAAACAAAGAATGAATTACTTCCATTATATCGCCAAAAAGTCGTTGATTTCTTTTCGGACTATGATCCTTACACTCGAGGAGTTGAGGAAACTAAGAAATTAGCATCTATTCTTTTAAGTCCAGATGCATATGATTTTTTTGTTTTAATGCGACATAATCATTATCCCTTAGATAAAATTCCAAAAATCTTTTCAGAATTTGCTGTAACTGAAATTCTATTAGAGGATTTGAAGAAATTAGACATAATCAGTGAAGTTATTGATGATAATAAAAGGACATGGATATGTCTATTAACGGACATTAAACCATTAATAGTTTTTCCAGAATACCTGCTCCCTAAAATAAGAGAAGCTTATAAAAATAAAGATATAGATGGAGACATTACTTACGAAATTGCTAAGAAAGCTCTTAGTTTATTGGAAATTACATACCCAGAGAAGGTTGAATTCTAATTTAATTAAATTAGAGAGGATGATAAAATGTATTTATTTAAAGATAAAGATGTAATTGAAGTACCTATTACCTGTAAGTTTTGTTTGAAAGAAATTATGTTTCCCGTATCGGCTGAGGAATATAGAGAAGTTAAAAAATTTCCGATAAAGAAAGAAAGTACTCATGGTGACCCTCTTCATAAATTAACTGTTTTTATTAATATGAGTTTAGAGATTGATAATTTTGAGATAGAAGACTTAACAGAAAAAGAAGAAGAAGTAGCATATTCAGAAGAATTAATGAAACAAGTTCTAAGTGATATAGAACTATCAGATGAGGAGATAGAATTATATTTTCGAACAACAGGACGTGAAACAGTATCTCTTGGAGAAATATCCATTTTAACAGGTAAATCAAAGGAAGAATGTAAAGAGATTGTTGATAAATTTATAGAAAAAGGATTATTTAAGGAAATAATCGGTGCTACACCTCACTATGCTGCATTACCCCCTTATGCTGCTTTAGTGTCCCAATTAAATAAGTTTTATACCTATATCTCAAATATTAAATCTAAAATTCCTACTCAGTTAGATAAATCTTTTGCTCAACTAGAATCAGAAACAAAAGGAATGGAAATGCTTAAAGATTCTACGGAAGCTATGACTGAATTGAAGGAAAAGATGCTAACCCAAATTCAAGCCCAAAAGAAGGAATTTGATCAAACATTATCTGCAATAGACCAAATAAGAAATATTTCAAAAGATATTTCAGGTTTAGGAGATGTGACAAAAAGTATTTCAGAGGACCAACTTGGAAGCCTAACCTCACAATTTGATAATCTTAATCGAAAGACTTCACAAGTTATTAAAAACCAAGTAAATGAATTGAGAACACAACTTGGCGATGTTAAAAAAATAGTAACTGATAATTTACAGAAATTACGCTTAGGTGTTATCCAACAAGCTGTAGGAGATATAATTGAAAAGGTCATTAGTTCCCGATTAAAAGATATCACTGATAATCTTAATGTTCAATTAAGTGTAAGTCAGACTGTATTCGCAGATGAGTTGAAAAAACTAACTCAAGGCGTTGATTCTGAATTCGCTTCTAAATTAAGGAGTTCAATCGAAGATGCTGTCAAAAATATTGAAGGTATTTCAATCAAAACAGATGATCAAAAAGAAAAAGCATTTTCTGAAATTATTGAAAATTTTAATAAGGCAGCTAAGTTAGCCGAAGCAAAAATCGAGGGATTATCTGGAGATATTTTTCAATCGTTTGGAAATGTTAGAGAAATATTTTCTAAGGGTATACTTGATACTTTAGACAACACTCTAAGTGATATATTAAATAGATTGGAGGTTAGTGAAAAAACTACAAGAGAATTTTGGGAACAATCGAAAAAGGCAAAGGGAGCTATCACAATGAAAGATATCTGGTTCATTCGCTCTCCAGAAGCCGCTAAAGCACACATTAATGATGAAATCTCGAAAGCGAAGATGAGAGTTTTAATTGTAGCACCTGATCTTTTAGATATTAACATTGATGTCATTAAAGCACGACCCTCAAGAATAAACTTTAGAATTGCTACTCACATTAATCCCGCCATATCTGCTCATGAAGCAGTAATGCAAGAATTAGATAAAATGGATAATGTAGATTATAGAAATAGAACGTTACAAAACATATGGGGGATTAATAGAGATTATGAAGAAGTAATCTTATGTGTTCTCTCAAAAACTGAATTTAGAGGAGAGGAAGTTACAGAAATCGCGGGAATTGGAAGTATCATTGAGGAGCACATTAAAATCTTCGTGCCCATACTGGAGGATGCATGGGTTGGAGCTCGAAAGGATATTATGCGGACAATTAAGACCTCTCTTTCGAGAGAACCAGAAAAACCAACCACAATTCCACCATCAGTCGAGAAACCTAAAAAAGAAGCTCCTTTAATTTCAGAAGCCCCTGAAGTGAAAGCTCCATCTCTCTTATCTCAACAGCTTGATGAAATAATAAACAATATTGAAAGATCAACAGGATTAGAGATTTCTCAAGCTTTAGAAAAGTTTCAAAGCGAATTTGTTAAACAGAAAGGGTATAGTAGCGTGTTAAAAGGTATTCATATAAGAACTGATGAACTTAAAGATAATCCTGAATTGTTAACTCGTCAAGAAAAAGACGAATTAAAAACAACTATGAACCTCTGGCGTCGTCAACTCGATCTTTAATATTTTTTTTTAAAAAATTCTTTTTAATTTTATTAATAAAATAATTATTATTGATGCTTTAATTACTTCTTTTATGGAACAAGATACAATAACTATTAAATCGGGTAAGGTCAATGACTATCTCCATCATATTGATGTAAAAGCATATGGAACTCCAAGAATGTTATCCGTCTTTCTCGGAGAATTTGATGATAATAAATCTATTTTAATTGATTGTGGATCTTCTTTAGATATAAAAACAGCATTGAAATATTTTAAAAAAAACGAAATCCATTTATCATCTTTTAAATATCTAATAACAACTCATCATCATTTCGACCATAATGGTGGATTGTGGAAACTTTATGAAGAAGTAAAAAAACATAATCCAAATGTAAAAATTTTAACAAATCAAATCACGAAGGAGTTATTAAACGATTATGAACATCACTTAAAAAGAGGTTCAAGGACATATGGAAATCTTGTAGGTGTTATGAAACCTATTGAAGAAAAAGCATTTAAAATTATCACACCTAGTTCTAATTTTAATTCAGATCCTAAAAAGCTTGATTTTATTGATAACTTTACAATTAATGGATCTGAAGTGAATTTGGTAATATTTAATATTCCAGGTCATACTCCAGATCATCAATGTCCTGCATTAATTAAAGATGGGAAGGTTGATTTTATCCAATATGGTGAATCTGCTGGTACAATTTATCATTCTTCAGAACTTATCACTATGCCTACATCAATGCCAATCTATTATAATCATATTAAATATATGGAATCATTAGCAAACCTCAAAAAAGTTGTTCCTTTGAAAGCTGGGTTTGGACACTTTGGAGTAATCAATGGTAAAACAAATGTACAAAAATTATTAGTGGAACACGAATCTTTTATGAAAATATTTAGAGAAAAAATAATTACATATTATAATGAAAAACCAGAAACCAGATATGTATTAAATACTATATTTCCATTGTTAACTGCTAGAACTGATTTATCGATGGATTATAATCCTGTCTTTAGTGGGATTGCTTTAGCTATTGTTTATGGAATGATGGTTTCATTAGGGTATAGAAAAATACCACCTAAAGAATTGATTTATTATAATAAATTCTATTCTTTATGAAATTCTTTAGTTTGTGATTTTTTCGTATAAATTTCTTGAATTTATTTTTTATCCAAAACTTCTAATTTATTATTAACCTAAAAACTCTTAATGGAAGAAAATATCGAACAATTCGATTTAACTATCATTGGAGCAAGTTTAGCTGGAAATTATTTGTGTTATTTATTATCAAAGACCAACTTAAAAATTGTAGTGATTGAGGAACATAAGGAAGTAGGGCTTCCTTTTCAATGTGCAGGCATAATTTCTCAAAAACTCAGTAAATTAATCAATTTACCTAATAAGCTCATTTTAAATCGTGTGAATATAGCTAAGATCATTTCTCCCTCAGGATCATTTATTAAATTATCAGGAGCTGATCAGCCTTATATAATTGATAGAATTGCGTTAGATCGATTTTATTATGATAAAGTAAAAAATAAAAAGAATATCTCTTACTACTTAGGAGAAAAATTCAAATCCTTTAAATATGTTAGACATAACCATATAAAATTTCTATTAATTGAAACTTCTAAGAGAAAATTAAAATCAAAGTTTTTAGTTGGATGTGATGGTCCACTTTCGTTAGTTGCAAAATCTTTTGGAATAAAAAATAAAACTATACCGGCAATTCAAATTCGTATTAATGCAAACTTTAACGAAGATGAAGCAGTAATGTATTTTGATCCACGATGGAAAGAATTATTTGGTTGGATAGTTCCAGAGGGAAATAAGATCTACCGAATTGGTATGGCATGCAGTAAAAATTTAAAAAAAAATTTTCGTATTTTTTTGAAAAAACTCAGAATTAATCTTGCTCATAGAATTGATCAACAAGGTGGGCTCATTCCCTACAGCATAATGAATAAGCTTGCATTTGATAATGTATTGTTATTAGGAGATTCTGCGTGTCAAGTGAAAGCTACAACAGGGGGTGGAATAATAATGCTCTTAACAGCAGCGAAATATGCTGCAATTTGTATTCAAACCTGTTTTAAAATCAAAAAATTTACAAAATCTTTTATTAAGAAATATTATGAAATACCATGTAAATCGACCATTGGAAAAGAATTAAAAATTCACTATTTAATTCGGGTCGTTTTAAAAGATTTTAATGATAAAGACTTTGCTAGATTATTTCAAATAGTCAAAACTAGTAAAATCGAGAATTTAGTTTCTTTTTATGGGGATATGGATTTCCCGAAATCATTTATTTTCAAATTAATAAAGAACCCGTTAGTTATTCCCTTTCTAATAAAACATACTTTAAAACATCCTAATATTTTTATCAAAATCTTAAAAATCTTAAATAAGTAAAAATTTATTGTATTAATACTTAGTTAAAAGGTGTTAAATCTCTGAATAGTAAAGAAAGAATTCTTACTACTATAAATTTAGAAGAACCAGATAAAGTTCCTTCCTTTGAATTGTCTATTGATAATTTAAGTATTTTTAATCACTTTAATCTAGTTTATCCTTATCAAGGTTTAATTAAAACTTTTAATGATACATTTGAATTATGTAATAGAGATATTGAAGCTACAACTAATTTAATTATTAAGGCAACTGAAACAAGATCATACTTGAAAAACACTTTGAAACGATTTTTCGGCATATCTGTAAAAGCAGGTCTCGATTTAGCACAACTCCCAATGTCTGGATATATTTTATTTCCAAAAATTTGTGGAAAAAATTATGTTACAGATGAATATGGTAGAACATTCGATTTGAGGCTAAATCCTTCAGACAATATGGAAATTGTTTATTATAGAGAAGGTTATTTTAGAAATTACGAGGAATATGAAGCATTTTCACCTTTAGATCCTGATGATCAAAGAAGGGAAAAAATTTTTAAAATAATAAAGAAAATTGAGGAAGATTATCTTGGAAAAATCTACATAATTCCTGCTATATGGGGTATTTTTGAATGCTCTTGGCAATCTTTTGGATTTGTTAATTTCAGCAAGTTATTAACAAGATCCAAGGCAATTAGAAAAGTTATTAATGATAGAGGGAAATTTGCTTTAGAACTGGCAAAAAGATTTATTGATTGGGGTGAAACAGGCTCAATTATGATCTATGATGATTTTGGATATAAATCAGGCTTACTAGCACCTCCAAAGATTTATCAAGAATATGTATTTCCATGGTTCAAAAGAATATGTGATTATTCTCATAAAAGAGGTGTTAAAGTTATATTACATAGCTGTGGTGATATTTATCAACTTTTTGAAGATATAATTCATGTGGGTATTGATGCTATCCACCCTTTAGAGCCAACAACAGCTAACGTTGAATATAATATTTTTAAATTAAATCAAAAATATAAAGATAAAATCTGCTTTATTGGAAATATATCACCTCAAGACCTTGCAACTAAAGATCCTAAATTCATAAATAATTATACAAAAAAACTTATTAAGGAATTAGCGCCAGGTGGTGGTTTTATATTAAGCTCGGGTCATAGCATTAATCCTGCAGTTAAATTAGAAAATTTCCTTGCAATTCAAGACACATTAAAGAAATATGGAAGGTATCCTATTTCAATAAAATGAAAAATCTCTATTTTATTTCTCTTATGGAGGAATCATTGAGAAGAACGCTATTTGGTTGAATAAGAAATACTAGATCAGCATAAAATCAATTAAAATAATTCCAAAATAAAAATTAACTATTATTAATTATAAAAAATCATAATTGAATTAGAATTAAAAAACTGGATAATGTGAATTAAAATTGGAATGTAGAGAAAGAGTGCTTGCAGCTTTAAACTTAGAAGAGCCAGACAGAGTTCCTTGCCATACAATACTAATTGATGCTAATAATGTTGATGAAATACTAGGAAAACCTCAAATTACTGATTTTGATACTCTTGCGCAAGTAAAACGAGATAACCCTGATAATTGGGCGGAAGAAATAAGCAAATTAGTTGAAAGTGTTGAGACATCCATATTTTCACGATGTGTTGAGGCAGCGGCTAACATAGGATTGGATTGTATGCAAGTAGGAATAGTGCCTGTAGAGTTTATTGATGATCCAAATGATAATAGAGATCTAATGAAAGATATCTTTGGTAGAGTTTGGGAAGCTCGGAATAATGAAGGTAATTTTAATCCTTATTATTTGTATGGAACATTAAATTCAAATGAAAAATGGAAAGAAATAAAAGAAAATATAGAAGGTCCTATGACAGAAAAATATACTAAGATGGTAAAGAAATTCTATCGTCGTATAAATAAAAAGCATAAAGATAAAATTTTTGTAGCCGTAACAAATGATTTAGCAGGTGTTTTCGAAAGTGCCTCTCAAGGTATGGGGATGGTATATTATTCTAAGATGTTGCATAAAAATCCAAGTTTTATTAAAAAAGTCCATGAAGTAATTGCAGAATTCACTGCTGCATGTTATAGAAGTTATATGAATGCGGGAGCGGAATTATTTATAGAATCAGGAGATTTAGCATATCATACTGGTCCCATGATGAGTCCTAAAAGATTTTATGAATTATTACTACCTGCTTATAAAATCATCACAAATACAGTGCATGAAAGAGGGTGTAATATTGTGTTACATACTGATGGGCAGATTACACCATTATTAGATTTTATTGTGGATTGTGGATTTGATGGTCTTCAATCTCTTGAACCTACTGCTGGAGTTGATTTAGCTCTGGTTAAGAAGAAAGTAGGTGATAAACTTTGTCTTATGGGAAATATTGACGTTGCTCATGTTTTAACATATGGAACTAAAGAGGAAGTCTATGATGCTGTAAAATTTGCTATAAGAACAGCTGGAATAGGAGGTGGTTTCATAGTAAGTGCGGCTAATATGCATCCAGCTATAAAGGTTCAAAATTTAAGATGGATGGTGGAAGCAACTCGAAAATTTGGGAATTATCCCTTAATTCTTTAATGATATGTATACTTTTTTTTCTTAAGGAGGAATCATAGAAAAGAATGCTATTTGATTGAAAATAAAATACCAAATTAGCATAAATACAACCATAATTACTGTTGATACTAAACCAAAACCCTTTACTCCTTTTGGAACTCCTAAATCTTCACTCTTTCTTTGAATAAAAGCACGGATCATCGCAGTAATATATATTAAAACAATTATAATAGCAATAATCCATAAAAACAGCATAAATAATGATAATGTGTAAACAGGAAAACTGTTTAGCCAAACCCAGAACCTAACAATTAAGTATGTAGGGATTGAACCATAAATAACTGCAGTGAGAAGAAAAACAATACCCCAAGTAATACCTTTTAAAGATTGAGTAGTCATTTATTTATTATATTTATGATAATTTAAAAGATTTGTTGGTTGTGTATTTTAAAATTATTTAAGATTTCATGAATGTTAATTGACTTTAAAATTAAAGCATATTTTTAATCATCCAACGTAATGCTTTCATAATTCTCTCATCTTCCTCCAAAACATTAATTGGAAAATATCTAATTCTCATATCCACTTCTTTTAATTCCTTAATAGCAAACGATTCTTGAATGAATTCTGAGGAAAATTTTTCTTTATTATAAAATTTATTACCTATAATTAGTATTGGAACTAGTCTATTTCCCATTTCTAAACGTCTGTCATCAATTATCTGAAAAAGTTTTTTTGTTTCATTCAAAGAATCTTCATTAGATGCATTAAAAATTAATATGAATCCCTGTGCATGTTCCATACATTTTTCAAAAGATTCGTAGCCCTTACAATAAAAATCACATTTATTATCGTCAAAATTTAAAATTTCGAGATTTTCTACTAGTACTTCATAGATACGAGTTGGTAAATCATCACTTTTTATATTGAGAAATTGTATTAATTCAACATTTTTTAGAAAAGTTGTTCTACCAGTTTTTGGAGCCCCTACAATGAATACTTTCTTAATAATTCGTTTACTTACTATTGGGGTTTCTATTTGATAACTTGGAGATAATCTTTTAAAATATTTACTAAAGATTTCTAAGAATTTGTTTTTTAAATCATTATTAGCTAAATTTAAGATACTATCATTTAAAGCTCCATTCTTATTTGAATGTAATAGGGACGCAAGATCGTTTAATTTTCTTAATTCTACAGCAAATTCTTCCAATATTGGTGATTTTGATTCTAAATATTTGAAAACATCTACAATTTGATCCTTGAAAATAGCGGTTCTAACCAAATAACTGATCATTAATAATTCCTTACCACCACGAGCAAATTGAGAATCGATATAGAAAATATGATTTACTGTCTGGAATTTTCTATACGCAAAAATAAATGTACCCTCTTCGTCATTAAATTCAAGAATTCGTCCTAAATCTGGTGTTCCTGCTATCTCACTCAAACTCTCATTTGCATATAACAAATTTGGGCCAATAACTTGATCAAAATAAGAAACACAGAGTATTTGGTCTTCGGACATTTTGACATTTAATCTTATGTAATTTCAAAAAAATTACTAAAAGCTCATTGAAATAATAAGTTGAGCTTTAATTTAAAATTTATAATATGAAATGAAATATCTCGTATATATTTAATTTGAGGCTTTTAAAAAAAAAAATATTGAGTTTATATTGATTAATGAAGAAAACCTAAAATAAAGCTCAATCCCGTTTGATACGGTGATATGGAACAAATCATTAATGTAAAGAATAATGTATTAACAATAGCTCCTGCAATAATATTTCCGCTTTTTTTATATATTAAAGTAGAAGTAAATGCATTCAGTAAAAAAAGTGGTATTGCAAAAGGTAAGAAAGATCCAAAATAAAAGAAACTCCCCATAATCAACGCTACAATAAACAGATACGTAAACCAGTATAAGAATAGAATTCCAAAAATTATAATTGAGACCTTAATTAGGGTTTTATTTCCATCTTCAAATTTGTTTTGGAGAACTCCATGAAATATTAGTCCATAAATCATAAAAAAAATGAAGTTTATAACTAAAAACAACGGAACCCATGCAATTTTTAATAATGAAGGGATCATCCCTAAATAATTTAATCCACTAGAAAGATATATTATTAAAGTTAAAATTACAGCTAAAACAATGCCTAATATGAAATTTCTGATTATATTTTCTCTTGATGTTTTAAAAGGTTTCTTAATAATTTCAATTAATCCAACTTTCTTTTTTTTTCCACTTCTCCAAAGTAGGACTAAAATTCCAAACGCTTGTCCAAATAACAGAGCTGAAATAAATCCCGCAACCGCTAAAAACAGTAATAATAGAATTGGAATAAAAATAAATATTCCAAATAACCCAAGTATTAAAGAATAGGCCAACATTTTGCTTCCGATACTAAGAATACTTCCATCTTCTATCTCAAGTTTGAATACTTCTTCTTCTTTTGGCTTTAGAATAACTTGGGAGAGGGGATCAATTATCAAAATGAAAAATCCGAATCCTCCAAAAAGTTGAAGAGAAAGGATCAATAATCTAGTATTCATAACATAATTCTCTTCTACAGATCTAACATCAGGAAAAGTATTTGCTAGAAAATTTCGGGCTTCTCTAATGAAGTCTGGATCCCAATCTCCTAATACATGGTTTGTTAAATCATCTAAATATATCATGGAAGCATTACCATCTTGAAAACTTCCATATAACTGATTTACATCGAGATTAGAAGCAGGAATACCTGTATAATCTGATAACCCTACTTTTAAATCGTCTGGTGAAATTAGCTCATCATATCGTCCAAGAATCATTAATATATTTAATGATGCAGTAGAATTTCCTTTTCTTATATTTGTAGGTAATCTAGTTCCTGCACCTATGAAACACTTAAAATCAGTCGATTCATTTACAAGCTGAATCCCTACTCCACCCATCGAATATCCAAAATAGGCAAGATTGTTCATATCAATATCAGGTCTAGAGTTTAAATATGATACAATTGCTAAGATATCATTTGTTAAAGAACCCCAACGATGTTCCCCAGTACTCTGCCCATGTCCTCTAAAGTCAAAAGGAACTGCAACAAAACCTGCTGCAGCAAATTCTACAGCATAATCCTTTAGCATTTCCTTATTTGACATTACTCCATGCCCTAGAATAATAGCCTTCTTACTTGAGCCACTATTTTTCGGCTCAAAAACATTAAAAGAAATTGTAACTCCATCAATAGTTTTTACAGTTTTTCCATAAGTGGATTTTATCCCGATTGGTGTTATAAAGATTAAAACGGTTCCAATGATAAAGAATGCTAAGAATACACAGATAAGAATAATTCTTTTTTTAGTTATATCCATTTTTCTCATTTTTGTCCACTATAAATAGTTCTAATAGACGTTTAATTGATAAGTAATTAGAGTTTGCGATTTATTAATATTATCTTTTTAGATATATGTTCTTTAGCAACAATATGATGCTTTTTTTTTTTCGAAATCTTTAATTTATTAATGAAACTTTTTTATCAGTCAAAAATTTTTTTTCAATATCATAATATTTAGGTAAATTTAACATGATTACAGATCAAAAGATTATGAAAAGATGGATGGTGGTATTAGGAGCAATTTTGATTCAACTTGCTTTAGGTTCAATTTATTCATGGGGAACTATGACTCAATTTATAAGTGGAGGAGAATATTTATCTGAATCTGCAGAAGTAACCATATATATTTTCGGCATTGGATTAGCTGCTTTTGCTATTACAATGATATTCGCTGGAAAATTACAGCAAAAATATGGTCCAAAAAAGATTTCTATGCTCGGAGCAGCATTTATTGGAGCTGGTACTATCTTATCTGCTTTAATGACAAATTTCATTGGTTTATTTATTACTTATGGGATTATATTTGGAATGGGAATTGGTTTTGCGTATGTATGTCCAATTGCTACAGCTGCTAAATGGTATCCAGATAAGAAGGGATTAATTAGTGGTATTGCTGTAGCTGGTTTTGGTGCGGGATCTTTTATCTTTAATTATTTAATAAGATTCTTTGCACCCCTTGGGATTCCAAGTATGTATCTATTATTAGGTATTATCTATTTGGCGTTTATTTTAACTGGGGCTATGACAATGAATACTCCTCCAGAAGGGTGGCTTCCAGAAGGCTATATTCCACCATCATTTACAGAAGATACTGCCGTTGGATTAATCGAATTTGAACGTAGTGAAATGGTTAAACAAAAACAGTTTTGGCTGTTATGGTTAGCTTATATATTAGGATGCATGCCTGGTTTATTAGTTATAGGAACATTCTCATCATTTGCTAAAAGCAATTCTTCATTTATAATCTCTGCCGCTGATTTTGTACTTGTAGGGAGCATAGGAGCATTGTTTAATGGACTTGGAAGAATTTTTTGGGGAAAAATTGCCGACATTTTTACTTATAAAAGAGCCATGTTGATGATGTTTACAGTACAGGCAATTTCATTATTCCTTTACTTCTCAACAAACATAGATATAATCTATTACTTGATTATTACTTGTGTTATCCTTCTCTGTTTTGGCGGGAATCTAAGTTTGTTTCCTACGGGAACTGCTGATCTTTTCGGAAATAAACATTTAGGAGAAAATTACGGAGTTATGTTTACAGCTTATGGTATTGCGGGCTTCATTCAAGCAGTCGCTACAAATGCATTAGTTCTTGCTTTTGGTGGTTATTTCCAATTATATCTAGTTATGGCATTCTTTACCATAGGCTCAGTAATCCTGGTATTTCTAGTGAAACCTTCTAAAAAAGAATAAGAATTAGGCTTTAGTCAAAAAAATTTAACTTTTCTATTTTCCTTTTTTTAGAAACATAAGAAATAAAAAAAGAAATAGTTAAGAAATAATTAATTATAACTTTCTACGTTTCATCTGAAATATAATAGCAGAAAATGAGACAAATAATATTACTATCATGTATATATTATAACCAGGAATGATACCTCCTCCATCTCCATTGTCATCTCCATCTCCATTGTCATCTCCATCACCATTTCCGTCTCCCTCATAAGTAATTTCCACTTCCACTTCAATGCAGTTCGAAGTAGCATTTCCGAAATTATTGAAGGCTACACCTATAAAGTAATATGTTCCATTAGAATATCCCGTTAAAGGAAGTGAAAGATCATCAGTTTCCTCTTCTAATATCGTTATGCTATCAACAATTTCAGTAATATAATTTGAGGATTGATAAATTGAATAGCTACTCACTCTTGGTGATGGAGTCCAACTTAATGTAAAATTTCCATCAGTATCTAAAACTCCCGCATCAGATGATAAAGTAAAACCTCCAGGAGATTCAATCGAAAACTTTACAAGAAAAAGATTATAAATACCTCCCCCTTCATAACAATAACCCGTGATATATATTTTATCAAAGGATTCAATAACTAAATCATAACTGTAATAATCATATGAAGGATTTCTCTCCCAATGTTTATACCATATAAGAGTTCCTGATGAATCATACTTTACTATGCTAATATTTGACATTACGGTATATCCTCCCACATAAATATAGTCAGCCGAATCTACTCCAATACCACGTGCTTCATCACTTCCTATAGTTCCCCAAGTTCTATTCCATTGCCAATTTCCTTCACAATCATACTTAACAACGAAAAAGTCCCTTTGTATTGCCCCATAACTTAATGTAAAACCAGCAGCATATACATTATCCCTTGAATCTAATGTTATAGCCCATCCTTCATCTTGAGCAGTACCTCCCCACGTCTTATTCCATAAATCATTACCAGAGCTATTAAATTTCACTACTAAAAGATCCATAGTAACTGCTGACATACCCTCATAACCTGTAACATAGATATTATTAGATGAATCTAAGACAAGATCACGTCCAGATTGATAACCAGGACCATCAAATATAGAAGACCATTCTAAATGACCTGAAGAATTATATTTTAATAAGAGCATTGCATAAGATGTGGTGAAAGTTTCACCAGAAATATATATTTTATCTTCAGAATCTATTTCTAGAGCCCAAGCATTATCATAATTCCCTCCATTAAAAGTTCTTTTCCATTCAAGATCTCCAGAACTATTAAATTTCAATAAAAGAGCATCAAAATTAGGAAATGTAGTCCCATTAGCTCCAGCTACATATATATACCCATCTGAATCTAAAGCTATGTCATATCCTATTTCACGATTTCCATTATCCCAAGTAACATTCCATTGTTCTTCACCAAGACTGTTATATTTAATCAAGAGAACATCTTCGTCTAAAGATGTTTCATTTTCTCCTACTATATAAATATCTCCAGTTGTTTCATCAATTACAATACCTTGTCCAATTTCATCATCTCCCCTATCCCAAGTACGATTCCAATCTTCAGAAAAAGATAATTGTAATGTATCAAAAGAATTTTTAGAGGAAATTGATTTATTTGATGTATAAAAAATCTTATTTAAATTAATAAGAAATATCGAGAATAGAAGAAATATCAGCAAAATCTTGAACTTTTCAATTTTTTTTTTTTCCACAAAAATTCACTTTTTTTTATAGATTTATTAAGTTAGTAACTAAATTAGATAAATATATTATTTTTTCTCTAATTATATATATCTATTCTTTTCTCAAGTATATAATTTTATAAGAGAGAATTTTCATATAATTTAAAAAAATCGAGGTATATTTTTATGGGAGATTTTAAAAAGATGGAACAAGCCTATAAAGCTTCATCCAAAATACTTGAAAAACGTATGGCAAAAGAGCGTCCAAAGGATTTAGAAATCCTAAAGAAAATAAAAGACTCTTCGATCATTATCGTCGCTGGTTCTTATGACAAAATAGAACTTGTCTTAGATCTGATTAAAATTCCTTATGTCTTGATTGAACCTCATGAATTCAGTCAAATTGATTTAAATCCCGACCAAATCTTAATTGTTAATTGTCCGGGAGAAATTCAAGAAGGCTTAGAGAAAATTCGAGAGTTTGTAAAAAAGGGAGGGTTCTTATTTACCACTGACTGGGCTTTATTACATATTTTAGAAAAAGTGTTTCCTGAATATGTAAAATATAATGAACGTCCTACAGCTGATGATTGTGTCGGAGTGGAGGTTGTAGATAAGAGTAATAAATTTTTAGAAGGATTATTTAATGAAGATGCTGATCCCATTTGGTGGCTTGAAAGTTCATCGTATCCAATTCAAATCCTTGATAAAGAAAAAGTAAAAGTATTAGTAACAAGTAAAGAAATGCAGGAGAAATACGGTGAAGCCCCAATTGTCATTACATTTAATTATGGCGATGGTGGCACAGTTTTACATATGACAAGCCATTATTATCTCCAGAGAGCAGAACTTAGAACAAAACGACATAAAATGAGCGCAAAAGAATATGCAATGAAAGAAGTAGGATTATCTGAAACTGAAGCGGATATGGACGAATTGGAAGGATTAAGTCTAGGAGAAGCAGAGAGTGCTTATTCAACAACACAATTTATTAGCAATGTCATTGTTGAGCAACAGAAAAATATTAAAAAGCGAAAGAAGCAAAAGAAAGAAGAAGAGGAAAAATAATCCTTAATTATAATTTTTTATAGCTTTTTATAGATAGGTAGGAAGAAGGGGATTTTAAAACAAGCCAATGGATAAAATTAACTCCCCTACCTTTGTTACCTAATTCCAAATAAAAAAATGCTTAAGACCTTATACCCCGACTATAGAAACCTCGAACTGTCTGGAAATAATTATTACTTAAAGTGAGTAATTTCATCTTATTCTATTTCTCAATTTTTATTTAATTATTAATTGTAAACTTAGTATTAATGACTTTAAGAGTCCAATTTTTATTATATATAAAAAATTAAATTTGAAAATAAAAACATTAGCTTTCCATTCCCAAAGGATTATAAAGAAGTAAATTACTTGGTTATTAAGCTTATAATTAAGAAAAATACGGTAGCTATTAGATTTTATATTATACGTTTTTGAATAAAAATAAACAAAAACTATTTCAATTTTCTTATATTTTCAAAAACAAATATTTTCCTCTTTACGAATCATGGAAGAGATATTACCACTCCCACGAGAATTAAACGGAAAACGGTTAATTGGATATTCTATGGGAGATTTAGGGTTATCTTTAGGTAATATCTTCACAGGTGTTTTTGTTTTTCAATATTATGTATATACAATTAATTTAAACGCTCTATTTGTTTCAGTTGGGGTAACCGTACAACTTATTATCGGAGCGCTCTTTTCTATAATATTTGGAGTAATTATTGACAAAAAAAAACCAGGTAAATTAGGCAAGCGACGGCCTTTTCTACTAATTGGCTTACCTATATGGTTTATTACCGGTATTTTAATATGGATTCCCCCGTGGTATTGTCCAGAAGGAAATTCGATGTATATACCAACAGCAATCTATTTTTGGGTGGTAATTATAATTAGATCCATTTCAAGATCGTTGTTATTCAATGTATACGTTTCTATGCTTCCTGAACAGTCTCAAACTTTAAAAAACAGGGAGTCTGTAGCCTCTGTACGATCTGGTTTTTCTATAACTGCTTCAATCGTAGCACTGATGTTACCGCTAATAATTCAGAGTATTGTTGAAGATCCTACAAATGTTAAATGGTGGCAACCATCTGGTAAAATTATTCTTTTTTATATCCCAATAATTGCTGTTTGTTTTGCTATTTTTGGATTAATAGCTGTTCTTCTTATATTTTTCTCGGTTGATGAGAGTTTTCATAAAACATCACCTCCTTCTGAGAAGAAGAAAATTAGTTTAATAGAAACATTTAAAGGCATGGCGTTGCCGGCTAAAGATCGTAACTTCAGGTACTTGGTAATGGCGGGATTTTTTGGGGGTATTGCTGGAAAAATATTAGGGCTTTTAGTGTTTCCTTTTCAAACGTATGTACTCAAGTTTACAGCAGGTTTTTTCTTTGTTTACGTTTTAATCTCAGTTTTTGGTAAGTTCGGGTGGTACTTTGTGTGGATGAAACTTCGAAAAAGGAATCATTTACTTAGATCATATTCTATTGCAATGTTATTAGCAGTAATAGCTTCATTTTTTGGAATGTTCTTTTTAATTGGAATACTTCCTTTTGAAATGCAATTAATATTATATATTTTAACATGGAGCACAGTTTTGGGTTCAATGTACTCCCTTCCTTTATTTTCAATCCCTATAACAGCTGCACTTGTTCATGAAGCAGCAGAAAATGCTGATGAATCAAATATAGATAAAGCTATGTCAAAAATTTCTGGATCATATTACGGTTTATCACAATTTATTGCATCAATGGGACCAGCTACTGCTTCGTTAATTGTTGGATTTATTCTTTCTGGACCAAATGAAGAAAATGCAATAATCCTCATATTACTTTTTATATCTATGGGTCTTTTTTACTTGATAGCTTTATTTATTATTAGAAAAATAAAAGTTAAACAGACTTCTCTATATAAGTATCAATAGTTTGAGAGCTAATAAGATAGAATATATATAGCTATATATTGGCTGGATTTCTAATAAAAACTTCAATTAATCGTACTGTGTCATAGATATCTTCAAGTTTTAATAATGAAGTGGGTGAGTGAATATAACGACAAGGGACAGAAACTACTGAACTAGGTACACCTTCTCGAGTGACTTGAATTTTCCCAGCATCAGTTAATCCATACATCGGCTTCTTTAGTTGATATGGAATTTTTTCTTGCTCTGCATTTTTTATAAGTCTTCTATTTATTTTTGGACTTGAGATAATCGATTTATCTGCGACGGTTATAGCTGGACCTTTGCCAATATAAACGGGAATCTCTGATTCCTTAATACCTGGCACATCTGCAGCCGTAGTATTCTCAATCGCAATCCCCATGGTTGGATTAAGTTTAAAAGCTCCTGTTGTTGCTCCAATTCTACCTATTTCTTCTTGTACAGCAAAATTGTACAATACAGTATCTTTAATTTCGGAATTCTCATTTAATAGCATCATTAAATGAAGAAGCACATTACATCCTGTTCTATCATCAAAAGCTTTCCCGCAAACCATATTATTTGGGAACTCTTCAAAAGTAGCAGAAAGGGTGCCTACGGAACCTATATTAATTTTAGAGTTTAACACTTCATCTTTTGAACTCATTCCTATATCAATATACATATCATTAAGCTCTACTATCTTTTTTCGTTCACTTACTGACGTAAGATGTGGAGGTTTAGACCCTATAATTCCCGGCATTATTTCTCCAGATTCAGTTCTTAATATTACAGATTGACCCAATAATATACGAATATCCCAACCACCAACCGGAACAAATCTTAAAAAACCATTCTTTTCAATATGAGAAACCATGAAACCAATTTCATCCGTATGCGCATCTAACAAGATTTCATTTTTACTTTCATTTCCTTCCTTTACAGCA
This sequence comes from Promethearchaeota archaeon, assembly GCA_016840085.1. Taxonomy (GTDB): domain Archaea; phylum Asgardarchaeota; class Lokiarchaeia; order Sigyniarchaeales; family SOKP01; genus Loki-b32. Next base: position 91,091 of record JAEOTA010000036.1, read on the forward strand.
AGAACATTTCCTAATTGATCTATCCAGACTCTATCCACTAAACCTTTATTTTCAATTTCACTAAGGATGAATTTACTTACATCTTCTTCATATCCAGAAACACCGAAAAAAGAAGATAATTTTCGTTGAAAGACTCTAATGCTTTCAATATTTAATATTTCACTCTTCATAATTTAAAGAAATAGAATTTATTATGAGATTAAATAATTTGAGATAATTAAAACTATTTAATCAAATTATTGAAATACTTAAAAAAATTGAGTGAATACTAAAAATGATATTAATTAAGTTTAAAAAAATTATTTTTTACGTTTTTTTAATTCCGCAATCGATTTTTCAGCTAGAATTATCGCATCATCTGACCTTGACTTATATTTCTTTACTTGTGCGTCTAATTCGATTATCCTATTATTTAGATCTAATACTGTTTCGCTATCCTCGGTTAATTGAATCATATCTCCCTCACCAGATTTTGCCATTTCTTTAAGATACTTATATTTCTCTTTCCAAACATTTATCTCAGTTTGCAATTCTTCAATAGTTTCATCTGTTGCTATCAGAGGGATATCTTTTCCTTCTTTTACATCAGCAACTTTTTGTTTTAATCGCCCTACCTCATCCTCTAATTCTTGAACTCTAACTTTTAATGCGGCAATCTCATCTAAATAATCTCCTGCCTTTTTTGGTTCCAACATTTCTTCAAACATAGATTTTCCAGTTTCCAGTTCATCAGCAGATTTTCCACCCAAAAGTCTCTCCTTACGTTTCTGTAGTTCTTCTACTGTGTTATCTGAAAGGAAATCTAAAGGATTAAAGCTAACCCCACCATGCTTGGTTCGTCGTGCTCTTATTTTAACAAAGAGAGGAATTCCTTTCACAGCTTCTCCACAGATTATAGCTTGCCCTTTATCTAACCCTGAAATATCTGATTTGTTGTCATTACTTAAATCTTCTGCACTTGATATTGTAATTCCAATATCTCTTATATCTGATAAGTTGTGAACAACCCACGTTCCTGCTTGAGCTCTGATTGTTGTATCTAATAATTGTGGACGTTGTGTTCCAATCACTATATTAGCACCGAATTTTCTACCCTCTTGGGCGAATAATTTAACAACTTCACAAGTTTCTGTCTGTTTCTTTCCAGCAAATAAGTGAGCCTCGTCTAAAAACAAGTAGAAAGGAGGTATTCCTCTTGTTGTGCTTGCATCATATAATTTTTTTAGTAATTTACCTGCTATAGCTTCTTGAACTTCTAAAGCTAAACCATTTAGATTAACCACAGTACATAAATTAGGGGCAACAATATCCGAAGGCTTTAATGAAAATAAATACTCAATATCAACATCTCCACCCTTATTTTTCTTCAAATCAGAAAATTCAACAATTCTATCTACAAACTCACTTTCACCTTCCGGAAGGTCTTCACCTGCAACCTTCAAACTCCCATATTCTCCATGTCTATCTAATATTACTAAAGGAATTCCCTTCTTAAGAAATTCCTCACATAATACACCCATTGTATAGGATTTTCCAGAGCCAGACTTTCCTGTAATAAAGATTCTACCAAAATTCTTTATTAATAAATAAACTTCATAAGGATAACCGATAAGCTTTCCCAAAGAGAGAGATTCTTCTGGTGGGTTGAAGATTCCTAAAATCTTTGAAATTTGTTCTTCTTTAGCCATGAAGACATCCGAGCCAATTTCAAAAGGTCTGGTCGGTCGCTCTCCTAAAACTTGTAGTTTAGCCATTCGTCCCTTCTCATCAGTCCACATATCGCTAATGTAAAGTACGTAATAAGTTTTGTTTCCTTCCTCATCTTTTTCACCGAAAACTACTAAATAGTTATTTCTTTCAACTGAAGGACCTTCAAATACGGCTGTAACTGTATGAACTGTGGTCTTTCCAGTTAATCTACCTACTGGCTTTTCTTCTTGTGTATGTTCTTCTGTCATTAATACCACATAAAATAATATACGTTATAATGATCTTAGAAATTTTAAAAATATAAATCTAAGCGAATTTTTAATAAAATTGCGAATCTTTAGCTTCTATTATTACAAATTATAATTAACAATTTAAAATAAGAAAAGGAAAAAAAGAAATTTAGTCCTTTTATTAAAAGTAATAAATCATATTTATTTACTTTCTTTGATAAATAATACTTTTCTTTACCATTTTTATGGGTTTATAGGATTCTTTTGCTCTTTTTAATCCTTCTATGCCCAAATCTTGTTCCCTATTAACATATTCTATATCTACGCAGCAATTCTTTAAGAACAAATTATTGATTGCTTGATAAGAACCTTCATATTCCATATGAGCTTTCTCAATATGAATCACTAACGTTTTTTCATTTAACATTTCACCGAATGTATAAGCAGCACATTTGTCTTCTACACAGATTATCCCTCCACTATAACCAAGTGATTCAAAATTATTTAAAGCTTCATGTATCGCATCATGTTCTGCTTCTAAGCTTTCATCTTCGGTGCAAGCCCTCATTATGCACCATTCTAATTGAAGTTCTTTACATTTTTCAACAAGATCTTTAGTTATTAATTTGAAATCATAATTATAATTATTAAAGAATTTTTGCAGCCATCTTCTATTTTGTCTGTACTTATTTCCCGCTAAATTAAGAATCTCTTCTTTGTTATAAATATAGTCCCAATTATTACGATCTTCAAGGCAATCTAAATTTAATATCTTAAATTTCTCATTTTTAACTAACTCTACACAGATATCTTCAGGAACTCTATGAACTTCAATATCATGAATATTCTCAAATAATTCCAAAATAATCTCATCAGGATGCGGACCAATTGGAGGAAAGAAGTAAATATAATTTTTAGAATCTACATTAATCGGTTTTCTTCTAGTTTTTAAGTAATCATACGAAAATAAGATTAAATGCTCCTTAAATTGAACAAATAAGAAATTATAATAATTCCTCCACATGAAGAGGTTTGTAAATGTAAATTCAGAAATTTCTGGTGAAAATTTATGAAAATAATCATTAAATAATTTTTTATCTGTTATATTGATAGGTTTTCCCGTGCTAAGATCCATGGATTATTTTTATTTAAAGAGCTTTAAAAGTATTATCCTTTTAGATGAGAAACTTGAAATATTTCCTTGTTCTAAAATATTTCAAAAAAAATTAGTATTGTTTTCTGATTAATTTTAATATTTCTTTGATAAAATTTTCTACATCAATTAATTTTTCTTTTATAAACATAAGAACTTTTGAATTGTCAATTTTAGCATATCCATGGACTAAGATATTTCTGAACCTAGCCATATTGGTTAAATTTTTACTCAATGGTTCTTTAATAATATCATTTTTATCAAGAATCTCAAACATTTCAGCATAACTTTCTGCTCTTTGAAACCCTTTTGCAGAAATTATATGTGACGCAATATCAATGCAAGCTTCAATTATTTCAAATAGAGAGTATTTTATAGCTTGAATATCTTTATAGCTACTTAAAAGTTCAACTTCATTTTTTTCTTTATATGTACTTAAAAAAGTTGTATTTCGTTCAATAATATCTATTTTGCCATGAATTAACTCCTTATCTATTTGCATATCTCAACTCTCTCATATTATCGTAAATTTCAAAATGTGGCTTAATATCTAAATATTCTTTCATAATTTTTGCTTCAAATTGAACTCTTTTGGTCTCATCACTCGCGTAAATAATTTTAGAATTTTTAAGCATTGAATAAAGAAATCTTAAAGGTTTATCATTTAAAATTCTTACATCTACGGGTTTAATCTCTCCCAAAGTATCTCTAAGCTTTTTTTCAAATTTTCCAGCTATTTTTGCTTCATACATTAGCTTAGGTTTAAAGCTTTCGCTAATTAATAATCCAACATCAATATCTTCATAAAAATCACTGTATAATACAGAACCATAAAGATAGGATGCGATAATCTCCTTATTTTCTGATAAAATTTCTGTTAATACCTTCTTTATTTCTTCAATATTCATTTTATAATAATTTTAATGTCCTTTCAATTAAATATATTTTATGTGGACAAATAAAATTTTTTTTTTTCTTAATTAAAAAGTAAAGTTACAATCTTATACCAGATTAAACTTCTTTATATAATGAGACTCTCAATTATTTTGGATTTTTGGTTAATTTTAAGAATTATTTTCCTAATTTTTCTGATAATTTTAGGAATTTTTTTTTTCATTGTATTCATTCTTTTAAGAGTTATCCGAAGATATTATAAATTCCCTATTCCTGGTTTTTTAACACGTTTAATTGACAATCCTATAAGAAGAAAATTAATACAAAAACCTGAAAAAGTTGCTGATCGAATGGAACTTGAACCTGGTATGGTAATAGTTGAAATTGGGCCTGGAAAAGGAAGTTATACAAAAGAGCTTGCAAAAAGAGTTCTACCAGATGGAAGAGTGTATGCTATAGATATTCAAGAATCCGTTATCAACTGGTTAAAACGGCGAATTAAAAAAGAAAATATCACTAATATAATTCCTAAAATTGATGATGCATATAATCTTTCATTTGAAGATGGCAGTGTTGATCGTGTTCTAGCGATTGCTTGTCTTCCTGAAATTCCAGAGCCAGTAAAAGTTCTTAAAGAATTGAAAAGAGTTTTAAAACTTGATGGTATAGTTTCTCTTAGCGAATTGATTCCAGATCCTGATTATCCTAGAAGAAAAACAGAAAAAACTTGGGCAGAAGAAGCTGGTTTTGAATTGTATAAACAATTTAGAAATTGGTTCGTATATCAATTAAACTTTAAGAAGAAAAACTAGATCCTTGGATTAATATAATTTGAATATTAAATAGAAATAGAAATAAAAAAAAATAAAATTAAATCTCTATAATTTTTGAACTATTAAATCAGCTAAACGGTTGGAGTAACCCCACTCATTATCATACCAGCTTACTACACTTGCCATATTTCCAATAACTTTTGTCCAAAGTCCAGAGAATACGGAGCTTGCTTGATTACCAATTACATCACTACTAACAATTGGATCATCAGTATATTCTAAAATTCCTTTTAGATAGCCCTCAGAGGCTTCTTTCATTTTTGCATTGATTTCTGCAGCTGTTACGCTTGTTTCTAAATTACATTTTAAGTCGACAACTGAACCATCTGGGGTTGGAACTCGCATAGCAATACCATCCAATTTTCCGTTCAATTCAGGAAATACTAAACCAATTGCTTTTGCTGCTCCTGTTGAGGTTGGTAAAATATTTGCTGCAGCACCACGACCACGAATCATCTTTACAGGGTCTCCCGATCGAGCTGAATCCACAGTTTTCTGATCTCCAGTATAACTATGTATAGTAGTCATAATTCCTCCAGTTATTTTGTAGTTATCATGTAACACTTTTACTACAGGTCCCAAACAATTGGTTGTACAGCTAGCCAGACTTATTATTTTATGATCATTAGTGAGTTTATCATCATTGCAACCGAGAACTACTGTAATATCTGGGTTTGTAGCAGGAGCACTTATAAGCACTTTTTTTGCCCCAGCTTCAAGATGTTTAGCAGCACCATCTCTGGCTGTAAAGAATCCAGTACATTCTACAGCTACATCTATATTATTGCTTCCATGAGGAAGATTAGCGGGGTCTCTTTCAGCAGTGATTGGAATTTCTTTTCCGTTAATTACTAAAGATTTTTCTTTTGCTTCGACACTTCCTTTAAATCTACCAAAAACAGTATCATATTTTAATACATAAGCTAAATATTTTGGTTCAAACAAATCGTTAATAGACACAACATCAATGTCATTTGGATATTTTTCCGAGAGTGCTCGAAAGAAATTGCGCCCAATTCGTCCGAATCCATTAATAGCAATTCTTTTCGCCATTTGTAATCACTTTTTTATTTTTTAATTAGTTTCTTTTTACTAAGAATGACAATCTAAATATGTGGTAGATAGTTTTTTAATTTTTTAGTTTTATATTTTATTACTTAATTAGATTAAATAAAATGAAAAACAATATAAGAAGAAATATAATATTAATTGTCAAGGATTCTTTGGATTGTAACTTTCAATATAAATGAGAATGAATTTAAAGAATTAAAACGATTAAAAAAATTAAATAAAAAGTTAAAGAAATGGATATAGATTTATCTTTTGTTAAAAATGGATATTTTTTACGTAGTTTGAAGGAATATTTAGAGAAATTATTCCAATTAGATAAAAAAATACAGGGTGTTATATTATTTGGATCTTTAGCCAGAGGTGAGGCGATTTATTCCGAAAGAGAGGTTAGCGACATCGATTTAATCGTAGTTTTTTCTGATGGGGAACTCCCTAAGTATCATATAGAAAGATCTAGAATAAAGAGAGAATTAATGGATTTAGCACTTCTAGGTTTTGATTCAATATGGATAACTAAGACAGAATTTAAAAAATCTGTACAAATTAAATCAGATATCATTTTAAGTAGTTTAGATAAAGGTAAGATTTTATTTGATCCAAATGATTTGATAAAAAATCAAAAAAATAAATTAATTCGAGAGTTAAAAGAAAAAGGCGTGAAAAAGAGAATTAACTATTGGATTTGGCCTTTAAAAAAATTAGGAGATGAAATTGAATGGTAAATCCTAAATTATAGCAGTACTAATACAAATAAAACAATTTATTCCAACATCTCCTTTTATACACACCCCATACTAGATGTTAGAACCCTCATCAATATAAACATCTCCCATGATTATTGCTGTAGGAGCAATAAAAACCGAGTTATGAATCTGTGGTTCTTTCCCATTAACCGGACTAGGCATGAATAAAGATATAAATTTCACTTTTACTAAATCTTAATAAATTTCTATAGGAATATGTCAAAATGTCTAAATCTTCTACTAATCCTAACATCATCATAATTTTATGTGATGATATGGGCTATTCAGATATTGGATGCTATGGAGGAGAAATAAAATTAAAAAAAGATAAAAATTAAATATACCCTAAAGATTCAAAAACTGCGGTAATAAGCCGATCACCACGAGTATCTGAATGATATTTATTTGTCCTAGTTTCTTCTAAAGTTTGGGTTCTCATTTTATTCATAACATAACCAATACTCAATTTTGCATCTAGATCCATTGTTATAGCTGAACCACCAGCACCACCCCAAAAACAGGTTCGTGGATGAGGAAAAGGCATTTCTTTAGAAGGTAAGCCTACTCCCAAACCCCATCGTAAAGGATATGGCATAACAAGGTCTCTACTATAGATTTGTTCCTCTAGTAATTGTTCTAAAGTTTCTTTTGAAATGAATCGTATACCACTAATTTCACCTTCACATGCAATTATCGAAGCAATTTTAGCAACTGATCTAGCATTTCTATGACCATTTGCAGCAGGGATTTCAGCAGCTTGCCATTCACGATCAAAAGACCTATCTCGCAATGCAATAGGATTTAACGCCATTTTTAACCCTACAGGTCCTGTTTTTCGAATTTCTGCGCCAATTAGCTCAAACAATTTTTTAATTTGATCGGTATCCTCACGCTTTCCTTCCATTTTTAAATTTTTTGAAATAAACTCAGGTTCTTCATTTATTTTCGAAAATAACCAATACATTAGACCTGTTGTTTTTTTTGTAACTGTAAATTTACAATGAGGCATCTCAATTTTTTCCTTACTGAACTTGAATTTACCATTTTGAATTTTTATAGTAAAGATGTCCTGATCTCCAAAATCTAAGCGGATAATCTTTTCTAAATTTCCAATTTCATTCTGAATTACTTTTGAATTATTAGCACGACTAAGTATAGCTCCGAGAATTAGAGATATAAAATCCATGAGAGGAGGCGGCGGTATTAATCTACTTACGCGAGGTAAATGTTTTTTTGGTAGCCCAATATAAAAATTTGCATTAAGAGGGTTTGCAATTTCCTCTTTGAAAAAAGTGCCAAGCGATTTTCCCGTAGTTCTTCGAACTATTTCTCCTAAAAGGAACCCATGTGTAATAGCATGGTAGCCTGATTTAGTCCCTGGTTCCCACCATGGCTTTTGGGCAGCAAGAAGATTGACTATTTTATCCCAATCATACCACGCACTATAAGGGATAACTTCTTCGATTCCTGCTAACCCCGAGGTATGACTTAAAAGGTGCCGTACCAAAATATTTTCTTTCCCATTTTGGGCAAATTCAGGCCAATATGTTGCGACTTTTTCATCTAAATTTAAGAGGCCCTGATCTACACACATCATCGTGCAAAGAACGGTTGGTACTTTAGTTGTACTATAAACATTACATATAGTATCTTTTTCCCAAGGTTGAGTTCTTTTTTCATCTTTAAATCCTCCCCAAATATCAATTACATATTTACCATTTATCGTAACCGCAAAACTTGCACCAATTTCCATCCCTTCTTCAAAATTTCTTATAAAAGCTTTCTCAACAGCCTTAAATCTAGGTTCATAAAATCCATATATTTTAATTTTATTTGACAAAATTCATAATTTTGCTTTAATCCTATTTAATTATAATGAATTTTAAATCATATCTTAAGTTAAATATCTTATGACTGACCAAGAATTAATTTTATATGAAGTAAAAGGACGTATTGCTATAATTACATTAAATAGATCAGAAAAAGCGAATTCTTGTAATGTTGCGATGTTAATGAGAATTCATGAGAGTTTAATCGACGCTGATAATAATGAGAAAGTGAAATGTATTATCATAAAAAGCACAGGGCAAAGATTCTTTTCTGCGGGGTATGATCTAAAAGAAATACAAGGTGCTCCTGAAAATGCAGCTAAAATACAAGAATGGGGTAGAAAGATCAATCAATCTATAATTCTTATGAAAAAAACCGTAATTACACAAGTTCAAGGCATCGCGGTTGGTTTTGGTGTATTGTTGATATTAGCTTCTGATTTGAGGATTTTTGCAGAAAGACCAAAAGAAGAATTATATTTAAGGTTACCGGAGCTCGCAATCTCAGCATTTCCGCAAACTGGGGCAACTCTTTTACCATTAATGGCGTTCGGATTTAGTTATGCTAAATACGCACTTTTTAGCGCTGATAAAATTGGATTAGAAGAACTTAAAAATATGAATTTCCCAACAAGAATTTTTCCACTAGACCAACTCGAGGTCGAAACAATTACTTTTGTCAGGGGGTTGACTAAATATCAAACGGAGTTCCTATTCTTTACTAAATCTATGTTAACAATTATGCATAAAAACAATATTAAGTCCTGCCTTGATTTAGAAGAGGAGTGTGGTAAGGTTGCATATGCAAAAGAAAAAAAATCCATGAAGGAACTAGAGGAATTTATAAAAAGCTTACATGAAAAATATTCTTAATATTTTTCAGAAAAAATTTCTTTATTTACATATAACTATAATCAGGTGATTAAAAATAGGATTTATTCTTACCCCCAGTAAATTTAACAAAAATACATGGCTTATAGATGCTGCTTATAAGAGAAATGATGGAACTAGGGTAAAAAATGGTCATGCTGCTTACTTAATTAAAACTGAAGATAGTAGTAATTGTTTGATTAATTCAGGTGCTCGAAGTGGAGCTCCAAGTATATTCAAAAAACTTAAGAAATTAGGAGCGTGGCCTCTAGAGAAGTTAATCATTACCCATTCTCATTGGGATCATACTCAGGGAGTAATATATTTTCGAGAAAAAGTTGAGGAGGAAGGTATTTCTCCAATTGAAGTTTTTGCTTCAGAAAAAGCTATTCCATATTTAAAGAATCAATCTTATAATTCTTGCTTTGCTGCTGAAGCTTATTATTCTGAATTTCTAAACATTGACGGAGTAAAGCCTCTTAAGGATAATGAAAAAATCCATATTGGTGAAAATTTATCATTAGAAATTATTGAGACTCCTGGACACATGCCAGATCATATTTCAGTTTATGATATGAGTAATAAAACTGTGTTTACTGGTGATACTATCGGGATGCACTGGTTCCCTGATTTTTATGTATGCAATTCTAATTCTATTTATTGGAAAGAAAAAGATTACCTTGAATCAATTGAAAAATTAAAATCGCTTGATTTAGAATTTCTTTGTATAGCTCATTTTGGAGTCATTACTAAAGAAGATATCGGACGTTTCTTTGATAATTCTGTCTCTATGTATTATAAATGGATGGAGTTATTTGATCAAAAGAGTGATAAGCTTGACAATCCGCACTTTCTTATCGATTCATTATGGAATTCAGTTTATAATGATTTTTCAGATAAGCCAATATTGAAAGATACTTTAGAAATTGCTGTATTAAATGCTATAAATTATTATAAAGGACTTAAATCGCTTTAGTTTAAAATTTATATTTTTTACTTATCATGTTATTATAAATCACATCTGTTAAACGAACATACTCTAATCCATTAGGTAAAAGAACATAAATAGGATCTTTTGTCTGAGTAATATCAAAACTTTCCTTTTTCATTAGAGATTTTTGAATCTTGTGTGTACTTGTGGTAGAGAGCGCAGATAAGAATCGGATGAATTTTGGAATAACATATTTAGAAAGATTTTTCTGTAATAATTGCAAGAAATGCTTTCAAGTACAATAAAGAGACGTTAAACACCATGGAAATACAATTTTTTTAACAAATCATTTTTTATTTATTTTCAGGATTTACAAGCTATAAATATGGAAGATCGTTTATTTCCATTGTAGTTCTTGTAGCTTTGATCAATTTGTGGAAGCCTGCTTTAGGAATTTGTAATGTTTCCGTATTAACGTTAGGATGGCAACAAATCTCTTCAGCATTCCAGATATTTTCATCCACCATGAAAATTACTTTATCTTCGATATCATTAACTAGTCCAATCGGAGACACAGCACCCGGAGTAATACCTAACACTTCAGAGAGATCTTTAGGTTCAGCAAAGCGAACTTTAGGAGCACCTATAATTCTACGAAATTGGTTTAAATCAAGACGCTTGTCATGAGGTATTGTTACAAGATAGAATTGACCCAATTTCTTATTCTTCAGAAATAAATTTTTACAATGAGTTCCTGGGATGTGGCCACAATGTATTTTAGCTTCAGCTACAGTAAACACAGCTGGGTGTGTATGCAAGACATATTGAATATTATGATCCGCTAGCCATTTTTTTAATGACTCATCCATTTTTTTCTCATCCTAATATACATTTCACATAAAGAAATCTCAAAAAATAAGAATTACTAATAATAAATAAAGGTGCAAAATAAAAACAAAATGAAATTAAGATTCTCCTTCTGTTTCCTCTCTTCCGAGTAACCTAATTACAGCGTCTGCTAATTTGTTTTGACTTCGGCTCATAATGCCTTTAATTTTGCCTTCTTTTCCGAGAACTCGTAGCATGATGCCGTTCCAAATAGAAGAAGGTTCTCCTTTAATATTCTTAAATCTATCACGATGAACCTCAACGCTAATATTATCATAATTCTTAGCTGCTTCAGTGCATTTAAAACATAAAATACATTTATCCTTATCTACTTCAATTTCTTTACCTTTTTTCTCCATCGCACTGACAGCACATTCTTCGCAGAATTTATCTATTACTTTTGTATCTTTCTCATTACAAGTAATTGTTATCGAACCTTCGACAACTTTCCTAACTTTATTTCCATTCTCTAGTGTTCGAACCTCTTCATCAAATTCTGGAAGAGAACCATTTTCTACAAGATTTAGTTTTTTCTCTCCATTAATAAGAAGTTCCAAGGTGTAACCTGGACAAATCCAAGTGCATGAACCACACCATACACACTTATCCATATCAACTATAATCTTTTTATCAGACTCAATTTTCATCTCTTCTGGAGTTCCAATAGCGGTTTTTTTATAGGGTTCATCATATATAGATATTGTAACAGGGCAAACTCTATGGCAAAAACCGCATTCAACGCATTTACTCTCATCATACTTTAGAACCATTTCATGATTGAGCATCTTGAATTGATAATGAGTTATGTTCTCATCAACTTGAATTGCTTTCTTCGATGGTAATGAAATTTTCTTTTCACTTTTTTTTGAATTTTAGATTAATTATTAATAATTTATTGAAAATAATAAAAGTTTCATCATTTGTTTCCAACTATATTTGTTAATTTGCTTTTAACATATTCTGAATTATTTTTTGAAGAATTTTCAGAAGAGATGAAAAATATATTTAAAATAAACTATCTTACTTTTTTAGTAGTTTATGAATGAGGGTGAATCTAATTATGAGATTACCTGCATTTATTTTAAAAAAGTGGTTAAAAGAAATTATTATTAGAGATCACAATATAGAAATAAAATTCTATTACAAGAGACGATCCCGTACTATTAAAGAACTTTTAGACACCCTTATTATTTGGATTGATAAAAGAGTATTCTTTGACAACCAATTTTATCCAAATGATTTTGATATTGTGGTAAATGGAACACTATATAAAAATCAAAACTTAGTTGAAATTAATGATTATCGTATTCAAGCTGGAGATTTGATTCAATTAATTGTCCCTAATAGAACAAATATATTAAGTGGGAGATATAAAATCTCGTTTGGATCCCATGGATATTCTAAAAAGGTGAATTTTAAAATAGACATATTATCTTCGAGGTAACAGAATGAGTGACCAAAAATCTATTTCAAAACTATTACAAATAACATATTATTATGCTTTAGGTTCAGTTATCATATATGAAATAATAATAATATATAGTTCCTCAATAAACTATATGTATTTTTTTATTCCCGGTTTTTTTGTCGCTTTCTTCTTTAGTGTATACTACATAAATCGACAAAGAAATCTATCAAAATATCCTAGACCAATAAGAAAAAAATGGTATTCTTCTTTACCAGACTGGTTTTGGTTAGTTTTATGTTATATCATCTTTTTTACATTACTTCTCACTATTCCTTTTGGCATTACTGGATTGTTGTTTGCAACTATAATACCTTGTATAATAGTGACTATTGTTTTTTTTAGGATACAATATCTAATTTCGGTAGGAGATAACATAGAGAGAACATCTAGAATATTTAAAAATAAAGAGATTATAATTAAGGGATTATTGATTGGGTTTGTTCTGATTCCCTTAGTCATCTTATATATAATTTTCTTAAGTATAATGACGGTGATTATTCTAATATTGCCTGGAATTTTTTATTATTTATACTTTAATCGTCAGAAAATAAAATTACAGAAAAAACATGAGTTCTTAATTTTCTTTATTGTCATAATTCTATCAATTACCCCATTCATTCTTGAAAGAACCTTGATTAGAAAGAATTATAAATATTTCGAGAATTATAATTTAGATCCAGCAGTTTCAAATAATGTAATTTCTATTTCTGAATCTTTTGATCACCATCAAGAATTAAATTGGAGTACGATAATAAGCCATGATGATATAGTTTTTCCTAATGAGAGAATATTGTACAAAAATAAAATTAATGATCATAAGAATCAATTTTTTATTCCTTATCTTCATGGTAAAGAGTTGTTTAAGTATAGTTTCTCAGCTACCCCAATTATTACTCCTGTGATAATTAATTATACAATAGATTATGGTTATTTTGAATATTCTCTTAATGATATTTCTTTCAATATATCAGGAGATTATTTTGATAAAGACTTTTTTGATGAATATAGATACTGTTTTTGTTATTTCTATATAAATTCTTCTCTTTACAATCCTCCTAATATTACATCAGAATCAGTAGCATTTTCTAGCGGATTTCTTGTTACGATTCATATGAGTTATGAATACCAATCTTCAATTTTTTATTTCGGAGGGGAGAAGGAACAAAAACATATAATAATTCTTAATGATGATTATGAAATTTTATTCGTTTTAATTGTAAGTTCTATAATTCAATTCATTGATGCTAGTGCATGTGGGTGTTAGAGACAATTATTTAAAATGATGAAAAAAAATGAGTGAGCAAAAATCTAGTTCAAAATTATTACAAATAGTATTTTTTGTTGCTTTAGGTTCAGTTATTATTTATGAAATAATAATAATTTATAGTTCCTTAATAAATCCCTTGTATTTTATTGTCCTAGGTTTTTTTATCTCTTTCTTTTTTAGTGTATACTATATAAATCGACAAAGAAATCTATTAAGACATCCTCGATCAATAAAAATAAAATGGTATTCGTCTTTACCAGATTGGGCTCGGATTGTTTTTTGCCCTATTGTGCTTGTACCATTACTTTTCATTATTCCTTTTGGATTTGCTGGATTAATATTAGCAATTACAATTTCAGCTTTTGTGTTAATTATTGTATTTGGGAGGTTTTATCTAAATGCACGTGAAACTTATACAGTGGACTCATCTAAAGCATTAAAGATGTATAAAAATAAAGATATTATAATTAAAGGATTATTGATTGGATTTGTTCTGATTCCCTTAGTCATCTTATATATAGTTTTTTTAAGTATAATGACTTTAATTATATTATTTTTGTCAGGAATTTTTTATTATTTATATTTTAATCGCCAGAAGATAAAATTACAGAAAAAACATGAGCTCTTAATTCTTTTTATTATCATACTCCTTTCAATTACACCATTCATTCTTGAAAGAACCTTGATTAGAAAGAATTATAATTATATCGAGGTTTATAATCTAGACTCAGGGGTTCCAAATAATGTTATTTCCATTTCTGAATCTTTTGATTATCATCAAGAATTAAATTGGAGTACGATACGAAGTTACGATCGTCTACTTTTTCCTGATGAGAGAATATTATACAAAAATAAAATTAATGATCATAAGAATCAATTTTTTATTCCTTATCTTCATGCTAGAGCGCTGTTTAAGTATAGTTTCTCAGCGAAACCAATTATTACTCCTGTGATAATTAGTTACAAAGGTGCCCTTCATCATAACTATAAATATCTTAGTGATGTAGATTTTATTTTATCAGGAGACTATTTCGATGAAAACTGTTTTAAAGATTACTGTTTTTGCTATTTTTACATAAATTCTTATTATTACAATCCTCCTAATGAGACAATAGAAACAGTATCTTTTTCTAGTGGATTTCTTGTGAGAATTCATATGAATTATGAACATCAAATTTCGATTTTTGACTTTGATGGTGAAGAACAAGAACATATAATGATTCTTAATGATGATTATGAAATTTTGTTCGTATTAGTTATAAGTCCTATAATTCAATTCATTGATGTTGCTGGATGTGGATGCTAAAGGAAAGATTGAATAAAACATAAGTTCTATTTAAAGATTTAAAATTAAGTTGAATTTTATTAAACTATATATGATTAAGCTGTCGTAAAAATAATTTAGAATTAATTATCCATAGAATATGCGATACAAATCGTTATATAGTTCAGCTAATTTAGAAATTTTATATTGGTCATTTTGTTGCAAAACATAAGATATATAACCTGCTAAACCATGAGGATTGTTAATCCATTGTAAAAAGCCCTCAAGTTCAGCTTTAAGATAAGGATCAACTGTAGAATCCGCTGTTGTCTGAAAACCTGCTACTGTTTGCCCTGAGACGCTTTCATATACTACTTTCTCCTTAGTTTCACTGGGCAACTCAACTTTTGTTTCAATAAATTCAGATTTTGAGCCTTTTTTCAACATTGCAGCAGCTCTTGCTACAGCGGGATAAGCCATATGAAACCACCCCTTTGCCTTAGGTCGAATATGAGCAACCATATATTTGTCTCCATCTGGAACTGATGCACCAATTAAATGTCCTTTTTTTTTACGATTAGTACCTATAAAGCGTTCAGGTTCCATTTGTAGAATGGAATATCTAATTCCATTTAATACAACGAATTGTGCATTGCCACTTACCCAGCTAGCTAAAACACCTTTAATATCTTTTTTAACATCCCATTTACTTGTAGAATAAAGAATCTTTCCATTTTTATCGACAATTGCTACATCTGATGCATCAGGATAATGTTTATGCAATTTACTAACAACAGATTTAAAATTTGTCATGTTAGATCTCTTTACTTATTTTGTATTCATTTTTTTCAGATAATTTTATCCAATAATCGATTTCTTCTAATAATTCTTTCTTTTCTTTTTCACTCAAACCAAGATTTTTTTCTGTTCTTTGAAACATATTCGAATATTTACTCATATCCCACAGATAGTTTAAGTGTAAAACTTTCTTCTTAATATTATCTCGAGCTATTCCGAAAGCTGTTCCTATTGATTGAATATCATAATCTTCCTCAACAATTTTCTTCACAGTAATTAGAATATCTAAAATATTATCTATAGGGATAGTTGGAAGCGGTTTAAAATCTATAAAAGACCGTTTCATTGTTCTTAGTTCAAATTTATCTTCTTTCTTTATAAATTCCCCAATTTTAGGCTTTTTTAATCCAGTAGTTTCTTTAGGTTCATACCTGACTGTTTCATCTGGAGTAAAAGATTGTTCTAATTGCACTTTAGATTGTCTTTTAAATAAATCTGGCCAATCTTTAAAAGAATTCATATATGATTCCGCTGAAATTAATATTGACTCTTTTGGCATTTTACCAGATATCTCTCTTTCCTGCGGAGGGATTGGTATCCCTATTTTTAAATAAGGCGTTGCATTATCTATTATGGAAAATAAATACATTGGATCGTATTCTATTGATGAAAAAACATCTTTTAATTGTTGGGTCATCTGTGTTATTGCCTGTAATTCCAAAGAAGAAAAATGGTCATTAAGAATTTTATCTGCTCCTAAAGAGATGTTATTTAAACCTGCGGTGGCTTGTAAATAGTTAGTTTTCGATTCATAATCCATTTCATTGGAAATTAAAATTTGATTATAAAAATCCCAATGAGTGCTTAATAAGATATGTTTGCTTTTTTCTATTTGAAAAGATTTGGGATTATGAAGTGTTTCCATTAATTCCAGAAAGATATCTTTATAAGGTATGAATAAATTTCGCATCAGTGTTCCTTGAATGAAAGTTTTCTTATTGTCAGTTTTATAAGAAAGATCCATTGGAAGTTTAAATAAATTTTCGCTTACAATTACATCCCTATCATTTTCTAGTGTAATGTTCTTTGATGTGGCTAGATGGTCATATACAAAATCAGATAGAATTAATCCTGTCAATTGCCGGTTATCTGTAATATATCTTCCAGATTGTAATTCAAACTTTACATAATAATATCCTAACCCAAATAAATAGTAAAGTATTCCTTTTTCAGTTAGTATAGCACATTCAGTTCCACCAAAAAAAATAACAAGATCTTGAGAAATTTTAGATACATTATGATTAGCATACTTGCCTAAGGTTGGATATCCAAGTAAATTCCCCCAACTAGGGATAACAAAAAATAAATTATTATTGACTAATTTGCTCTCGATAATGTGTGTCGACATGGATTATTATTAATATCAATTTTTTTTAAACATTTTTAGGAATTGATTATTTTATTTATAGATTTTTTTTTTAAAATTCAAAAAATTGAAGATTTTTCTAAAAGATTAGAATATCTAAAGAAATCAGGAGATTAATTAATTCAGTTATTTCAATTATCTGCTTTTATTGATATTTTTAAAATTTCCGTCGTGTTTTCTAACACATTTACTGTAGTAATGGTTTCTTCCATGGAAGTAATTTATTGTTCGAAAAAGGCATTAATCTCCTCGAATCCTCTAAAATTTTCTTCATCTGTCGCAGAGATTCTTTCACTATCCTTAATAATACTTTTTATTACATTCATACTTATTTTAATTCTATTAGTAATTGCTTCAACTTTAGTACTAATTTTTAAAACATCGTATTTAGAAACCTCAGTTAATTTTTTAACTTGATCAACTATTCTCGCGCTAACCAAACTATCATTTCACTTCTACCGCGATTGGCCCAAGCATAATAAGGAATTTGTTTCAGATTTTGTTTCTTATGTTCAATTTTGGATTCTTTAACACAATTAATATCTCCAGTAATTATAACCAATCCATTTAATATATCATCCCGATATTCTGCTTTTAGTTCAGCAGTATCCTTTAATAACAAATTAAATATTGAATCCCCTTTGTTATCTATACTTTCGCTACAATAAACAATAGGACCACGTTCAATAGCGACTTTCTTCGCATTATCTTCAACTTTTTCATGGCTTAGAACTCTTCTAATTGGCATAGGTATGTTTAATTCAATTGTATCATTATCTCTCCATGCACGCTGAATTTTAACATACCCCTTTTCTATTTCAAAGTCAACCAATTTATTATTAATTACTATACTTACTTCCAAATCATTTGATTTCAAATAATAATATAAATCGCTAGGTTCTGGCCTGTTCTGTGCCCAACCAGGAATGCGGATTGCGATAATTAATTCTCTCATTTGAGGGAGACTAATTGTAAATTTCACATTTCCCTCCCAAGGATAATCTGTTTTTTGAGTAATAGAGATTTTCATATTCTCAAGTAAAATCGTTGCCACACTTCCAATAAACAGATTAATAAAAATTGTCTTTTCCTTTATTGAATAAATGTAATTAGGAATTTGAGGTATAAAGCGCACGATATTAGTAGGACAACAAGGGCATTTCCACCAAGACCTTCTATCAACATTTCCTTTTGAAGCGAGAGGATTAATATAGAAAAATTTTTTACCATCTAATGATACTCCTGAGAGGAACCCATTATATAATGCTCGTTCTAAAATATCAATATACTTTGCATCTCCATATAGTAAAAAAAGACGGTAATTCCAGAATATATTGGCAATAGCTGCACAGGTTTCAGCATAAGCTTCGAAGTTAGGTAAGTCATAATTTTTCCCGAAACTTTCTCCTTCTGTACGAGCTCCAATCCCCCCTGTTATATATAATTTTTTAGAAACTACGTTATCCCAAATAAGGTCAATTGAGGTTTTATATTTAGAATCATTGTAAATAGATATTATATCTGTAATTGCTGAATACATATAAGCCGCTCGAACAGCATGGCCTACAGCTTCATCTTGTTCAATAATTTTTTTATGGGATTGGTTATATTCGGGGGATCTTGCATCTTCAAAATAGATTTTAAATTTAGTTAAATAATCTTCAAAATCGAATGCTTCAGTAGAACCACGAATATCTAAGAAAAATTTTGCTATATCTAAATATTTTTCATTATTTGTTTGCTTATATAGTCGAATTAATGCTATTTCAATTTCTTGATGACCTGGAATTCTTTCGAGTTTTCCTGGACCAAATTCTCTATTTATTAAATCTGCACTTTTAATTGCCACGTTTAATAGTTTTATTTTACCTGTAGCTTTGTAGTAAGCAATTCCCGCTTCAATAAGATGCCCCATATTGTATAATTCATGACTTAATATTGAAACTAATTCCCATCTTTCTTTCCCAGCCAATACGTGAGGTTTACCAGGATTTATTGTACGAGTAGTATATAAATAACCATCATCTTCTTGAGCTGCCGCTATTTTTTCAATTAAATTATCGAGATATTCTTCAAGCTTGGGATCAGGGAAATGGATTAATGAATAGGCTGCTCCTTCAATTACTTTAAAAACATCAGAATCATCAAAAGGAAAGATTGGCTTTTTTCCATCATTCAATAATCCTGCTGCTCTTGAAAAATTGTCAATACGTCCAGTTTTTTCACATTTCTTAAATGCATGAGGAATTGTAATAAGATGATTGATTTCTATTCTAGGCGCCCAAAATTTATCATTAATTCTTACTTGAGTAAGAGAAATTGGATGAATTGCATAATCTGAAGAATTCAAAATATCCTCTTTAAAAAAAAATAACTATTATTGATTACAAGTTTAAATTAGATAAATTAAAAAAATGTAAAATAATTAACTATTTTAAGTTTTTAAAATTGATTTGATAATATCCACTTCTTCCTGAGAGTAGAATTAAAAAAATAAAATTAAGTTTTCTCTAATTCCATCTCGGAAATCGCTTTCCCAGATCGAAATGGAATATCCTCAAGAGATATCCCAGCTTCATAATTGAATTTCTCTTTAAATGCTTCATTTAATGACTGGAAATATAATGACAACGGTAAATTCTGCGGACAATTATTATCGCAGTTTCCACATTCAACACATCGATCAGCAACATGAGCTACCCTTGTTAATTGATACGTTGCATTATCAATGATTTTCTCCTTTCTCTTCTTCATAAGAATACAATCAACGCAGTAGCAAACTGGGCATCCTCGGATACACGTGTTACACATAGTACATTTGAGTAGTTCTGCAATTTTATCTTCTTGTGATAAGTTATTCCATTCTTCTAAGTCATTTGCTCGTTTTTCTTTTGCTTTTTCAATTATTTCGTTGTATTTATCTGTATGTTCCTTTTTCCTTTTATCGGGAAGGATTTTCTTCCCAATACCTGATTTTTCAAGAACATCATTTCCCTTATCAGAATAAACTTTTAAAATTATTTCATCAGAGTCTATGGGGGTTCCGATATCGCTCACAGTTAAGTCAGCTACAACTGGGATTTTTCGATAGCATCGTAAACAATTTTCTGCGACAGAAAGATCGAGTTCTTTTATGCTTCCATCATCCATCTTAACAATTAAGCCTTTATCTCCTACTTTTTCCTTGACAATTTTAGTAGGATCAACATCCTTGATTTTTCTCATTTCACGTCCTGCTTTAGGAAGCATTCCTCTATCTTCAATACCAATTATAAAAAGATTATCGAGCTTAACTTGTCTAATTTTAGCAAGTTCTATTAATGCTCTGGTGTCGCAAGGGCGTGCTATAAGCCCCACTTTCTCATTCATAGCCCCTGCTACAGATTTATGCAAAAATTTAGAAGCTGAATCTGTTCTTGCGTATCCAAACGCAATCAATGGGGACAAAGGAAAATCTTTTAGATCTTCTTCTTTTTCTACTAATTTTGGTTGAACAGTAAACCTATCAATTGCACCTGATTTTTTATCAACTCTCAATTGAGCGCCGATTATCTTATCAACTACTTTTTCTCTTAATAAAGAACTTAATATTTTGGGAAAATCTTCCAATTTTATCAGATATTCTGCCATTGCATCCATGTATTTCCAACTCAATTATTTAGACTTACATTGATTTTTATTTTTGTATTAAATCTTCAAAATTTTTAATAGATTTATTTATAATTATAATAACTTTATTATGTGTTATATGGTGCTCCCATTTCTTCAACTGAGTTCTCATTTTTTCAACTCAGTTTCATTAGTCAACACATTAATTTTTAAGCCTTAGCTGTTGCTTTAGCTTTTTCTTGTGCATCGCTTTTTTTTCGTAAAGGATTCGGACCTAGTTCTCGAATTAATTTATCGAATTCTGTTGCTACTTTCTGGAATTTTGCACCTTCTGCGGAACTACAATATTCCATTTTTATTCTCTTCGGATTTATTCCTACAGTTTTAGTAACTTCATTGAGATATTCTACTAAACGATAAGCAAAATAATTACCGCTCTCGTAATCACATTCTCCCGGATATCATCCAACAATTAAAATTCCGTCAGCACCTCTGCCAAAAGCTCTCATTACTAGATCTACTCCTACTCTTCCCGTGCAAGGAACTAACACTGTTCTTAGGGACGTTGGATACTGAGCCCGAATAGTTCCCGCCATATCTGCACCACCATATCCTCATTTTAAACATAAAAATGCTAATATTTTTATATCCTCATTTGTCATTCTATCCACCTCTTTAATCCTCAATTGGTAATAATTCATCAATATATGCAACATATTGATTATCTTTGTAATGTGCTAATTCTATAGCTTTTGATGGGCAAAGTGATTCGCAAATTCCGCATCCTCTACAGGAAATAATATCCACTTGAATTAAACCCTTTTCATTAACTGAAATTGCACTATAGGGACATGCCTCAATACATTTATAACATTTAGCACAGCGTTCATCTAATGGTTGAGCACGGATTAATTCCATAGTATATTTCTCAAGTTTCATGGGTATATTAGCCGTGGAAGCAGCACCCTTTGCTTGACTAACTGTATAATCTATAGATTTTTGACCTTGACAAGAACCTGCTAAATAGATACCTGGGACTTTTGTATTAATTGGATCAAGTCGTGGATGCATTTCTTTTAAAAATCCATCTGGTGTTTTTTCTATATTCATTACCGAAGCTATTTCATTTGTACCTTGAGAAGGTAATGAAGCTGATGAAAGAACAACCATTTCAAATTCCATCTCAATAACAGAATCTGTACCTACAGGTTCAAACTGTACTTTGAGATTTTTTGTTTTAGGATCTTCTTCAATTTTGCCTATTAAACCTTTAATAAACATAATTCCTGCATCCCTCGCCCTTCTGTAATATTCTTCATACATTTTTCCTCCGCATCTCATATCTATATAACTAACAACAATTTCAGAATCAGGATATTCAGACATTATTAGCTTAGAGTTTTTTACAGATAAATTACAGCATACAACGCTACAATACTCGTGAGTCTTTAAATCCCTGGAACCTACGCAGTTTATAAATAATATTCTTTTAGGATGTTTTCTATCAGAAGGTCTCATTAGATGACCGAAAGTAGGGCCATTTGGTGCAAGAATTCTTTCTAATTGTATTTGAGTAATTACGTTCTCATATGTTCCATACCCATAATCATCTCCTTGATATAGATCCCACCCTGTAGCAACTATTATTGTTCCTACATCTAATTCCATGATTTCTTCTTTTTGACTAAAATCTATAGCTTCAGTATCACAGGCATCTACACATGCGAAACATTCAACACAAGAGCCTCTTTCAATATCTGAAATTGCAGGAACTGCTTGAGCAAACGCTATATCTATACATTTTCGTGCAGAGAGATTTTCATCAAAGTAATTCGGTACATATACTGGGCATGCTTCCGTACATGATCCACATCCGGTACACCTCTCCTCATTGACAAAACGTGGGTTTTTCTTTACTTGTACTCTAAAATTACCAATATATCCTTCAACATTAATGACTTCACTATATGATAAAATTTCGATATTTTCATGCCTATCAGCTTCAAGCATTTTAGGGCCAAGAATTCATATACTACAGTCATCTGTAGGAAATGTTCGATCAAGTTGGGACATTCGTCCTCCAATTGTAGTATTCTTTTCTACTAAATATACTTTATAACCTGCATCGCCTAAATCTATAGCTGCACTTAATCCAGCAATTCCTCCTCCAATGACTAGAGAAGTTGGATTTATTGGAACAGTTTTTGTGGGAATATCTTCTAACAATTGTGCTCGTGAGATTCCTGCTTTTATTAATTCAATTGCCTTTAATGTTGCTTTATCTCGAATTTCTTTTGCCTGATGAACATAACTACAATGCTCTCTAATATTAGAGAACTCTAAATATCTCTGTGGTATACCTGCTTCTTTTAAGATTCCATGAAAAACAGGTTCATGTGTTAAAGGAGTTCAAGCGGCAACAACAATACGATTAAATCCCTTTTCTTCTATTTGTTCCTTAATATACTCGGCACCACCAGAAGTACACATGTTTAAATATTCATAACTATACACGTTAGGTAATCTATCAATTTCATTTACGATTTTTGGAATGTCCAAAATACCTGCTATGTTAATGCCTCAGCGACACACAAATACGCCAACTACTGGCAATTCATTGTTATTATTATCATTGGTCTGTTTTTCAGACAAATTAACCACCTATATTAAACCTAACCTCCTAAGTTTTTATGGCTATATTTTCTCTTAGTTTCTTAGAGTCTTTCTAAGAAATGTGTTATGATCTTGTAAATAGTCAATATTATTAAAATTAAATTATTATCAAATTTTAATTCAATTCTTCAATCATCTGATAAATTAATCGAAGTACCATCTTTAAGAAAAAAAAAAGAGAAAAAAAGAATTTTATTATTTATTTTAAGTTTTTTAATAGGTTGATGACAAAGAGATTTTTCGCGCCTTTCATCTATATCAATAATAGAAGATCGAACTATTCGTCTAATTTCAACTTATTTCTCCTTAAGATATTATTCCTAATTCTTTTAATTTTTCTTCAGTTGGTCTTCCTGTTTCCCAATCCCATCCACGAATACTATAATACTTCTTCAAATTGTCCTCTAAGTCAAGTTTTACTCCTTTTATTCTTCCTGAGGATAAAATTTTCATATTATGATTAGTTAATCTGTCGTCTTTTCTTGTAATTCCTAAATTACAGCTGATTAAACGTTTCAGATTGTTTATACGCTCCCCAACTTTCATTAGTGATTTTCTATCATAATTAAACCCAGTGGCAGCATTAATATATCCGATAATGTGTTCGAGTGAAGGATTTGCAAAATTACAATTCACAGCAGAATCATCAATAGCTCTAAGATCTTGAAGATTAATAATTCCTCTTTCTCTTCCTTTAATATCATTTCTTCCTTTACTTCTTTTGATACGTAGAACTTGAAAAGTTACATTTCCTAATTCAGCTCCATACCAATCACATTTATTATGATTCGCACCTACACATCCAGTCATATAACTTAAAGCTTGTCCTGCAAATGCGCGAGGTTCATGCATGGGTATCTCTAGTCCCTTTACGTGAGCTGCTAATTCAGGATCAACTTCTAACTTATCAGCTATGATTCTCACACCTTCAGCAAGAACCTCACCTATTCCTTCCCTTTTAACTATTTTTTCAATAAGTTTGCAGACAATTTCACCATTTCCCCACTTAATATCTTCTATTGGAATATTATTTAAGTACTTCTTTATTTTTTCAATTCCTAGATTATTTTGAACTAAATAAATTAGAAACGCAATTGAGACGCCACAAGAAATAGTATCGATTCCATATTTATTACATAAATGATTTGCAAGAATAACAGGTTTTGAATTAAATACACCGCATAAAGTTCCTAATGCAGCAACAGATTCATATTCTGGACCGTCAATTTCAATATCTTTACCATCTATATTAATTATTGTTGATTTACCACACTTTATTGTACAACCTACGCATCCATAATTAAAGACAGGATATTTTTCTCTTAGAGTCTTCCCAGTTAAATTTTCGGCAAAAAATTCTGCCTCTGTAAAATAATATCCTGGTGTATCCCCGTTAACCATCCCCAGATCGAGATACATATTTGTACCATATAAATTAAAAAGTAAGGAACCTATATTTGCCATCATATTTTCTTCCTTTTCGAGTTCCTCCTGCTTTCTTAATTTTTTACCGAGTTCATTATCAGCAAGATTAATCCTTTTTGTTCCCTCTATTACTAGCGCTTTTAAATTCTTTGACCCCATAAGAGCTCCTAATCCACATCTACCTACTGCTCTTCTCTCATCATTTATTATTGCTCCATATTTCACAAGGCTTTCTCCCCCAGGTCCAATACAAGCAATCCGAACTTTTGGGTTATTTAATTCATCTTTAATTAGTTTTTGAGTCTCATAACAATCTTTTCCGTTTAAATTTGAAGCGTCTCTAAACTCAAATTCCCCATTATGGATATACAAATAAGTTGATTTCTCTGCCTTTCCTGAGAAAACAATAGCATCAAATCCACTATTTCTCAAGGAGATACAAAACGATCCTCCTGAAGATCCTTCACCCCAAATCCCCGTTAAGGGTGATATACCACTCACAGTATAACGACCTGAAGATGGTCGAATAGTGCCTGTTATAGGACCAGTCGCAAAAATTAATGGGTTAATATCTGAATAAGGATTTTCTTTCAATTTATTGTAATCATCTTTTGATAGTAGATCGTAGATTATTTTAGCGCTTAAACCTGTCCCTCCTAAGTATTCTTTAGCAGTTTTTGGATCTAAATCTTTTATTTCAAAATTTTTTTTGGTTAAATCAACAAAAAGGATTTTTCCATTATAACCATATAATTTATCATTCATTCTTTTAAATCAC
This sequence comes from Promethearchaeota archaeon, assembly GCA_016840085.1. Lineage (GTDB taxonomy): Archaea > Asgardarchaeota > Lokiarchaeia > Sigyniarchaeales > SOKP01 > Loki-b32. Next base: position 116,951 of record JAEOTA010000036.1, read on the forward strand.
TCCAAATAATTTAAAAATCAATAGTTCTGCCGTCCCAGGCATATTCAAACATTCTTTTTAAAATTTCTTTATCGATATAACGAGAAGATAAGAGAGCTACTGCATCATTTTCAGCATAATTTACTAAGAGATCTAAATTTTTGTGATATTCCTCCTCATTAATAACAGGATTCTTTATTTCTTTCACACATACTGGGCCATCTAATGAATATATGAAATCTTTAACATTTTGAAGAAATTCAATAAATAACTCATCATTATCTTTGTTTTTAGAATCAATTCCAAAAAGAGGGCATAAATCTTTCCACCTTTCTGAAATTTTCGCTTGGAAAGCGATCGTATAAGGTAGAAACATGCCTACACAGAGTCCATGATGAACCCTGCATACTTTCCCTAAACTATGGCCTAAGGCATGATCAATTCCAACGCGAGAATTACTAAATCCGAGTCCTGCCATCAATGCTGCTAATTGCATATGTAATCTTGCTTCTATATCTTTTGCTCCATATTTATATGCTCGAGGCAAATATGTTATTATTTCTTTAATAGCATATATATTCATGGCATCCGTGAGGGGGTTTCCCCAAGATGATACGTACGCTCCTGCTGCATGAGCTAATGCGTCAAGTCCGGTCGCCATGGTTAAAAAAGGTGGCATATCTTTTACAAAATCAGTTATTAAAACTGCAAAATCAGGAACTAACTCAGAATGGGCGAGGGCTAATTTTTTCGGAGGATCTCGATTTATGTCAGTTAACATTGCTGCACTGGTAACTTCAGATCCCGTTCCTGATGTTGTCGGAATAGCTATTAAATATTTAATTTTTTTACGTAAACCAAGGCTTCCAAAAGGTAAAATCATATATAGATTCGTTTCAGGTTTCTCGTATTTAATCATTACAGCTTTTGCAGTGTCAATTACACTCCCTCCACCAATTGCCACAAAGATTTTAGGCTTAAAATCTTCACATATTTTTACAGCTTCTTCAATAGTATCAAAAGGAGCCTCTGGTTTCACTCCTGACCATACTTTTGACGACATATTAATTTTATTTAATTCTTTGCTTATTTGGCTGGCAAATTTCACAGTAAAATCATCAGTTATTATTAAAGCCCTTCTATCTTCTTCTTCAAGACTGGCATCTAAGAATCCACTTAACTGATTTAATGCTGCTATTCCAAATAAAATTTGTGCTGTTCGAAAAGATGCCATTAATCCAGCTGGTGCTCGTCCTTTCAATGCACCTATAAGATCTTTTATCATATCACTTTCATAAAAAGCTATTTGCTCAGGTTCATTTTCCAAAAAATACCACCTCTTTATTTCTTAATGTATTTTTCGATAAAATGTTTTATTAAATTAACTCTTCTTAATAAATTTTAATTCCAACAAAAACGAATTATTAAATATTATTATCTTCAAATTCTTGAGAAAACTCGATATGAACACGTTTATAACTCTTCGGAAGGAAAATGAAAGAGAAATACCTGATAAGTTTAAAAAATATGACTTTCGAATGCCTGAAGCTTTAATTCGGTATTTTTTTAAAATTTATACGAAAAACGGAGATAAAGTATTTGACATGTTCGCTGGTCTTGGCACAACCTTAATTGTGGCAGAAGAAATGAACCTTATACCCTTTGGAATTGAACTGAGAGAGGAATTTTGTGATTATATTAAAACTATATTAATAAATAAAAACAACATTATTCATGGTGATGCACGTAATTTAAACAATTATAATCTTCCTAAAATGGACTTTTGTATTACATCACCACCATATATGCATAAAGATGATGAAGAATTCGCCCTTTCATCATATACAACTAAAGGCACATATAATAAGTATTTACAAGAATTAAGAGAAATTTATGTAAAGCTCAAAACAATTTTAAAACCTGATTGTTATATCATTATCGAAGTTGCAAATCTAAAAAGAAATGAAATCACCACTCTCGCATGGGATATTGGAAGAGCAATCTCTAAAGTCTTTCAATTCATAGGAGAAGTTATAATTGGCTGGGAAAAAGAAGAAAGTTCAAAAGAAAATGGTACTTATGGGTATGGATATGACCATTCTTACTGTTTAATTTTTAGAAATACTTAAATTTGGAAGAATTAATTAAATTTTTCCTTCTGATTCCATACTTTAAATAGAGATCATTCTAGCGATCATCAGATTTACTTTGTTTATAATCCAGTTCTCTCTTGATGAAATTTATATTCTCTTTAAGAGTATCTGCGATAGGTTCATCACTCAGATTAAGGTTATCCAAAATATCTATAGCATCTTCAAAAAGTTTTAATGCTTCTGGATATTGAGAACGTTTGTAATACACACCAGGTATGTTGAAGAATTTAAACGCAATACATTGTATTGCTGTTATTAAAACCCAAATTATTATAAGTATTGTTAATATCCATTCTATTAATGGATTAAGCGTAATTAAAAGGAGCAATAAAACACCTCCTATAATAAAGCCGTAATATGCTACGTATTTTTTAAAAGCTGGTCCTTTATATAATTTTGATTTAGGGCCTTGATACATTAATATACTATAAAGAACAATATATATACCTGATCCAGTAAAAGCTATAACTGCAACAAAAGCGTGAAATATAAGAAAGGCTTCTATGTATGTCTCATCAGGAATTATACCAACTAAAGCAATACACACACAAGTGAAAACCGATATCCCTGTAGCTAGTCTTCTAATATTGTCTTCTATATTTACTAATTCTCTTTCGAGATATAGAAAAAATGGGATTAGTAATGACCCAGCTACCACAAAACCAATACTAAATAATGACTTTGCTTGACCTTCCCCTAAAGAACTTACAGCATGTCTTAATGGAGTATATCCAGGAGTAAGACATGCAGCAATAGGCAATATTATAGCTACAAATAATGTTCCAAAAAAACCAAATAAAACTTCCATCCTAGTTTCCTTTCTTGATACCATTATAATTTAACCTCATTTAATATAGCCTTTTTGAATCTCTAGTTTTTTTTTAATAAAATAATTTGTCAATAAACTTATTAAATTTTTACTTGATTTGTGTTAATTAAATTTTTTTTGGTGATAGGGAAATACAAAAAAATTTGAAAAAATATCAACCTTTAGTAAATGTTTTAAATAAATATGTAATATTCATTAAACATAAAAAATTAAATAAAAAAGAATCATAAAGTCTTAATTAAGAAAAAAGAGCTAAAAATTTTTGTTCAATCTATAATAAAGCTCTAAAAATTAACATTATTCGAGATATTGTGAAAAATCATGGAAGAAGAATTAAAAGAAAAATTTACATTTAAGGTAACGGTCATTGGAGACGGATTTGTAGGGAAGACATCTTTAATAAATAAATTTACTCAAGGAGGTTTTCAAGAAGATTACATTCAAACTATTGGAGCTCAATGGTCAAAATTTGAAGAAGAACTTGAGGGAGATATATGTAAACTATTTTTTTGGGATATAGCTGGTCAAGATGCGTTCCATTTTTTACGACCTGTTTTTTATAAATCAAGTTTAGCAGCTATTATAGTCTTTTCTATTGAGGATAATGATTTTGGTCAAGAAAGTTTCAAACATGTAGTGAATTGGCATGACGAGATCAAGAAATTTTGTGGTGATATTCCAGTTGTACTTTTCGGTAATAAATTTGATCTAGTTGATGAAGAAAATATAGATGATGAAAATATTTTAAAATTAGTTGACAAGCGGAACTTTATTGGGTATTATCGAACATCAGCAAAAACAGGACATAATGTTGAGGATGCCTTCAAAGCAATAATTAAAGAATTACATGATAGATATAAATCTTAAAACTCAGTTTCAATCTCAAAACATAAATTATCCCTAAAAAAATGCAGTTTCTGTGGTAAGAAAATTGAAATAGAGCCATCCTAATTAATATGTTTTAGACATTTTATAGGAGTAATCAAGATAAAAAAAAATAAGAAAAAATAATTAATTTCTAACTTTTATAGTCTTCAAGAATAGTGCCAAAAAGACGCTTTACAGCATCAATTCGAGTTTCTTCGCCAATTTGTTCAACATCTTTCAAGCTAATAGCTTCTTTTGGACAAACTAAGATACACTGGGGTTCCTTTACACCACTTTCCTCATCAATAAATTCTTCTTTCATGTTTTCGCAGAGATCACAAACCAATGCTTTTTGAGTATCCAAGTGTAGGCTAATCACGCCAAAATCGCAGGCTCTCTTGCTAATGTACGCGATTTGCTAATACATTCTACGCAGAACCCGCAACCATTACATTTATCATCATCTACGATAATAGATCCTGTTTCTGGATTTTGTTCTAAAGCTTTTTCTGGACAACTACGAATACATGGCGCATCTTCGCATTTTTGGCATGCTAATGCAATATTAAATATTGGTTCGATTCTAACTCTATGAATTCTTGCATTAATAGGGTTAAATTCACTATCATGAACAAAAGAACATACTGATTCGCATGTTTCACATCCTGTGCATAAATTCGGGTCAATAACAATGAATTGGTGGACTTTGCCACCTCTCTTTTTTATTTTACTTGACATTTACTTTTTCTTACCTCCTGCTGGGGTTAATTTTCCAATTACAAAATCCATACCAAGTTTCTTTAGGGTTGCATCTGTTGGGATTCCTGTTTCTTTATCCCATCCTCTTGCTTCATAATATCCACTAAGTAACTTCTGATACCCATCTTCATCTAATGTAACTCCTTTTGCTGGACCTTTCGTATGAGGTTCCTTAAAGAATCTTTCAGGCGGATGATCGTCCGCTCTTGTCCAACCCTCCCTGATATTAAAACACTTTGAAAGTGTTACAATCGCATCTCCTCTTAAAAGCATGGATTCTTCTGTGTGTGGAATGCCTGTGACTAATTCATATACCTTTGCCATTTCTGCGTCAGATTCGTAAATACCTCTCGTAAATTTACAAATTATATAAGAATCAATAAGAGCATAGACATCTTCTAGCCCCTTAATTGTTTTTCCGCGATCAAGTGGTTTATCATAAGCAAATCTATCAAAAGTACCTTTGGCATCTAAACCATATGCTCCATTACGTAAGTGGCAAGCACCTCGTATTGAAACACTCTCTCCAACTGCAAAAGAAGTCATACCATGTAAATCAAAAGCAGGCATCTCTAAACCTTTAATATGCATACCATAATAGCTAGCATTCTTCCGACCCATTTCTTCTAATCTCCTTCCAGCTTCTTTGGTGCCATCACCAAAAACTTCTCCAGCAAAACCTTTTCCAAGGATCATTTCTTCTGTAAATCGTACTAGATTTTTCGTAGAACCAAAGGGTAATTTATATCCTAAATCTTTTTCTGTAACAATACCTTCCTCGAAGCATTCCATACACATTGCAGCCGTAACTCCGCCCGAAATAGCGTCGATTCCTAAGTCATCACATAAAGCAACGCATTTGAATACCGTAGGCCAGTCATCATTACCACAGGCAGTACCAAAGCTATAACAAATCTCAACATCAATGCTCGCAAATGTGTTTGGCCAATCGGGATGAGTTTTTGGAATTCGTGCAATATGATCACATGCTATTGAACATTGGGAACAAGCAACTTTTTTCACAACCCAATCAATATTAAGTGTATCACCAGTAAATGTACCATCATCAATTTTCTCCCAGGTACCCTCCTGGTGATTACGAATAGGAAACATACCAAGCTTATTATAGCTTGTAATACCTGCGGGCGTCCCTAAATCTCGATACTTCGCGGTTGCTGGGCCATTTGCTACTTTAATCAATTTTTTAGCCTTATTATAGAATTCAACTGGTTTTGCTACTTTGGTACCTTTAGTACCTCTGAAACAAATTGCTTTTAAATTTTTAGATCCCATAACAGCTCCCATACCTGTTCTACCAGCCTGACGATTTCTATCATTAGTGATACACGCCAATTTACTCATTCTCTCACCCGCAGAACCTATTGCTAATACAGCTAGTCGTTGATCTTGAAATTCTTCTCGTAGTAATTCTTCAGTTTCCCAACAACCTTTACCCAACAAAGTTTTTTCACATGGAACTAAATAATAATCGTCATCATCCACAACCATATAAATGGGTTCAGGAGACTTTCCCTTGATTACAATCATATTAATTCCTGCTCTACGAGCTTGGGCCCCTATAGAGCCAGAAGAAATTGACATACCAAACATTCCAGTTAATGGAGACTTTGCAAAAATACCATATTTGGAGCTAGTTGGTAATATTGTTGTTGGAAAAGGACCAATGTTCCATATAAATATATTATCTGGGCCTAATGGGTCAATCCCGGGTTTTAGCTCGTCCCATAATACTTTAGCACCAAAACCATAACCTCCGATCCAATCACGACAGAATTCATCAGATAATTCAGTTTTATCAATTTTTCCCGTAGTCAAATCAACATCAAGTCTAACTTGAGTATATCCTTCAATCTTATCAGGTAAAGTTACTTCTTTAGCCTTACTCATATTTTTCACTTAAAATTAATTTTTAAATTTGTATTTGATTGTAGATATTAAAAATAAACTATCAAAATTTTAAAGGTTACTTGTTAACCCTAAAAAACACTTTCTTTAAGATTAGTGAAATCATAAATAGGAGTAAGAATGGTTGGTGTTGTTGATTAATTTACATAACTGTAAATGTAGTGTTTTTAAAATGAATTTTCTTACTAACTCTTTCTTACCAAAATTCGACCTTCAATGTATTTTGAATTGTTTTTACTATACTAAAATGGTTTTTATCTGAAGTTATTATAGTAAAATCTCTTGAAATTGCTATTGCACTAAGAATTGCATCAATTAAAGGAATTGGTTTTCCGTTTAGTTTTAATTTATATAATAACTCTCCAAGAATCTTAGCATCCTCCAAGTTTAAGGAAATTACTCTTTTTTGAGCATCTAGATAATTGACCATTTTATCAAAAAGCTTTTTCTGAATATTCAATTTTTCAAGACTTTTTTGTTGAAATTCCTGATCTTGAAATCCAATATATATTTCTGAAATCGAATAAGTAGTAAGATAGATAGGTTGATTTTTAGAGGATATTGACTGATATTTTTTTACAATTTCTTGTTTTCCGCGTAAAATCGCAATGATAATATTAGTATCAAGTAAAAACATTGTCATCTATTATTTTATATTATTCGTTAAATAAGAGGATCGATAAGATTTTATTAGTTGTTCGATTTCTTCCCACAACTCATTATCATCACTAAAAATACCAGAAAATTCTAGTAAGGGATCCTTTAAAAACGGATCTTGCATAGAACAGAGACGAATAATCAAATCTGAATATGATTCATTTTCTTTCTTCAATTTTTTAAGCATTTTATAAGATTTTTCATTTAACGAGATTGTTTTTTGAGTCATCATTAGTCTTATATTATTTTAAATATAAATAGATTTCTATTTAGATCTATTTACCCTAAAAAAATAGAATATAGTAAAAATTTTAAAGTCTTAAATGAGAAATAGTAGTTTACCAATGAAATTTATAAGATCAATTATTTTTATCTTATATTTTAGCTCTTTATGTTCATTTAGATAACAATTTAGATGAGCTATGCACTTAGGGCATGCAGTAATTAAATATTCTGCACCTGTATCAATAGCTTGAGTAATTTTCTTTTCTTGTAAGAGTTTTGAATCTTCACTACATGAAATATATGCTGAAACTCCGCAACAATCAGCATCTTGTCTATTGTCTTCCATTTCAATTAACTCTACAGAGGGTATTAATTTTAAAACTTCTCGAGGGGCATCGAAAACCTTACTCAATCTACCAAGTCTACATGGATCATGATAGGTTACTTTAATTTTATCAAAACTTGGAAATGTTATGCCTTCAAATAAGTTTTCTTTTAAAATATATTCAGTAATATGGTATATTTCAAAATCAAACTCAGCACTGTCTTTGAAAAGAGTTTTATATTCATTTTTCCAAGTATAATATCCTTCAGCGCAGCTAAACACAATTGTTTTAACTCCTGCTTCTTTAAAGAGTTTAACGTTATATTTAGCTAGTTTCTCAAAACTTTTGATATCACCTTGCCATAAAAGATCATGCCCACAACATTTTTCTTCACCTAAAACTACTGGTGTAATATCACTTTGGTTCATTAGTGCTATTACACTTTTTGGTATCTCTAAATAATCTAATGTATTAGTTGAACTAAAATTTGGCTGTTCTCCATAATGACAAGTCATAATCCCTGAAGAATCAAGCGATTTATTATAATCATCAAGAATTTGATCATAGCTACAGCAGCAATTACAATTCATGCATCTATTTGCCTCTTCAATTGCTTGTGCCTCTGTAAAACCAATTTCTATTTCTTCAAAATTAGAGAGTCTTTTTTTTCCTGGTACAAGATTGATTTTTTGTTGCTCTTCTTCTTCAATCTGTTTTTTGGGTATAGGTGAACGTTTTAAATTTTCTTTTTTTATCCTTCCTTTTTTTAAATTACGTCCTCTGAGATAACGATCAATTGAATATGCAGCTTCTTGTCCGTGCCCTATTGCTGTTATAGCAACCATTTTCGGATTTGGAACAATATCTCCTCCCGCAAAAACACCAGGAATGCTTGTTTCAAAAGTGGTGTTGTCTACTAAGATTTTACCTCTTTCATGTTTTAATTGATCACCAGTAGCAGCTAGGATTGGTTCTAAGTCCAATCCTTGACCAATTGCGATAACAATTATATCAGCAGTAATTTTAACTTCCGAATTCTCAACTTTACTTAATGATTTTCGCCCTGTTTTCGGATCAGGTTCACCCCATTCAATTTTATAACAATTTAAAGCTAATTTATTGTCAGACTCTTCCGTTATTTTTGAAGTAGAGGTCTTAAAGTGATAAGTTATTAATTCCCATTCAGCGTCATGAATATCTCTAAGAACTAGTTTTAGATCTTCTTCAGTTAATATATCTACAAGATCAACTTTAGTTGCCCCTAGCCGTAGGGCAATTTCAGCAACATCAACAGCAACAGCCCCACCCCCTATAATTCCAAACCTTTTCCCTTTGAACTCATCTTTATTTTGGGGGAATTTATATTTACGTTCTAATAGAAAATCAAGAGCAACATGCACATTTGGGAGATTTTCTCCCTCAAGGCGAAGAGTTTTTGGAATATATAGGCCTGTAGCAAGAAAAAATGCTTTATAATCCTGTTTTTTAAGATCAGCAAGAGTTAAATCTGGTCCAAAGGATTTATTTGTTAAGATTTCAACTCCCATATTTTTTATGAACTCAACATCATTATCAAGTGCTTTATCTGAGAGTCTATGTTGTGGAACTCCATATCTAACCATCCCCCCAATTTTATCCCCTTTTTCGAAAATTGTAGGTTTATATCCCATTCTTGCAAGAAAATAAGCAGCAGATAATCCTGCAGGTCCGGCACCAATTATTGCTATTTTTTCTTTATCTTGTTTTACAGGTTTTATTTTACTTAAATTAGGATTATTCATTTCCCAATCTGAGACAAATCGTTTTAAAACTCTAATAGCAATTGGATCGTCAATATATTGACGATTGCAATTTAGCGCACAGTATTCTGTACATATTCTCCCGCATAAGAAAGGTAAAGGGTTAGCTTCCCTTATAAGATCAATAGCTTCTTGAAACTTTCCTTCTGCTATTAAAGAGACATAGCCTTGGACATCTACACCAGCAGGACATGCGCATGAACATGGGGCAATTCCAGTCATATATGGAGTGCACCCCATAAAATAACCAATTTCTCCCTTATCAGTTACCTTTAAATCGGTTCCTTCCAAAAAACCAAGCTTATTTGTAATTTTTATTTTATCATTAGCCATTAAATAGGGTAAACTAGAGTATTCTCTATTATGATGACATTTAAGCATTTCATCTTGTAATGGTTTGTAATCTGAAGCGAGAGAACGGAGATCTTTTATAATTTGAGTGAAATTAACCCCAATTTCTTCTTTTGTCATAGGGCAATATTCGGAACATAATCCACATGTAAGGCATTTCCAAATATTATTATTCTTTAGAACCTCTTCTGGAGATAAAAAGGATAAATCCACAATTAAACTACGAGGATAAAAGAGGTCAAGAAATGCTGTAGGACAAACATTATTACAGCGATTACAATTATAACAGTAATCAGCAGCAGCATTTACTTTCTTAATAATTTCTATTGACTCCTTACTCACAAGTTTTTCAATTGGTTCTTTATCTTTAGATACCATCATTTTATCTCAAATTTTATCATATTAATTCTTAATCCTCTGTTTATCAAAAATCTTACGCTAATATGAATATAACTATTATATTTTGATAATAAAAGTTTTATAAGAATTTGTTAAAGATGATATAAGTTATTTTGTCAGTGTTAACTGTGAAAATTAATGAATTATATTCCTGTTATAAAAGTATCTCTGTTTTATTAGCCATTTACTCCTTTTTTTTTCCTATATGTGTGTTTATCTCCTCTAGGGGATAAGCCAGGATCCCTTCCTCCCCCCGAAACAGTTCTACCATTCCAATCAATCATTCCTGGTTTAGATACACCATCTGCTGCTAAGGCTCTATTAATTACCGCATCCTTTCTTTTCTTTTTAAATTCTTTCCACCTCTCAGAGAAATTTTTTTTCATATTTCGACAAGTATAATAATTCAGTATAATAAGATTCAAATTATCAGTTTTTTAACTATTTTTTAGGATGACCTACAGGACATACTCTCAGACAATAACTACAATAATTATTATTCAATAAACTCTCAATGCATTTAGAACGATCTATATGGGTAATTATTCCAGAAGTTTTTTTTATTGGTTCTTCATATACCGATCCACCTTTGCAATTTTTTATACAAGTTCCACATCCTTTGCAAAATTCTTTCAATTCATTGAAATCTCTTTTTACAGTCTTAGGTATCTCAGCATCAGTAGTAATCATGCTCCATCTTTGTCTAGGCCCAAATTCAGGAGTAATAATAAGTCCATTACTACCCTTTATTCCTAAATTTGCTGCTACAGCGTGTGGTCCATCTAAAAGTTTCCCTCCAAAAGGATGGTGTGCTTCACTTTTATATCCTTGATCTTTTAAATATTCCGTTAATTCAATTGTAATATCTCCCAATACTTTATATACGCGAAAAACTTCAATCTGGCAGATTCCACTAGGAGCTGTTTTGATTTTATCCCATTTCATTTCCATACCGAGAATTATAGCATTTTTTCCATAAACTTTTAGACCTTTAAAAATAAAATTTTCAATAACGGGAGTATATCCTATGAAATCTATATCAAGTTCTTTTGCTTTATTTTCAAATTTTTCCCAAAAATCGGGTGGAACTATTATTTTAGTGTTATTCTCATTTCCATACTTTGTTTGTCTTGTACGCTGAAACCCTTTAAATGTGCCTCTTATATATCTACTAAATAATTTTGCATTTTCACGGTCTAATACTTCTGCTGGACCTAAATTCATATTAAATAATTCTTGAGGAATTATAAAGACTAAATCCTCATTTTTTCCTATATATGTTGGTTTAATCCCTACATCTGACATTTTGACATCAGTTTTAATATAATATGCGAAAATTTTTACTTGTTTTTATATTAAATATAATATAAAGATAATGGTTTTACAGATAAAACCTTTAAATTACAATTGCCCTTTCTGTGGAAACGAATTAGAATCAAGATATTCCAAATGTTTCAATATCTATTGCCAAGGGCGGAAGTTTAATGTAGGAAATCTAGTTATATTTAGGTTAAATCCAACATTGGGGATAGGAAGGATTGTCAAAAGATTAGATATTCCCACCTCAAAATCTCTTGATGAAGAAGATATAAGTTTTATTACAAAATATAAAGTTATTTTTAAAGATAATACTGTTAAAATATTACTTTCAGTTGATCTTATTCATTATGTCTTTGAACTTAATGAAAGAATCGAAACTAAGAAAGGAATAGGTATTGTAAATTCCAAAGATTTCTTAATTAAGGATGGGATTATTTCATATGAATTTTTAAATCAGGAGGGTAAACGAACTCAAATCTATGAATCTGAAATTTATTCTAAATATGTAACTCCAATACAAAAATTAATTTTAAATAAAAAAATTGATCCCCCAAGAAATTTCTTCATCAAATATTGGGCAAATCTCTTTTATTCTTATTATACTTCATATCAGGTAAAATGCATTGTTAATTCACGGTTATCTTTAATGCCCCACCAAATTAATGTTACACATCGTTTAGCAGAAAAACACTTCCCAAGAGTAATATTAGCAGATGAAGTTGGGCTTGGTAAAACAATTGAAGCAGGGATTTATATTAAAGAAATGATGGCAAGGAACCTCGCAGAACGTATTCTAATAATTGTTCCTGCCTCTTTAGTTAAACAATGGCAGTTTGAGATGCAAAATAAATTCCATATTAATTTTACTATCTATGATGGAAAAAAGATAAAAGAATTGAAGAGACGAGGTAATTATAAATCCGCTGAAATACTAAAAAATCCTTTTTATTATGATAATTTAATTATATGTTCACTTCAATTTGCCAGAAATCAAAAATATATTGATTTATTATCCCAAATTTCATGGGATATAGTTATTTTTGATGAAGCCCATCATTTAAGAAGGTATTTAATTAATGCAACTACTGGAAGTTATCGAGAAACGCTTAATTATGAATTGGCTAGGAATTTGAGTACAAATTCAGAAAGTATGCTCCTTTTAAGTGCTACTCCATTGCAACTTCACTCATTTGAATTATATTCGTTAATTGAGCTTATCCATCCCGAAGTTTTTGAAAACTTCAGTGAATTTGAACATTTCAGAAAGAATAAGCCATTTATTAATTTAATTATTACAAACCTTAATCAAATTGAAAAACTGAATAGCTTTGAAGTAAAAACCACAGTAAAGCTTCTAAAAGATCTTCAGTATATAAATAAAAAAATGAACAATGAACAAATTCTCTTAGAGCTTAACAATGAGGATTTCAAGCAATCTATTATAAAAAAACTCGAAGAAGATCATACATTATCAAAATTTTTAATTAGAAATCGTAAAAAGAATGTCTTTACTGAAGAATTGTTAAGTAAAAGAATTGTTAACACTATCATGGTTAATCCTACAAAAGAAGAATTGGAAATATATAATGAAATTAGACTTTACCTAGCCAAAATTTATAATACTGCAACAAGTAAAGAAAATTTAGGATTAGGATTTGTAATAACAACATTACAAAAGTTATTAACTAGTTCAAAATATGCATTTTTAAAAAGTTTAGAACGTAGATTAGAGCAAATAGAAAGGTATAAAGATATCTTTCTTAAGATAAGAGAAGACGACCCTGAATATTTTGAATTGGAATTGGAAGAAGAATCTCTTGATGCTGAAACCTTCAATATAATTGAGGAAGAATTAAATGAAAAACAAATAGAAAAAAACCAAGATATATTCAATCAAGAAAAGATTCTAAAAGAATTTTATAATAAACTAAAAACTATTCCTTATGATTCAAAATCAGAGAAATTACTAGAAATAATAAGTCAAATATATTTACGCAATCCAAATGAGAAAATAATCATTTTTACTCAATTCGTTGACACCCTTCTTTTTTTAAAAGATTTATTAGAAAAGCAAGGAAGTAATTATTTTGTCGAAATCTTTTACGGAGGCCTGGATAAAGACCAAAAAGATAAAGCAGTAAATAAATTTCGAAATAGTAAAAAATTCTCAATCCTCCTTTCAACTGAAATTGGTGGTGAAGGAAGAAATTTTCAATTTTGCCGCATACTCATAAATTATGATTTACCATGGAATCCTATGAAACTTGAGCAGAGAATTGGCCGTCTTGATCGAATAGGACAAGAATCCCAAGAAATATTTATCTATAATTTTTTTACGGAAGGAACAGTTGAAACAGACGTTGTACATGCTTTAGTTAAAAGGATTATTTTATTTGAAGAATCTATAGGCGTACTAGAACCTATTATCGGTCGAATTGAGAAAGATCTTAAAAATGTGATTTTTGCTGAAGATGATAGAAAGAAAAGGACTAGGTTAAATGAGTTTTACCGTACTCTTGATGAAGAAATTCAGAAAGCAAAAGAAATCGAGATGCAATTAGATGATTTAATGATTGATAAGAAATCATTTCAGATGGAGGGCTTACTTGATTCATTAGCTGCCTGTATCGATGTAAAACTTTCTCATAATGAATTATTCTTACTTATGAATTATTTTTTTAATCTTAATAATAATATATATGGTTATTTAGAGAAAATCGATTCAATAAATAGTGAGCCGAATTTTATTTTTAAAATTAAAATTAAGAATACTTTATTAGAAAACCCTAAATATAAACTTTTAAGTAATTACACCGGAACTTTTAATTTAGATCTTGCCAGAGAAAAAGAAGAAATAGATTTTTTTGCTTTAGGTCATCCTTTAATTAATACAATTTTAGATTTTTGTAGAGGGGACACATTTAAAGGTAGTTATACTATCCTTAATTTAAAGAAAGACTCTCTCTCAAGAAATTTTAATTTCGAATTAGATAAACAAGAAAATCTCTATCTCTTAATTTTTTCAGTTAAATTTCAAGGCTATATCATAGAAAACCAATTCTTTTCGATTGTTGCAGATAGAAATGGCAATGAAATAGAAAATTTAGCAGAATTTGTTTTAAATATAGAAAATTATGAAAATATATTAGAATTCAGTGAAAATGTGAAAAATCTTAACATTGATAATAATCTCTTTAATAGAATCCGTCAAATGACAAAAAAGATTATAAAATTTCGAAGTACTATCTGGAAAAAGGAAGTTACGAGATTGAACGATAAAATATTTGCTTTAGAAAGAAGTAAAAAAGAAAAAATCTATAAGTATAAAAGAAGAGTCCTAAATCTTAAAATTGAATTATTAAAGCAAAGAATCGAAAGACAAAAAAATAAAAAGCCCACCAGAAGACAACTTCAAAATATAAACAAAATTACTGATGAAAATAGAAAACAGGAACGTTTGAAATCAATTCAACAATTAGAAGAAGATATTAAATTTCTTGAGAAAGACTTACAAGTAGCAGAAAAAAAGATAGACGATTTAGCTTTTGAATTCGAAGATATGAAAAATGAAATGATTAGAAAAAATTTAGCTAAGTTTTATACAAATTTATCCTCAGTTGCTATAATTAATTTAGTAGATTGAGAGTTTAGTGTTATTTATATCCTACATTTTTAAGCATCCTAGCAGCTAGATTTAAAAAAGCGTCCTCAACATTTTCTCCTGTCTTAGCAGAAGTCTCTACAAAATAGGTTTTCTTTTTTTTAGCAAATAATTCAGCACTTTCTTTATTATATGTCTTATTTTCTTCCTGAATTATGTCTATCTTATTTCCTATTAAAATAAAAGGGATATTTTCTCCAGCATATTCTCGCAAATCACTATACCATTCTTCTAACTCTTCAAAAGTATGCCATCTTGTTAGATCAAAAACTAATATGGCACCTTTAGCACCATCAAAAAAACTAGGTCTTAAAAATTTATATCTCTCTTGGCCCCCTATATCCCAGATTTGAAATTTAACTGTATTTCCTGGTCTTGGATAAGCTTCAATAATCTTAGATAAAAAATCGGCACCAATAGTCATTTTATATTTAAAAGAAAATTTATTCTCCACAAAACGGTAAAGAAGTGATGTTTTACCCACTGCCCCGCTGCCAAGGATTATAACCTTAAATACATATAAAGACATAATTCATTAAAATTTCTATAAGTGAATTATATATTCTAATAAATAATCTCATTTAGATATTTAAACATTTTCAATACTAAATTTGTTTAAAAGAAACGAATTTATTTCTTTTTAATAAATCTGTAATAATCTATTTATTTATGAAATAAAAATTAAGAAAATTGTTTCATCATGCGTTGAGTAAGTTCTGTAAAAGCTTTTTCAACATTATCGCCAGTTTTAGCAGAAGTTTCGATATATACACTTTCTTCTTTGTTCGCGTATGCTTGAGTTTCATTTCTGTCTATAACTTCTCCTATATCAGGAATTAAATCAACCTTATTTCCTATTATTACCAAAGGAATCTTTCCTCGAATTGTACTACGCATGTCTGTTAGCCATT
Source organism: Promethearchaeota archaeon (assembly GCA_016840085.1). GTDB lineage: Archaea > Asgardarchaeota > Lokiarchaeia > Sigyniarchaeales > SOKP01 > Loki-b32. The sequence continues at coordinate 133,113 of JAEOTA010000036.1, forward strand.
GTTTCATTTTTGGGAAGGTAGATGCCCTCGAAAGATCAAAAATTAAGAGAGCACCATTTGTCCCTTCATAGAAACTGCGACGTAAGAATTTGAAACGTTCTTGTCCACCAATGTCCCATATAGTAAGTTTTGCAGATTTTCCGGACTCATATTCTACTTCTTTACTCATAAAATCAACACCTATAGTAAAACGATAATCCGTTGAGAATTGGTTTTCTACAAATCGACGGATAAGGCTAGATTTACCAACCGCAGCGGGTCCTAAAACAACTGTTTTAAAAGTAAATTCTGACATGATTTTAATATTAATATGTATATTTTATTAATTTGTAATTGTTTTATAATATATATTTTTTTATTTCTATTTCTTATACAAATTGTATTTTTTTCCATATTGCTTAAATATCTTAGTACCCCCTCCTTCTTGCAAGACCTTTAAAGTGGCTTCTGAATCAAAGATTTCCATCCCACCAACAATATCAACTCCATAGTCAAATAAGATATCAGGAATCATACTCGCAGTAGGTCCAATTAAGAGAATTTTTCCAGCTTTATTTTTAAACAAATCTAATATAACTTCAATAGTATTATTTATTAAGATAGTTCCGGTGCAGAATAAAATGTCATTATAAAGCTCTTTTTTGTTTAATTGATCTATACTATTTTTAATTTGAAATTTACTAAATTCTGGTGAAATTGGGATAGTATCTTCAATTAATGTAATTTTTTGTGTTATTTCACTTAATTTTTGAACAAGTGGTTTTATTAATCCAATTATCGTTATGTTTGTGTCTTGATTAATATCTAAATAATCATATGAGTCACCCATGATCTTGGGATAGTGATTCTTCATTTTGAAGATATGTTGAGATACAGCATTTAATGTAGCAATTCCTATTATCTTTTTCAAGCTCGGCGGTTCATAAGACCAATTTAACAATTCTAAAAGAGTTTTATCAGTAAGACTTCCAGCAAAATTTATCTTACTGCAATCATTTGCTTTAATTATGCTTGGTAAGGTAGCTGCTAATCCCAAAAATGGTTTAAATGCATGTGCAGAAACTTCCACCCCAGTATACCCTAATCCTATAACAACGCTAGTTACTTTTGGGGGTACAATCTTATGAATTTTGTAGATTTGTTGAATAAGGTCGACAGTTTTTTCTAAAATCATCAGTTTAACTCTTATTAATTAATTTTACCTAAATAGAATACTGAAGAATATTAGTTTAGATAAATATATGAATAAAACTCAATTAAATTTTTAGATCGATTGTTCTTTCTTAGAAAGAATGGTCTTTTCTGCATTTAATCTTAGCAATATAACATATCTAAAAAAAAATTAAAGAAAAAAAAATAGATATTAAAACTATTCTAATATCTTTTCTTTATTTTTATTATAATCAGAGAAACAATAGAAATCGCACAGATTAGGAAAATTACATTATATCCGGGAATTCCTGGTGAGGTCGTTTCAGATGGTTCTTCGGGTGGTTCTTCAGGTGGTTCTTCGGGTGCTTCTACAATAATTTTAACAATTCCTGTACAATAGTTATCATAAGGATCATAAGCTCTCACCTCTAGCCAATAAGATCCTACATCTAATGTTGTCATGTTTGTTATTATACCATTCTCATCAATATTAAAATTGGAAGTATCATTTATCCCCCAATGATCGATACCTGATGAATCTGATGCATTTAGGTCAAATAATAAATTCTCACCAAATTCAATGAATTGATCAGTTGGTAATTGATCCCACGTTGGAAAAGTAGTATCTTCAACAGTGATTTTTATAGCTTCCGTGCAATAGTTATTAAAAGGATCATAAGCACGAACTTCTACCCAATACTCCCCTATAACTAGAGGTATAGTGTTAGTTATAATTCCATTATTATCGATATTAAAATTAGAAGTATCATTAATCCACCAATGATCGATACCTGATGAATCTGACGCATTTAGGTCATATATTAAATTCTCGCCAAATTCAATGATTTGATCTACTGGTATTTGATCCCAAATTGGAGATTCAGAATAAGCAGCAAAAGACCATACTGATGATATAGTATTACTTATTCCATCATCTATAATAACATACCAGCTATATAGCATTCCTTCTGATAAACCAAACCATGTTATCGATGCTGTAGCTCCACTGGTAACTCCTAAATCTGCACCAATCAAATTGTCGTTGGAAGCATCGTAGAAATACACATCCATTAAATCTCCATCAGCATCAGATACATCTATGCTTAACGTTGGATTCAAAATTATTCCAATAGCTCCATTAAGAGGTGTTGGATTTGTGGGTGTATCTGGTACATAATTAGTTGAAAATGACCAAACAGAAGATATAGTCAATGAAATTCCATCACTTGCCACAGCATACCAATTATAAGTTGTGCCTTCAGAAAGACTAAGCCAAGGAATATTGGCTGTCCCTCCACTAGGAACTCCTATGTCAGTACCAATTAAACTATCATCAAAAGCATCATAGAATGAAACATCCATGGAATCTCCATCTGGATCAGTTATATCTACGCTTAATATAGGATTTAAAATTATTCCAGTAGCGCCATCTGCTGGATAAGGATTAGTTATTATACCAGGTGCATAATTAGTTGTAAATGACCAAGTAAAAGATGTGGTATATGATGTTCCATCATTTGCAATAGCATACCAACTATATGTTGTACCGTCAGATAAACCCAACCAAGTAATAGAGGCGCTGCTTCCGCTATGAACTCCTGTATTGGTACCAATCAAACTATCATCATAAGCATCATAGAACGAAACATCCATGGAATCTCCATCAGCATCAGTTACATCTACACTTAATATTGGATTTAAATCTACACCCGTAGCCAAATCTGAGGGAGTAGGATTAGATAGTGAGGGAACATAATTAGTTGAAAATGCCCATATTGATGATGTCGTACTATAGGTACCATCATCAGCTACAGCATACCAAGAATAACTAGTACCTTCTGATAATCTGGGCCATATAATTGAAGCAGTTCCTCCATTTTCTACTAAATAATCAGAATCTATTAAATTATCATCAGAAGCGTCATAAAAATAGACATTCATTGAATCATCATCAGCATCAGTTACATCCACACTTAAAATTGGATTTAAATTTACTTTAATTGCTCCATTTGAGGGGAAAGGATTACTAGGAGGATTTGGAGCATGTCTGATTCCTGTCTGACCAGGATTTAATGAACCCTTTGAACCAGAAGAAGATATTGTCCAATCAGACGCCATATTTCTATCAATATCGCTTGTTCTATAAGCATAATTATCGTTTAAAACCAATGCTACATCTTGATTCCATTCAACATTAACTGGTGTTTCCCCATGAGTACTAGTTTGGAACCAATCAATATTTTCGCCTTTATCATTAAACAATCCTGCACCTATAGGTCTATCTAGCCAAAATATATTAAAATCAGTATATAAGTCTGTATCATTGTTAGTTCCACTAAATTCATGTAAAACAACAATATAATTATTATGAAAAGTCCATCCATCGGGAAAGTAATATGTAGAATGCAGCATATTGTTATCCCAAAATTCAAAATACCAACCAGTCATATCTTGATCTTGACCATAGTTGTAGAATTCAACATAATCATCGGGAGCAGCACTGATTTCATTTATCATCATGGGAGAGGAAATACCATGAGATCCTGTTTTAAAAGACCATATTGACGATTGGGTTGTATATATCCCATCAGTCGCATTAGCGTACCAGTAATAAGATGTATCTATGATAAGCCCTGTCCAATCTATAGATGCTGTTCCTTTATTTGGGACGTTGGTAACTATTCCAATTAAACTATCGTCGGTAGCATCAAAGAATGATACATCCATCGAATCCTCATCAGGATCATATACATCAACACTTAATGTAAGACTTGTTGGTACTCCAGAGATTCCATCTGGAGGATATGGATTACTTGGCTTATATGGTCTTTCAGAATTTCGCTCAGGTGGAGGTATAGTAAGTTCAGGATCTCCTAAAAGATTAAATTCTTCAAATTCGCATAATGTTTTTTCTGGTGTTGGTGTCCAAGGATATCCACTGCCTCCTGTAAGAACATATTTATCATACATAAAAATTTTCCCAAAATTCAAAGTAGGTCCTAATTTTGGAGAATTTCCAACATAATTTGTGTAACCAGAATAATATTCAGGCCAAATTGAAGTGATTAGCCCTTTATTAAATTCATCATTATAACCACTATAACTAACTCTTGTAGAGCCAATGTATCCAACGACACCTTTATTCTGGGCTTTTAGAATCGCTTCACCAAAGCAATCTGAAGAACCGTCAAACCAACCACTTTCGCAATTGATTGAAAACATAACAGGTGTCATATTACCATTATTAAGTGAATTAATATCTGAAATTTCAAATGAAGGATGAACCCACCCGTCAGTACTTCCATGATCTCTATGATTCACAAGAAAGGCACCCTCATTCATGTAATTTAAAACGTCTTGAGTTGTTCCTGTATAGGATCCACCAGTATAAACTGTATTACATATGAATTCTTCAGTTTCTAAATACTGTCTAATAGATTCTGAAGTAGCAATAAAATAGCGTCCTGATTGTTCATATGCTGCTAATAATACTTTATTTCTCCAGACATCTAATGGATCAAATTCCATTTCATAATTTATTATTTTATTTATAATAATATCTAAATCTGCATTCGTTTGAACTGGTAATCTTCCGATAAAAATATCTGGAAAATAATCGGTTCCATCAACAGTAGTATAATAAAGATCACTTGCAATCCATTCACCTGTAGCCGGATGTTGTGTCTTATAATGCACTGGTAATAAGTTCGAATCCCCAACTAATAGTATATAAGATGGAGCAGGATTCCATGAATCGTAAGCATTCTGGATATACGCACTTATATCGTCAGCAGTAGGATTAGTTCCAATATTAGATAGGTTTACGATATTAGTAATAAGACCTTTCAATTCTTTGTTCTGAGCAAGTGGTAGAATATTATTATAAAATTGATCAGCAGTGATTATAAGATAATCTGCCCCACCATTATCCTGATCTCCTAATTTTCCAATCTCAAGTTCTTCTGTATTTATTGGTGTTTCTTGATAATTTAAGTAAATACTCTTAAAAAAGGAATTAAATGCTTCTGAATTATATTTATTACTCGCTATAGATGTTGAATCTTTATTCAAAGAATCTAAATTCACTTTTTTAAACGCTATATGGATATTTATTGTTGTATATATTCTTATTTTATTTAAATAAGGATTGTGAGCAACAGGACAGATTAATAATAATGCTGTATTATGTCCTCTTATTACACCCACATTTAAAATGTTAGCAATTTCATTTGGATAAAATTTATTCATTGAATATGTAATTACATCCTTTTCGAAAGGAAGTTCGGTAATCTCACAATCAATCTGGGCAGGTTGGGCCGGATAAATCATATACCCTTCTTTTTCATAGTACTCTGACTTTTCGATATGCAATTCAAATTCAATTCCTTTTGGAATATCTAAATAGACTCCTTTTACAGGAAGTTCTGGTTTACCAATATCAGCAAGATGTCCACCACCTAAAATATTCAATCTTTGATAAATTTCACCTGAACTACTAATAATTTCTCCTTCAATCAAATCTGTTAACTTAATATCTAAATCAATATATCTTTCATTTGATTCTATTACATTTATTTCAATCTTCCCTGAGGATTCTTGTTCGTATAAATGTATATCATTCTGCAAAAAAAGGTTATTGAAATTATTAGAATTATCAATAATCGATGTAGTCTTTATCTTATCTGTCAAAAATGTCGGGACTATAAATAAGAGCAATATAAAACAAAGAGGTCTATAAATACGATTTACTTTTTTGAATTTAATTGTCATAATTTTGTATTTCACCAAAATTTTGTTTTTAAATAATAATCATTTATATTTACAATGGAAAATATAAAAATTTTTCTTACACTTCTGTAAATATAAAGAATTATTAAATATCTTTTTCCTATTAATATACCCTTTTAATAATCTTGAAAAGATGATTTAGAAATACTCTATTTTTCTCTCTACTGTCACTAATTATTATTTTTTTAATTTATTATTCATATGAGATAAAAATTTTTATTTCTTCAATAATTAACTCTTTAAATTAATTATAATTTTTAATATATAATCTAAGGGACGTGATTTACTTTATGGATTATATAATCATTGAGAATGAAAAAATTGGTCAAGTAAAAGCAAAACTTCTCACAGATAGAAATCCTAAAACATGTGAAGCAATATGGAATGCGTTACCATTTGAGGTTAACCTAGCCCGTTGGGGAGAAGAATTATATGGTGAAATTCCTATCTCTATAGGGCAAGAGAATTCCCAAGTTGAATGTGAAGTGGGTGATGTAGGTTATTGGCTAAGTGGAAGTGGTTTTTGCATCTTTTTTGGGCCTACACCTGCCAGTAAGGGAGATAAGCCAGTTGCTGCATCTCCGGTCAATATTTTTGCTAAAATTGAAGGAGATCCTAAGATATTTAATCAATTCTCTTCCTTTTCAGGAAATGTGATTAAAGGAGATTAAGACGCAAAAAAAAAAAGAAAAGGATTATTGGAATAGACGATTTTCAACTGAAGGCACAATTTGGGGTAATAAACCTAGTAAAACAGCTATTTATGCCTTAGAATTATTTAAAAGGTATAATATTCATTCAGTTTTAATCCCTGGTTCTGGATATGGGAGAAATTCAAAATTGTTTTCTGAAAATAATTTCAATGTGGTTGGTGTTGAGATCTCTGATATAGCTTTTGAGATGGCAAAAGAATTTGATCCAAAGACAAAATTTTTTAATGGTTCAGTTCTAGAAATGACTTTTACAGATGAAAAATATGACGCAATTTACTGTTTTAACACACTTCATTTATTTCTCAGAAAAGAACGTATTAAATTTCTTACTAAATGTTATAATCAGTTGCGAGAGAATGGATTTGTTTTTTTCACCATGTTTTCTGAAAAAGAAGCAAGCTTCGGAACTGGAAAAGAAATAGAGAATAATACATTCGAAAGTAAACCTGGTAGACCAACTCATTATTTTTCTAAAAGTGATTTAATTCAACATTTTAAAGATTATCTTATTATCAAGAAAGGAATTATGGAAGATCAAGAAACCCATGGTGAAGTTGGCCCCCACATTCATAAATTAAGTTATATTTTTGCTCAAAAAAGAGTTTAAACAATTCAATTAATGAATAAGGACTTTTTTCTCCTTTCTTAAAAAGATAATAAAGAAAGTGAATAAGTCTTAAAATGCCTAGAGGTACGACGAAATACTCTCAAATTTAAGTTTATATATTTTTATCCAAGTATTAAATTCTTCTTCAGTTAATAAATGAAATTCAAACGGATGACTAAGTGGTAATCCCGCATTTACTTCAATTTTTGCGATTAATTCAGCTCTTTTTAAATGTTTTTTGGGGACATTCGAAATTATAAGTATGTCAATATCACTTCCAGCAACTAGATTGCCTTCAATTACACTTCCAAATAAATATGCTTTAGAATCGCTTAAAATAGTGTTAATACTTTTATTAATAATTTTCAAATATTTTTTGTAATTTTTAAGCATTTCATTCATCTCAATCATCATCTCTAACAAATTCTTTGACCTTAATCAATATAATATTATTATGAGATCTATAATTTTTCGTGAAAGAGAGATTTCACGAAGATTTTATTCTATAGTTAGATACGAGATTTATATAATAAATTAGCAATCGTTGAAAAAGCATAATCTACATTTTCTCCTAATAATGCTGAAGTTTCAATAAAACCTAATTTTAACTGACCTGCCAATTTATTTGCCATATCAGCCGTTATTTTTCTTAGATCAGTTAAATCTTTTTTATTTCCTATAATGAAGCCTATTAACTCTTCAGAGCGTTCTTTTAATTGGGCAAGCACGTCTGAGAACCATTTAGGAATGTTATTATAACTTTCGGGCTTTGTCAAGTCGAAAATTAAAAAAACTGCATCAGAACCGCGATAAAATTGTTGTCTCATGGTTTGAAACTTTTCCTGACCACCTATATCCCATAATGTTAGTTGAACTATAGCATTTTCAATTTTAAAAATTTTACTACTTACATGTACTCCTATGGTGGGCACGTATGACCTTCTAAATGCATTGTTCGTATATCTTAATATCAATGAAGTTTTACCGACACTCGGATCCCCAACTATAATTATTTTAAATTGATAATCAATTAAATTCCGATCTACCACTTGCTGATCAGGAAACTGTTCACCCTCAAATTGGGTCATTTCTTGAGTTTTTAATTCTTCTAGAAGACTAGAGATATTAGTTTCAAGTTCTTCTAATAAATGAACAAAATCTTCCCGAGTTGCTTCTGATTTTTCTAAATTTATAATTTTTTGAGAGATTTCATCAAAAGGGGCAGATATTTGATTCATATATTTATAAAAAATGACATCATCCATTTCTTCAAAAAATAATCCTATTGCGGATTGTCCTATATTTCCACGTCTTGATGAATCATCCCATTTGAGGTATTTGATCAATCCTTTTGATCTTAATGAAGGAAAAGGTAGAATTACTAAAGATTCTGGGACAAGGCCCTTTTCTCCCGTGAGAACAGTTAAAGTTTTTATGCTAATATGAAGTAGATCCATTTGCGAAAACGTAGTTGGGAGCCATGCCACAGGATTTGGACCTATTTCGTCATTCATTTCAATATATATAACCCCTGTTATTATTTTTTTCTGCATAAAAATCCCTCTTAATGGTATAAATATTTGATAAACAGTAAAATTTTCGCTTTTATCTAATAATATAACACTTTGATATAAATAATGATCGATAGGATAAAAAAAGAATTAAAAATAGAATTTTATAATCCAGAATACATAAGCCAGAAGCTACTTAAATACCCAATTCTAACTAGAATGATTAGAAATCCTGGAATAGTTAACCCTTCTAACAACCCAAATATACAAAAACATATTGATCCTGCTGATAAGTAAAAGAATTTTTTACGTATTATCCCTGAGGATTGAAAAGCTTTGTATAAAAAACCAAAACCAAGAAAAATAAGAACCATCAATAGTAATCCGCCCATAATCATTCCAGCTAAAGTAAATAGATTTACGTTATAATCAATAAGGTTAATGCTCGGAGCATCGGGTGGTTCTGGAACAAAATTAAAAGATTCTAAAGGTTGAATAAATATAATTATTTCAAATACTATAGAAATAATTAAAATAATAATTACAATGTGTCGCTTTATTTTTGGAGTTAAAAGTTCTGCACCAATATACATCGAAATTATTATTACAGGGGCAAACCAAATATATGATAAAATAGCAACAGTGCCGTTATTTGCCATATTCTCTCGAATCGTGAGAACAAATAGAAAATCAAGAAATACTCCTAAAAACATAAGGCCCGCGAGCATATTAGCTAAACCTAAATAAGCAAGTAGTCTGGCGTTTGTTTTTTTTGCTCTATAGATAAAGAATAAACCAAATATTATACCAAAAACCACAACTCCGCTAGCGGTAATTCCATCGATCCAGCCATTTATATCTAGCGACAAATCTAAATCTCACCAAATTCTATCCTTTTATTCATTGGAAAAAGAATTAATTATTAATATATTATATGATTTTACAGTTTAATAAATAATTGGTTTAATGGGAAAGGGGGGATTTGAACCCCCGACCTCTTGGTCCCGGACCAAGAATCATACCAATCTAGACTACCTTCCCTCCTTAATTAATACATGAATTAAAGTAATTTACATGAGAAATTGTTATTACTCTATAGAATTCTTAAAAATGGAATATTTAAGAATTATGAAAATTAAGGTTTAATCTTTAACCTTTTCTAATATTGAGATAATTCGGTAAACTGTTGTGCGCGCATGAAAGGGGATATTTGCGTCTTGAGCAAGATCGTCAACCATATACATCACATTACTGGCAAGCACACCTGGTGTTTCATCTTCCCGATTTAACTCGTTAATACATCTTTGAGCTATTCTTTTTATATTTCGGGGGACACTACGATCACTTAACATACCATTTAAAAGGTTTTCAATGCTTTCAAAAGCTTTTTTCAATTCTTCAGGAGTCACTTTAGGCATGAAGAAACCACCAAAAAAAGTATTTATGATAGGTAATGAAAATATAAAGTGTAATATTACTTAAAATATATTTTTTTTTATTTGACATAAAAATCTAATATATACCAAATTCACGTATATCTCGTTTCAATCGAGGTATTTTTCCACCAATATCTTTTATTTGATTTTGATATTTTGTAAAGAAACTTATAAAATCGTCAATTTTTCCTTGATCTATTCTAGAAACGAAATCAAATGCTATTTTTTCGATATCATTAAACTTTTCATCATATTCTTTTGTTTTTTCAATTAATTTAAGATCTACAGATTTACCTTGTTTTCGAACCATATTTCGAAGTTTACCTCGTGGAACTCTTACATTTTCAATTAATTTGTCACATTCATTAAGGAATTCATACGATTTTTCCTTGTATTTTTCTTCTAGTTTCGCCTCAATCGCCTCGGTTCTCCAAGTATTTATACGACCTCGGGCAAAAGTATCAAAATTAAGAGATAATGAATCAATACTTTCTCTTACTAAGAATCGAAGGAAATCGGGGTCATCACTTGGAGCTTGTCCACATATCCCTACTTTTCTCCCAAATTCATGAGCTGTTTTAATTAAATGGCTGACAGATCTTCTTATTGCTACACTATTTGTATTATAATTGTATCTATTCATTAATGGAATCATCTTTTCATTGTCCCGTCCTACACCATACGTAAGTTGGGTCAGGTCGTTTGAACCAATGCTGAAACCATCAAAAAATTGACTGAAAATATCAGCACAAATAATATTTGATGGAATCTCTGCCATAACATATACCTTAAGTCCATCCTGACCTCTTATTAATCCTTCACTTTCCATAATATTCATTATTTTTTGGGCTTCTTCTGGACTTCTACAAAAGGGTAGCATTGGGATTATATTTTTCAAACCCCAATCTCGGGCTTTTTTAATTGCTCTTAATTCTAACATAAACGCATTCTGAAATTCATCGTGCACATAACGCGAACAACCTCTAAATCCGAGCATTGGGTTATTTTCTTCTCCTTCATAAATCCAACCCCCAAAAAGATTTGCATATTCGTTAGTTTTAAAATCTGAAAGTCTTACTACACATTCAGCAAGACTTCCATCAGGCAAAGTTTTCCATACTCCAGCAGCAATAGTTGCAATTCCTTCTGCTAATTTTTCAACATAAAATTCTTCTTTATCGTCATAACCAACTGTGAGATTTCTGATTTTATCTAATGTTTGCTTTAACTGAAAAATTTCTTGATTAAAAGGATCTTTATGGTATAAATCGCTTTTTTTAATAGTTTCGATCTTATTTCTTTGATCTAATAGAATATCATATCTCATTACTAAAGCTTCGAAATCTATTAATGCATTTGGGTGAATTTGGATCTCATCATTAATTATAAATTCTAATCTTGCTAAACCAGTTCCATCTGGATGTTTTCCAGAAGATAATGCTCCTTTTGGAATTCCTAAATTTACTAATACCTTGGTCTTTGTACTAGGTAGTTTAGCAAATTCGATCGTATCAAAATCATACTCTACATCTTTTAACCATATTCTTGGTTCACCTGTACTGCAATCAATAGTAACATACTCAATATCTTCACGTTGTTTTTCTTTCATTATTTGTACTATATTATCCGCGCCAACAATAGAAGCGATATTTAATTCTCTTGAAACTATAGCAGCATGACACGTTGGTCCACCTCTTTCAGTAATTACACCTCCTAAGTTTTGCATATAAGAAGTCCAATCAGGGTTAGTCTCTTCTGTAATAAGAATGTCACCCTCCCTCAATAGATAAGCATTGTTGATAGATTCTATTATTTTTACTTTTCCAAACCCAATTCTTCTTCCTATAGCAATACCTGAATTTTCAATTAATATACCTTTTTCAATTAATTCTTCAGGGTCTTCAAGAAGATAGAAGATTTCTTCAACATCTCCTTTAATACTATGAACAGTTTCAGGGCGGGCTTGAACAATATACACTTTCCCATTATTACCAACAGCCCATTCGATATCCATTCTTCTGCCGTAATGATCTCTGATTTTTTGGGCATATTCAGCTAAAGTATAGACTTCATTTTCTGTAAGACAATATTGCATCTGTTTTTCTTGTGGTAGAGAAACTACTTCGGTGCCAATTTTTTCCATTCCTTTAGAAAAAACCATCATTTTTTCTTTTTTCACAAGTTCACGACGAATTATTCTCAGCTGTTTTGGGTCATGTTTAAAAACAATGAACTCATCTCCTTTTTCGATCCCTTGAACTATTAATTCTCCCAAACCCCAAGTTCCTCTGATAACCACAACATTTGGATTTCCTGAATCAGGATCTTCTGTGAACATAACACCAGAAGATTTAACGCCCTCTAATCCTCCCGCCATTTCTTGGATTCCTACTGAAAGTTTCACAGCAAAATGATCAAAACCTGCTCTTTCACGGTACATTGTTGCTCTTGTGGTAAACACAGATGCCATATCCTTTAAAATATATTCTAAAATCTCTTTCTCACCAGATATATTTAAATGCGTATCCTGTTGTCCCGCAAATGACGCATCAGGTAGATCTTCTGCTGTTGCTGAGCTTCTCACAGCAAATGTGGATTCTTCTCCAATCATTTCAATTAATTTGGTATATGCATCTATGATCTCATCTGCTAAGGAATCAGGGATTTTTGATTGCTCAATAACATATCGTATATTTGCGCAGATTTTGTCAACTTTCTCTACAGCTTTAATATTTTCTGATTTCAACTCATTAGAAATATTCTTAATATCTCTAGCTATCAATTCTCGAAGAGAAACTTCCTTCTCTTTAATAGTGTAGAAATTACTATCTAAAACATAATCAAAAGCTTTTGAAGTTACTGCAAAACCAAAAGGAACAGAAATCCCAAAACTTAATAATTCTCCAAGGGATGCGTTCTTACCCCCAACAAGAGGGACATCACTCACTCGAACATCTTGAAAGAACTTTATGTATTTAAAATCATTCATTTTCAAGAGAACCCCTTAAATATACCTTATATTGAGAATTTCTCTAAATAATAATTCTTCTTCTAATTATAAATTAAACGTTAATAAAAAAATTAACGTCAAAAAAAAAATTATTTTAATTCCTTCTCAAAAACTTCATAATCTGAAGCAGTGTAAAGACAAAAAACGACTTCTTCAATTTGCGTATTACTACTTAAATATTCTTTTACCGTGGAAATCATTAATTTTGCACATCTATCTATGGGATACCCAAATATTCCTGTAGATATTGCAGGAAATGCTATTGTCTTTAAATTGTTCTCATCCATTAATTTAAGACTATTTAACGTAGCTTTCTTTAATTTTTTATCCTCATTCCCTTCTCCCCTTCTTGGCCCTACTGCATGAATCACGTAATTAGCTTTTAAGTTTCCTCCCGTTGTAATCACAGCTCCACCAACAAATGTGCTACCAATCTTGTCACATTCTTCTTGGATACTTGGGCCTCCCTTCCTTCGAATTGCCCCAGCAACCCCCCCACCTAATTTTAATTGAGCATTAGCGGCATTAACAATAACTTCAGTAGTTATTTCAGTAATATCGCCTTGAGTTAATATAATCTTTGAACTTTTTATAACTAACTCTTTCATAAATTCCCTCTATTTGATTAAATTATTATGAAGATTCCTCTTCTCGACTTTTCTTAAAAATTTCATCGAGTCTTTGCCTGTCTTCATCGGACATTTTATTCATCGCTTCTAAATTTTGCCTCATTAAATCCATCATTATATTCTGTGAAATTATCTGATTTAAAACTGGTAAGCCAATTCTCATTCTTGTTAATTCATAGTACATTGTTTTTGCTGTTTCTCTCATCTCCATTAATTCTTCTTTAGTCATTCCTTCTTCGCCTATCCCTGGACAATCAGCATCGACAACTATAAAATTCTTTCCATCAAACTCCAATGGATATGTGCGGCAACTAAGAGGCCGATTATCATAAATTAAACACCTTTTATCATCCTTATTATACAACGGGCATTTAACATTTAGTAATTCTTCAAGAGGTACACTTTTCAACGGGTCACCAGGCGTTTTATCTTCTTCTCCCTCTTCTGGCGGAGGAGGTAAAGGTTTTAAAATTAAATCAATCCTCCCATCTGGCTTATTATATATATTCAAATATGGCATAAAGTTTGCAACCACACCATTTCGAGCCCATAATTCTAAATCCCACAATGTGATAGGAATTGGTCCCCTCGTAGAACAACAGTTATCACAGCGAGTACATTTGAAAGTAAATTTAGCTTTAGGTTTTTCTTCAGGCGTTTTTTCTTCTACAACTTTTTTGTCAGACTCGTCATCTTTAATTTTTTCATTTTCATTTTGTTTCTCGTTTTCTTGATTATTTTCTGACATTTACTCTAAACCTTTACATTATTAATTTTAATGTTCAAATAAGATTATCAACAAATTGAATTTATACTAAGTAAAAAATTTTATTTTTTAATTTCATAATAATAAGCTTATTCACAATAAAAATTATATTAAAATATAATAAACAAAGATTAACATTAAATAGAATTAAGATTTAACCTTTCTATTAAAGACTCATTATTTTTTAATAAAAACCTATACTTGAAATAAATTATGGAGCAGTTTTTAGTAAAAAAGTTAATTATCTGGATATTATTAACAATTAATTTATTATTCGCTTTTGTTATTGGCTTTACTATTCCAATATTGGAATCTGAAAGTAGAAATAATCTTGGCTTTGTGATGATTCCACTACTCATAATTCTTAATTACATAATAATTGATAGATTTCACTATTATATAACACACAAAAGTAGCAAAGAGGAAAATACTGATGCAAATAATAAAAAAGCTAAGAGAAATTAAAAAACCAGTCATTGAATTTGAAAATAAAAAATATATTTTTTCAATTCGATCAATAATTTTATTGGCTATTGGAGCACCTGTTTCGGCGTATCTTATTTATCTATTCTTTGATTGGAACGCTAATTACTGGCTACACGAATGTGTAGTAAAGCAAACAATTTATTTTTTGAATTTATTTTTTAATATGGACGCAGAAGCTCAATATGCTCCAAGTGGAAAGTATTATTGGAGATTCGTTATACCTGGAAAGGAAGCAATTTCTTTTGAAACATTTTGTACAGGGGTACAAGCTATTTGTATCTTCGCAGGGATTATCATTTTTACACCTCATAGCCAAGATTCAGCAACAAAAAAAGATATTATATGGCGAAAAACAAAATCGCTAATAGTGTCCTCAGTAATCTTTTATGTTGTAAATATAATCCGGATGATTATTCAAATTGATTTATATTATATTGGCTATGCCTGGGAAGACATTCATTTCTCTATAAGCGCAGCAAGTTCTTTCATTGCGGCTATAATCGTTCTTTTAATGCACCGAACTATTCCTGAATTTATCATTTCTATAATCTATGTAGGGACATTGATAAGCGAACCAATAAAGCAAAAAAGAAAAGAAACAATAAAAAACACTGTGAAAACTACGAATAAAGTTGAACTAAAATTAATGCGACCAATTTTAAGAATGGAAAAGAAAGGATTTTATAAGAAAATTTCTGAATGGGCAGAGAGTTTTGGTTATACAATTGAAGGAGAGAATTTAGTGATCCCAAAAATTAAAGTTTCAGATTTTATAGAATTACTCATGAGGGATAAACCCTTTACCACAAAAAATAATTTAAAAAATTAATATACCACTTTTTTATATAATGCCTATATAAAAAAATTAGGATTTAATGAGATATGGTGAATTTTGAAACTGAACAAAAAATTGTTCAAATTGGAAAGGTAAAGTTAGGTGGGCAACCTGGTGAGAATCCGATTGTATTAATTGGTACTGTTTTTTATGCAAAACATGCAGCACTATTAAATGAAAAAACCGGAGAAATCGATAAAAAACTTACAGAGCAGGAATTGAATAATTTCACAGAAATTATCGAAGATACAAGACTGCAAGGGATAATTGATGTGATAGGCTCATATCCAGATGCACTAATAAATCAGTGTGAATTCATCGCCGATAACGTGGAGTACCCTTTTTTAGTTGATGGATTGAATGATTCCTCTCGAATTCCTGCAATGGAAGGATTACATGAAATAGGATTATTAGACAGAGCCATACTAAACAGTATTGATGAGAATACAAATGATGAGAGTTTAGAAAAATTAAAAGAAATTGGTGTTAAAAATGCTGTTTTATTAACATTTGGAAATAGATATATATTTCCAAAAAGTAAGTTAAAATTCTTAGAAGAGATACTAATTCCAAAAGTTAAAAAGGCAAATATCGACAATTATATGGTTGATACAGCTGTATTAGATTTACCTTCCATTTCAATAAACTTTGAAACCACAAGGTTAGTTAAAAATAAATTTGGAATACCTAGCGGATTTGCGCCTGCTAATGCTATTTATGGATGGAGTTTTGTAAAAAAATTTGGTGAGAATGCTCGATGTGGAGCAGTTGCTTCAATAATGACATATTGTGCTTCCGCTCCTAGTGATTTTATTTTATTTGGTCCAATTAAGTTCGTTAACTGTGTAGCACCTGCAATTTCTTTAATATCTGGGGTGAATTCTTATTATCGAAAAAGAGTATTAAGAAAAGAAATATCAGAATCTAATCCATTAAAAGTTATTTTTTAAGCAATGTATCTTAGTAATAAGTCTTTAGTCTGTTCTAAGAACCCACGTAATTTGCGATTTATCTTCTTCTTTTTTTTTTCCTCATCAGTTAAAAATAAAATAAACATTGTATCATCAGAGATATGAATTCTCTTAAAAAGAATTATGGAGTCAGCAACTTTAAAAATAGCTTCTTCTTGTTTTAATGCTTTAAATTTTGCAAAGATTTTAAATATCATGGCAAATTGTGGAGCAGAGACTTCAAAAGCATTAACTAATTCCTCCGATTTTGGGATCTCAGTTAATTGCATTGCTTTTGGTGAATAGAAATCTGATAAAACTAATCCATCAACACTTAATAATAAAGTTAAATAAGTATCAGTTTCAATGGAAAAATTTTTAAGATTATTATTGATAATATCCCTATTTGGACTTAATTTAGCTATACCAGAAGAGAACGCTCTTAATATTGTAAATATCTGAAATATACTAGTTATATAAATTTCAAGTGATTCTTCAGGTGAAATTTCAGCTAATCTTTTCTGAATAAATTCAATATTTTCTTTTATTTCTCCAGAATCCAAAATATCAGAATCTCCTTTTGAGAGTACATATATAATTGGAGTGGATTGATTAAATTTATTAAGCACTTGTTTAAGATCTTGAAGATACTCAATACTTTCTTCAAACCTGATTTTATTCCGGATATCGATAAAATAAAATAATAGATCTGCTTCATACAGATATATTTCTGCTTTATTTATATATTTTTTACGAAATTGCAATTGGCCTCCAAGATCCCAGAGAAATATAGTCGCCCCTAATGCTTCAATTGATTTAATACTAGCACCGACAGTTGGTTTTAAGCCAATTAACTTGCTATATTTTCGATCAACTGATAGTAAGAAACTAGTTTTACCTGAATCGTCTAATCCTGAGAATAAAATCTTCATCTTACGATGACTGGTTATAGGCGTCGAAGGATTTCTTTCAATCTCAATTAGTTTCTTAAGTAAATCGTAAAAAACAGGCTCTACACTCTCTTGAGGAGGATAGCTATTAGTTATTTTAGTATCAAATGTATTAAAAAATTCATTAACAATAGGTTTTATTCTATTTATATTATTATATAAAAAACTTCTACTATATTCATCAACTAATATTGAGAAAGCAGTAGGAATAGGAGAATTAGAAGAATTTGAAATGATACAATGAAAATACGTTAAAGAAGTTACTTTAAAATCTGGATATGGTAAAATCGCAAAATATTGCAAATTTTGAATATCTATACTTGATGAGAATGTCCGATCGCTTATAAATAAACTAAGGTTCTTAATTGAGATTTGTGTTACATCTCTGGTTGTTAAGGTGAGGGTCCCCTCACATCCTTTCTCTTTTTTAATCTCTGCTAATTCTTTCTCACTATAATATTTTGGCCAAACATAAATCGGTTGTGGACCCAATTCTCCATAAGAACTGAAAATAAAACCCTTAATAATTGAATTTTTAAATAGTTCTTCCATTGCTTAAGATAATATTTTGTTATTATAAATTTTAAATTCTTTAAATTTATTTAAACAATATTAATTATTAATAGCTTTATATAAAATCATAGATGATCCTAAAAAAAATCGCAGATAGTATTAAAAATAATCGAAATATTCTAGAAAAGCAAGAAATTAATCCCTTCATTCAATTTATAGATAAAAATTCTTTTAAAAGTTCTAAGATCTTTTCAGATATCGGAGAAGATTCAGCAGCTATAATAAATGAAGATAATTATATATTAGTAACTACAGATAGAATAAAAACATCTTTTATTGAAAATTTCCCGTATGGTGCTGGATTTTCTGCCATCTTAGTTGGAGTTGATGATATTTATTGTTGCGGTGGTTTTCCATTAGCTGCTAGTTTGATTATCTCATATAAAGAAGAAAAAATTGGACATCAAATTATAGAGGGTGTAAGTGAAGGTTCTAGAAAGTTTAAAGTACCAATTGTAAGAGGCCATACAAATCCAAAAGGAGATCATTATGAATTAAGTTCTACAATGATAGGAGAAATTCAAAAAAAACATTATATTTCAGCAAAAAATGCACAAGTTAATGATTACATAATTTTGGCCGTTGATTTTGATGGAAAGATTGGAAAAGCAAGTAGATTATATTGGGATACTGTTACTTTTAAAAGCTCTGAAGAAATTTTGTACAAAAGAAAATCTATGAATAAAATTGCCAAATTACAATTAGTGAATTCTTCGAAAGATATTTCTAATGGTGGTATTTTTGGCACGTTACTTCAAATAATAAGATATTCAAACGTAGGAGCAAATGTGAATGTAAACGAAATTAAAATACCTCAAAAATTAATAGATAAAGGTTATGATTTAGAAAAATACATTAAAATGTATTTAACTACATCATATTTAACTACCGCCTCATCTCGTAATTATAAATCAGTAATTGAATTATTTAAAGAATTTGGATTGACTGCAAAAGTAATTGGTAAAATTATTAAAGAAAAAAATCTTTTGAAAATAAACGATGGTATTGAATCTATTGATGTAATTAAATTTTAACAATAATAGGATGTAATCTTAATGAATATTGATATAAGAAAATGTTTTAATACTACCTTTATCATTTCTTTACTACTCTTACCTTCTCTAATTATATTTGTGGTAATGAACTCCGAATATTTCACAGATTTCAAAAAAAACAATTTTAATTCATCGTCATTAAATATGAGTCAAGGAACAGATAATTATTCTGTTGAATGTAAATTGCATAAGTTAGCTTGGATTGAACTTCAATTAACCCTAAAAATCACTTCTAATCAAAGTGGACTTATATCATGTGAATTTACGGATTTTAAAAGTGGTAAATATTTTAAAAGTATAAATAAGTCTGTAAGTTTAAACGGAGATAATGAATCTCAAACAGTTCGATTAATTTCACGACCTTACCTTCTAACTTTTCCGGGAAAATATAATTTTTCATTGAATATTAATGGCTTGTTTAGTTATAATAAGGATTTTGAAATAATTTTCGGTATGGGTTATATTGCTCTAATTTTACTCTCATCAATTCTGGGAATTGGTCTAATATTAATCCTAATAAAGAAATCAGATAGTAAGATTATAAAAGCAGCATCACCAACTCTTGAAGAGTATAGTCCAGCAGAAATAGCTGAAATTGTTAGTAATAAGATAACATGCCCTGAGTGTAAAAAAATAATAAATGAGGGCTTAGCATTTTGCCCTGAATGTGGAAGTAGAATTCCTGAATTTATGAGATTTAATCCAGATTCTACAAGAGGATTATAAATCTGATGCTTATTTTAATTTTGAGTTAACTAATGGAATTAATAAAATTAGCAAAATAAGAATTTTCATTTAACTTTCTAATTAAGGAGAGAATGACATGCTTGACAATATTTATGAGTAGCATCGTTCATTGCGCCGCACATTGGACATATGATTTTTCTTGATTTTTTTTGTTTAATTTCAGCTTCTTTTTCTGCTTGAAATTTAGCCATTTTTTCAGCTATTTCTCTTGCTTCTTTTTCTCTCGCTTTTCTTTCAGCTCTCTCTCTTGCTTCTTTTTCAGCTCTTATTCTAGCTTCTCTTTCCACTTTCTCTTTGGCTTCTCTTATAGCTCGTTCTTTTAACTCTTTTTCTTCTCTCTCTTTTGCTTTTCTTTCAGCCCATTCTCTCATTTCTCTCTCAGTTTTTTCCTTAGCTTCTCTTTCTTCTCGCTCTTTGGCTTCTTTCTCAGCTCTCTCTTTTGTTTCTATCTTAATTTTTTCTTTAGCTTCTCTTTCTGCTTTTTTCAAAAGCTCTTTTTCTTTTTGTTCAATTTCTTTTTTTTCTTTTCTTTGTTCCATCTTTTCTTTACTTTCTCCAACTTTCTCTTTAATCTTTGAAGCAAATTTGCTTAATTTCTCTTTACTACTTCCAATTCTTTCTGTTAACTTTGCTTTAAAAGAACTACTATCTTTCTCTTCTGTTTCTTCTAAATCTTCAGAATTTTCGTTTGCATCTTTTTCATTATTAAACTCGTGCATAGCGATATTACACTTTATATTTAATTATTCAAATATGATTAATTTTCATCGGGATTTATATTTTTTATTTATTATGCATTTATTTTGTATAATAAAATGAATATTTAGGGAAAATAATATTTACTCTTAACAACTTGTATTTTAATGTTAAATTTTTTACTTTTGCGAAAATTTTAAAAACAATTTAATAATTTTACAGTTTCTCCTTATTAATAATATGGTGTATAATAATGGATTTTGATTTGAAAAGAAAACTTAAAGGAATAGTTTCTGTTATTGGAGCGAGTGAAATTACTAAAGAAATTAGAGATAAAACGATTGAAATTGGAAGATTAATTGCTAAAAACAATTATGCTATAGCATGTGGAGGGCTTTCAGGTGTGATGGAAGCTGTATGTCAAGGTGCTAAGGAGGAAGGAGGTTTTACTATTGGAATTATACCATTTTTGGAGAAATCAGCAGCAAATAAATATATAGATTTAGTTATTCCTTGTCCATTTTCGCAGGCTAGAAATATCGTTGTTGTTTTAACTGGTGATGTCTGCTTAGCTATAAGTGGTAAAGCGGGTACTTTATCTGAAATTTCATTTGCTTGGATATATCAAAAACCAATAGTTGCTTTAACGAATATAGAAGGTTGGTCTTCAAAAATTGCTAATATGAAATTAGATGACAGAAGATCTGATAAAATCTACGGCGTAAAAACACCAAAAGAAGTAATTGAAAAAATTATCGAACTATTTAAAAAAATAAATAAAAGGGAGTTAAAAAATATAGATAAGTTCTAATTTTTTTTTAATCTTAAAAAGAAATATTCCTCTTCAAGTTTTTGTGTACTAATTTTAAATCCTACTTTTCTTGCTAAATCAATAAAATATTCGAGATTCTGTTCCTTATTCCAACGAGTCCCATATCCAGTTACTATTTTTTTGCCTTTAATTTGAATTTTAATCGGAATTGCATAAATTCTCTTTTTTTTTGTGTTTTTTGGAATTATGAGATCCCACAATATAAATTCTCCATTTTCTATTAAGACACTATAAATTTCTTTAAATATCTGTTCGTGATCATTATTAGGAACATACATAAGTGAAAAAAATGCTGTTACCGTATCAAAAGTATTATCCAAGAATTTCAAATCTTTTGCATCCATTATGATTTTAAGGCTTTCTTTGTCTCCTGCTTCAAATGATTCTTCAAGTTCGCTTTTTCGTAAATCAATTGCTACGACACTACTTCCTTTCAATTGCCCAATCACACCCTCTCCGCCTCCTCCTATATCTAAAATCCTTTTATTTAATTCAATATTCCTTAAATCAATTTCTTGAGGATCGGTAAAAGCGATGCTTACATTTTCTACTTTTTCGATTAATCCTTCAACATCTTCTTTGGTAGCATGCCATTCACCATCAATTTTTTTACCATTAAGTTTTTTAGTTTCAAAATAATTTTTAATGGATTCTTCTGTTTCACCACTTGAGAATAATTCTACAATTTCCAAGATATCAAAATATTTAACATTATTCACTTCTTTCATAATTACATTAAAAATTAAAAGCTTTTTTAATATTTTTTTCTTTACACTTTAAATTATTTGGATAAAAGGATTTATATAAGAAATTTTAATATAAAAATAAATATAAATTGATCCCGGTTAAAAAGAATATCCATATCTAATTGAAATGAGCAATTATCAAAATGTTTAATTATGTAATTTATAAAGCATAATTTAAATAAATGATGATGTAATTTATTTTTATTACAAAAGAATATATTTGTAATTTTACTTTTATTATGTTATAGGTGAAATTAATTTGGAAAAGAATCTAAAGCAATCTATTCTATATTTAAAAAAAGAAGAACCACAAGTACCAGAACCATCAAAGATTTTATTCACGGGGCTTGACGGAGCGGGTAAAACCTCTATTATTTTAGCTCTTCAGAGAGAATTTTCAAAAATAGCGATTTTATCTCCCACTAGAGGAGCACAAAGAAGAATATTCAGCTTTTTAGGAAAAGATATTAGTGAATGGGATTTAGGAGGTCAAATTTCTTATAGAATATCCTATTTAAAAAATCCTGATAAATATTTTGATGGAACAGAAATAGCTATTTATGTTATAGATATCCAAAATAAACCAAGAATCCCCGAGGCAATTAGTTATTTCAAGGATGTTATAGAACAATTTAAAAAATTAGAGATTGAACCGCCCATATATATATTTCTGCATAAATATGATCCTGCATTAAAAAGAAATGCTCCAAATGAAATGAAAAACCTAATAATAGATTTAAAACAGACAATAAGAAAAGCTACTGATTATAAAGAATTATATTATTATCAAACATCAATTTATGATTTACCTTCTATTATAACTGCTATGTCCGAAATTCTTTTAAGTTTATACCCAAAGTCAGAATTAATAGAAAAAACAATAATTGAATTTGCTAAAAAAGTAAATTCAGAAGGCGTTGTAATTATTGATTCGAACTCGTTAGTAGTAGGTTCTTATTATCAAAATGATGAAACCAAGCATTTACTGACCGCTTCAACGCCTTACTTCCTTACCCTTAATGATAGCTTTCAGTATACAAATGTTTTGGAGGATAAATTCGAAGATCGAATGATTGTGCAAAGATTTGGGAAAAACTTTATTTTTAAACAAATCGATATAAGGAAAGATTCACCATATTATTTATTGCTCCTTAAAGAAGATCCTGTCTTTCGAAAGGAAGATTTTGAATCTTTTGCATATTTATTAAAAGAGATCCTTTCTAAATAATTAAAATTATATTATTTCATTTTCTGAATGGTGCAACTATTAAGAACTCAATATCAGAGTAATTAACGTAAACTAAATTATGGTTGCTAACATTAATAAAATTAGATTTTTATAAATAAAATATATAAAAGCATTTAATAATGGAGGAGAGAACAAGCAATAATTATATGTCAAAATTGTGGTACTACCAATAATGAAACAGTTAGTCGTACTTGTAGGAAGTGTGGAGCATTATTGCCAGTATCTTCAAAAACTACGCGAAAAAGAAAACTTAAAACTGAAAAAAAGGAGAAGAAAAAACAAGAAATCATTCAACATGAAATAGAAAAACCAATCGAACCACCAGAACAAAAGCCAGTTAATTTGGATTTACAAGAAATTCCTTTAGAACAAGAGGAAAATGCTGAAATCAATCATACTTTACAGACTGAATATAAAGAAGAACCGATAATTAAGCAAGATGAACCAGAAATTTTACAAGAGATTCCCCCAAAACCATTTGAAAGTTCTCTCATCACGTCTCATAAACCTTTAGCAAAGCCACTTCCAAGATCGAATAATATAGTCTCAGATGCTTTTAAAGAACTTAAACAGTCAGTTTTTGAAGAAGAAGCTGAAGAATATAAACCTAAATTAACTCCAATTCCAAAGGATGGAAAAGAAAGTGAATCAGCCTTATTAAAACAGAAAAAATTAGAAAGAGACATGATAGAGGTTTTAAGTTTCCTTTCTAAAAAAATTTCAGTAAAAAAATTAGATCTAGCTAAACCTATCGAAAAGAAAGAACCTGAGAAAAAGATACCTCCTACTAGTATGAATGAAATATTAAAAGGACTAATAAGCCTAGATTCAAATATAGAAGCTTCTGCAATACTTAAAACAGATGGTAAAATATTAGCTTCGGCAATCTCAACTCGAATTTCTGATTCTTTATTTGCGACTGTAGGTATGAATCTTTCGATGATAGGAACAGATATAATTGAAGGTTTAAGTGCTGGTACATTAAAATCTATCTCAGTGCAAGGTTCAAATGGCGTTTTAAGCTTAGCTCCTATTGATAAAAAAAATCCAAGCTTAAAAGATATGATTTTAATATTATTTTCAGATCCTAAAGTAAAAAGTGGAATTATTTCATTTGCAGTTCATATGGTAAAAAAGCAAGTAAAAGAGTATTTAGGATTTGAACAACAATGAAATTTTGTGTTTTATTATTCAAATATGTATTTTACAATTTTTTTTGAACATTAATTTTATTGATTTGAATTGTCTTAAAATAATGTAAATTGTTAGGTAATTCTTGCAAAAAAGAGTTAAATTCATAGATTGAAACGAGAGGAATTTGATTATCATTTATTTTGATACTATTATCTTCAATAGTAACCATAATGGGGATTAAAATAAATGGTAAATACTTCTTTACACTCATACTTGGTTCTAATAGGTTCATAATAAGGTTTGAAAAGACTTCAGAATTTTGTTTTAATGCTAAAACACGGCGAAATTGCAAATTTGCGGCTTTATTTAACGAACTGAAAGTATCTTTTCGTTTCCACTGTTTTGCATCTATTATTAAAATATATTTTGAATATATGCCAATAACATCAATTTCATATCTTTTTTGTAAAGTTTTGGATTTAAAGTTTGATTTATCTGAAAACCTGAAATTTTTCACTGTTCGATAATCGTTTTTAGATAATATTTCTTTAATTAATTTTTCAAATCCACTATAATCTAGTATTTCAGAAATTCGTTTAATATCAAATTGAAGAAATTTTATTGATTCCAAAATAAATAAAATTTTATTAATAACGATATAATGAGTAGTATAGTTTCCTTTTTTAAGATAAATAAATTCAAATCTTTCAAGGAAATCAAATAGTTCTGAGTTATTAATATTCTCAAAAAAAGGAATCTCTGAAGGGTTACACCAAACTTCAATTATATTAATATCAATATCTTTAATGATGTTATAAATTTCTGTAAAAAATTGCGTTAATGAGCCTTCTGAGTATGATTTTTGCATATATATTAATAAGTAAAAAAAGAAAAATAAGATAAAGAGAGTAATGAAATTCTAAAAAAACTGATGTAATTGCTATTAAAGAAAGAATCAATTATTTCTAATAACAGGTTTATGAAAATTATTAATAAACTACGATAAAATTCTAAGAAACAATTATTTAACCGAAAATTGACACTAAAATTCAAACCTTTAATCAGTTAATAAAATTATTTTTTTAAGTGTTTTGATTAATTTAAAATATTGGCTTTTAACTATAGAAAAATATGATTTATTATGGATTTATTACCAAAAGTCTTTAGAACAGAAGGAGATTTAGCTGAGTTTGATTCATCGAGAATTCTAAATAGTATTATTAAAGAAACAGGATTAGATGAAAAAGAGGCTAATAAAATAACAGAACTCGTTGTTAGAAGAATTATTAGCTCAGGTATTAAGTTCCTCTCTGGACCTCATATAAGAGAGATTGTATGTTCAATCCTTTCTGAGCAGCATTTTGAAAATGAACGTAAATTATATACCCGAATAGGAATGCCCGTGATGGATTATGAAGAGATTCTTGAAAAAGGACCATTGAATAAATTAAAAGAAAAAGTGAATCCCGAGAAAGTTCTTCACTGGGCTGCTAATCGGATTGCTGAAGAATATGCACACTTACGAATTTTAAGCAATGAAGAATCAAAAGCTCATTTATATGGAGATATTCATATTCATAAATTAAAATATTTTGATTTACGACCTTTAAATCATGTTTGGGATCCACGAATAATTTTGAAATATGGTATTCCTCCACTTGCAGACATTTCTCCGTGCTCTAATTTAGAACCCGCAAAAAATCTTAAGGAAGCTATCCACCATCTCGTAAAATGGTTAGCTATGGTCCAAAATGAATTCTGTGGAAACCAAGGTTTCAATTTCATAACAGTCTTTTTAGCGCCCTATGCTAAAGGTTTAAGCGAAGATAAAATACAATATAATATAAAAGAAGCGATTTTTGAAATAAATCAATTATCTGCTATAATTGGTAGAAAAATTTCTCCAATATCTCTCTTTACTTGTCCAACATTTTTGAAAGAACTTTCAGAAATCCCTGCTGTTGGACCATATGGTAAAGTTCAAAATAGTTATGGAGATTATTATGATGAATGTTTAAAACTGTTTAATTCGTTTACACACGTTTTTAAACAAGGTTATAATAATAAAAAATCATTTAAAACACCAAAACATGAAATCTTCATTACACCAAACTGGTTAGATCAATTTAAGGATGCCTATGCAAAAGTTTGGGAAGAAGTGGAATTAATGAAAACTCCTTATCTTAAAAATTTATGTTTTGATTTATATCGAAATAACTTTATAAATAAGTTAACAGAGGATACTTATACTAATTTTGGTATTCTTCAAGATATCTGTTTAAACTTACCCCGTTATGCATATACAACTAAAGACGAAGAAGAATTTATCGAAATTTTGAAATCTAAAATACAATTATGTGCAGAAATACTATTAAAAAAATATAAAGTTATAAAAAAGAGATTACATTCAAATCATCTTCCTCTATGTTCTGGTATATTAAATAATAGTTATATCTTTAACTTGAAAAACCAAGGGTTATCTATAAGTTTTGTTGGTTTAAATGAAACTGTTAAATTTTTGACAAATTGTGAGCTTCATGAAAGTACCGATACTTATAATTTTGGTAAAAAAATTTTGAGTGAAATGAATAAATCTTGCCAGGAGTTTTCTGAAAAATATGAAAAAACATATTTATTAAGTGAAAATATTTCAAGAAAAGCTCTAATTCGATTTACTAATTTAGATTTAAAACATTTTCCTAAGATCACATTGCCTCAATTTAAAAAACAGAATTATCTTTATACCAATTCAGCCCATTTTAGAAAAAATGCAAAAATCGATATAGTTGATAAAATAAAAATGCAAGAAAATTTTCATTTATTAATTCAAAATGAAGCAATTGAATTCATATCTTTAAAAGAGTTAAATATTGCTAATATTGAATTAGAAGATTTTGTAAAAGAAATATATTCAAGGTCAAAGATAGCTTGCTTAAAATTTATACCTTAAATAAATAGTTATCCATTTATTTCATAGATACAAAAAAGAAATGATTTAATAGGAATAATTATTGTGTAGTAATATATAATTATTGAGTAGTAATATTTAGATTTTATAACACTTTTAATAAGAGAATGTAATTAATTACGATTTAATTAATTCTTTTATATTAAAGATCTTGGTTGACCTTGACAACATCAAAAACAAAAGCCAAAAAAGAAAAACCTGTTGAGAAAAATGAACAGGCAGAAAAATCGAGTATTATAAAGACAATTGTTTTAAGTGTATTCGATGAAAATGGACCATCTCCTCACATTGTTTGGCCTGAAGACTTAAAGCAAGAAGCAGGCCTTCTTATAGCCATGAAAACCATCTCTCTCCTTATGGGTGATAGTACATACCAAAATGGAGAAGTAACAGAAGGTGTTAACTACTTTGGGGTCTTACCATTTCCTGATTTGAAATTAAACGGATTAACCTATTTTTTCTTGATACCTGAACCAAAAGCTCGTGGCCAAGCTTTAGCTGCGACTATTACTATATTAATAGATGACGAAAACAAGGTTTTTTTTTATGAAAATATGAAATATTTAAGAATTATTATTGATAAAACTGCTTCACAAATTCAAAAGGTTAAGAAATTTGATAAACAGAAAGAAATAATGGACAATCTACGAGAAGAATTATTTGAATTTTCTAAGGATTTAAAAGACCCCTATTCCGCTAGAAGAACACTTAAAATATTGCTTGTCGGATTGGACAGAGCTGGAAAGACAAGCTTTCTATATGGAATAAGAAAACAATATTCAGAAATCATAAAAGCTTTACCTACAAAAGGAGTTGAAAGAACAGAAGAGACTATTTTCGAAGAACAACACTCTGCTATATCCATCTGGGATTTAGGTGGTCAAAAAGAGTATCGAGAAAGATTTCTTGAACAGAGGAAAGTCTATTTATATAATGTTGATTTAATGTTTTTCTTTATCGATATACAAGATATGGATAGAATAAATGAAGTATTAGAATTATTTACAAAAATTTTAGATTCTTTAATAGAATTAGAGGAATTTCCACCCATAATCCTATGTTTAAATAAATTCGATCCTGATCTTAAAGGTTCAAAAGACATTTTTAAAAGTTTAGAATTAATAGCTGACGAAATTAAAAAGAATTCCGAAAGATTTTTCATAAAAATCTTTCAAACGAGTATTTTTGATCATTGGAGTCTTATTTCTGCTTATTCTTTTGGACTCTCCCAGTTAAGTCCTAATCGTGAATTATTTAAGAACCAATTAAAGAAATTCGCAAAAAAAACTAATTCAGATGCAATACTATTACTTAATGAAAATGGCATAATATTATCAAATTATTCTAAATCTGATATTTCTGAGAAAGTTTTTGAAATCTCAGCACCACATTTCCAAGAACTCTATAAATTATTCAAGGAATTTAAATTATTAAAGCAGGATTTCATAGTATCATCAGGTATGGTAGATGAATCAAAGAAAGTCATTTTTAAAAAAATAACAGTTGATAAATATAATTTATATCTATTATTGTTTATGAAGAAATCGCTTGAAATTGAAAAAATTGAGAGAAATTTACCTGATTTTTCAAAAAATCTAGCAGAAATCATTTATACATATATATAAACTGTGAAATGGAAAAAAAAGTTTAAGTTAGTAATTGTATATTTTCTTTTTACTCCTTTTTTTAATTATAACAATTAGAATAATTATAACAATAGAAAAAATTCCAACTATGATAATTATAGGAATCAATGGAAAAGGATTTGAAAGTATTAGATCTGTGTCAATTACTGTTATTTTTACATTATAGGCAAATTCAAAGGAAGCTAAAATCGGATAACTAAATATAGGATTAGCAAATTCACTGATAATTTCACAGGGAGGAAAAAAGAAATTAGCACCAACTGTTTCAGCAAATCGCAAATAATCTATTCTGTTAAAGTAATCGACATTTTTACTCCAAGTAGGATCACAAGCAATCCATCCAATATTGGGTACGTAATATTCCACCCAAGCATGCCCTAAAACATCTGAACCTGAATTTGAAGAATAGAAATTCCATGTATCACCAATTTTAGGTTGTATCGAAGGATCATTTGATATTACGAATCCCATGACTTTTCTAGCAGGAATTCCTTGAATTCTTAATAATGTAATCATTAGACTTGAATATTCACTGCAATCTCCTTTAGCATTATCATAGGCCCATAAAGCGCCCTTCTCTTGAGCTGGTAATCCCTCAGTATAGGTGAGATAATCTGAAACCCAATTATAAATCTTCTCTGCTTTTACAACAGGATTATTATTTTTATTAACAATGTTATTTGACAAATTAATTAAAGAGGGATCATCTCGTTCATAGTAAGGTTCAGAATTATTACAATATAATTCAAATATCTTATCAGATGTATCATAGTTTCCGATTTCAGAATCTGAAATTTCTTCGAAACGAATTTCATTTAGATTTATTTGATACTTTTGATCTAAATCAACTTTTTGTTCGGATAATAAAGATGCATTAAATGAATCAAAAGTATTATTGAACTTGTCATAATGGCCCAACATTGTCTCAGTAGGCTTATTCCCTGAAATTCTATTGTAAAGCAGTTTACTTTCTTGATAGGGAGGGCAATATTGAGTTAACGATGAATCAGGCATTCTATTATTCAATCTAGCAAATTTAAAAATGTAATTTCCGGGTCCTGAATTATGAGTTAAAGAAAAGTTTATCTCTAATTGATATGTGACACTTTGAGTAATATTATAATTAGAAACTCCATTAGTGAGAGAAGAAAATCGAGGATAGGATGTCAATGAGAGTTCTGCTGATGAATATATAGGGATTGCTAAAGGAAAAAGAAAGAGGTAAATAATAACAAAGATTGGTTTTATTTTTATATCCCCCACTTGATTTAAATAATTTTTATAAAATGAATACAATTTTTTATTTATAATTTTAATTATTTAGGAGTATTCAAAAGAGCGAATTTTCTTTATTTAAGTAATAAAAATTTCATTTATTCTAATTTTAAATTTGCTATATAAAATCTATCTTATTGACAGTGGCTCTGGTATAAGTCTTTTAGAGTCAACATTTAAGGAATTAAAAAAAATTCAAGACGATATCCTAACAGGATTCTTCAATGCAATTAATAAAACGATAGATCTTATTCAAGAAGCGATGGCTAAAGGAAGACGTGTAAATGAAATGTATAGAGTTGTTGAAGCAGAAGACTCAATAATTCTTATTTATTATCATCCATTATCAAGGATATTATTTTGCTCAATATCTGATGCTGATGATAATACTGAAAAAATAAAGGAAGTACTGAAAAAAATAGCAAATCGATTTTGGAAAAAACATCAATCAGATCTTAAAATATATAGAACAACCACAGAAAAAAGTAGGTTCCAGACTTTAAATGTCGATATAGAAAATCTTACAATTGGAGGAAAAATTGCGGAAGAATTCCCGAAATTACTTATAGTTAAAAGTGTTTTAGAAAAGGTTCTATCTATGGGTATGATTACTGATTTTGATTTTCAAGTCGCAATTAATTGTACAGGGAAAAATTCACCTTTAAAAATCTCAAGGATTCTAAATAAAAAGCAATCTGAAATAATTGATGTATTAAAAAAGTTAGAGCAACTTGATATTATAAAAATTCGAATTTGAATCTTATTGTGAAATTTTTTTAATTTTTAAAGAATTCATAATTCTATATTCTACTTACCTCTAAAGATAATTTTTAATTTACCTTCTTTTTTTAAATCTTCAATCACCTTTAAATTTTAATCCGACATTATTTTCTTATTTTCTTAAGTCAAATCAGTAATTTATATGAAGTTTTATGGAGCATTTGAG
>JAEOTA010000037.1 GCA_016840085.1 Promethearchaeota archaeon
CCCTCAAATGCTCCATAAAACTTCATATAAATTACTGATTTGACTTAAGAAAATAAGAAAATAATGTCGGATTAAAATTTAAAGGTGATTGAAGATTTAAAAAAAGAAGGTAAATTAAAAATTATCTTATTTCATTAGATTAACAAAAAGGTAAAATTTTTAAATAATGGGGGGATGGTAAAACCGACAATAAAGTCAATATTATTTAAACAATAAAATAAAAGAGGGATAAATAAAAATGGAATTATCATCAAAAGCAAAGTTTGCCATCGCAATTTTAGTTACAGCAATAGTAGTAGGTGGAGTGGTAGGTGGGATAACATATGCTGTTTTGGTTACACCAGAAGAAAAACTTGATGCTCTTGAAATTTATCATTGGTGGACCTCAGGAGGAGAAAAGGCCGCTGTTGATGCACTTGTTGATGTTTTTATAGCAGAATATCCTGATGTAGCCGTTATACAAAGTCCGGTGTCAGGTGGAGCGGGATTTACAATGTTAGGAGTTATTAAATCACTAGTACTTGCGGGAGAAGCTCCAGATGCTTTCCAAATGCACGCTGGTTATGAAGGATATCCTTATTACGATGCTAATTTACTAGAAAAAATAGATCATTTATGGACTGATGAATTAAAAGCTGTTATTCCAGATGTAGTAGAGAGTATGAATATGTTTGGTGGGCACTACTATTCTATGCCAGTTAACATTCATAGGAATAATATAGTATGGTATAGTACGAAATTACTTGATGACAACAATATTAAAGTTGATGATTTAACTACTTGGACTAAATTCTTTGATGCATGTGATACATTAAAAACTGCTGGGGTTAAATATCCTATAAGTATGGGTACAACATGGACTGCTGCACATGCTTTTGAACAAATTGCTGCAAGTATGGGGATTGATTTTTATGAAGACTGGATAAATGGAAAAATTACTTCAGCAACAGATGAGGATTTACTAGATGCACTTGGCATTTTTGAAACGTATTTAGGATACGTTAATCCAGATCATGCCGATTTAACTTGGGATGCAGCAACATCAATGATTATTAATAATGAAAGCGCATTTAATATCATGGGAGATTGGGCCAATGGAGAATTCGGTCCTGCTGTTGCTAATTATACATTTGGTGTCGAATATGATACATTTGCAGTTCCAGGAACAGCTGATATGTACAGTCTTACAATAGATTGTTTCCAGCACCCAAAAAATGTAGCACACCCTAAAAACTCAGATAGATGGTTAGAAGTTGTAGCTTCTAAAGCAGGTCAAGATGCTTTCAATCCTATTAAAGGATCGATATCGGCGCGTACTGATGCAGACCTTACTAAATATGGAGCTTATCAAAAATCCGCTGTCGACGATTTTAAAAAAGTTACATATATGTATCCCAGTATAGTTCATGGAAGTGGTGCACCTGAAGCGTTTAAAGTAAAATTATCTGATATAATATCAGCGTTTGTAGAAGATAAAGATGCAGAAGAAGCAGCAAAAGATATAACTGATTATACAAAGGAAATAATTGATGAATATACAGTAATATGGGACTTAGCTTAAATATAAAATGAAATATTAATAAATTAATTTTACTGGGGGAAGATTGTAAGTATAATCCTTTCCCCTTTTTTTATTTTTGTTATAAAAAAAGGTTAGATAATTTTAAATAATATTTAAATTAAGTATTATTTCAGGTGATTGAATGGAAGATATAAAATTTAGACGGAAAAAAAGCATTTTAAAGATCTTTTCAAAAGAGAATTTAATTATTCAGCTCCTTTTCTTATTTTGCATTATACTTGTGGTATATTTTGTATATTTCGCTATTGGATGGAATGTAATTGTCTCGTTATCTGACTGGGAGGGCCTTACTCAAAGTTATAACATAATTGGTTTTGAACAGTATGTAAAACTCTTCTCTGACAGTGTATTTTTAACATCTTTAACGAACAATCTTATATTAATGGCAGTTTTTGTACCTTTGAGTTTATTAATAGGTTTATTCTTAGCTATACTGCTAGATCAAAAAGTAAGGAAGGAAGGTGTTTTTAGAACGATTTATCTATTACCTTTTGCTCTATCATTTATAGTCACTGGATTTTTATGGAGATGGATGTATAATTCAGAAAGAGGGGTCATAAATTCTTTATTAGAAATAATTGGACTCGGATTCTTAAAATCAGGATGGACATCAGATTCTAATCTCGCACTATTTTCTGTGATTATTGCCCTTACTTGGCAATTTTCTGGATATACCATGATAATATTTTTAGCAGGAATACGTTCAATTCCGGAATCTCATGTTATGGCTGCGCAGGTTGATGGAGCATCTGGATTTAAATTGTACACTCGTGTTATTATTCCCCAAATAAAAACTTCCACATTCACTGGTTTTGTGGTTCTCATGGTATTTGCGCTAAAAGCATTTGATTTCATATATATATTAACTGGTGGAGGTCCTGGCTATGCTACTGAGATCTTACCACTCACCATGTACAAAGAAACTTTTGCTGTAAATCATTTTGCGTACGGCTCTGCTATTGCAACTGTGTTATTTTTATTAATTATGGTAATAATAATCCCATATATCTATATAACATATAGGAGGGGAGCAAAATGAGAGTATTAAAAGTTAAACGAGTGGTTCTTTATGCCTTGTTGATTTTTATTGCTATAATAATGATGCTTCCTTTATGGGCTGGCATTATGACTGCTTTTAAAACAGTGGATGATTTAGTTTACACAACTCCGATAGAACCACCTCTATCTCCGACTTTAGAACCTTTAGCAGATACTTTTACAATCATGCAAAAACCCTTAGTAAATAGTCTTATTTTTACATCTGTCGCTACAGTGTTATCTTGTTTGTTAGGTTCTATCTGTGGTTTTGTATTAACTAAAATAAAATTCAAGGGTTCCAACACAGTTTTCATTCTTCTTATCATAGGGATTTTTATCCCATATCAAACCGTTTTAATACCACTTGTTTTAACGATGGTTTCTTTGGGATTATATAATACTTTATGGGGTTTAATCCTAACACATACAGCATACGGCATCCCTATGTGCACACTTCTTTTCAGGAGTTTCTATGATGGTGTACCTGATAGCATAATAAGAGCAGCTAAAACTGATGGTGCTGGAACTTGGACTATATATAAAAAGATAATATTGCCGTTATCTGCATTGCCTTTTATTGTTGCAGCAGTATTTCAATTTACAAGTATTTGGAATGATTTTCTCTTCGGTTTAATAATAGCAAGAGGTACTGAATCTATGCCAGCCTCGGTTGCTCTGGCAAATTTGAAAGGAGGATTTGTAGCTCTGTGGAATCTTCAAATGGCAGGAACATTATGGTACACATTACCAGTTTTAATCGTATATTTAATACTAGGTAAATATCTTATTAAGGGATTTATGACAGGAGCAGTAAAAGGGTAGAGGTGATGTGAAATCGCGAGTGTAGAAATAAAAAATTTGACGAAAATATATGATAATACCATAGGAATCAAGGATATCAATTTAAAAATTAATGATGGCGAATTATTCATATTACTAGGTCCTTCTGGATGTGGAAAAACTACTACTCTATTATGTATTGCAGGATTAATTAAACCAGATGAGGGTGAAATATGGTTTGGGAATGAAATGGTTACAAGCATAGAAGATCATATATTTGAAAGACCACAGGATAGAAATGTAGCTATGGTGTTTCAAGATTATGCTATTTATCCTCACATGACTGTATTTAAGAATATAGCCTTTCCTTTAGAGATTAGGCGGAAACCCAAACATGAAATTGAGGAAAGAGTTAAAAAAGTGGCTGAAAATCTTGAAATATCTCAATTTTTAGATAGAAAACCAAAACAACTTAGTGGAGGTCAAAGGCAGAGAGTCGCATTAGCACGAGCTATCGTTAGAGAACCCAACGCTTTTCTGATGGATGAACCTCTCTCAAACCTTGATGCTAAATTGAGAGTTTATGCTAGAGCCGAATTGAAGAGATTACATCAAAGATTAGGAACTACTATCGTTTATGTAACACATGATCAATTAGAAGCAATGTCAATTGGTGATAGGATTGCTATTTTAAATAATGGTATTTTAGAGCAGTTGGATATCCCAGAAAATATTTACAATTTTCCTAGAAATATTTTTGTTGCTGGATTTATAGGGAGTCCTCCAATGAATATGTTAGATGGTACACTTATAGAGAAGAACGGAAAGAAGTACATTGATCTAGGAATTAAAATGTATGAATTACCGAATAGATTTAATAATTTAAAAAAATCAAAAACAACTAATGCTGTATTAGGTATTAGACCTGAAAATATTTCAATTTCAAAAGAAAGTATTGATAATTCAATAAAAGCAAAAGTTGATATTATCGAAGCTATGGGTAGGGAATTATATATACATCTTAAATTGAATGAGAAAACAATTATTGTAATAACTAAATCGGTAGAAGATTTAGAGCTCGGTAAAGAAGTGAATTTGATATTTGATGATAAAAGAATTCATGTATTTGATAAACAGACAGAAGAAAACTTAATTACAAGACCTCGAGAAGAGGAAAGCAACGATTAACCGAAAATTTTAATTATAAATCTTTTTTCTCCTTTAAATTCTTTTTTTAAAAATAATATATAGTAAATTTTTATTCTCCAGGATATTTAAAATGCCATTGAGAGCGTAAAATATCCATAGTTTTCATAATTTCTAAAGTTTCATCTAATGGCATGATTTTACTTTCGAGTTTTCCAGCATTTAGACGATTCATTACTTCCTTTGCTTCGTAATTATAACCTGTTGATTTAAAAGGTATTTTAATCGTTTTTTTTCGTTTTCCTTCTAATTCCAAAATCATTTTTGATGGATGATAAAATTTAGGAATTTCAAGATATCCTTTAGTTCCAAAGATGAAAGCATCATGCGGCATTATCAGTCTATTTGAAGAAGAAAGCATAGCAGTTTGTCCATTTTCATACTCAAATAAATAACAAGATTTTTCATCCACTCTTGTTTCGCCAAAGTATGCGCTACTATTTATTTTCGAAGGAGATTGTTTATAAATCATTCTCGCAAATGAAATAGGATAAATTCCTAGATCAAGTAATGCTCCCCCCCCTAAATCAGGATTAAATGAACGTCCTTTAGGTTCTAATTCCTGTTTAATTCCAAAGTCAGCCTTAAAATGTTGAATTTCTCCTAATATTCCCTCGTCTAAAAATTCATTTAATTTTACAATACAAGGTAAAAATCTTGTCCACATTGCTTCCATTAAAAATAAATTATTGTTACGGGCAGTTTTAATTAATTCTTCAGCTTGTATGGCATTCAAAGTAAAAGGTTTTTCGCAGAGAACTGGTTTTTCGTGATTTAAACAGAGTAATGCATTTTCATAATGGAAATTATGAGTGGTCGCAATATATATAACATCCACAGTAGGATTCTTCACCAATTCTTCATAATTTTTATATATATTTTTCACACCAAACGTTTTACCAAAACTTTCAGCTTTTCCCTCTGTTCTAGACGCAACAGCCTCCAATATTGCATCAGGAAGTACCTTTAATCCTTCAGCAAACTTATGTGCTATCCTTCCACAACCTAAAATTCCCCATTTTATTATTTTACTCATATTATTCAGTTATAATTGTGATTTTAAAATTTTTTTTATAATAATGTATAATTGAATATTTGAAAACTTCTTAGAAAAATATAAAGAAGTATTTAAGGATTTCAATGGTGAAATATCTCTATTTAGTTCATTCTCAGATATTAATGAAGGAATTCTTAATTCAAAAATAATAGATATCAAAAATGTTCCATTTTTAGCACTCTAACCTTAAAAAAGAATAAAAAAAAATAAAAGAGAATCGTGTAAATTAGCTTAAATTCCACCTGCTTGGGTTGCCATAACAGTTATTACGTCTTTCTTTGGATGGATTCCTATTTTTGAAAACTTCAATTGATCAGGTAACACTTTTCCCTTGAAAATAAACTGAATTGCTAATATTGGGTTTAATTTATATTCACGTTGGACTGTTTTCTTAATTTCTGATATTGAATTATTAGGATCAAGTTCAATCAATTTGATAGCTTGATCAGGCGGAACCCCTGTAAGTCTAAATCTATATTGGGTCATTTTAATTCAAACCTTTTTAATTAGTAATTTTATTATAATTTATTAAAAAGATATTTGTTTATTTCTTACTTAAGGTCTTTGGTGTTTTTAAATAGACTTTAGTTTGATTGAACTCTTATTGATGACCAATATCGACAAATAATCTATTTTTTAATCTTTAGTGAAACGGAAAGGTTCTGGTGGGGGTCCGGGTGGTCCGGGGGGACTTGGAGGGCGTATAGGTCCGGGTTGAGGTGATGGCGGAGATGGGTGACGTCCTAACCTACTTTCCAAACGAGAAATACGGGCTTCTATTCTGTCTAATCTATCTTCGAGTGCTTTTATCCTTTTTAATAAATTGGGATCTTCTATTGACATTTTCTCTATAATTTTAATATATTTTTGAATACTATTTCAAGTTTTAAAATTAATTCTTATAGTTTTAAAATTTTAGATAATAATGAGTTATTATCAAAATATACTAAATTCAATATTATTAGTATTAACCAATATTTTTAGTTTTAGTATAGAAAAAAAGTATAATTTTTTATATTAAGACTATTATAATATTAATATGGAAAGCTGGAATATATCGAAAAAATTAAAGAACGAGTTGCTTACAAAATCTAGTAATATTGAAGATAATAGTAGGAGGATATTATTTATTCTTAGAAATTTAGGTCCTCAGAGATTTACTAATATAATAAAATATTCTAAACTAAGTAGATCTACAGTTTCTAAATATCTTAATTTTCATCAAAAAAGTGGAAATGTTGAACAACGCTTAATTACAGATAAACAAACAAATAAACAATATCGAGGCTATATCATAACGGATAAAGGAATAGAAAAACTCGAAGAAGAACCTTTAAAATTGAAAGATGAGCTATTTATTGTTAATGAATTAAAAGAAAATGTTCGTAAGCTCGAGGATTTAATAGATTTTTACAAAGAAATAAGTGTGGAAGACCCATTTATAATCCATATTGTAAGGATTATTTCTAAAATTGGAGATAATTTTTTTGAGCTACAACAAGATAGAGATTTGTATTTATCACTTTTTTATATATTTTATAATTCTATATTAGGTCAGGGAGCTTTTGCCCGAAATTACTGGCACTTTGATGAATCTAGCTCTCAAAAATTTGTAGGGTATAAATTGAACTTAGAACAATTTTGCGAGTTATATAATGTTTCAAAAGAAGCAATTAATTATTTAGCTAAATTTAAGCTGATAAATAATAAGTTTGGTTTTTATTTAATTAAACGCGAAAATAATGATTTTTTTTTTCATGAGGACGATTTGTTGGGGACTACAACACTCAGACTCATTAAAGATAAATTAATCGGTGAAATAATTAATCTTCAAGAAGGCATCTATGATATGATTTATGATGTGGATATTATGGCTGAAGAAATAACTAATCAATTAAAAGAAATGGGTTTAATTTGGGATGCTATTCATGAACAATTTCAATTACTAGTATTAAATCTAATTATTAAAAATGCGATAGAAATGGGTTTTTTAGATATAGAGAGAGAGAAATTGATGGAAGGAGTTACACAATCTCAAAAATTACTTACATCAGAAGAAGGTAAAATGCTTCGAGAAGTTATATTAAATGGCTCTAAATTAGAAGTAAATATAAATATTCTTACTTCATCATCTATCAATGAATGAAATAATGAGAATTTTTACTTGCAATTTATTCATGAAAACGAATAAAATCTTTCTTAAAGTATCTTGATGTTAAAAAACAAACAAGAATGACAAAATTTTTGTAAAAAGTAAACATTAAACAGTTCCAATGACATTTCTGTCAATATAAAAATAAGATTATTAGGAGCATTAAGTTTTAATTAATTCTTGCTATCATATATAATATGACTAAAGTTGATTATTACGAAATAGTAAGACAAAAACTGCAAATTGGACGAATAAATGCTCCTAAACACAAAAAAATATTCAAATTAATGAAGATCTTCTGGAATGAAGAAGAGATAAAAATTCTGTCCCAATTTAATAATGTTGGTATAAAAACATCACTAAAAGAATTACATAAAAAAACAGGTTTATCAGAAGAAGAAATAGAAGAACTATTAAGAAGATCGGCAAGAAATGGTACTATTTTAAAATCTGGTTCAGATTATAGATTATTACCTCTTGTACCGGGTATATTTGAAATGTATTTCATAAGACGTAAGGATTCCCAAGAAAATCTTCACAGAGTTGCGGAGATTTACCGATACATTTTTAAGAACAGGGCACCAAATTTAGAGAATATTGATAATATCAGAAGAGGATTCCGTCCTTTGCTTCCATATGACTCTGAGGAGAAGCTAATTAAAGTTGATAAATCTTTTGACGTTGAGACTCAAGTTCTTCCTTTTGAGGTTGTTAAAGATATGATAGATAAAAATGAATCATTTGCAGTTGTACCTTGTCAATGTCGGTTAATTGGCGAATATACGGGTGAACCCTGTAAACAAGCGCCTGCTGAAATGGGTTGTTTTTTGACTGGAGAAGCAGCGGAAAGGCAGATCGCTTATGGGGCAAAAAGACTAACAAAGGAAGAAGCTATTGACTTTATTAGAGAAACTGAAAAAGCAGGGCTTGTTCATAATACTATTGCGGATACCAGTAAGGACACCTCAGAGTGGATTTGCAATTGTTGCAGTTGCCATTGTGGAGTACTTCTTCCAGCAAAATTATATCATTATAAAGGCGTTTTTCAGACCAATTTTGCACCTGAATTTGATATGAAACTCTGTACAAAATGTGAAATATGTATGGAAAAATGCCCAAATGAAGCAATTTATCATATCTGGCCAAATAAGCCGGATTCTTCAGACGAAAGAATGAAAGTCAGAGAAGAAATGTGTATAGGATGTGGAACTTGTGCTGTGAATTGTCCTAATAACGCAATCAAAATGGTAAAAGTAAGAGATGAATA
The DNA here is from genome assembly GCA_016840085.1 of Promethearchaeota archaeon. Lineage (GTDB taxonomy): Archaea > Asgardarchaeota > Lokiarchaeia > Sigyniarchaeales > SOKP01 > Loki-b32. The sequence goes on from JAEOTA010000037.1 coordinate 9,083, forward strand.
TCCTAAAGGAATAAGTTTAAATATTTTTGGTTAAGTTTGAACTTTTTCTAAGTTTAAATTCTTATTTTTAAAAACTTTCCCCAAGTAATTCTACAAAAACATCTATAAAATGAATCTAGGATGATAAGTAAAAAAAATTCGATGATTTAATCTAATTTCTGGAAGAATAAAAACCAATAATTATTTTAATAATTTAAAATCGTTGGGGTTTTAATATTAAAAACTAAAATCATATATAATTCCATTAACAAAAGACTTAATTTTTTTATCTGAAATATGCATTTAAATCAGATAATTATATTGTTAATTATTTCATTAATTACTTACTACATAGCTATTAGTTCTTTTAACCAAAAAAAAGAATTTAAAATTAACCAGTATCTCAAACTAAAACTTGAGGGTGGAAGGACTAATATCTATGTAAATAATCGATGTTTTATACAATGTATGTACCTTTTATTAAATATTCCTGTTGATAGAATTGAAGAGTATGATGAGATTAAATCTATTGATGAGGTTTCAGTAAAACTGGATCGGTCTATGGAAAGAAATCATAGAAAAATTCCTCCTGAGACAGAATTTTGGGGGCATTGTTCAAATATACAAGCATGGGCCGATAATGAGTATGATACAAGAATTCTCCACCGTAATTTAGCGTTTCCTTTATTAAAAGCTCTCGTTGATGCTGGGGATCCTATTGCTAAACGAAAATTTAAAGAAGAAATAGCAATAAGATATGCAACTGGCCATCCTACAGTTATTAGGTTCTTAACACAAAATGGTTATTTATATTATTTAACAGAAGATGAGTTTGAAAGCATGTTAATTGATATAGATTTCCCAAGTATTGATGAATATGCCCGAAAAATCTTACCATACTTAAAAAATGTTAAAGATCCTGAATCTATCAAACAGATAAAAAAATATACAACAGGTTTTGTAAATAGATTCCATTTTAAATATAAATATTTAATATTATTGAAAGCAGTTGAGAAAATACCTGAATTATTGAGACAAAAGTTTGTTGAAATTATATATCAGAGATACAAAACAAATAGTAGCTTTCCTGTACTTAAATTCTTGGATAAGGCTCAAATTAATTTCAACAATTTAGACCTTAAGTTAATTACCTATAATAACAACCTAATTGGGATTATTTCGGATGCAAAAATTAATTTAAAAAATAAAATGATTGAGAATATTGAAGATATCAATGGAATAGAAGAATTTTTTGAGCCTATTGAAGAAATCGATTTAAGTAATAATAGGATAAAAAAGATGAAGGGACTTGAAAAGCTCTGTAATTTAAAAAAATTATATTTAAAAAACAATTATATTGAAAGAATTGAAGGTCTGGAAGAACTTAATAATTTAGAATTATTAGACCTTTCAGGAAACATTAATATCGACGAAATTCCTGATAATTTAAATGAGTTAACTTATCTTAAAACAGTTAAACTAACAGGCTGTAGGATTAAGAAGTTTTCAGAATCAGTTTCACGATTTTTTTGGATGGGACAAAATTTTAGATATTATACTCAATATACTGATAAAGATATTAAATATTATGAAAAAACTCATACTTCAAAAGCAAGTAATAATGGAAGATTATACAAGAATTTTGTAAAGTGGTTGTTTAAACTCCGTGGAATAATGAGACAATTCAACTTTGATTATGATGTTATTGAAAAATTTGAAAGAAAAAACAATACACCCGCAGTATGGTCAGGAAAACCTACAATTGCTTTTTTGAAATATCTTGATGATAGATATCAAAAAAGAATTACTGATTTCTTTTAAAATTGTAAATTTTTAAGATTTATGAGTATTTTAACATTTTTTCTATTGGTTTTAAGGCTCTTTTAGCAATCTCTGAAGGTACTTTAACCTCAAACGTTTTATCATCCAAATGTTCAAGAAGATGTTTGATATGTTCTAACTTATTTTTTTTCATATCAAGACACGTGATATCATCTTTTAATAAATGATAGGTTTTATTTGGAAAATCTTGAGCCATCCTTTCTAGCATACCATGCTCTGTTCCAATAATAAATTCAGTCTCTTTTGATGGGCTCTGCTTTACCCTATTGTACATTTGGGCAGTTGATCCAATGAAATCTACCGTATCTCTTACTTCTCTCCTGCATTCTGGATGAACTAATATTATCGCACTAGGATGTTCCTTTCTTGCATTTTTAACATCATTAATAGAGATTTGAGAATGTACAATGCACTGTCCTTCTCTAGGCATTTTCACAGTTTGGATTTTTGACTTTTGTTCAGCATAATCAGCTAAATTGGCATCTGGTCCAAAAAGCACTCGATCAACTTGATATTCCTTACTAATATTTCGCACTATATTTACTGCATTTGAGGAAGTGCATGAAATATCTGATTCTGCTTTTACTGCTGCAGTGCTATTAACATAAGTAACTACGGGAAGGTTAGGATACTTCTTTCGGAATAATTTTACCATTTTAGGATTTAAATAAGCTGCTAAAGAACAGCAAGCCTCTCTACTTGGTATTAAAACATGTTTATCTTGATTTAATATTGAGGCTGTTTCAGCCATAAAAATTACGCCTGCAAATATAATATATTCAGAATGTGCTTTTTCTTTAGCAATTTTAGATAACTCTAGAGAACCTCCTAAATAATCAGCAATTTCTTGGATTTCCATTGATTGGTAATAGTGAGCAAGAATAATAACGTCTTGCTCTCTCTTTAGCTTTAAGATATCTTGTTGTAATTGTTTTATAGTCATGTGCTCATTAAAATAATTTCACAACTTCTGATTTATATAAAAGGTTTAAGTTAAAATAAGTTCTCTTGTAATAAAAAATAAAACTAAAGAGAAAAAAAAGAAAATAAAAATTTTAACTAGTTAAATATTAAAAATTTCTCTAAATTTGTTTTGATCAACAATATTAGCTGCCAAAATACTAGCCATAGAGCTAATACCTGTTTCATGGCCTTGCTTGTTAAAACCAGCGCAGAAATCACCACAGACATAAACATTTTTAAACCTATGGATAATCATTAGCTCAAATGTTAAAAGAAAGACTTTTACATTAGTAATTACTCCAAAAACCCCAATTTTAGCTTCTTTATGAGAACTCCCTGCATTTTTGATAATTGTTTCTAGCACTGATTCGAGATCTGTCTCATCAAAGGAACTGAGACTATTGGAATTTATTATCACGTTAAAGTCATGATGTTGTTGTATTAATTCATTTAATGGTGATACAAATTTTGCTCCATAAGTGCCTTTTATACAGTGAGATCCAAAAAGATCCATTTCTCCTTTTTGTGTTTCATCGGTTTGGTCATGCCAGTCTCTTAAATGAATGCATTGATATTCAACTCCACTACTTTCATTTGAATTTGATTCAGATGCCTTATTCATTAAATCTCGTATAAATTGGTTTATTTTATCTCCTTCCCACAATCTTCTGCTTTCATCATAATCTATATGAACTCTATGCTTATAATCTTCTAGTATATGATGATAAGATATCGGTGCGCTAATCATTTCACTAATAGCATTCTGTTTCAACCAAGGTATAAATTTTTCTATATTTGCTTCATTTGCATCTCTGTTCTGATTTAAGAAGTATTCCATCCATTTATTTGAAACTTGTTCGTAGCCTAATTTTAAATCATCTTCACCAAGGGGGTGAATATCTAACGGTTCAATAAAATCATTTTGAACCGAACAAGTTATAATAATATTCAATTTTTTATTTACTTCCAAAATTACGTCTCCTCCTCTTTCTCATTTTTTCATCTAATTCATCAATATCAATCTCTCTTTTTTTTCCACTACGCGGTTGTAATATCATCATTATGAAAATTATCAGAATAATACTGATTGAAGCGATATTTACTAATATTGAAATCAACCCAGGCATTTCAAAATCTGGAAATATTGAAGGTAATCCGACTTCAATAAAGCCCCAGAAACTTAATAGAAATTCTACAATGATAATTTTAGCAAAATACTCATCAATAATTTTACCGAGTGTGGATGCTAAGCCCTTACCAATTTTGATTTTGGGTTTTGATATTAAGGGATATATGAAATTATTTTTGAAAGTTTCAATGATTTTAAAATCCTCTTCATCACTTGTAGTTGATTCCGATGGGTCCAATAAGTTGGTATATTCTACTGTGATTTTTCTTATAAAGATAGTAGCAAAATCTTCAACGCAATAACCCTCATCAATCTGAAAAGTACAATCTGCATAATATATATCTTCAGGATCGTCAATTTTCTTAAATTTATCTAAAGAGCGTTTCGGATTTGTTAAAATCTTTAGAAAATTTTTCGAATAAGTAAAATCAGAAAATAGCAGATTATCTTTATCCCCACGATCATCTTCAATATCTATGTTAATATTATTTATTAAGGGAATAAAACTTGTTGGGACTTTATCTAATACCATCAAAAATCGAATTTGGGTTTGGCTTCGATCCTTTAGGATGATGAAATCAGATTCTCCTTTTTGTGAAGTCATTTCTACAAAATTGGAATTTTCAATTCTTTCATCCATTTCTGAAGTAGTCATATATAATTTAAAACCCCATGGAATATCTGGTAATTTAAATATTGAATTTCTGATACTATGCCAATATGCTTCATAGTTTTGTTTTACTCCTAGCATAAATTCTTTTTGGGATTTTAATTTTGGTTCAAATTTCATGAATGATGGTATAAAAAGAGTACCGAGTTCTCGCATATTATAATCTATTTGTTCCGTTTTACCCGCTAACTCGATTTTCCTAGTTTTTATTAAACGTTTCTTTATTATATCATACAAATTATTAAGTGATTCCAAATTTTCTGGACTATATTTTGCTATCTGTCTTAAATTGTCTCCATATATTTTTCTATATAACTCTGGATCATGTTCTTTTACAAATTTTAATTGTTGAAGGAAATGCCACACACCACCAAAATTACGTAGAATAATAATTTTATTATATTTTGAAACAAAGATATAACGATTATCAGGAGTTATTTTAATATTTCGTACAAAATTTAAACCTTTTACCGGGACTTCATTCTCAGCATTTTTTACATCTTTTTCATATATATCCATGTAATAACTCATATCAATACTTCTTATCCAACTCATTTCATTTAAATCCCAGATTTTAATTGTGTTATCTTTAGAAGCAGATATTAATTTATTATTATCACTTTGAACATCAATAGTTAAAACTGCTTCATCATGCTCTATTAAATCCTTCTTTTTAATATATTTATTAGCATAAGTTCGTTCCCAAATTGTTATTTTTGTATCATTAGAGGATGACGCAATCATTTTACCATTTCTTATTATACTTATGTCTGTAATTGCCCCATCATGTTCACCAATTAGAGTTGAATCTGCCCCAGCTGAAATATTCCATAAACTTACTTTACCATCTTTAGAACCAGTGACTAATATTTCTTCTTTCAAATCCCTATTTATCATAATTTTCGTGATCCATACATCATTTGTTCCAATAACACTAGTATCTTCTGTTTGTTTAATTATTCCAGATTCATCGACAGAAATTTTCATTTTATTAATTGTGTTATCATAAGTTTTTTCCTTCCAAGTTGCATGTATATTATTTAATACATAATATAAGTGAAGTAGGTTGTCCTGATTTAGATCATTCTGAATTTTAATATCAAATATAGCTTTTGGATATTGCTCTGGATTTCTATTACTTCCACCTAAAATATATGATTTATAATTTTTAAAATCCCATCTCCTTAAATCTAGGGTAAGCTTGAAACACCATATGTAAATAACTCCGATTATACTCCCAGCAACTATAACCCACCATTTAGTATTTCCTATTTCAACAACGGTAGAATCAATGCATAAAAGCCAATTTGTAATTTTAGTAAATTTATTTTCTTTTTTTTCTGCGCTTAATATTATTTCAGGCTTAGTCTCCCCCTCTAGAAGTTCATCTATACTCCAAACTAGTAAGTATGGATCTTCGCGATCTTCACATTCAGAGCAAGATATTAAGAATTTACCATCAGGACTAATTTCAATATCTCTCACTTCAAGTTTATGATGCGATAACATAGTTTCGATTACTTTTTTAGAAATTTTGACTTCACTAGATCTGTACTCCGCTTTAGCTTTCTTAGAATTCTTACTTTCAAAGGATGATATTTCCATCTTAATCACTTTTTATTAGATAAATTTTGAATAATTTTTATTAGATTTATAATTATATGAAAGCAAATATATAAAAATTCTTAAGCTTCCTTCATAATACTAATCAAATTTAGAATCAAAATTTCATTCATAAGTTCAATCATGTGATAATTATTGAAGAATTAAAAGAATATAATGATGTATTATTGGTTACAGCAGAAGCGGTATTTCTTGAGCAAATAGAAAAAAAAATCCTAAATTCTAACTTTTTTTTAAAATTATTCTGAGCAAAAACAACTTTCATTCTTAACAATATCTATAATATTAAACCTTAAATCAATTAAATTAACCATTAGAACTCTATTTTCTAAATTTGGAAGACCTAATACCGTTTTTATTACTTCCAATGCTTCTAATGTGCCTAATATTCCAGGAGTAACCCCAATGACTGGTAAAGGACCTTCATCTGGGAGTGATTCTATAGGTTCAGAAAAAACACATTGATAACAAGCTGTTTTTTTTGGATTAATTGTTATAATCTGGCCATAAAAATCTTTTATTCCGGCAATTACACATCTTAAATTATTTTCAATTGCAACTCTATTGACTAGAAATTTAGTTTTAAAGTTATCACTACAATCAACAATAAAATCATAACTATCATCTCTGAGATATTTATATATTGAATTTTCATCAATAAATTCCTTATAAGTGTTAATTTCAACGTCAGAATTTAACTTAGTTAATACATCTTTTGCTGATTCCGCCTTTGCTTTTCCAATTTGAGTTTCATTATAGAGTATTTGTCTTTGCAAATTCGAAATATCTAAAATATCATTATCTATTATAGTTAGGTTTTTAATCCCTGCTGAAACCAGATATAAAGCAAATGGAGAACCTAAACCTCCAGCTCCTATTTGTAAAACTTTTATTTTGGATAGTTTTTCTTGTCCTTTCTCTCCAATTAAAGGAGAGATAATTTGTCTTGAATATCGTTCTTTTTGCTTTTGAGTTAAGATTAGACTTCACCTCTTTAATATTTTTTTTATATTCTTTATAGTTTCTTCAATCTCAATAAAAATTAAACCTAAATTGATATTTAAATCTACTAATATGACTAAAATAAATTGTTCATCTGCTCCAACAATAAGAAGCTGATAATCATTGAATTCAACCGTAAGATTGTTAACTTGGTTTTCTTTCACAGCTGTAACGGCAGTTTCAATCGCTCCAAACATTGTGGCTGCCATTGCCCCGAATTTTCTATCATCTATGTCCCTTGGTAGCCTTGATGCTATTAACAAACCGTTACGGTTTACAATAGCACTGCCTATGAAATCTCCTAAGATTTCCAACTTTTCTAATTCTTTATCGAGACTCTCAATTTTTAAATTATTCATAGAAATTAATTAGCTTAATCATACATTCCTATTAGATAATAGTATATATAGGGTATCTAATAAAAAATTTACAATTTTTAACTAATCTAATTATAATAGAGTAAGAAAACTTAAAACTTACGATAAAAAGATTTTTGTCCATTAAAAGGTCTATGCCTGTTTCTCCAGCTTGGTTGGCGGAGTTTAGCAGATTTTCCAAAGCCACAATAAGCACAAAATCTTTTTCGTCGATGATAAGAGTGCCTTCCACATCGCCTACAAGTTTTATGGCTTGCAGCTTTGTTTTTTTTCCCTTTACTAGGAGTACCTTTTCCCATTTTTCACTTCCTCCCTTTTTTCTATACTTCTTCGCTTTCTTCTCTATGCATTAACTTTTCTTCGGGTGTACCTGCAAAAATTAATTTTTCTCTGTCTTGACCTACGTAAATGACAGATGCGCCCCGAATCATGACTGTTCCTAAATCCTTACTACGTTTACCTCCCCTTCCGAAATATACCTCTTTGGCATCTTTAACAATTAAATTCATATAATTATCAAATTTAATTAGCTTTCCTGTAAGAAAGGTATTCCATATCTTTAGTTTTATACGAATCTCTGGTTTTAGAATCGCTTTGCTTAAAGTTCGTGAAATTGTATGTTGAGACATCAGAAAAACAATCTAAAATTATTCCTAATTAAGAAGAAAATTATTCCAAATTATAAATATTTTTTTATTTAGGGGGCGATTTACTCTACTAATAGTTAACTTTAAATAATTGGAATAGAGCGGGAAAATAATGACAAAAATAGGTTATTTTGATGCGGATGTTGTTAGTCCCGAAGAGATTTTTATGGCTGCGGGATTCACCCCTATTAGACTTTTAGGAGATCCCACCATTGAACATGATAAAGTTAATGAACATGTACCCCCTACCCATTGTGTTTGGGCAAAAAATGTCCTTGAACAAGCAATAAGAGGGCTAAATCCTGAGATAAAGGGAGTTGTAACAAGCCATGGTTGTGATTGTACCAACCGAGAATTTGATATTTGGGTTGAAGCTGTTGATCTTGATTTCTTGTTTTATTTAAATGTGCCTTTAAAGAGAGACAAGGCTGCTTTAAATTTTTTCTTAAATGATCTTAAAGAATTAATTTCCCAAATTGAAGATAAATTTAAAATTAAAATTCAATCTGAAAAAATTAAAGAAGCCATTAAAATAACCAATCAAATTCGCAAATCATTAAAAGAAATCTCCGAATATAGAAATAGCATGATTTTAAAAGGATCAGAATTCCATGAATTGGTCAAATTGTCACAAACTAATGATAAAAACTATGTTTTGGAAATTTTAAAAAATAAAATGGTAGAATTAAAAAAAAAAGCTCCTTTTACTGAGAACAAAATGAAACGGATATTGCTTACAGGTTCTGTTATTGATGATACGGAATTTTTAAAATTTTTAGAAGATAAAGGATTTCAAGTTGTAGCAGATGATTTATGTATTGGTTCACGATATTTCTGGAATACTATTGAAGAAGATAAGGATCCTTTAATAGCGATTGCTGAATATCATTTAAGTAAACCTCTCTATTCAACCAAAATGCCCTCGTATGATCGTTTCGAATTCTTGAAAGAATTAGCCGAGAAATATGAAGTGGATGGCATTATTAACATAGCAATGAAATTCTGTGAACCTATGCTATATGATCATCCATATCTGAATAAAAAGTTTAGAGAATTAGGAATTCCATATATTTTTATAGAAATGTTATATAATAGAGAACAATATAAACAACTTTCAACGAGATTTGAAGCTTTTGCTGAGATAATTTAGAGGTGAAAGAAATGTCAGAAAAGAAAAGCAAAATGTTAAAAGCTACACAGGGGTTAAAAAATGCGATGGGAAGACATTATTTAGCAATTGAGCAAGCTTATCGAGATGGAAAGCCAACAGCATGGGCTACATCCGGATGTCCTGTTGAACTTCTCTATGCTATGGGCGTTCAACCAATGCTTCCCGAAAATTCAGCAACAATTTCAGCAGCACAGAAGTACTCTAAAAATTTCATTGAGTTAGCAGAGCAGGAAGGTTTTTCCTATGATATGTGTAGCTATTTTAAAACAAACGTGGGAGCTGTAATGGAGGGTGTAGATGTTTATAAAGGCGGCATTAGAAAACCTACATTTATGTTATCTAGTGATGTTATATGTGATACTCATAGCCATTGGTTCCAAGTTCAGGCGGAAAGGTTTGGAGGAGTTCCTCACTATATTATAGACGTGCCTCATGTTGTAAGTAATACCAGTAAGCGACAGCTAGATTACTTTAAAAAATATGTTGAAGAACAGATGTGGGAGCTTCTTGAGTTTATTAAAGAGCATACAGGTAATGAAATTGACATGGAAAAAGCAAAAGAAGCAGCTGCTAATTCTTATGAACTAAGTGAAGTATGGAGAGATATTTATGAATTAAGGAAAAATGTGCCTTCACCAATTTCAACAAAAGATACATTCGGAGGGCTTTTTCCCTTATTCACTATGCCTGGTTTGAGATCGCCAATTAATTTATACAAGAGAATGTATAGAGAAGCTAAAGCAAGAGTGGATACAGGACAAGGAGCTCTTGAAAATGAAGAATTTAGACTTATGTTTGAAGGAATACCTTTTTGGTATCAACTTAAGTATTTTGCAATGCTAGAAAGATTTAACGCTATAATCGTTTATGAACCTTATACTTTTGCATTTTCTAAGTTTTTCTCTAACCCGTTTGAAGAATTTTCAAAAAAAAGACTATTGAAAGATCCCATCGAATGTATGAGTGCCTTAATGTTAAGTTTCTGGTATATTTTTGATCTTGAAACAAGAGTAAAATGGTTTAAGCAGACCGTAAAAGATTGGAAGATCGATGGCGTTATTTTGCATAATAATGTTTCTTGCAGACCCAATACTACTACCTTCTATGATCTAAAGCGCAGATTGGGCGAGGAAGGGGATATTCCTTGCCTTATAATTGACTCTGACCAAAATGACCCCCGTAAATTTAATGAAGTTCAAATAACTAATCAGATTGAAAGTTTTATCGAATTACTTCGTAAGAGGAAAAAGAAATAATATAAATTTTGCTTAATTTTAACTTTTAAATAAAATTTTAGTTATCTCTAAGGTAAGTTTTAATGAAAAATACAAAAATTGTTGAGATAAATACTGGAAAATTACAGGGCTATATTGATAAGGATATAGAAGTGTATAAAGGAATTCCATACGCTGAACCTCCTATTGGAGAATTTAGATTTAATGCACCAGAGCCTAAAAATCATGGAGTGGTGTGTTTGAAGCAACTAAATTCAGTCCCGATGTTCCACAACCTCCAAGTCCTTTTACCCCACAACCTGCTCCGCCACAAACTGAAGAAAACTGTCTAACACTTAATATTTGGACTCCTAAAGCTGATAATAAAAAACGTCCGGTCATGTTTTGGATCCACGGAGGTTCATATAAGACGGGAGGTGCAAATAGATATGATGGAATCCCATTAGCAAAACGCGGTGATGTTGTTGTAGTTATAATCAATTATAGACTGGGCCCATTAGGTTTTTTATATCTCCCAGAAGTGTCTGGAGTTTCTGCAAATGTTGGTTTAATGGATCAAATCACAGCTTTAAAATGGGTTAAGGATAATATCGTAAATTTTGGAGGAGATCCTGAAAATGTTACCGTTTTTGGAGAATCAGCAGGAGCAGGCTCTATCTGTTGTCTAATTGGAATGCCCGCAGCTAAAAGATTGTCTAATCGAATAATACCGCAATCTGGAAGTTCAAGTCCGCTGGGTTACCAGAAGAGAAGGGCAATAGCAACAACACAGAGATTATTCTCGCTCCTAAATATTGAAAAAGATGATATCGACAGTTTAAGAAAAATTTCGTATATAAATGCGTTTTTTATTTGATTAATAAGGTTAGGAATCATATTGAATTTGCTTTGTCTTATGGTCATTATTATCATATATAAAGCTAACTGTAAGAATCCTGCCTTCTGGGAGCGGTTTATCAATACCTATAGGCAGCAAAACAGATATCCATAATCTAAAACCCCCTTAAATTTAAATATATAAGTTACTTTTAAATTAATAATGAAATCAGATAAATGGAAAGCTATCATTATTAAGGACGCGCAATTACGCAAGATACGAAAAAATTTGCGAGTGTTACTGAAATCAGCTATAGATATAGAAATTTCTCGATTAAGGGGGTTAGAGAATCTTTATAGAAAGAAGCGTATTTCTTCTAACCTAACGCCTTCTCAGTGGAAAAGAGAGATTACTTTAAGCAGAATGTCTAATAGACTCGACCAGGCAAGATATCGTTCTATTTTGCAGTGCACTTTTGGTTCTATGTGTATATCACCAGAGGCAAAGAGAATGCATTCTGGTATTGCAAGCCTTAATAAAGATATGGTATGGAGTCCCCTTGAGAAGGCATGGATTTGTATAGATTGTTATAATTATTATTATGGGACTGAAGCCAAAAGACAATGGTTCAAACAACATCTCGAAAAGGAAGCTGCTTTATGGGATGAAATAACGAAGGATTTACCTAAGAATCTGTCTGAACGCGAAGTCTCCGAAGTTGTTGATTCCCTAAAGAAAAATGGGATCATTTAGTTGATCTATTCAAAAATAACGAAATCAAAATTTTCTGGCATGATATTACATCTTTTAATGCATCTGCTAATTCGATTAAGAAAGTAAGAAGTGACAACGACTAAGAGAGCATTCGCTTTTTATGTATTTTTTTAAATTAGTCTTTTTTTTTGGTATGCTATTAAATTTGCTTATGAAACCAGTGGGCGTATCTGAAGATAAAATCCGAGAAGTAATGAATATTTATAGTGAAACGAGAGAAAATCCTACCGAAATATTTAATGCTATTTTAACAGATATTTATTTTAGAGTACCATCCATAAGATTAGCAGAAATGCAGTCTAAAGTACAATCTGATACATATATGTATATGTTCACTTATCCCTCACCTATACGGGAAGGATCATTAGGTTCTGTACATGCAATTGAAATACCGTTTGTGTTTGGAACATTAGATATGTCCCGAAATTTTAAACTTTTTCCTGTTTCTAACAAAGAAACTGAAGAACTTAGTGTAAAAATGATGGATAGTTGGATTTCATTTGCCAGAAGTGGAAATCCAAATCATAAAGAAATCCCAGCGTGGGCTCAATATGGAAATAATAGAGCAACTATGATGTTCGGAAAAGGTGTGAAAGTTATAAATGATCCCTATGGGAAAGAACGATCTGTGTGGGACGATGTAATAGTTTTTAAGGAATAATCACACTAACTTAATATTGAAAAATTTAACTAATTAAAATTATTTGAAAATAACTCCTTCAAAAGGAGTTAATTTTATATTTCCATCATAAGCATTTGGATCTAATGCTTTTCTGTTAGATAATGTAGAAAATATCAAGTCTGGTTTTTGAATAGGATTTTCTAATAATATATCCTTATTTATAAAATTTAAGTATACAAAAATTTCTTGCTTTTCATGAATTCTTTTATATGCTAAACACTTCTTATTTAATTTTCCAAGATCAATTATATGAAATAATCCTTCTTGTAGTGAGATATTTTCTCTTCTAACCTCTATTAATCGTTTATAGCAATTTAATAAAGAATTTGGGTTTTTTTCTCCCCTAGAAACATTAACCTTTTTATAATTATCGGATATTTTTAACCATGTCTTAACTTCTGGATTAGGTGTAAATCCAGCATTTGAATCAGCATTCCATTGCATTGGTGTTCTACAACTGTCTCTTGTCAATGAGAACCCCAATAACCGTACTATTTGAGGAAAAGGGAATTTTGAAAATTTCCGTCCTATTGGATCTTCACTAGTTTTTAGTTTAAATTTTACATTACCCATTCCTATTTCTTCACCATAATATATAAAAGGAACGCCTCTCAACGTGAGTTGCATTGTAGCAAGAATCTTTGCTTTCTTTACGTTATCTTTCAAGAGAGATATATGTCTTACTCTATCATGATTACTATAAACAAATGTGGGAGTAAAAGGAAATGGTAAAGCTTTCTCGATTCTTGAAATCACTTTTCGATATTTTTTAGATTTAAAGGGTGTTGAAGTAAACTCAAATAGAAATACCATGTGTAAACCATTGTTATTTGGTCCATAATATTTTCTTACATTTTCAATAGATACAAAAATTTCTCCAACTAGGAACCTATCTGGTTCATATTCTTCCATCAAGTTTCTTAACTCTATGGTGAAATCAAGAGTTTCAGGGAGATTTAAATCATATTTATGATATTGAAAATAACATGCTGGCTTTTTATCAGATAAAGTTAAGGCCCAAGAAAAGGGATTATTCCTAAGCAATTTATCTTCAAAAATTGAATGTAAAATATCTAATCGAAATCCATCAACACCCTTATCCAGCCAAAATCGCATAGTGTTCAACATCTCTTCTTTAACTTCTGGATTTCTATAGTTTAAATCTGGTTGAAAAGGTAAAAAATGAAAGTAAAACCACTGATCAGTATTTTCATAATATATCCATGCCGGACCTCCAGGAATTGCTTTCCAATTATTAGGAGGTTTTTTCCCCCCTGGTTTTTTACCATCTCGCCAAACATACCAATCTCGTTTAGAATTATCTTTACTAGAAGCAGATTCTATAAACCAAGGGTGCTTAATAGACGTGTGATTAAGAACAAGATCTAAAACTATTTTCATCTTCTTATCATGTATTTCCTTTAATATTTTATCAAAATCTTCCATTGTACCATATAAAGGATCTATCTCACGAAAGTTAGCAACATCATAACCATGATCTTGCTGTGGAGATGTAAAAAATGGACTAAACCATATAGATTCTACACCTAACTCTTTTAAATAATCTAATTTTTCAATAATCCCTCTAAGATCCCCAATACCATTTCCCGTACTATCCTTAAAAGACCGAGGATATATTTGATAAACTATTGTTTTTTGCCACCATTTGTATTTGTCAATAGACATGGGTAGTTCAGTTCTTTATTGAGTTTAATTTTTATGCTTTGTTATACATTATTGCCAATATTCAAATGTGTAGAAAAATCTCATCTGATTAAAGAATTATCACTTAGAGTGTTATGCAAGAAATTATCTAAAAATTTAAATAATGAAAAACGTTTAAAGGATGCCTAAATAGGTGATAGTTTTATAATTCGTAAAATAAACATTTAATTTGCTATTTTTATGTGAGCATTAGGAGTCATAATTAAATAGTTATCACCAAGCCGTCCTAATGAGCCTCCATTTTCCCTTAAAAAAGACTTTAGATTTTCAATTATTCCCTTAAGCTCAGAAACATCAATAGTTTTAAGAATTTCTTTAGCATTAATTATTAATATCCTCTGCTTCATCAATTGGTTTTTTATATCATCGATTTGATTAGGATTCGAAAGTTCATATTGCCTTATTACAAAATTTTGTAGTAGTGATGAATATTCCCTTGAAAAGCCCATGGTTTCCTGTGGTGAACCCAAAAGCTCATTATCCTCTTTTTTTCCCCAAAATTTACCCATATATATTTTACAACCTCTTAATCGCGATTAAAATCTAAGATATTATTATTCATTATAATAATGACTCAAAATAGTTTTAAATAGAAGAATTATTGTGATACATATTCTCATTATATGGTGATATTACTAAGAAAATACATCAAACCACCTCTTAATAATGCAAAACTTAAAATAAATCACAAATCATTAAGATGAATATAAAACTTACATAAAGATTTGATATAAATTTCATGATGTTTGGAAAACTTTATATTAATTAATTCACCAATCTTTTAAATATGGAACTATTGAAAAATGAATTTATAAAATTTATTAAAGAAAGAAAGAGCATTAGAAGCTTTATTTATAAGAAGATTGATAAGGAAACCATACTTTCGGTTATAGAGTGTGGACGCTGGGCACCTTCTGGAAATAACAGCCAACCATGGCGCGTTTGTATAGTGATTCATCCTACTGTTAAAAGGATGCTTTCAGAACTCACTAAATATGGAGGAATTATTGAAGATGCCTACGTAAATCTAGTAATATTTTTAGATCTTGAAAGAGGTTATGATAGAGTAAAGGATATTCAAGCTATTGGCGCGTTTATGCAAAATCTACTTTTGGGAGTCCATGCTATAGAAAATATCGGTGCAGTCTGGATAGGTGAAATTTTGAGTAAGAAGGATGAGGTTAATGAAATTTTTAAATTCCCAATTGATAAATTCGAACTTATGGGCGTAATAGCAATAGGATTAGCTGATGAAGCTCGAGAAAAGGCACATGAAAAAGAAAGAGAACGTCGCCCATTAGATGAGTTTATTGATTGGTATTAACTTAAATTAGAAAATCTGTTTTTTATAAAAAAATGAAGAGTAGCTCACCACAAACTACACCATAGAAGTTTATTTACAACCGATTTTATACTTTTGAAAATACAACTTTTTAGCAGTATCAATGTTCTGTTGATTTGGCTCAACCCCAATTAAGAATAAGAACCATTCCAAAACATCATTGAATGATAAATCTTTATGTATCGCACTTGAGACTTTTGGAAAATATTTTTTCAAGAAGCTGAAATCAAAATAGGAGTTAATAGATTTAATATGATATGTTATTCGATCTTCTTGATTCTTAAATCCACATTCCTCAAAATCCTGCCTTTCTTTAAAAGGAAGTGTCAAAAAAGTGAGACCCTCTAAATCTTTAACAAAAAGAGTATAATGTTCATCAGAAATAATAATTTCAGAAAGTATTCGAATTAAATTTTAGAGTCTAACCTTGTGATTACAGATCAATTCTAACTGGTAAGCCAAATATAGACTCGTAAGGAGTAATGATCCCTAAGAAGAAATCCAAAAAAAAAAAAGGAATACAATTTTTAGATAAATTAGATAAGAAAATAGAGCAGGATGAACAACAAAACTTAGATATCTTAAGGGGACAACTTAAAGAACTATTCAAAAAATCTGAAAAATTTTATCTTTCAGAAAAATATGATGAGCTATTCACCAAATTAAACATTTCAGAATTAACAAGATATGGAGAGAAACAGACATTTATTAATTTATTTAGAAAGATCCCTGAAATAATTATATTCCCCTGTCTTTTAAATGAGAAAGAGGATTACATTCTTATTCTAAAAGAGAAAATTAACTTACCTCAATTTTTAAAAAAGGTATTAGATCAAAAAGATATAATTGTAAAACAACTCGAATTAATCAAGCAATATATAATTGTTTTAAAAAGACTGTTGATAAAATACTTAAGATTTGACCAATTATAAATTCTCCCCTTGTGGCTTTGATCACCCATCTATTTTACTTTAGCCCTTCTATTTTGAACTCCCGTTATGGATAAGGACGTTTTTAAGGTCTTCGGCTATGATTTGGAGGATTTTATTTTTAATACAGATCAAATGAGGACTGAATCACCAGTTCCTCTATATCTAGGTGATATGCTCATATATACCTCCATATCACATCTGTTTTTAATCAAAAACTAGGTATAATATCTATATGATATATCAAGAATATCTTCCCTTTGAATCTTTACTCCAACAAGTGGATAAAAAAGAAATCAACCTGCCTTTTCCGCTTGAATATACCCTCGAGAAAATTGAGAAGATCAAGAAGAAAATCCCTAAATCTTACGATACTATTGCCCGTATCTTGGCATTATCTCGTCCGGTGGTTGAATTGGTCCTATTTGAGATAGACTATCATGAACCCCAACGGGCTGTGAACTCAAGGGGTAGACCTAGCATTTCCACGACAACGCTCATTTTGATTCATTTATTGTCCCAAACCATGATTTCCGATAGTTATCGGCAGACCGAGAGAATTTTAAATGCTCACCCCACTTGGTTAAAAGCACTCAATCTGAAAAAGGCTCCCAGTCATACAACTATGAGTAAATTCAGAAAAAACAGGGGGTTGAGTTTTTTGACACCTATTTCCATCACCTCACTGAGTTGTTGTTTGCGTTTGGTCTTATTAAGGAAAATGACGACGTTATCATTGATTCAGCTCCGATCAAGGCGTCTCAGAATTTTGCCCGTTCAAATTCGGGTATCAAGATAAATGAGGTGAAGCTACAAGAATTTTTTAATACCGTGGATTTTACGCCTGCCGTGAATTTAATTGCTTCTGCATGTGATCGGGGACGTAAACGAAAGTATTCTAACGAGGTCATCTTAAAATTCATCGCCTTCGAGAAGTTGTGTGGATTCTTATCCCGTAATCAAGCATTAACCTACCTAAAAAAGCATCCTAGTGCGGCTAAAATTGTAGGATTTAGGAACGGGGACATTCCTTCTACCCCCTCAATAAATAATTATCTCCAGCGCATCCCTCCCATACCATGGTTAGTGCGTGTGATGGTGGACTCTATCACGGAGTTTTTTGAATCGCAAGCGGATTACGACGATCACGATCCCTTGTCTTTTTTTTTCAGGTTGTTTTAAAATAGGGACCCCTCATCCCGATCCTGATGCCAAAATAGGGTATTGTGCTGCAAAACAGCGAGTGTTTGTTGGGTATCGGGCAACCATTATCATTGGTAACGAGAAAATGCCCATACTCGATTATCACCTCACCCCGGCAAATCGGCATGATTCTGGTGCTTTCGTACCTCTTCTGTTATCCATGGAAGAGCATGAGACGCTCCCCCGTGTATGTGCTTTTTACGGGGATAACGCCTATTTTAAGACTGAGAATAGGGCATGGCTTGAATTTTATGAAAAAAGCTGCAAACTCCATTCGAACGATGAATCTGGTAAAGTACCCAAAAATCGGCGCAGTGCGAAGAAAAAATCGCGTGTACGATCCAAGGTAGAATCGACTTTTGGTATATTGGAGGAAAACTATAATTTCGGGCATACTCAACTGCGTGGATTCAATAACGTAAAGATTGACACGTGTTTACTAGTTAGTTCTTGGAATCATTTTTTTCTACTATCATATTTCATGGATCGATTTGAAGATTGTATTAGTTTAAGGAGGTTGTTTTATGAAAATTAATAAAGGAGGGTTCTAATATTTTATCAACAGTCTTTTAAAAAAAAATAAAATCATTTTTTATAAAAATGACATTAGATGATATAGAAGCAATTATTATCGATCTTGATATTGATGAGATAGGTAATGCTGTAAAGGCTGAGTTAGAAAGAGGAGAAACACCTCAAAATATATTAAAAGCATTAACTGAAGGATTAGATGAAGTTGGAAGGTTATATGAGGAAAAAGAATATTATTTAACAGAACTCGTATTAGCCGGAGAAACTATGAAGGAAGCTTTTTCAGTTTTAGGTCCATATCTAAAAGCTGAAGGAGGAGAACAGCAAGAAACTATTATAGTGGCTACTGTTAAAGGAGATAATCATGACCTAGGGAAAAATATATTAATTTCCATGTTAATATCAGCAGGTTTTAATATTATAGATTTAGGTATAGATACGCCTGCCGAAAAAATTGTAGAAGCAGTAAAAGAAACGGGAGCAAGATTAGTAGCTTTGAGCTCGCTTCTTACAATGACTGTGGAAGAAATCTCTGTTGTTGATAAAGCGTTGAAAGAAGCTGGTCTTCGTGACAAAATAAAGTTAGTAGTAGGCGGAGCTCCTTTAAATATGGAACTTGCGAAAAAAATGGGCGCTGATAATTATGCAGATGACGCTGTAGAGGGTGCTAGATTAATAAAAAGTTTTTTACAATAGTTATTAATGCTTAATTTATTAAGTTTTAGATAATATTGATAGTAATGAGCAAAAATTATGGCTTTATCAAAACGCGAAAGAGTTATTAGAACATTTGAACTTCAAGAACCTGATATGTGTCCTGTGTATTTTTTAGGATTCGAACGATCGGCTACATCCTACCAAAATTTATTAGCAAAAGAGCATTTTAAAGAATTTTATATAAAAGGAAAAACCACTAAAGATAATTGGTTAAAATCTATTACACAATACAGATTTTTCAATTCTGACATTGCAAGTATAGATCCCTTCCTTAAAGTAAAGCCTCTTTTTAGACGTTTCGATATGGAAGAGTTAAAAAGAACAAATAAATTGGTTGAGAGCATCAAAGAACCTTTTATAAATATAACCAGGATTCAAGACTTAAAACCAGGAACATTTTACTTCAATCCAATATCAGGGAGATTATGGGAAGTAAAACAACATGAAAAAACAGGGTTGCCTTATCCTTGGTATGTAAAAGCTTGCTATGAAACTGAAGAGATTATACGTGAAGTATGGGATTTATACGGAAAACCCCTCGATTTCATAAGCGATGAAATAAATTGGAAACCAAGAGTATGGGAGAAGTATTGTGATGTATTATCACCCTATCTTTATCCAATGGCAAATATTTGGGGCTCTGCAATGCATGAATCTCTTCTTGAGGGTATAGGATTTGGTAGAGCTGCTTACTTTATGAGAAAAAAACCAGAATTTGTGCATGAATATATGAATGAACAGACTAAGTATAACGTTGAAGTTGTAAAAAGGCTTGCAGATGCGGGTGTAGATTGTGTGATGTATTGGGATGATTTAGGTCAAAAAGGTCGAAGTCTTTTATCTATTAAAAATTTCAAAGAATTTGTACTTCCCTATTATCGAAAAATATTTCAAACGTGTAAAAAACGGGGGATATTTGTTTCTCAACATTCAGATGGTTATATCGATGAATTTGCACCTTTATTAGCTGATGCTGGTCTTGATTGCTTACAATCACTAGAACCAGCATCTGGAGTGAATTTGGCAGAACTAAAAGAGTCACTAAAGGATAAAATGTCTTTTATGGGCGGAATGGATTCTTCTAGAATTTTAAATTTTGGAACACCAAAAGATGTTGAGGAGGATGTTAAAAAGATAATTAGTATTGCTGCTCCAGGAGGGGGATATTTTGCTGGGCCAAGTCATCAAATACTAGATGCTCCAATAGAAAATGTATTAGCATTACGATCTTCAATTGAGAAATATAAAAAATATCCTTTAGACATTAATTAATATAGATCTATATAGGATGGTTTTAAATGGTCCAAATTGTAAAATATAATAATAAACAACCCAAAATTAGATCACTATTTTGTGCTCCAAATGCAACGTTAATTGAAGAAGTTAATCTTGAAGAAAAAGCGTCAGTATGATTTGGTTCCATTTTAAGGGCGGATGCTGCCCCGATTTATGTAGGGAAAAGAACTCAGATTTTAGAATTAGCCTATATTAAATGTTCAGAAATTG
The DNA here is from genome assembly GCA_016840085.1 of Promethearchaeota archaeon. Lineage (GTDB taxonomy): Archaea > Asgardarchaeota > Lokiarchaeia > Sigyniarchaeales > SOKP01 > Loki-b32. Next base: position 29,947 of record JAEOTA010000037.1, read on the forward strand.
GTGAAAATAGTCTTATTTCTCATAAAGCTTTAATTCATAAAGCAAAATTGGGTAATAATATATTGATAGGAATGAATGCAGGAGTTTTCAATAATGCAGTAGTTGGTGATAATACCATAACATCGGCAGGATCTTCAAGAATTTTACCTGAGTCAAAATACTTTCAGGAGTTAAGAGAAAATTCTGATGTTAAACACTTTCACGTAGCACCTGCAGTTTGGTTAGCCCAAAAGTGTGTAGATGCAGGAGTCGATGGTATTGTTTGTACAGCTATTGAAGGTGGTAGTCATCAGTCCTATGAGAGAGAATCTACATTAGTATTACTTCAATAAATTAATAACTACTTTCCCGATTTACCAAAAATAGCCTGTGGGGGTTTTGCCACAGGAAAATCACTAGCATCAGTACTTGCGCTTGGTCAGGTGCAGTAGCTACAGGATCACGATTTATAGCATCAAAACAAAGTGAATTTCATGTAAAATATAAAGCCTTAATACCTCCAGGAAAATTTTCCAGGAAAATTTGATTCACCTCATATGACTGGTGTAAATAATTTCAAAGAGTATGCAAAACAGCAGAAAATGGCTTTTTGGTTAAGTCCTAATATCCAATCGACATTTATATTTGGTAATAGAGAAGATCTAGAAGAAGAAGTTAAGATGTTTGTAAGAGAAGTAGGAAATAACTATGGCGGCTTAGCTTTTTATACGTATCCTGGTGATCAGGTTTTAAAAGTCCCTAGAGAGAATCTTATAGCTTATTTAGAAATTATGAAAAAGTGGGGTAATTATAATGAAGATGGAATTATTGATTGGTTAGCAATATAAAATATTAATTAAATATTAAAGATTAAATGCTTCTAAATAACTCACTATTTCTTTGAAATATTAAATCTAATTTGAATAATAATAATTTTTTAATGTATCTTATTTTCTGTACCTTTTTCCTTTCTTTTTTTTCTTTTTATTATAAGATATATTTCAAGACTAATAAGACTAGTTGATATTACTACAATTATAATTGTAGTTATTAGAACGTAATCTATCCCTACATTGTATTTTATTAATTCTAATTTCCATGCTAAAGAATTTTTATAAAAAAGCTGAAAAGATTTCAAGAAACCACGGTGATCAAATTCATAAATTAATGTATCACTGAAGTTAACAGGAGTAAAATCAAAAATGATTTGTGTATATGTGGAATAAGTAATATTTTGATAAGTTAAGGGTATGCTTTGATTATAATTGTACAAATATTCATTAATATTTGTAGGAATAAATGTTGGTTCTCCAAAAACCCAATTCGGTCTTGTACCATTCCAAATGAATCCAGAAGATATAGAAGCTGGATTTTTATACACAAATTTATACCATTGACCAGCATTTTTCCTAAAACTAACTCCTATATACCCATCAATTTGAATTCTCCAATATGTTTGATTCTCCAATATCTCTATAATGATCCATTTTTCCTGACTCCCCTGACTTTTTTGAGATAAACCGCTATAACTATGAGGATCTTCATTTTCTAACTTTTCTAATAGATCTGAATCTATATAACTATATTCATATATTAAATCAGAATTTAATTTAATACCTAATTTATAACTTCCATTTGCAATAGTATAAGGGATTAAAAAACAATATGAAAAGAAAAATATTAACACAAATTTTTTCAAGTTTTTACTTTTCAATAATAATACCATAAAACCTTATTTATTAATTATGATTAAATAAAAATATATTTAATATTAGTTTTTCTATAAATTCAAGTCCTAAAAATTAATCTTTTATTTAAAGATACTTTCTTCATTCATAATAATTTACAAAAATTAACTATAAATAAAACCAATAGTATAAATAGTGAATTATAAATGGTAATAGTAGGTGATTGGGGCTTTCAAAACAGATTAAATAGAATAATAATAGATACTTCATTGAGCAGTATAACAGGTAAAAAATAAAATTCTCTAAATTCCCCTATACTCATATAAAATTACTTTCTTATTAAAATAAAATTTAAAGGATTATTAATTATCAATTATAAATTAGGAAATTAAATTAATAAAGAATAGTAGAATTATATGGATTTTGAAAAATTAACAGAGCTTATAATTGAATTAGAGGTAGATGATATTGCTGATGCCGTAAAAGAAGCATTAAATGAAGATAAAGACCCTTTTGATATATTGAATGCTTTAACAGAAGGTATGGATGAGGTAGGTCGTCTTTATGAAGAAAAAGAGTACTATTTAACAGAACTTGTTCTTGCTGGAGAAACAATGAAAGAAGCTTTCAATGTTCTAAAACCAGCTTTAGCTGCTTCCGATAGAGCAGAAGATAAAGTAAAAATAATTCTCGCTACTGTAAAAGGTGATAATCATGATATTGGAAAAAATATACTTGGTTCTTTATTACTAAGCTCTGGATTTGAACTTTATGATTTAGGTATGGATGTCGA
>JAEOTA010000038.1 GCA_016840085.1 Promethearchaeota archaeon
CTTACCTATTATTTTACGGTACGTGAATGTCCCTTGATCTTGAAAGAAGTCTTAGATGAATTGTCTCTTTCCCCTCAAATGCTCCATAAAACTTCATATAAATTACTGATTTGACTTAAGAAAATAAGAAAATAATGTCGGATTAAAATTTAAAGGTGATTGAAGATTTAAAAAAAGAAGGTAAATTAAAAATTATCGTTTCAAACATAAAAATTATATTCTTATAAATTAAATAGTTAAACAAGAATATGTTATCTGAAATCCAAAAGAGGTAAACTATGATAATTAATGTTCATGCTCATCTTGATTGTAAGGAATTGTATTCAAACAAATATTGGAATGCTGTCGCATATGGTTTAGCAAAAAGATTAGGAATGTCTCAAGAAGAAACTATGGAAAATATAATAAAACCATTCTATTCTTCTAAAAATTATCATGCTGAAGGTTTTGTAAAGGTTTTAGATGAAGTAAGGATAGATAAAGCTATAATTACAGCAATGGATTTTGGTTTGTCAAAAGCAGGTGAACCTCAATGGACCATAGAATAAATTAATCAATGGATAGCAAGTCAAGCAGAAGAATTTTCTGATAGACTGATATCCCTTTGTGCTGTAGATCCCAGAAGAGGTGAGCGTGCTATTAAATTACTTGAAAAAGCTGTATTAGAATGGAACATGAAAGGTGTTAAATTACATCCCACAGTAGGATTCTATCCCGACAATCCTGACTTTTATCCATTTTATAAGAAGTAAGTAGAACTTGATATTCCCATTTTTTCTCATGTCGCTGCCTTAATTCCTTCTTTAGTAGAATCTAAATATGCAGATCCTATGTATCTTGAAAGCGTAGCTACTAATTTTCCTGAGTTAAAAATCATCTTTATTCATTTTGGAGGATTATCTTGGACCAATAAATGTGTGGAACTTATGTGTTCAAGGGCAAATATTTATGCAGAAATATCATCTCATCAGATAAATGTACTAACGAATCCACAACAATGGTTAACTAATTTGAGAGGATTTCTTGACATTACTCCGATGTTTGGTGCACCGCTTAGTGATAGAATAATGTTTGGCTCTGATTGGCCATATCTTGAATACACGATGAAAGAAGAAGGATGGATCGAATGGGTTAAAAATATCCCTGAAGAGGGTAAAAAATATGGCTTGAAGTTTAGGAGAAAAGAAATAGATAAAATTCTTGGAGATAATGCACAAAATATTCTAAAACTTTAAGAAGAGTCAGAAAGAGCATTAATTCAACATAAAAATCTTAAAACGACTAAAGCATAAATTTTAGTAATTTAACGGTTTAGTAAAAATAAAAAAAAGCTGTGATAAAGTTATCACAGCAAAATCAAAAAATAAGAAAGATAGAATAATACATCCAATAAGATATCAAATAACATTTCGATTTAAATATTAAGATTTAGATTTCTAACAAGAAGTAGAAAAAAGATTATATTTTATTTGTATTTTAAAAGTAAGATTTTGATCGTTTAAAAAGAAGGCTATTTCACAAGGGATTATATTGTTGAAGAATTAATCCATAAATTATCTTAAATTTCTCTGAGTAATTTTTTTTAATTCAATAATTCATTTATTAGATTGCATATTTCCTGTGGATTTCTTGTAGAGAAAACAAATGGTCTACCATTTTGAAAGGTTAGTTTTACAGCCTCTCCGAAATCTGTGTTATAAGCCCATGAACCATCTGATCCGAATCGAATTCCTACTCCCCCATATTTTCTAAAATTTGCTTTAGTTATTTCACATCCGGTTATTTTTTTTATGTGAATTTTTCTATGGTTAAAAATTCCATATTCTACATCAAGTTGATTTTTGGTTATGGTAATTTTTAATCTTCTATAGTTCCAATATACAAGAAGAATAAATAGACTAAAAGCACCGAATATAATACCTATGAACGCCAATTCTTTGGGGTTGAACGCAGTAATTATAATACCGAGAGAAAAAATTAATAAACATACAAATAACACCATAACTTTTACAAATTTTCCCGTGGGAATCCATTCTCTATATAATAATTCTTCATTTTTTTGGATATCATTTTCATTACTTATTTTAATCACCAATTTAAGCTTGCTTCTTTCACCATAGTAACCATAACCATACGATTTAATAAATTTTTTGATTATTAAATGTATTAATTCTTTTGTTATTCCCTTTTTTACAAAGTGGAAATATTATTAGGTACTTCTATGTTCCTTTTCATTATTATGAAACAAAAAATTATTTTTGGTATACCATTTGTCTTAGGGATAATATTTGCGTTAATAGCGACCTTTATTATGTTATTCGCCGGTGATGAGTTTTTACCCTTGTCAATAACGTTTCTCATAGTTGGAATAGTTTTAATTTCTGCATCCCCAGTTCTTACAAAACGCTTGAAATCCTAATCAATGTTATATTTTTAAGATCTCCATTATAACAAAGGTATAGTTTTTAATACGGGATAAATTATTTTAAGACATTCTAAAATGATAATAAAGATAATTAAGATGAATGAAAGTTCAAAAATTAAGTTCGAAGACATTATAGTTAAGATATCAGATGATATTCAAGCACCAGATTTTAGTGATCTTTTTACTGAAAAAAGATTATATACTTTTTTAGTAGGAGCAGGAATTTCGATGGATCCACCCTCCTCTGTTCCTTCTGCGAGGATGTTTGTGAATGAATTATTAAAGTACTATGCGCCTGAAGAGGAAATACAAAATCTCTCTGAATTAAAATCTATGAGATATGAATTTTTGGTAGAAAAAATCCAAAATCTATTCGATAAGGAATTAACGTTCTTAGATTATCTAGATGAAGCAAAAGAGCCAAATGCTATTCATATTTTCTTGGCAAATATGATAATGCGGTATAATTATGTAGTTACGACAAATTTTGATTATCTCATTGAAATGGCGCTGAAGAAAAATCTCGATGGATATCCTGCGTTTCATAGTCATCATAAAAAAGTTATGGTTATCATAACAAAAGAAGATTATCAAAAGAAGGTCTCTTTCCAATTCCCAATCATAAAAATTCATGGTTCTAAATATGATGCGATAAAGGGAAGATCAACAAAGGATTCTTTAGTCACTACCATAAGTGCTCTTGGACGGGAAAGGGAAAAGGGTGAAACTTTTGCTATTGAACCATACAAAAAACCATTAATCAATGAAGTAATGAATGGAAGAGATTTAGTTATAATGGGTTATTCTGGTAGTGATGATTTTGATATCAGTCCAATGTTAAAAGAATTACGCAATATGAAGAGAGTAATATGGATAGATCACGACCAAAATATAGTCACAGGTAAAGAAGAAATTTACAAATATAAACCCATAAAAAATATCTCAAAAATATCATCTAGTTTAGACTTGTCTAATTTAGATAAAATGCTGGTGGAGATTGCTTCGAGCAGAAATCTTGAAGTTTATAAGATTAGAGCAAAAACTATAGACTTTGTAAAGGATCAATTAGCCCCGATATATAGAGAATCATTTGAATTCCTAAAAAAAGATACTCAGGACAAAATTTTAACTTTTAGCGAATATATGAAGGAAATCCATATTGAAGCTCCGATGTCTCAAAAATATAAGCTAGCTCATGAAATTTTTTATAATTTAGGTGATATAGAATCAGCGGAAAGGACAGCAGCGCAAGGACTGACGTTTTCGAAACAAGAAAATGATGAGCCAAATGTAAATTATTTTACGAATGCATTGGGATTAATTAATTTTTCGAAAGGAAATTATGATGAAGCACTTGAAAAATTTGAAGAGAGCCTTGATTTAACTGAAAAATTAAACCAAATTAACGAAAAAATGGGAATTTTGCTAAATTTGGGGGTACTCTATAGAGAGAAAGGTGACCTAAAAAACGCTTTCAAATATATCTCAGAAGCTTTAAATTTAATGACCGATGATACTCCGAATTTGATAAAATTTTCTGTCTTTAACTCTCTTGGAGTGGTATATAGAGATAATGGGGATATTGTGAATGCAGTAAAAAGTATTGAATCTGCTCTTGAGGTTGCAGAAAAAACAGGAGATTTATTTAGAAAAGCATTATGTTACAATAATCTTGCGGGGATAAGGCTTTCTCAAGGGTTATTAGAGCCAGCATTAAAATTCTCTTCAGAAGCTCTTAAAATCGATGAGCAATTGGGAGATTTAGATGATATGTGCTCTACACTAAATACTATTGGAAACATTTATAAAATCGCAGGACATTACAATCAAGCTTTACTATACCTAGAGAGAGCATATCAAACGGCAATAAAAATCCAGAACCTAAATGATAAAGCTCTAGCAGCAAATTCAATTGGAGTGATTTATTATCAAATCGGAAAGCTTAATTTAGCTTCAGAGAAATATAATGAGGCACTTACTATAAGAAAAGATATGGGGGATTTATCTGGTCAAGCAACATGTTTAAATAACATTGGGATGCTATATCGCATAAAAAGGGATTATAATACGGCTTTTGAATATTTTAACCAATCTATAGCACTCACTGAAAAGATTGGAGAGAAAACAAATTTAGGTGTACGCTATGGAAATAGAGCTTCAATCCACGAGGTTAGGCGTGAATTTGAAAACGCACTTGAAGAATATAAGAAAGCACTGAGTATTGAACAATCACTCGGGAATTTAATGGGCGCAGCAAATCAACTTACTAATATTGGAGGAATATTAGGGGATTTAGGAAGATATGAAGAAACAATAAAAAATTATGAAAAAGCGTTGAATATCATGGAGAATTTAGGGAATAAACCTGGTATTGCCCAAGCACTCAATAATCTGGGTGCGATTTATTATAAATACAAGAAAGATTACGAGAAATCCGTTAATTTTTTACAACGAGCAGTCGATATATACAATGAATTAAATATGTCCCAAATGGCAATGTCAACAAAGCAAAATTTAGATTTTATCAAAAATCAATTTGAAGCAAAATAAATATCAAAAATCTCAAAACTGAAGATTCTATTTGAAGATGTATGTCAAAGTAAAGAACAAAAAGATCGAAGTTAAAAATGCACAGTTGTACTTAGGCAATATGCAAATTAGAAATATTGATCAAATTACTGGATTAGATGCTTTAAGAGAATTGAACGTTTTCAATCTCTTCAATAACCAAATATCTATCATCAAAAATTTAGATTCCTTAATTAATTTGGAAAAATTGAATCTTTATGGTAATGCTATAGAAGAAATCACTGGTTTTGACAATTTAAAAAATCTGAAAACTCTTTATCTATCTGACAATCATATAAAGAAAATTAAAGGGCTTAATCATTTGAAAAAATTAGAAGTTTTATCATTAGAAGATAATTCTATAAAGAAAATAGAAAATCTAAACCATCTAAGAAATTTACGGGAGTTAAACCTTTTTGGAAACTCAATTTCCGACTTAGAAGGGTTAGAAAGTCTCGATAAATTACAAATGCTAAGAATTGGACAGAATCCAATACCTGATGAGATATTCAAACAAACTGGCGGAATTGACAATTACGGATACGCAATAGATCCTCAAGAATGGGTAAACTATTGTAGAATTAACGAGTCTATAAATAATGGCTAAAATTAAGCTAATTTCTGTAAATTCATGTATTTACATATTTAAATCATTAACAATTTTAAAATTAAAAAAATAAATAAGAAAAGAAAATTAGATTTTATGGATAATTACGGTGTTTAATGAAAAAACTTGCCAACGGTGTGGTACGTGCCTTGAGCAATGCCCATTTTTGCAATTACCTATAGAAGATGCTAAAAATGAAATTTCTATAATGATTGAGACAAGAAATACACGATCGATACTCAGAAATTGTGCAGGGTGTGGTTACTGCAGTATTGTTTGTCCAACAGTGTCAAATCCACATGAACTCATAAAAGAAATACGATTAAGATATACTCGTGAGAAAGGTGTGAGAAGTTTATCACTCATAACTGAGGAGATTCCTTATAATTTAATGTCAATAAGCTTAGAAAATAATAGGGAGGAAAAGCTACTAGAATTAAATAAATACGAAAATCCCCCAAAAAGCAAGGCAATGTATTATGTGGGCTGTGCAATTCCCTATTATTTTCAAGATCTGGCCAAAACTAAATTATTGGAGGATTTACCCTTATTAGGGGGAATGAAGTATTGTTGCGGGGGGTATGTTCATTCAAGGTTTGGTGAAAATGAAGCGAGAATAAAAGGCTTAGAATTATATGAAAAATTTAAGAAATTAGGGGTAGAAAAACTCATCACCTTCTGTCCTGAATGTGATAACATGATTAAAGGTGTGTATCCTTCGATTATCGAAGAATTTGATGTGGAAGGCCAAAATTTCATTGATTACTTTATTGAAAAGTACCATAAGGGTGAGTTAAAAATCAAAAACAAAATCAATCAAAGAATTACATTTCAAGATCCCTGTCCTTGGAGAAATTTAGACAAGAAAATCTACAATGGTCCTAGGGAATTTCTTGAAATTATTGGTGCAGAAGTTGTAGAAATGAAACACAATAGGGAAAACTCTCTATGTTGTGGAGCTCCTCTTGCAATGTCAAATAGAAATTTAGCAACAAAAATCGCTAAAGAGAGAATATCTGAAGCAGAAAGTGTAAATACTGATGTCATTGCTTTTATGTGTACGGGTTGCCTTACAACCTTATCTAGATATGCCACTGAACGGAATATTAAATCGTATTATGCCACTGAATTAGCCCAAATGGCAATAGGGGAATCACCGGAATTTAAAATCCTTGAAAATGCAAAAATGCTTCAAAAACAAGTCATTAAAACAATTAGCGAGAATCCAAATATACTAACGGAAAGATTCATAATAAAAAATGGAAAAGTAAGTCGTTTATAATTTATAATCCAATATCTCCTTTTTTTTTATATAAATTCGGTTATTTTATGTAATTAATCCTATTAATTTGTTTTTAAATATTTAAAATAAAAATCTACTTCAGTTTAAAATAATTTGATGAATATATTTGTTTTTAGAGTAAAGAAAGACTCTAAGCCTCATTTTAAATTTAATAATTGTTATAAATCTTAAAAAAAAGTATAGTTTTGAATGAAAAAAAGTATTCGTATGAGTAGTATAATTCGTTCTTGATTAAAGGTTTCAAGCTCTATATGGGTTATATTATTTAAATAAAAATTTATATGTGATACTATTTTTTTTAACAAACCATGCTTTTAATATCAATTCCTTTTCTAATAGTAGGGTTTATTGGCTTATATTTTGGCGCTAAATTTGTGATAATAGGACTTGAAAGTATTGCAGATCGCTTACATATTAGTCATATAATGGTGGGGTTGACAATATTATCGATAGGGACTAGTTTACCAGAGATTGCGATAAGTATAATGGGTGGTCTTGATAAGATTTTGGGCATTGATCCTAACATTGATGGAATAGTAATTGGAAATAAGATTGGATCGTTTTTGACTCAAATTACGTTAATCATAGGAATTTTAGCGGTAAGCCAACCAATTTTCATTAGCAAGTGGGAATTGAGGAGAGAAGGTCCTATGCTCGTTATTTCTGTATTGATTTTTCTTTTTTTCTCCTTAGATGGTGTTCTTACTCAATTTGAGGCACTCTTGATGATAATAATATATTTTATTTATCTCTCATTAGTAATTTGGAGTGAAAGACGTTTATTAAAGATGAAATCAGACCTTAAAGTTCTAGAAAAAGAACGTTTAGATTCCGTAAGTTTTGAACCAGTTAAGAGTCCTCATAAAACCTCATCAACCTCTAAAGATATTGGTATTTTTTTACTGGGTCTTTTAATACTATTATTCGCAGCAGAACTCACATTATTATCAGCACATGATTTATCAAAAGAATTTCATATTCCTGAAAATGTAATTGGAATCTTAATAGTTGGATTTGGTACAAGTTTACCAGAATTAGTTGCTGATTTAACCGCAATAAGGAGAGAATCCTATGGAATCGCTGTAGGAGATATATTAGGTTCTAATATATGTGATATCTTATTAGCTACAGGGTCAGGAGCAATCATAATTAATTTTAATGTTCCGAGAATAATTCTGGTTTTTGATATACCGGTTCTATTTCTGGCGTTAATTATCGCGCTTTATTTCTTATGGAGTCAAAAAACCTTAAAAAGATGGGAAGGAATACTATTAATTAGTTTTTATGGCGTGTATGCGATGTTTAAAATATTCTTGTTTCACTAACTTTTTTTAGCTATTAAAATCTAGTTTTTATCATCGAGTTCCTTCTAAATATAAAAAAAAAATAGATTTAAAGATATTTTTAAAATTTTTTAGTGGGTTTATTCTGGCATTTGAAGCCCGATCATTGGCATTGCCTCTACTCCCGCCATGAAGACTTCAATTTCATATTTGAGACCTTTGACGAGATTTCCAAACATGAGCATCCGTCTATATACTAAATCCAAAGTTTCTTGAAGTTTCCCTCCTTTAACCTCGTCTATGGCAAGACCCTTAAAACCTTTCTTAGTTGCTTTAACGCAAGCAGACAAAATCGGTTTATATAAAGATCTATCTGCTGGATACTTTTTCATTACTTCAAGATACGCCTTGCCAACTTCTTCGGATACACTATGAGGCCACTGAGTGTGAATTACAACTATAGGCATATTTTTTACCTCCTCTCTTTATTTTTAATATAGATAATTCAATTTAGAAGAGAATTCCCCTTCCTTTTTAATTCAATTTTATTAAAAATGAAAATTTTTTGGAATTATACGTGAGTTTCAATAAGACTAATTTTAATTTAAATCTTTTCTCTCTTTATTCAAATAGCGAATTTATCGCTAATCTAACATATCAAATATTATATGAAATGCATTGTTTATTGAAAAATCTGTGGAATTACTCTAATTATAAGACACAAACTTTCCATTATATTTGAAATAAGAAAATTATTTTAATTAACCAATGCTCCTGAGTAGCAATTTGTATTGATTAGAATAAAAAGTAGGTAATTTTGTTTTTATTTTAGATGCTTGAATTCATTGATAATTCAGACAATTTCTAACATTGATAATTATCCTCCTTAACTTTCCAATATAATTTTTCACCTATTTCAGTAAGCCTAAAGGATCTTTTTTCAGGTTTTGTAAAATCATTTTCCATTAAGTATTTAGTTAATTTCTCAAAGCTAATTTTACTATATGAAGCATCTTGCATTATAACATTCTTAATAATTGTTGGTTTGTAAAACTTGAATTTTTCAGTACCTCTTTCTCGTTGTTTAAGATACATGCATAACCCGCAAACCTCATATTTGTATGGTTCTAAATCGGGGAAATCACTGATCCATTGAATCATAGGTGTTTTTGGACGCTCTAAACTTGGTTGCGTGGAACTTTTCGGTTCAGATAAATCTTCTTCTATTATTTTTTCTACATAATCTGTGATCCGAGAAGGTTCAGATATAGGAGTTACTAGTGCGATCATTGGTTCTCTTTGTCCTATTCCCCGATAAGTAAGATTTTTTATTTCCAATAAAAAACTTTCAATACTCTGACCTAAAATGCCATTTAGTAGTTTCTTAGCTAATATAATATCATTTTGAGGTTCATCCCCCAATTTTTTACCTGAAACTTCTTCATAGAGAGCTAGTAGGTACAATATATTTTCTTGGGTTTGTGTTAAAGTTGGTCTTCTTATCCGAGTCGGATAATTTCGTTCCAACTGCTTTATTTTTTGCTCTGCATTTGAATCAAGACCTCTGCCAGTTATTATGAAATATATAAAATCAGTGTATCCTTCTTTAAATAATTGTAAAGAGGATTTTATCTTATCTAAATGAATGTATGCATTTTGCCCGTAAGTCTTAACTTGAAATTCTACATATCTACGATATTCTGCACCTAAATTTCCTAATATTTGAACATATACATCTGGTCTTCTTCTTTTCCCAGTTGAGGTTTTAATTATAGGATTGTTCTTAACATCTGTAATTGTGGGGGGATTTTCAAACGTTAAGCATTTCCAAGCACTTTCAAGTCCCACTTCAACCGCTGAAGAACGAGCGGCGTTTGATCTAAATTTCAAAGGATCATCAAAATCTTCTCTGATATACTGCCAATCAAACCTTCTTAAATTATCAGGATCAAAACTACTTTTATCAAACTTTAGAACTTCTTGCATACATTCGAATTTAGATTCGAATTTTGGTACATTTTTATTATATCTAAAAGTAATCCACATATCTCTGAGAAAGTGTATAGCTTCTCGAAGATCCCTCATTTTATAACGATATATGTATTCAAAAAGATTTAACGAAAAAGGATAATTGGGTTCCAATATAAATCGTTCTGAAGAATAATTACTCCAGAATCTATTCATCCGATTAATAAAGACTTGTTTAACATCTTCAATGCTAAGTTGTTTTAAAGGTAAGGTATACATGAATTCAATTATCTGACTTTCAAGATCAGAATTTTTTTTGATTTCTTCATCAAATTTTGCCCAATCTGTAGTTGTTGAGATGAATACAAATAAAACATAATTTAATGATTCTCTTAATCTAATAAACAATAATCCTAAATTGTATAAATAATCCCTTGACAATTCACGATCTATTTTTGCCGCTTCATCAATACCAATTAATAATAAAGGCTGTTTACCTGTTAGACACGCGTAATATCGCATTAACTTATCAAAATAATTTATTAATTCATCATTACTCCTGAATAAGTTATTGCTAGCAGTTAAAATTAATTCTAAATAATCTTCAGGATCATCTTCATCTATAACTCTAAATAAATCTCTTATGAATCTATTATCTACCCTTTTTAATTCATAAATGTTCCCATATACCTCCGTTCTAAATTTCTCACGAAGTTCCAATTTTTTATCAGCATAATATTTCTGAATAGCTTTAACAACAGTGCTCCCTTTATTAATCAATGGTCTTACTAAATCTTGAAGCTCAACATGATCAAGACGATTTGGTCTATTCTCAGGATCCCATATGATTCCAGATAATACTTCTGGATCATTTAAGAACATTTTGTAAACAAACAAAATAGCAATATATTCTGGTAAACTTACGTCTAAACCAACTTCAACATCAAAGCCAGGTCTTAAACCGTCCATCATGGGAATCCATATATCTCTGAATTCAAGAATTTTATCAGGTTTTACAAAATAAGTTGAAAGAATATCAGTATTCCTTAAAATATATTGAGTTCTAGGGCTCTCGTCAACTCTTTCAGATTCAATAGATTCTTTTAGATAATTAAAAAGTGTCGACTTACCAACACCTCCTGGACCCTCTAATCGTACGGCACGGCTTAATCTATGATGAAATACAAGATTTAATTGTGATTTTAATTTTGCGAGTTCTTCCCTTCTACCAACAAAATCAGAAACACGTTGATTTGGATTATATTGCGCTAATCCAAAAGGATTTAAATCAGTTTCGAATATAATTTTATTTAATCTGACACATTCTCTTCTTGTTGGCCATCTTAAATTTCTCTGAATATTCATATTTTCTTACATTAAAATATGGTTTTTTACCTACGAATGATTCTCCCAATATTATCATGTATCTTTAGCTTAGAACCACCTTCTGATACATCAAAAAGTTCTTCATCAACTAGATCATCAATAGCTCTACCTAAATTTTCTAATGAAAGAGTTTTGAATTCTTTTATTCGATATATTTCATCAATAGTTATTGATTTCCCTGGTTTAATCAAGGATATTATTTTATTCTTTAAGTTTTCATATTCTATGCCACTTATTCCTCTTTTTCCTGATTTCAATTGTGATATATTTAGTTCTACACTACTTATCTTATCCATGATAAATTTTACTTGCTTTTCAAGTAAATTAACTCTCTTTATTAATGCAGATTCTTTTATAGGGGGTTTTTTTTTAGCAGTTTTTTTTGGTTTGGAGTATTTATTGAACAATTCTTGTAATCTTTTGTCTACTATTCCTGAATTCATAATTTCTTTTATTTTATCTGCTTTTAATCTACCTTTAAGTTTTAAATTGAATTCGTTAGCTAATTGGATCAATTGGCTAACTGTCAAATTATTAAGATCTACTATTGAAAACACCTTTTAAATTAATGAAAATAGTATGTTAATTATCTTTTGATCTATTCAGATAATAAATATTTAACAGATATATAAAAAACTTTTACTTCTCCATAAAAGATTAATAATAGAAAGAGAAATGATTAATTATATAATAAAAAAGAACAGTATTAAGCATGGCAAATTTCCTTAGTAAACCTCCTGTATCGGCTACGAGTGGAGAGAGAGCGTTTTACAATCGAATTAAACATGTTTATCTCGGGGAAGATCACTTATTAGGATATTTTGAGCCGGATATTGGGGGGCTTCATCCTGATTTTGTTTTACTTTCTCCCAAATATGGAATAATAATTATAGAAATTAAGGATTATTCTGAGAAATATCTAAAAACAATATCCAAATCGGGGAAATGGGAGAGATTAAAGGATGATAAGGTAATCTTAATTGATAATCCATTTGATCAGGTATATCAGTATTGGAGAGTGATAAAAGACAGGATTGATTATTGTCATTTTCCTGAAAATGTAGAAATTCCAATAGTTCGATTAGTAGCTTTTAATCAAATTTCACAGGAGGGATATATAGCTGAAGAACTTAGGAAAATTGTCCCAACAAAAATCCATCTATGTTTCAAGGAAACATTAAGTGATAATGAAAAATTTAAAGAATTTTTCTATGATATTATATCATCAAAATCCGAGTTAACCGCTGAATTTTTTAATGTTCTTCGATCAAATCTTATACCAACTTGTCGATTACCTACATTAAAACAAAAGGATCTACTAAAATATTTAACCCCTAAAGAGAAGATTAAACTATTAGATCAAGAACAAGAAAAACTAGCAAGGGAATTAGGAGAGGGACATCGGCTAATCTTTGGAGTGGCTGGTAGTGGAAAAACAATCCTATTAATTGCCCGAGCTAGAATCCTTGCCAAACGTCATCCAAATTGGAAAATTTTAATTTTATGTTATAACAAATTGCTTAAAACACTACTTTTCAATTTGTTAAATCCTCAGGATTATGAAGCTGATATTACAATTAGTACTTTTCATGGATGGGCACGTAATTACATTCTTAACCCTGATAATGAATTCTCTAAATTATACAAAGAAGCAGAGGAAAGAGCGGAGAAAGAAGATAAAATAACTGAATTCTTTCAAGATTTTGTACCAAATTTATTATTAAAAACGATTGATGCTTTAGGGAATGAGAAAATTACTTATGATGCGATTTTAATAGATGAGGCACAAGATTTTGAAGAAAACTGGTTCTTACCTCTTGTTCAAACGTTAAATCCTGAAACAAATTCATTATTAATTACTTGTGATGGACTTCAAGGAATTTATGCTAGAAAAAGATTTTATTGGTCGGATGTTGGGATACAAGCAAAAGGAAGAGTAAAAAGATTTTCAAAATCATATAGAACACCGATTGAAATTGGCTATTTAGCCCAAGAAACTTTACCGATGAATATTAAAGAACTTATAGGTCAGTTTGATGAATTTATTTCAACAAAAGAATTTCTTGGTGATCATGGAACTGTAGAAATTATCATATCAGAAACTCGAAAGGATGAATATAAAACAATAGTTGAAAAAATAGCCCGACTTCTAAAGAATCCTCAAAATATTTTAGTGTTATTCAGATACAATTTGGAGAAAATGAACTATGATCATCCTTTTTGTAAATGTCTTGAAGAGCATAATATTGAATGGAGAGATTTACAAGACTATAATTATATGTCACCTGGATTATTGATTGGGACGCTTCACGGAACTAAAGGTTTAGAGTCCGATATTATAATTATTCCTGAGATAGATAAATACAAGAATAATGATGATCGCCAACTACTTTATGTTGGGATAACTCGCTCTCGTAAAAAACTAATTTTGAGTGCTAATAAATCAACAGAATTAATAAAATCTTTAGAACCCTACCAAACTTAAGAAGTAATTTGACAAATAGGGCAAAGATGAGAACTTATTAATATAAATCGATTTGAAGGCATAATTATATTTGATTCGAAAAGTTCTCGGACTATTTCTTTATTCTCAGAATAATCTTTTAAAATAAATTCATTTGGCGAGAGTTCTACTGAATTATGCATTATAGAAAGCTCGGCTATTGGTGCGCCACCATGATCATAAATATATACTGCAAGTTGACCATTTGAATATTGTTTTGTATAAAGTTCTTTCTTGAATTTTGCTTTATTTTTTATCATCTTTTTCATGAAACACAATCATATCATTATTTATAAATAGAAAAAGAGTATTCAAAAAATGATTTTTCATTATACCTTGAATTCGATCAGAGTATAATAATTATAATAATAACTACTAACTCCTTAAATCAAAGGTATATTTACATTCAGGAAATCCAGAGCATCCAACAAATTTTCCATATTTTCCCTCTTTTACAAATAAAGCTTGTCCACATTCAGGGCAAAAAATATTTTCACGATCTTCAAATTCCGGATTAAATGCAAACCTACATTCTGGATAACTGCTACAGCCTAAGAAAAATCCATATTTACTTCTCCGCTTTACCAAATCCCTGCCGCATTTAGGACATTGAGGATATACCTGTTTTTTCCCAACTTCTTCTGCGGCATCCCCCCAATCAAGTCTAAAATCACATTCAGGATGTCCTGTACAAGCTAAGTATTTTTCACTTTCAGTTTCATTTATTTTCATTTCTAAGACTTTCCCACATTTAGGACAGAAAATATCGGGATGCTCTTTAAATTCAGGGTTATAAGCGAATTTACATTCCGGATACCCACTGCAACTTAAAAACCTTCCATATTGACTGCTGCGAAATCGTAAATTTTTCCCGCAATCCGGACATTGTATACCAGTAGTTTCAACACTCAAATCATAAGTATATCTACACTCTGGAAAGTTAGTACACCCTAAGAATTTACCATATTTACCTTCACGTTCTACTAAGTCGCTACCACATTTAGGGCACTTTTTCGGTACCTCAGATTCGTTTTCATTAGACTCCATAAGTAAATCCAATTTATCATAATTAAAAAATCTTAAATAAAATCAAGATAGTAAGAAGATTATCGAAAATCGGGAAGAAATTCGCGGGTATCTTTTTCAGAGTAAAAACTTCATTTATACTTTCCTTGAATTATAATTGAATATTATTTTTTTTCCGTTTTCATTTTTAAACCACGCTTCATCATCAGTTCTAATACATATAATTGTTTTTCATTGAGTTTTTTTAATTCTGATATAAGATTGTTATCATGATATAATTTAATAAAAATATTTAGATGTTCAATAGCTAATCTATGATTATTTTTTTTTTTAAGATAATCGACTTCTGCTAGGATTCTACTTATAAGTTCCTTCAAAATAACAATTCTAATTTCCTGAGACAAACCTTCAATTATATTAGAAACCCTCTCAGCCCTGCCCGCAGTAATCCATGAGCTTATTGCTAAACGGAAAGCTTCATGAATAATTTCTTCATCTAATAACTCTAAGCTTGACCAGCGAGCTGCATTTTCATACATTCTAGCCACTTCTTCGTATTTACCTCTATTAAATAATCGGTTCCCCTCAATAATCATAGCTTCTGCATAAAGTTTTTCAATATTCATTTTAACTTTCCTTTAATTATTTTCTAATTTTTTTTTTTAAACTTTTCTTGAACTATATTTTGGATCTTACCCTTAGGCTTATATAATTCCAATTTATCATAACTAAAAAATATAGGATAAAATTAAAGCAAGTTCAATCGTATCAAAATAAAAATTAATTCAATGTATTGAATTTTCAATTTCAAAATAACGATTTATAGTTAGTTTTCCCTTAGCTTGCTTTTTTTACTTTAACTCCTGCCGACACCCTTGATTTGAATCGATTATTATTAACAGATTCCCTTATAGATTCTTCTATAAACTATCCTATAAAAGTTTTTGTAAAAAATCTCTAATAATCCTTTTTGATTGAAAACACATAAATTTGAAGGTGTTTATTTATTAATTATACCAAAAACGACATAAAAGACAAAAACTTTTATTAGCAATATTTGTGATATAAGATGTCAAGAGTGAGAAGAAATGAAGAATTTACTACTAAATTAAAAGATAAAAATTTTCTCTATTTTGCCGATAATTCTAGTTTGGGTGTAATATTAATACAAAGAGGATATTTGAAGTATTTCAATAGAAGATTTGCAGGAATATTTAGATATACTGAAGATGAGATACAACAGTGGAAAAAGCGAGAATTTTATAGAATCGTTCATCCTGATGATTTACCAAATCTGTTACATAATTTTAAAATTGAAGATAACAACACTGTATCAATCCGATTTAGAGGGATAACGAAAGATAAGAAAGTATTTGAGTTAGAAAACTACATATGTGTAATTAAATTTAACAATAAAAACGCTTATCTCTCAAGTTATGTACCTTTAGAAGAAACTTATGAAGAGAAAGAAATTTATGTTCCCAAATTGATAAGAATTAAAAATGAAAAACTTATAATTTTAGATTATCATCCAGATACAATTGAACTCTTAAAGCGTAATAACTTAAAGTTTGAGATTTTTGATCATTGTTCATACCGAGAAGAAGATTAATCTTCTTTTTCTTTTTATTCTTCTGAAACTTCTTCAAAATGGATATTATACATTTTTTCAGGATCAATAACCTTATATTGAATTAGTTTTCTTGGAATAATAAGAACATAATCAGGCCCCATAGAAGCTAGTTTTTTGTTTTCTAATGTAAAAATCTTCTTCTTTTTATTCATATTTTTAACCATTAAAAATTGTTTTAAATGTTTTTTATTATGTTTTATAGATCTTTAAATTTTCTTGTTAGAAAAAACCTTATATGATTCTATAGGGTGCTCTATAAGGATTCCTATAAGAAACCAAAAAATAATCAAAATTATCAATTAAAGTCTTACAAAGTTCAGAATCATAAAGATTATTATGAAATGTTATAATAGACTATCCAAAAATAAGGTAAAGACTCCATTTCAAAATTTTTAACACTAGTTCCAAGAGACTCCATAATTTCTTGTTTAGTGGGAAAATTTTTTAGTATCTCATATTCTTGTCCATCATCTAATTTTCTTATTTGATATGTATTTCCGTCGCTATCAGTTCGACTTATTGGTGTTGAGCTTCCCTCGCGATATCGGTTATCCATAAATATGATGAGAGCTTCTGGTTGAAATTTTGAATGAAAAACATCAAGAAAGCCTTTTAATTTTGATTTTAATATATGAGACCACCAAGAACCTGCATAGCCCGCGGAAAAAACACCCTGAGTCATATTTAACAAATATACATCATCTTGGATAAAGATTACATTTTTTGAATGAATTAACTTATTTTTAGCTATTCGAAGGACTTCATTGTTAATATCCACTGCTGTGATAAATTTAGCAACAGAAGCAATAGTTTTAGTCCAAAAGCCAGTCCCACATGCAATCTCAAGGACTCTATGTCCTTTTAGTAGATTTTTAAGTAATAAATGTATTTTTTTAATATCATCTTGACGCTCAGGTCTTAAATAAGTTTTATCATATTCTTTCGCTCGGTTAGCATAGTATTTTTGTATCTTTTTTTCAATTTTTTTGGGCATTTATATAGGTATTTAGATTTGTATTGGTATATAAAATTTGATTATACGACTTATTTAATTCTTTTCATTGTTGAAAGAATAGAATGTTAAAAAATAACCAGAAGATACTGTTAAGAGATTGAAAGACTATTTTTCTTTAGAATAGAAACTATAACCTATGATCGGATTTTATTTTATAATTATTAGGCAGAGAGAATAAATAAAATATTACAGAAAGTTTCTAAAACTCGAGTTTTTATTTTGTAAATATAAAATAACGAGTTGGGCAATTATTACAGAAGATAAAATAATTTTAATCACAGGGTCTACAGATGGCATAGGATACCAAACTGCAATTGAACTTGTTAAATCTGGTTTTCATGTAATTGTACATGGAAGAAATCGGGAAAAAGCTGAAGGAACATTGGAAAAAGCTAAAGAGATAACTAATAAAAATAATGTGAGTAGCGTTTATGGCGATCTTAGTTCTTTCAATGAAATAAAAGAAATGGTAAATGACATTTACAACCGTTTTAATAGATTAGATGTGTTAATTAATAATGCCGGAGTTTATAGATCAACGCGAGATTTAACTCAAGAAGGATTAGAAGAAACTTTCGCGATAAATTATATAGCACCATTTATTCTCATGAATCTATTAATTGATTTATTGAAAAAAGCTAAATCAAGTAGAATAGCTAATGTAGTTTCTCGAGTTCATTCCAATCAATTAAATTTCAATAATTTACAATTTGAAACAGGATATACGGGTGTGAAAGCATATGCTAGATCAAAAACATGTCTTATTATGTTTACATATCTTCTCGCTGATAAATTGAAAAATACAGAGATCACTGTGAATTGCCTTCATCCAGGGATTATTAATACAAAATTACAAAGAGCAGCTATAGGATCTGGTGGAGCATCATTATTGGAAGGGGCTGAAACTCTAGTTTTTGCTGCTACAGCACCAGAATTAAAAAATTTAAGTGGAAAATATTTTATAAATAACAGTCCAAGACCTACAAAAGATATTACTTATAATAAAGAGATACAGAACAAACTCTGGAAAAAAACAGAAGAACTTGTTGGAATGGAGTTTAATGAATTTTAGGATAGGAATTTTATAAACATATTAAATCATTTACAAGCTTGTTCTCTTAAGAATTTAGATAATATCTTATTAAATATAAGGCATAAATTTTTCTCTCTATATTTGTGTTGAAATAATGGGATAAGAAATTAATCAATTATTTTCTTATTTATAAGATTTTCAAGAATATAACTAATAGGGGATATAGTAAAATTTATAATTACCAAAATAGGTCAATACCAATCAATAATTGTCCAGAAGTGGAACATTGCTGTGAGAATCCATGTGTTATATATGAAGATGGAAATAAGGTCTGTACAAATTGCGGAACCATTTTAGGGCAAATTTTTGTAGAAGATGAACGAAGAACTTATACAAAAGAAGAAGTTAATAAGAGAAGACAAACCGAACCTTCATGGAGAGATTTTGGTCCAAGAACTATTCTTCCAAGTAGTAAAATTGATTCAAAAGGAAAAGTAATAAATAGTAAGAAAGGTGTAATGTTTTCAAGGCTCTCAAAAATTCAAAGGTCTCTTATAAACTCATTAGAGAGGAATTTTTGGGAAGCAAAACCGAAATTAAAATTGTATGCCTCAAAACTTAATATTCCTGAATATATTATTGAAACTGCTTGGAGAATATACATTGAAGTAGCTAAGAAAAAACTAACAATGGGAAGATCAATTGATGGATTCATTGCCGCTTCATTATATGCAGCTATAAGAATTCATGAATTCCCAAAATTACTCGATGATGTATCTGATGCATCAATGATACCTAACCGCACACTATTTCGGTCCTTAGGTATGATTGTTAGGGAAATTCTTCCGGTTTTAGGTTTAGATTATCATCCAATTTCAGCTGAGCAGCTTGTATTTCTTTTTGGTAACAGGTTAGGATTGCCAGAAGAAATAAAAATCAAAGCTCTAAAAATACTTAAAGTAACCTCTAAAAAGGGTTTATCCTTTATTGGAAAAGATCCTAAAGGTTTAGCTGCTGCTGTGCTATACTTGGTTGCTAAAGAAACTGTATTTAAGAAGACTCAGGTTGAAGTAGCTCAAGCTGCAAAAGTAACTGAAGTAACATTAAGAAGTAGGGTAAAAGATATTAAAATTCTTTTAGATTACAAGTATTTCACAACTAATTAGATTCAGTAAATCGAGCTTAGGTCTTGTTCAAATCTATATTCCAAAGAAATCATATAAAGGATTGATTACCCAATTTTAAATTTTTTCAATATTTACGGGTATTTTCTTCAAAGATGGCATACGAGCTAATGGATCAAGAGGATAAGTACTAGTCAATTCATTGAAATTTATAAATTTAAAGAAATGTATTGGAGCAAAAACAAAACCCTTTGGAACTTTCATCCCTTTAATTACTTTTATTGGAGAGACGACACTTCCATAAGGAGAATTAATTCTTATAAATGATCCATCTGTTAAATGTAATAAGTTCGTATCAGATTCATTTAAAGCTACAAATCCATTTTTAACGTCTTTCGAAGTGATTTTACTTCTTAATGTCATCTCTCCAGTATTAAATTGCTCGTATAATCTATGAGTGACCAACATGTAAGGAAAATCACTAGTAATTTTAGTATAGGCAAATGGAGGTTTGACAGGATAAAATCTTCCCCTTCCATCTTTGAATGAAAATCGATCCATATACAAACGCCTTGAACCTTCATCGTTCTCATTATGGATAGGCCAAAAGAGACCATTTGAGTTTTTAAGACGAGAATATGTAGCGCCTTTAAAAATGGGAACTATAGTTCTTATTTCATTCCAGATTTCCTCTGTATTTTTGTAATCCCACTTTTGATCCATAGAATTAGCTAAGTCTTGAAGGATCTGCCAGTCAGGTTTAGCAAATTTATGAGGATCTATTGCTTTTTCTGTGTATTGTATTCTTCGATGCGCATTAGTAACTGTACCGCATTTTTCACCTAAAGCTGCTGCTGGAAATATAATATGTGCATATTTTGCAGTCTCTGTTAAAAAAATGTCTTGTACTATCAATAATTCAAGATTTTGGAACATCCATTTAACAAAGGCGGATTGAGGTTCACTCAATACTGGATTTTCTCCAATAATATACAATGCCTTTATTTTTCCATCTAAAATTTTATGAATCATTTCTGTAGCACTAAGACCAGGTTCTTTTGGTAAGGATGTATTCCAATAACCTTCGAAATGAGTCAGGATTCCTTTATCTGTTGTATCATATCCTCCTGGTAATATGAAGGGAGAACAACCCATATCTGAAGCTCCTTGAACATTATTTTGACCTCTTAGAGGAACAATTCCTGTACCTCTTTTTCCTATATTTCCTGTTAGCAAAGCTAAATTGCCAATAGATAAAACGGCATCTGTTCCATTAGCATGTTGAGTAAGTCCCATTCCCCAAATAAAGATTGTTTTTTTCTTAGTAATCAAATTTGCTATTGAATTCAATTGATCAGTTGAAATATTTGTAGTTTTTTCAACAAAATCTTCGTTATAAATGCTCAAACTTTTTTTGAAGCCCTCAAATCCTATAGCCCTTTCCTCAATAAATTCATGATTGTATAGGTCTCGATCTATAATAATTTTGGACAAACCATTTATCCAGACTAAATCTGTTCCAGGATTTGGTCTTAGTTTGATATCTGCCATTGATAATGCTTCAAAGATATCAGCTACTATTAGTATCTTTTTTGTCTTTCTTAATTTATTCCATACACCGGGATGAGTAAAACGAGTATTAGCTCCAATAAGAATGATAGCTTCGGCTTCTGTAAAATCATCGAAGCATGCTGATACAGCACCATAACCAAATTGCATTCTTAAAGCTATTTCACTAGGAGAATGACATAATCTAGCACATATATCTATATTGTGAGTTTTTATTACTGTACGTGCAAATTTTTGAGCTAAAAATGCTTCTTCATTCAATATTTTGCCTGATGCTAGTATCCCTATAGAGTTCGGACCATATAAGTTGATAATTTCATATAATCTTTCCGCAGCTAATTTAATTGCTTCTTCCCAGCTTATTTTCTTAAAATCTTCACTCTCTTTATAAAGTGGTGTTTTTAAACGATCTTTATGATTTAAGATATCAGCAACTATTAATCCTTTTATACATATAAATTTACCATTCAAATCAGGATTTCTCCCTTTAACAACGACCTTTATTGGCTTACCATTACTAATTACCAATTCCGTATTACATCCAACACCACATATTGGGCAAACAATCGGTACATATTGTTCTTCTTTAGTTTTTTCGAGCGTCATGAAGTTAAAAAAGAGTTTTTTGATTATCTAAATTACTTATTTTACTTTAAAAGGAAAAAGTTAGAAAGAATTTATTTATTTTTCTCCTATTAATTCTTTAACTTCCTCTTTTCCCTCTTCTAATTCTTCTTGTTGTTGAGGATCATGCTTTAATAAAAGATATTGAAATTCACCTACATGTTCTTTTTCTTCTTTAGCTACGTCTAGAAGTACTACTTTCAAGTTTTTATTATCTGTAAGATTCGCCATTTGTTCATAAAGATTAATAGCATCTAACTCAGCTAAAATTGCTGTTCTAAGTATTTGTTTATCTAAATCTTCTTTCTTTACTTTTTCTAAGAGAATAGGTATTTTTGCTAATGTCATAACACACCTCTCTTGTTAAATTATTATCTATTTGATTTCTTATCTTGAAGATTATTTAGATAATATATAAAGATATTGCAATAATTCTGTAGTGAACAGTATCTCAATTTAAGGTAATGAATTAAAACTAAATGATTTTATAATAATATCTTAATTTTCATTTATCTTTTATATGTTTTCTTGAAAAAAAATTGAATTTGAATAACAGATAAATAAAAATTTCTGAATTTTTGTTATGAGATTAAAGAAATTTCAGCAATTATCATAAACAAGATGAATTTTAATATTAAAAAAAATATAGATCATACAGAAAAAGAAGTAGGAATTTCTTTTGATTTTTGTACTGATAATTCAAAAGAATGTATAAAAAGGAATAAATTTGGTTAGTTAAAAAATTCAGTGATGGCAAAATGATTGGATTATAAATAATTTCCAATTTCGTGATAATGAGTATTTTCTACTCGAAATAATTAAGTCAGCCTTAATTTCTTTCGATAAAAGGATTTTTGTAAAGGAAAGATTTATAGGGAGGTTTCCCATTAATTAATTATGGCAATAACTAAAAATATGGGAAGAAACACTCCCA
>JAEOTA010000039.1 GCA_016840085.1 Promethearchaeota archaeon
AAAGATAAAAGCATAATTAATATAGAAAATTATAATTGTCAAATTAAATATAATAATAAGTTTGCAGTTTTATCCAGTTATATTCCATTAGAAGAAATTTTTGAAGAAGAACCCTATGCTCCTAAAATAATAAAGATAAAGGACCAAAAAATAATTATATTGAAACATCATCCAGATATAGAAAAACTCCTAAAAGATAATAATCAAAAATTTGAAATTTATAACCATTCTTCATATCGAAAAGAAATTTAATCTTTTTTTTCTTGATATTCCTCTGAGATTTCTTCGAAATGAATATTATAGATTTTATTAGGATCAAGAACTTTATGTTTAATTAAGGCACGTGGAATATATACGATAGTATCTGGTCCCATCGAAGCTAATTTTACATGTTCTAAAGTAAAGATGTTCTTCTCAATATTCATATTTTATCACATTAAATTTCATATTAAATATTTTTTATTATATTTTTTTAAAAAATGAGTAAAGAATTTTTTTGACTTATCCTGAATTTTATTAAAAATAAAGATTTTTATTTTTTTAAGTTATATATAATTTGTTTAAAATAACCTTAACGTTTCTTTCTTTAATAAATATTCAATTTTAAGGGTTAACAAGGAATAATGGAGCAATTGACCAAATCATTACACAAATACAATAAAGAATTAAAGATATTAAAACAAAAGTTCGCAGAGGATACGGAAGTAGAAAAATTGGAAATTTATAATAATGATCTATTTAGAATAATAAATGGAATTATTGAATGCATATCATTACCAGCAAATAAAACAATAGAAAATAGTGAAATAAAATATTTAAAAAACCAGAAAAAAGAGTTAGAAGAAGAGATTAAAGAAAAGAATAAAAAGTTAAAAGAATCCGAAGAAAAATTTCAACTTATAACTGAAAATGTTAATGATGTAATATCTGTCTTCGATAAGAATTTAAATCTCATATACATAAACGAGGTACAGCAAAAGATATCAGGCTTTTCTAGAGAGGAAGTAATGGGTAAAAAACCAATGGAATTTATGTATCCAGATGATATCCCGAGAAGTATTAAATTATTTCAAGAAGCTTTAAAGAATAGTGAGGGTTTTGGAGAATTCAGATTGAGATGTAAAGATGGATCTTATGTTTGGATGGAAGCTAATGTTAAAATTATAAAAGATAAGAAGGGAGAAACTAAAGCGGTGCTAATCTCTAGAGACATTAATGAACGAAAATTAATGGAAGAGAAATTAATACAAGCTGAAAGAAAATATCGCCATTTATTTGAGAATTCACCATTTTCTATAACTTTGCTTGATCGAAAAGGAAATGTTATTGACTGTAATCCGGCAGTTGAAAGATTAATCAAGTATAGGAAAGAGGAACTTATTAATAAAAATTTTAGAGATCTTTCTATAATTCATCCAAAATATTCGCCAATTTTGGAAAAACGATTTAAAAGAGCCATAAATGGGGAAATTTTGCCTTCGATCGATATACAAATATATAAAAAAGATGGAAATTTAATCTGGATAAATTATATAACTTCTTTAATTACTATAGGAGATACAAACTTAATGCAAATTATTTTTTATGACATAACAGAACGTAGAAATGCTGCAAAAATCATTTTGGAAGAACTTAAAAAATTAAAAGAATTGGAACAAATTAGAAAAGATCTTATTACGCGAGTATCTCATGAACTAAAGACACCACTTGTATCTGTGTGGGGCGCAACCGAACTTTTATTAAGCAATTATAATGATAAATTTGGAAAGGAAGAATTAGAATTAATAGAAACAATTGAAAGAGGAGGTAAAAGGTTAAGATCTTTAGTTAATAATTTAATTGATATATCTCGTGTAAAACATAAAAAACTTAAATTGAAAAAGCAACCTTACAATTTAACCGAGATTATTAAAGACTGTGTGAAAGATTTTAATTTCTTAATCAAGAAACGAAAGATTATTTTAAATCTAAAGCTTCCTGAAATCTTATATTTAAATATTGATAGAATACGAATCGAACAACTAATTGCGAATTTATTATCAAATGCTATAAAAAATACACCACCTAATGGAAAGATACATGTAATTCTTCAAGAGATTGAAGGGTGGGCAAAAATCTCTGTATATGACACAGGTATAGGATTAACTAAAGATGAAATGGAAAAAATATTTACCAGATTCGGCAAAATAGAGAGATATGGGCAAGGATTTGATTATTTAGATATTGAGGGGGTAGGGCTCGGCCTATATATCTCAAAAGAGATGGTTAATTTACATGGCGGGCAGATTTGGGTAGAATCTTCAGGAAGGCATAACGGGAGCACATTCATAGTTAAGTTACCAATTGAATAAATAAAATAAATCAAAAGATCCTTATACAAAGAATAATTATTAAAAATTTTCCTATTTCTGAACTATCGATAGTATTTACAAGAATTTCTTCTGCTTTTTCTTTTATTTTTTGATTGTTTTTTGGAGAACAAAATTTGTCAACTCAATTTGAAAAGGTTCTTTTTGACAATGTGATAATCTTTTTTCGATATCTTTACGATATTCTTTATTAATTTCATATCCTAACCATTTAATTCCTAATTTAGTACATACTTCTGCTGTTGTGCCTGTTTCCATAAAAGGATCAATTACGGTGGATGGTTTTAATTGTGAGATCAGATCGTACCAAAAAGCTTCATTTAAAGGACATGGATGAAGATATTCAATATTATTGTAATCCTTTACAATAAATACGTTTTAATTTACATATTTTATGAGAATATCATTTAAATGAAGAATTTGAATTTTTATATATAAAAAAAAATTATAATTAAAATGTCAAATATACCACTCCTAATATTTAACTTTGTAGAATTTAATATTGTTATTTTAATCATTGAGATGATAATAGTAAAATATTTAGCAGAGAGAAAAGGATGGGATAGTTCATATGAAAAAGCTTATGTTTTTGTATCAATTTGGAGCATAATTTATTTTGCCTTACTTTTACTTGTTCTTGAAATACCTCTTTATATATTCGATATTCATATGGTTGACATTAATATAATTGATCATCATATTATAATAGCCAATGTGATAATTTTAATAATAGATGTTGTTTTGGCAACATTCCTTATCAAGATCATTTATAAGAAGGAATTTGGAGTGTCGTTTATATTCGTATTATTTATAGTAATTTTTAAAAATATTATCATTTTTGGTTTGGGCTTACTTTTCTTTCCTATTACTTCCTTCATTCAATCCTATCCCTAAATGAATTTTTCTTAAAACTTGGTTATCGTTAAAGACTTAGTAAAATTAACTAAAGAAATTATGATCAAGACATATCTTACATTTCGATTAATATGTAACTAATTTATTTTTCCTAAAATTCCTTAAATTTCTCTTTTTTTACCTTTTTCTTATCACTAATTTTTTCTATAGGTTTAAAAGTGTTACGACTTCGAGTAAACTTTAATTGAACAGATTTTTTATCTGATCTTCATGTGTCCTTAAATTTTTTAAGAAAATCCTCTAATTTATTATTATCTTCTGACATTTTTGTAGTAAGGATTAAAAAAGAACCCGTGATTTCAATCTTTTTACTCTTTCTTTATAGTCAGGACACTCTTTGCATTCTGGAATTTTGCATAAGAAGTAATGTTTTGGTAAGGGGCATACATGGTCAAATGAACATGCAATTAACTTTCTTGCTATATCAAAACTTGATTCAATACCCATGATTTTATCTTTTTTATAGGAATTTTTCAAATTGGAAAGCAAGTATCTCCATTAAAGTATTAAATTAATTTTCTTCTTTTCATTTTTTAATTTTAATTTAATTTTTATAAAGATAATCTTTTGGTAATATTATAACATCACCGACATAATTTAATTTTTATTATTTTCCTAAATTCTTTTATGAGGAGAAGGGAAAAGATTTACTTTTAAATGTTTATTTTTATAATAAAGTGAAATTATTTAAATAATAATTTGATTTTACTAATTTTGTTGATCTAAATTCTTACCTAAAGAGAAGAGAAAAGAAATATGAGCAATTATAAAAAAATCAGGGAGAGATTAAACTCGCTAGAGTTTAATAGGGGGCGAAATCCAATGTTTAGCTCAAATTATCTTTGAATAAATTTCCCTTCCCTATTTTTATAGCCCCATTCAAATATTTAAGTCTTTACTTTGATGTCCAAAATGATCAATTTTACCTAATTTTTGTAAAAAAAGGAAAAAAAAAGAGAATCAAATGTCATTAATCCGACAAAAATCCTAAATCTTTACTTTTACTTCCAATGCCTTTCTCCATCCCTTAATTATCTAAAAGAGTAGCTGTTTTTGAATATTCAAAACATTTATATAATTAAATTAATAAAAGAAATTTGCATTTTTATTCAAAATTGTATAATATTTAAAAAAAAAATCAAGGTGGAAAAAATGAAGCAAAAAGTAAAATATATCTTAATAACCTCGGCTCTTGTGTTGGCTACATTTTGCTTTTTATCACCAAGAACAATAGCTGGATACCCAGATCGATGGGTAGTGGCATCGAGTCATAAAATAACATTAGGATACCCTCATTCAGGTACAATTAGAGATACATATTATAATGATGGGGAATATCTTGTAGGAAAATGTTTGTGGTTATGGACTGCTAATAGTTTTAAAATCAAGTTTGATTTTTCTAATGATCATTATAAGCGAGTAAGGGTAGATGCAACCACAGATCCATTAGGTTATGATGGACTTTTCTGTGTAGATGCTGTCTATACAACAGGAAAAGTTCGCCTAGGATGTTTTAGTCCAGGATATACTGGATATTTCACCACAGATTCATCTAAAGTCCTAGATAAAGTAATTGTTGAATATTCTCAGACTGGTGTATGGGGTCAACGCAAGGTTTACATTGACGAGATAAGGGCATTATGGACTGACTTTCCATGAATTATTTCTAAATTTAATCTTTAATTTTCTTTTTTTTTATTTTAAGATTTTATATCCCGTTTTTAAATGTTTACTTTTACTTCCAGTCATCCTTTTTTTATTTCACGAAGAAAGCTTTGTTCTTGCATAATGGAAGAACCTCTTCCCACTTTAACTCTTAAAATTCTTAATTGTTTGACTTCTTGTCTTATACCGCTTTCTTGATCATTTTTAAATAATGATTTTTTCTTGTCTTATTTTTATTCTTTTTCTTAACTATTTTTTACACACTTTTATTTATAGAATAAATTACTCTAAATGTCAAAGTCATCATCAACAAATCTTATATTCTATTTTACAGTTATTTTGGCCAGCGATTATTCGAACAGAAAAGTGGTTTTATGATAAGACAAATAAGGAGCGGTATCGTGTAGATATCTATATAAAAGTTAATGATTTTAATCTAGTTATCGAGTTAAATGGGAGACACCACCTCTTAAAAAGTGATAGAAATATAAGAGATCAAAACAAATCAATGTTTTTGATGGAAAACAATATCATTGTCATTAATTGGACAAATGAATGGGTGGAGACTCATTGGTGGAAAATTCCCATTTATATTTCAAATGTCATTGAAGATAAAATGTCTGATAATAAAGAATTCATTTATAATTTAATAAAAACAGGAAATTCTCAAGAGCTCTATAATCTTCGAGACTTTATCAGTAGTTGGATAAAGCAATGAATATTAATAGAGAAATATACACTCTGGATGATATCCTAAGAATATAGATGAATATCCACATTCTTACTTTATTTTTTTCAATCTTTTTCTTAAGCTTTATTCTGAAATTTGTCGGAGTCTCTGAACTTATTACTAAAAGCCTCATGTTACTTCACGTGGAAAAGCCAAAATCGTTTTTTGATTGGGAATTATCATTTCGAAGGAAATCTTCTCAAAAGGAGGAACCATCAAAAATTAAGAATTCCTTAGGAATAAGTGTAAAAGAATTCAAGAAGTTCTTAAAAAGATGGAAAAAAGATAATTTACAATAAATTCCTCTCTCTCTTTTTTCTTTTAAATCCAATAAATATGGATTTTTTATTTTAAATAAAATTTTTATAGCAATATTACCAAATTGATTTAAAAGAAATCATCAATTTTCTTGTACTTAGAGGGTTCAAAGATTTCCTTTTTCAAGCTGTGTAATAACTTATTTTTAGTTCTACCATTGAGATTATTATCAGTATCGTACGGCATAAGAATGTATTTATTAGGCCATTTTTCATGAAATTATTACCTACAACGATATCATATACAAACGAACCAGAATTAAAGGAGATATATTCATATACACCAAATATAGATGTGGAAACAGAAGAAGCATTAAAAAAAAATATTATAATAGATGAAGGGGGATTTGAAAAAATATGGGATGATATAATGGCATTGATGGATTCATATAACTCAAAAATCAATTCCAAGTTATATAATAAAGAAGCAATGATAAAACAAGAATTAGATAATAAATATGATATAAAATATAAAAGTATAATAGATGAAAACCCTGAATTATTTGATGTAGATTGGGAGGAGTTTAAAAATACTGAAAAGATTAGTCAATTCAATAAAGCAGTGAAATTACGACAAAGATGGCTATCATTACAAACAACACTAAAATATATAAAACATAAAAAAGCACTAAAAGATTATAACGGTTCAGTTAAAGAACCCAGAAAACCAGTAGATATCAAAAGGATTAAGTTGGCTAAATTCTATGATAAACGAAGGAAAACACATGATAAAAAAATACGTAATTATGAGTTAATTATAGAAAATGACCTAAAAGAAAAAGAAGAATATAAAATTGCCCAAGAGATAGCAGACAATTTACAAGAATACACTGAAACTGTATCTATTGATATTGATGATGTTATAGAAAAACTTAAAACTTTAAAAGAAGAAATAGAACAAGCTTTTGAAAGATGGTATATAGAACTAAACGAATTTTTAGAAATTGGTGATGATAATGACTTCCAATAATAATGTTAATTCTACTTTTCTAAAGAAGGGAATTCATATCTATAGATTTTAAATATAATTTTAAATCCAACATATAGAGTTATAATTAAAAGTAATATCAATACCGGTGTATTTTGAATTAAATAAGCAGCAAATAAAATCCCACTAATCAGTGAATATATTATGAATCCTAAAAAGAAAATGAGTGCCCATTTTTTTATTTTTTGCTCCGGATGAACTACTTCAATTACATAATAGCTTCTTGTTTTTCCAAAGAAATATATTCTCATTTCAAATATAATTAATAAAAACATTAAAGCAAACGGTAAAGCTCCAAGCCCAGTAAAAATTGAAATATAAAACTCGGATTCACCTATATACATGGTTGATGGTGCTAAAACTGTAATGGATTGAATAAGGGCCATTAATATTAATTTAGCTCTAGCCTGTTCACGTGGTACTAATGGTAATGAAGATAATATTGAAGCACCAGATTCTTCTACAGCTAATATTCCATTTACAATCATACCTGAAATTACCAAATTAAGACCAACTATAACAATGATATTAAATATAAAATCAATTTTAAAGGGATTAATCCCTCCAATATTAGTAAGATTATAAGTAAAGGTAAAAATAAATCCAATTACGATCGGCATTACAATAGTCAAGAAGAATTTAAGATCACGAGTAGCAATTATTAAATCCTTACGAATATATGCCCAAACTTTAGAGTGTACCTTAATCCTTATTGAATTCTTTAATTTTTCGAAGTTTAAAGATATATCTTTATTTTCAAGTTTGAATTTTGTGAAGGTACTCTTTTTAATGCACTTTATTGATTTAAGATATAAAAAATATGTTAAGATTAAAAAGAGCATAAAACCTATAATTATATTAAACCAAATTTGTATTGATATTTCATGTGGCGCTATTAGCGTAGATATTAGATAACCTGGAGCAATCGGAAAAGGGATCATGCTTAAAATAAGGATTATCAATGTAGGGACTTTTGATCTTGCAAATAAAGTGAAAAAAATTTCAATAGAACTTAATGCCCATTGAATTAAAAAGACACTCCCAATCACTATAATTATGTAACTTATTAAATTTATTAAACGAACAAAATGAGTTCTTTTTGAGCCAATTGCGTTAATATTTAAAACTCTATTCATTCTTTCGCTAAAAAGAATTAGTAAGCAGAATGAAAATATTGTATTTAGTATTGAAACACCTATACTAGTGATCAAAATTAATAAGTTCTGAGTTCCAATGAACATGATAATGGGAAGAGATATAGTTATAACTATTAAAGGTATATCTAAGCTTCGTATTATCGTTATAAGGATCAATTTTTTTATTTTTTCTCGTGAGACTGGTAGAGTCTCAATCCATTCGAAAATACCCCCTGATAATAATTTCATTGTATTCAACATAGACATAAGAAAAAAGTTAAAAAATTGGAAGATAAAATAAATTCCAAAGAGCAGACTACTCGCGAAGAGTATGACTTCAATAGGAACTGTACCTTCCTCGATAAAATCTATAACTTGAAAATAGGTTAATAACGGAATAATAGGTAAAATCCCAAAGATAACTGCTCCAAATAATTTTGATATAAAAAGTCGTCTTTTAAGAGTCTCTCTGTTTAATAACTCGTTCTTAATAGGACGAAATCGAACTGATTCCAACCTCTCAAGTTGTTCGTCTATTAAAATTTCATAAGTTGTAATTTTCGAAAGGGAAAGCAAACTTAATTCTTTTTCTTTCATGAAAATGAAGCTACTCTATCTTAATACAGATAAATCCTCCTATTTCATATGTCCATGTTATTTATACTGCAACTTGTTAGTTGATAAATTCGTTATATTTAGTAAATATAATCTTTTCTATAAAATTATTTTAAGAATTTAAATTATATAATGCTACAAAAATAAGTTCTATTGCTTTTATTTTATTAAATTCAATAATTCTTAGTATTTTCTTCTTCTTTTCTTTAGGAAGGTTTTTCAATTTTTTTGGATCTTTTAATAGTTCTTCGATTTTTGAAATAAAACCATTTAAATTAGATTTTAATGCTGAAAAAATAAATCTCTCATCCATAGGAAGTCTCCCTTTCAAATATGATGGAAATGTGCCGATTATCTTCTCAATTCTAATAAGTGTCCTTCCATAACCATCTTGCATCCCTGGTTCCAATTGTTGAAATTTTAAATCATCCATTTCATCTTGTAATAATCTACAATTCCTATATAAACAATTTACTTGGTTTTCAGTAAATCGCCCCGTTTCAAATAAATTAAATAAAATGATAGAAAATAGTTAGATCATTATATTTCTATTCCATACTCAATTTTAAGTTGATTTCTAAATTTTTTCTTTTAAATATAATTCACAATTCAACATTTGATAAAATTTGATCTATATTTTTTACATAAAAGACAATAAATTTTCTATTCAGGAATCTTTATATCAATATTGTTCATCTATTTCTCTCCATATTAATTCTTCAAGACTCATTTTATATACCAAAATCTGTTATTACCTGACAGTTCTATGGCTATATATAAAGAAAAAATGAGAATATTTCAGGGCAAAATATTTTTTCTTATAAAATTTAAGAAAATTTTAGGAGAGAAAATCATAAATGCCCTTTCGAGGTCTTGAAATTATTATTATCAATTTTAAAAATGCTTCTAAATATTTCGTATCTCTCATTATCTGTGGGTCTTTCATTAATATATTGAAATTTCTAATTTTTTCTTTTAACTTGTCTTTTTTATTACTTATTTCCCCCATTTGAGAATACCGCTTTGTCCGTAGCGGTAGGATCTTCAGAAAGCAAGAGATATATAATTACTCCTAACAATACTGTGATAAGGAAAGAATAAAAAGTCGCGACATTAAGGTTTCTTTCTCCCATATTTCACTCTCCTTTATCTATGAAATTAATTCTAAATCAGAAGTGTCAAATTCTCCTGAGAAAAAATCACGTAGCTCTATTAGAATAACAATGAACAGTCCGTGAACCTTCTTAATACTCTTATAGAACTTGTCCTTGGAAAAAATCTCGCCCTTACTAATATAAATGGTATCAACAATAGTAAATCGTATATTTTGCTTGTCAAATGCGTGGAGAAGGCCTTCCAAGGAAATAGTCTTTGAGAGATGCCGTAAAAATGGCTCTTTCTTATCCTCTCTCATTTGTTCCCACATGTGCACATTTCGTTTATCTAGAGAGATGGTGCTCAAGATTTCCACATATCCTTTATCTTTAGCTTTTACCACTGTAAATGGTTTTCCGATAGGTCTTCCTTGCGGATCGTTCCCCTTTGGAAATATAAATCGGAATCCAAAATCCAACTTAGCGTTATGCAATGTTTCTTTTAACTCTACATCCTCAAGATATTCTTTAACAGTATCTTTTAAATTTGTATTGCTCATCTTCCTACCTATATATTTACCATAAGTATCTTAAATCTCTTTCTATCAAATTTCAATTGACTTTATTTAATCTTTTATTTTTAATATTTTATGTTCAACTAATCTAATAATAAAAAGGTAAGGGATAATTTTTAAACAAAAATTCCTAATTATTCAATCACTCATTTTCCTCACAAAAATTATTGCCCTTAACCCTAGTATATCAAATTCAATAATTACTAAGAAGATAAATAGTAACTTAATTATTTAAAGTCTTTACTATCGCAAAGACTAGTGTGTAAAATAGGAAAGACTAGTTTTTAATATAATAAAGTCTATTCGTTATATTAGTAGAAACTTCTAAAATTAGCGTAAAAATGAGTAAAAAAAGACTTTTTGGATCATTAGCTACAATTGAATTGTTGTTTTATCTTTCATCCGAGAACTTTATTACTTCGGGTATTATTCGTACTCAATTTAATACTGTGCCCTATCAGACGATCTATAAACGATTAACTACCTTGAAGAATCAAGGATATGTCGAAGAAATGGAGAAGTCAGGAGATTATGCAGGTGATGACCGGCGGGAATATAAAGTGACTGAATCGGGACTACAATTTCGAGAGGAAATAACTGAAAACATGGTGAAGCTATTACAACCTGCGATAGATAAAATGATCCAGCAAAAAACTAAAGATCTCCAGACACCGATACTCGAAGATAAAGAGGAGCAAATTAAAAACTTTATATTAGAATTTTCAGGGGAGTGTGAAGGGATTATAAATGATGAAACTTCAGTAGAACTGCAAAAAATCCTGAAACGATTGCTAACTAAAATTTTTTATTGTTTTTTTTTAAGGATCATTCCTGAATGATATCTTAAAGAACTATGATTTTCTATTTTTAGATTTGAATAAGTATATTCCTTTAAAGCATTTCAATTTTTTTTTTTAAACTATTTCTTTTTCTCTTTTCCCTAAAAATAATCCTTTTTGTCCCTTTTTTTTAATCTATTTCAAAGAATCGCTTATTTCATTCAAGAGAGAATCAATATCTAATAATTTATCTTTTAAATTTGTAAGACTTAATTGAAAATCTCTTATAGCTTTTTTAACTTGATCATTTAAAGCTTCTTCTCTTTTTGATAAACCTCTTTGCATTTTGTTTGAATTTTCTAAATATGATTCGAAATCTTGTTGACTAAGAGCATTTTTCATTAATAACTTTATATCTTGAGTTACTTTTTTAAATCTCTCTCCTTGATAGAGAATTCTATTCATTGTTGACATTGATCGAACATCTAGATAATTCCTAAATGTCTCATTATGCTTAATTATTATATTTTTTAGCATTTTCAAGGCATTGATTAGAGATAAAACAATTTCATTATCCATTTTTTATCATTTTTTTTAGGTATTTAGTATCTAATCAATTAAAAATTCAAACAGAAATTTTAAAAATATTTTGAATCCTTCAGGATCATCTTTATATTGTTCCTCTATAT
>JAEOTA010000005.1 GCA_016840085.1 Promethearchaeota archaeon
GTGTGTAATCTATAATAAAAATAAAATTGAAAAACTGAATAATCTTAAATTAAAAATTAGAATTAAATTTTTATATAAACAGTCAGAGTTCAATAGGATTTAGAGATCTACTTCCTTTGATACTGTTATTTATGAATAAAATAATAAATTAAGTATTTAACAATTTACTGATTCTGGAAAATTATTTGTTCAATCCTTCATTTTCTAATCGCTCATTAGAGAATTGATTGCATCGTTGTACATAAGGATTGCCCCTACCGACATGAAAAAACTCCACCTTTTCATATTTATCATAGAGCTGATGGACCGTGTGGTACAACTTCGCCAGGTGCGATATTTGATTTTCTATTTTTTATTAATTTGTTGGACAGTCAGATTACTGTTTGAATAAATTCTTAGACGCCCTCTTTGAAACTATTAAGCAGCTTTTAATACAATGATTATTGCGCAATATTTAGAGGTATTATTGGTCGCGGTACCAATGAAATCACATTTCTCATGAATAACAGCATCATTATGATATATAGAAAAACATAATCAGTGGAACCAGGATTACGGCGAGCTTCACGTCAGTATAAATCTTAAGGGGATCTACTTTTTTAATTGGATTTTTGCTCATTTTTAAATTCGAATCTATATTAGAATCTAGACAGTTTAATTCAATTCAAAAATTATCTAGAGAAATTTGTTTTTCCATTATTCTATTCCTTTTAATATTTAACGATTTGAATTTTTCCTTTAATGATTCTAATCCAAAAATTTTTTCCCACCCAGGAAATGCTACTAAACAATGTTTTAGTTTCTCATCGCCAATATTCTTGATCATATTTTTAAAAGCTAAACCACTTAATACAGCTAAATATTCAGAATTTGGTTTTTTTTCCTTCAGAATATCATATTCAAAACCAATTCTTTTTATCCAAAAATCAGCTTGTTTTAAATTTTTCACATAAATTAATCTAAAAATTATATTAGATTGCTTATCATGATGAATAACTAATTCAAATCTGTGAACTTTATTATCTTTATCTTTTACTCGATAATCAAAATCAATTGCATCTTCTGAAATTTTCAACTCATTAATAAGTGTATTCATAAGAGTTTCTTTCATCAATAAAACATTATTTAACTTATTTTTTGGAATTTCTTTAAAGTAATAATTTTCAACTTTCATATCTATAGATTTGGCATCATTAGACCAAATTTTATCAAGATTTACTGAATAAATGTAATTGCTATAAAATTTACTAATATCATCTTCATCTCGCTTAAGTTGTAACCTTTTTTGTATTAACTTTACATTTAAAGGATCAATTTCAATTGAAATAGAATTTCTTTGTAATTGT
The DNA here is from genome assembly GCA_016840085.1 of Promethearchaeota archaeon. Classification (GTDB taxonomy): domain Archaea; phylum Asgardarchaeota; class Lokiarchaeia; order Sigyniarchaeales; family SOKP01; genus Loki-b32. The sequence continues at coordinate 1,347 of JAEOTA010000005.1, forward strand.
TTAGCTACAATAGCGGTTACCCCTGTTCCTGCGAATGGATCTAATATAAAATCTCCTACTTTCGAAGATGTCAATATTATTTGAGTTAATAATTCAATAGGAGATTGCTGTTTATGAAATCTTTCACCCTCTTTAGTAAAAAATTTATTATCCTTTATCCTTATAGCTTCACCTCCAGCAAAGTATCCTGATGTTAATTCTCGAATATCATCCCATATATCAGTTAAATACATGCCCGTTTCTCTTTCATATTCATGCATGGCTAACAATGGAGGTTCATATCTTAAGTTATTAAATGTTAGTGGTTTATCACCTTTAGTAAAGAAAGCAATAACTTGATACTTTTTGCTGAATCTAATTTTTGAAGGAATTGCAGAGGTAAGTTTATTCCAAATTATTAGATTTTGGAAATTCCACCCTGTTTCTCTTAAAGTTCTTAAAACGTATTCTGTATTTTTTTCTCTTTGCATAAAATAAATTGCTCCTCCATCAACAGTGAGATCGTATATCTTTTTAATTACTCTTTCCATCCATTTCCAATATTCTTCTTCAGGCATGTTATCAAAGTGACTATTATATTCTTTTCCTTGATTAAACGGTGGATCTAAAAATGTTAAGTGAATACCTTTAAAATATTCTTTATCTTTTAAAGATAGTAGTATTTCTTCACAATCTCCTTGGATAACTTCAATAATCATTTTTTAAGCTCTTTTTAAAGTTATTAACTGTCTCTTAACTACTCTTTTTTATTCTCATTTTAGTAGTATCTGTTACAAATGATTTTTCTGCTAACCAAGCTAGTACGATGTTTCTAACTATGTCTGCATCATTATCACCCAATTCGCCTCTTAAGTTCTCTATCATCTTCCATTGTCTTTCTGTAAATGAAACCTGAACTCGTTTAGATTTTACCATTTTGTTTTCAATTTGTGTATTATTTGTGTGTAATTATAAGTTAATAATACTAATTAATAGAATATTTCTTTTCTGTAATAAAAATTACTATTAATATCTTATTTTGTTAACAGTATTTAAAATAAAATTTAGATAGAGTCAGTAGATTTTTCTTTTATTTCTGTATCTGATTTGTGTGAGTTTTGTGTCTGACAAAACTCATTCTAGACATTATAAAAAGATTTATCTTTAATAAATGTAAATCTAGGCATAAATCCGTTAAAATTTTTAATCTTTTTAGAGAATAGATAAGATTAGATAATTTTCATCCGATTGTTGACTATAAATTTGAAAAATGGTTAATAATTAAAGGTTAATTAATTTGCCAAGAAAGTCAATAGCGAGAGGTAATAATTTAGGCATAAAATATGAAGAAAGAATTAATAAAATATTAAAAGATAAAGAGTTACAACTTAAATCAACCAATTCCGCTCGTGCTTCAGATGCTCCTGATGGTTTTTTTTGGTTTAATGGAAATAGATACCCGCTTGAAATCAAAAGACAAAATGCAGATTTTGCTCAAGTTGAACTAAGATGGGATGACAAAAAAGGCTTTAAATTTTCAGAAAAATCAAAAAATCCCTATTTTATTGAATTTTTGAGAAAAAATACAGATTTTTTAGAAAAAATTAACAAGACCTGGTCTGAGGAACCGAGAAAGTTTACTAAGAAAAATTTAACCCAAGATGATAGAAATTGGGATTTAGATCATTTTAATGACATTAAAGACCCAATAGATGTTTCTTTTATTGAGAGATTTTATAATTTAAAGCAACCTCCAGTCTATTATTTACAAATTGAAAACAAAGGTTTTTTTTATTTAGGGCGAGATATTGCGAAATTGGGAGTTCCAAGAATTAATGGTAAACCTTATCTTAGAGCTAGAGTAAAAACCAGATCTGCTTCTAATAATAAATGGGGTTTTTTAGTTGCTATTAAAATGCCAGGTATTAAATCTTCTGAATATGATATTGAATCAAATAAAACGAAGAAATTTCCAATACCAGATGGTACGCATATAAAGGGGCCAATTGAGGAGTTCTTATAGTAATACATAAAAATAAATAAATAAAAATGAGATAAATTTGACATTTTTTGAGTTTAGCAAAAATGCAATTAGTTTGATTATTGAGGAGTTAATTAAAGCAGAAAAATATATTCATATAGCTGTTTTTCAATTGCATCGGAAAGATATTTTTAAAATCTTAAAAAATAAATTAAATGAAGGTGTTAAAATCGAGATTTTTACATTGCCTTATGATAGCATTCATGGTAAAAATGCAGATGAGATTAAAAATCGATTTCAAAATCTTAAAGAAAATGGAGCAATTATAAATTTTTGTTGTTGGAATGTTGGAGATCCTAGTAGGACAACAACAGCTGTTGGTCAATGGTATTCATTCCACGGAAAATTCATCATTACTGATAAATCTGCTATAGCAATGTCAGCAAATTTCACTGAACAAGAAGAAATAGATGCAGTAATGATTTATAATAATAAAAATAAAATAGAAGAATTTGAAAAAAAATTCCAAAAACTCAAAGATCTTTTCATTATAAAACATGGAAAATATGATGGAAGTATTCGGCTAAAAATTACTGATACGAGTTTGGAAAATATTGAAGAGGTATTCAATCTACCGAAAACTATTAAAACAAAGATTTATGAAAACCATTGGATATTAGATTACCCTAATATAATATGTTCTATGCCTACACATATTGAAAATAAATTATATATAACTCCTTTTGATTGTAAAGGATCTGATTTTTATAAAGCTATTATTTCTAAAGCAGAAAAGTTTGTATACATATCAACAGAAACCTTTACTGATCCTGATTTTCCTAATTTCTTAAAAAAAATTTCATTGAAAGGTATAATAATAAAGATCTTATCTGGAACTCAAACTATGGATTTTAGAGATAGAATTCAGAAAATGTTTCGTGAATTATTAGCACAAAAAATTATGATTAAAACAACTGCCGATGACCTTCATGCAAAATTAATTATTACAGATAAACATATAGCATTAAGTTCAATAAATCTAAATAAGATAAGTCTTGGATATGAAAGGAAGAAAGGATTTTGGAGAGAAAATACTGAAACCATTAATATTTGTGATGATAAACGTTTAATTAAAATAGCCGTAGATCAATTTAATAAAATTTTTGAATCTAGTAAAGATGTAGAAGATAAGCTTGAAGAAAAATTAGGAGAAGATTTAGCAAAAATGATCAGAACAATTTTCAATATAAAATCTGTGAGTGGAGATGTAAAATCGGCATTTAGTAACTTAATCCTTGAAAAAGAAATTCAATTAAAAGCATTTTTTATAAAAATAAGTAAAAAATTATCAGAGATTACCAAGCACTTTAATAAGAGAAAAATTAGTATAAAGCATTTTAATATGGCAGTTATTATTTACCTTCTTAGCAACCAAACTTTAAATTTAAAACAAATTAAGAAGAAAATTGATAATTTTAATTTAGATATTGATTTGAATAATATTCTTAATATTTTAATCAAAGAAGGTTTGATTGATAAAGTTGGAGATACTTATTGTTTAGTAAGTTTTAATAAATTATTGTAACCTAAACTATTTTAAATTTAATATTAGCATTTTTAATGGTGGGCTTTAAGAAATTCTTATTTTATAATAATTCAAATGGGAAATTCTAAATACAAATTCAATTTTGAGCCCATCTCAAATAATTTAACTGACTTTGAAAAAAAATTATTATATTTAGAGCAAATTCGATATATAGAAAATCCAGATAATTTTTACAAGGAAACTGCTTATTTAAAAAATGTAGACGGAAAATTAAGCTACTTTTATTTATTTTCTAAAATAAAATCAAATAATTTTAATCCAGGTTCTGGATATTTAACTCATGGATTTGGCTTTTATAGAGGAAGCTTTCATGGACAAATGATTCGTGGATTAATAAATTATTGTAATTTAGATAATTGTTCGGTAATTTTGGATCCTTTTTGTGGATCTGGCACAACTTTAATTGAAGCGAATCTCCTAGGATTTAATTCTATAGGAATTGACATTAATCCTATAGCATGTTTGAATAGTAAAATAAAAACTGATTTATTGGATTGTAATATAGATAATCTCTTAAAAGATAATAAAAAATATTTTAATCCTGCATTTTTTGATGATCATATAATTGATTTCACAGATTTTAAGGAACTTTTAAAATGTGATATAAAAGATCTTTTTTATTTGTTTATTTTTTTAAGAGCTATATCAACAGAATTTCGATTTTCAATTGACAGAAAAACGAGCTTTAAAAGAATTTATCATAAATTAGCTAATGTTCTGAAATTATATAATAATTTGAAAAAGAGAATTAATCTTAATCTTGGTAAAACTAATCTCTTTTTCAGTGATTGTTTAACAGAATTAAAAAATTTAAATACAAATTCAGTTGACGCAATTATAACCTCACCCCCCTATGTTGATTTAATTGATTATATACAGGAAGATTTGACACCCATTAACTATTTATTCAAAAAAAAAGAAATAGAATTATTAAAGATTAAATCAATTGGTAATAAATTTAAAAACGTCTTATTAACAGAAAAATTATATTGGAATAAGATAAATTTGTTTTTAAAGGAATCAGTTAGAATATTGAAACCTAATAAATATTTTATTTTAATAATCAACAATTATAAAAATATGAAAAATCTCTATGAAAGACTTTTATATACTAACGGATTTTTTATTGAGAGAGTTCTTAAAAGAGATGTCGTCAATATAAAAAAAAGAAATAATACTGAATTTGTTTACTTTTTAAAATCTCAGATATAAGTGTATATCACTATTTCATTTAAACCTAATAGAATTAATTAACCTTATTTTTTGCTTGAAAAAGTTTAATAGCATCAAGGTAAATATGTAAAACTTACCAGAAAAGATTTGGGCTAAGATTTTCAGGAATTTTTATCAGTAGTTTAAAAAAAAATGAAAAAAATCTAATTAGTGATCTTTTAATCTTTCTCTTTATAAAAAATTGACAGTACAGTATAACCTCGTATTTCAGTATGACTGGCATTCTTATATATTGGATCTTGTCTTATTGGATCATCCTCTCTAATAGGAACAATTATGGGGGGGACATATGACTGAGTTATATGCTGAATTTCTTTATTTTTATTTTGTAAAAACCAATTATTTACTTCTTGCTCAAACATATTAAGATCAGCAATTCTGATTATTTTTACTTTTATAATTTATCATCTCCTTAAAATTAAGTTTACTGATATAATATTGGAAAATCTAAATAAAAATACTTAGTTAGTTTTTTTAAATTTTTTTCTTTTTTTAATTTAGTATTCAAGTATTTATTTTTTTTTCTATTATTTTCCGTGTTCGGAGAGCCGACATTATTTTAAATTTAACCAATCACCTCCCGTGATTTTTTCCCCGATGTTAGAAATAGCTGCTTCAAATA
>JAEOTA010000040.1 GCA_016840085.1 Promethearchaeota archaeon
TATTGCCAATTTACTTCCAACGGATATCCCTTTAGTTACGGAGAGACCGTTTAGGGCCCCGCATCATACAATAAGTAACGTTGGATTAATCGGAGGAGGCAAGACGCCCAAACCGGGAGAAATTAGCTTGGCCCATAATGGTGTACTATTTTTAGATGAATTACCGGAATTTTCCCGAAGTGCTTTAGAATCTCTACGTCAGCCTCTGGAAGATGGAATAGTCACCATTTCACGCTCTCTAAGTTCTGTTAGTTATACTTCTTCTTTTATGTTGATAGCGTCCCTAAATCCCTGCCCCTGCGGTTTTTATGGTGATCCTGTTAAAGTTTGCACCTGTAGTTCGTCTCAGATTGTTAAATATCGTTCAAAAATATCGGGGCCGTTATTAGATCGAATTGACATTCATATTGAAGTCCCCCGTGTAAATTGTCGAGAAGTCATGGAGAAGGATTTTGTAGAAAACTCTATTACTATAAGAAAAAGAGTAGAAAGAGCAAGAAAAATACAGAGAGAAAGATATTGTGAGGACAGTATTTTTTGTAATGCTCAAATGACTAAAAAACAGCTTAAAAAATATTGTAATATTGGTGACAATGCTAAAAATTTACTTTATAAGGCTATAGAAAAGTTAAATTTAAGCGCGCGAGCTTATGATCGTATATTAAAAGTGGCTCGAACTATAGCTGATTTAGAACAATCAGAGAAAATAGAAATTTCTCATTTATCCGAAGCTATTCAGTATAGAAGTCTTGATCGAAAATTATGGTTATATTAGTAACGACTAAAGTTTTTAGAATAAACAATTATTTATACAAAGAGGTGGTGTTATAGTTATGTTAAAAAAATTGGCTCCCTCAATATTAGATGCAGATTTTACCTGTTTGGAAAGAGAATTAAGAAAAATAGAAAGCGGAGGAGCAGACTTAATTCACTTAGACATTATGGATGGAAATTTTGTACCGAATATTTCCTTTGGCCCCAGGATAGTAGAATCAATTAAAAGCAAAACCTCTCTTCCTTTGGAAGTTCATCTTATGGTAGAAAAACCGGAGAATCATATTAAATCATTTATTAATGCGGGTGGAGATATTATAATTGTACATTACGAAACATCTAAACACCTTGATAGACTTATCCAAATCATTAATGAGGCTGTTGTAAAATCCGGTATTGCTCTAAATCCGGCAACAACTCTAAGTGTTATTGAATATTTAATTAATAAAATAGACATATTATTATTAATGACCGTTAATCCGGGTTTCGGCGGGCAGAAATTTATCCCGGAGATGATTACTAAAATAGAAAAGGCGAGAAAAATAATAGATAATCAAAAAAAATCGATAAGTTTAGAAATTGATGGCGGAATAAATTTAAATAATATTTCTAAGGTGATTAAAGCCGGGGCAGAAATAATTGTGGCTGGTCAAATCATATTTAAAAACGCAAATCCTGAAATGACCATAAAGAAAATAAAAAATATTTTAAAGTAGTCGCTAGTGAATAAAACTAGCGTAGAGCGTATAGCGTTTAGCGTATACATTTGGTTATATAGTTAGTTGGATGTAATGTGTAATCTGTAATAAGAACCTGTTTTTATATAATTTCTGAAATTTAATCTTGTTACTCATTACTCATTACTTATTACTGTATATTTTATACAAAATGGGAGTATCTGTTTTGAGAAAACCTATTGTTGCTATTATCGGAAGGATAAATGTAGGGAAATCGACTTTATTTAATAGAATCACCAAGAAAAGAACTGCTATCGTGGAAAATGAACCTGGGATTACCAGAGATAGGATATATGCAGAATGTGAATGGAGAGGAAAGCAATTTACTCTGGTAGATACAGGAGGTGTGGATTTTATAAAAAGAGAAGAAATGCAAAAAAAAATAACTGTTCAGACTGAATTAGCTATTGAAGAGGCAGACTTAATCATATTATTGGTCGATATCAAAGAGGGAATAAATCCGGACGATTTTAAGGTGGCTAAAGCGATTAGAGAAAAAAATAAAACAAGTATCCTGGTAGCCAACAAGGGAGATGTAAAGGGAAGTGAATTAAAATTATATGAGTTTTACGAATTAGGATTCGGAGACCCCTATATTATTTCAGCAGAACATGGGTTAAATGTTGATGATTTATTAGATAGAATAGTATCCTGTATTTCAGAAGTAGGAGTAGAACCGGAAGAAGAAGAGGACATTATAAAAGTATCAATTCTTGGAAAACCCAATGTAGGAAAATCAAGCTTATTAAATCGTATTTTAGGAGAAGATAGAATAATAGTCAGCGAACATCCCGGCACCACCAGAGATGCTATTGAAATAATTTTTAAACATGATTCATTAAAATTAATATTTATTGATACTGCAGGCTTGAGAGATAAAGCAAAGCCGAAAGAAGATGTTGAATATTACAGTACATTAAGAACTTTTGAAGCGGTAAATAATTCAGATATAGTGTTACTGATATTGGACTCCACACAGGGAGTAAGCATGCAAGATAAAAAAATAGCAAATTATATTCAAAAAGAAAGAAAAGCTTGCATTATAATATTAAATAAATTTGATTTAATTAAAGATAATATAGATAGAAAATTATTTATTGATGAAATAAGATATGAATTGTCATTTTTAAAAAAATCTCCCATTATAATGACTTCTGCCATAACAGGTTATAATATTGATAAAATTATTTCAAAAATTAAAGAAGTTGCCTTACAATATAGTAAAAAAATTCCTACTTCGGTATTAAATGCTTTTATAAGAGAAGTTATTTCTAAAAATCCCCCAAAATATTTAAGGGGAAATACCTTAAAAATTAGATATGCTACTCAAACAGGGATAAAACCACCCAAATTTCTATTATTTGTAAACAATCCTAAATTAATGTATACTTCTTATCACAGATATTTAGAAAATAATATTTATAAAGCCTTTGGTTTTGAAGGCTCACCTGTAGTTATTAATTTAGCGAAAAAAAGGAGGGAGAAGGAAACAGTATGAAGATTGCTTTAATTATTATAAGCTGTTATCTTTTAGGTTCCATACCTTTTGGCTATATTGTGGGTAAA
>JAEOTA010000006.1 GCA_016840085.1 Promethearchaeota archaeon
AATTTCGGAAGGTTTTGCGGGCATTAAATAAAATAAGGATTTCACAAAGATAAATCTTTCTGTTGCTCTTGAATCGTCTAATCAATTTTGTCGGGTGAGTATGGATTAACATTTAAGAAAAAAAAGAAAAATAAAATTATAGATATTACTTCTATCATACCAGTTTTGTTTCCACAATACGTTCTTCTTCTTTTACGGAATCTCAACACCTGGAACCTCTACTTTTAAAAACTCAATTCTTCCACTTGATTTCTTACCATAGAAGAATTGATTGGTGCAAATAAAAAGAGTTCTTCCATCATCTCCTCCCAAACTGCACGCGTAAGCATTTGTTTTTTTTACTTTAATGATAGAAGTGATTTCACCCCCTTCTAAAACACGTAAGACTTCTGCTTTTGATGGATTTGCTACCCATATAGCACCTTCTTCATCAAGGCATATGCCATCTGGTGAAAAACCTTCAATTTCCGCCCAAATTCTTCGATTTGTTAGATCTCCTGAAGGTTCAATATCAAAAGCAGTGAGGCGCCCCCCATGGGTTTCTGCAACAATAAAAGTCTTGCAATCGGGAGTCACAATACATCCGTTGGGAAAATGAAGATTTTCCGCAACTACTCTTGCTTTCCCATCTTGGGTGACCATAATGATGCATGTGGAATCAGAAGGGGGTTCGGGGGATTTAGAACCCCAATTTCCTATGTAAGTTCGTCCATAGGCATCAGTTACACAGTCATTGCAGTTAAATTCTGTAAATTTGCTTAAGTCCGCGTGAATTTTCAATCCTTCTGGATCTAAACACATTAGACAGCGATTTTGCATTGAAACTATAAGCATCCTACCATCATTTAAAAAACCCAATCCCGACGTAAAATCGTCCATTTCTACAATAATTTCTGATTTACCTTTTTCATCAACGGCAATTACTTTTCCTGCAACAGCATCTGAAAAGTACAACCTTCCGTTTCGCCACCTAGGTCCCTCAGGAAACCCAAGACCCGATAATAAAACTTTAGTCTCCATTTTCATATCTATCAATTTGATTCTATTTTTAATAAAATTACTTTTTTTATATTATTTTTAATTCCTCATAACACTTTTAAGCATAATATGTAAATCTCTGTATTCTTCAATATCCTCGAAAAGATCAACAGGTATGTGAAATAAACGGGTCACCCTCTTTTTAGCAAATTTATAGGGTTTCCCCATAAACCCTCCATAATCCAAATTCTGTTTAATCAACAGCATTATAAATTATGAAAAAATAATGATCATTAATTACAAAAATGAATATGCATAATAATAAAAAATTGCTCTCGCCAGAGAGAGATTGGTCTCATTTGTGGCGTATTCCTAGACTTATTGTGTATATTTTTGGTATTATTACACTCTTCTGGTATTTTTGGTGTGTAATTGGCTTAGTTATTGGAATTCTTTATTTTATCTTCCTAAAAGATAACGCATGGAAACGAAATGGAATTATATTGGCTAGTGCTATCGGTTTTATTACATTTTTTGTTCATTTTTATAAAGGTCTTGCCCCTCTTACTACGGTAATTTATTTTAGTGTAAGTTTTATTATTTCATATTCTGTCTTATTACTTACTTTAGAGATTTTAAAAAGGAAAAAAATAACTATTAAAAAAATTGCTCAATGGTATCAAAATTATCAGAAATTGTCAAATAAAAAGCATAAAGCAATAGAACTAATAATAGCCATTATACCTATTACTTTTTGGACATCTGTTAGTATTGATTTAGGAGTAATGTTTGATAATAATCCTAAACTCTTATGGGTGAATACTCCTACTATGGTTAAAATTGATGAGTCTTTTGAAATTACTGTTGAAGTATGGGATCCATTTGAACGTTTAAGTGCGGTTTATAATGGAAAAGTGGAATTCTCTATAAAGTCATATAATCTTACTAGTTATAATCAGATTTTAAATCCGGAGGTAGATTTACCTGAGCCATATACTTTTAAAGGACAATTATTAGGATCTGATCTTGCTTATGAAATTAGAGATGGTAAAGATAACGGAATACATGTTTTTAAGGCATCCATCACGACTCCTGGTATCCATTATATCTTAGTAAATGATAGTAAAACTGAAAATACGTATTATAGTAATCCAATCATAGTCAAAAATTTCACATTATCAGATTCATCTATAGTCTGGGGAGATATACATACTCATTCTCAACTCTCTGATGGTACGGGTACCCCAGAAAAATCTTTCTATTTTGCAAGACATATTGCTTGCCTTGATTTTTATGCGCTTACAGATCATGCCGAAATTATGATGTTTTCTCCATGGTCACTTGATTATCTTGAATCTTCTACAGATGATGCTTATAAACCAGATGAATTTGTGACATTTCACGGAATTGAATGGACCTGCGTTCGAACAGGTCATTATGTTTGTATTTTTAGTGGAAATAAATTATTGAAGTCCCCTATACTTGATTCATACTTCACTGTGAGGTCTCCTAAAGCACTATGGAAAGCTCTTGATGATTTCACAACAAAATATGGAGTCCGGGCTCTTGCACTTCCACATCATACAACAAAAAAATCATATATGCAAGATTGGACGTATACTAATCCAAAATATGTTAAGATCGTAGAAGTATCTTCTGTGCATGGAGAAAGCTTGTTTGAGCCACGCCATCCACTAAGCTATGTAGGAGCTATTGATGTTCCTCCAAAGTACACTAATGGCTCTTCTGTAGTTGACGCTTTTACTATGGGGTACAGAATGACCATGTATGTATCCAGTGATGAACATGATGGTCATCCTGGTCATAGTTTGAGTCACACTAGAGCATATATTGGACATCAACGGCCTTTTAGCTTATGGCATACGCGAAATGAACATCCTTATCCTGGAGGTTTAACTGCCGCTTATGTAAACAACTTAACAAGAGAAGGCGTTTTCACTGGATTAGAAAATCAAAGAATCTATGCTAATTCAGATCATGGTCGTCCAATTCTTATATTCCAAATAAATGGTACATGTGTTGGTGATGGATCAACATTCATAGCTAATAATCAAACTGGTCACAGAGAAATTAATGTCTTTCTAGCTCAAGATGGAGCTCCAGTTGCGCTAAAATCCAAAGCGGCGTCAGTAACTCCCAATTGGGTTCCGAATTGGAATGCAAATATCGAGATTATTAAAAATGGAAAATTATGGCAAACTCTAGAAATAATTACTCCTATTATCAATATCTCTGTAATCGATACCGAACCTATAACTGGAACTTCTTATGAAAATAGTTGTATCAAAAAAGGAGGAAAATATTATATAAATCAATATAGTGATAATCCCATTACTCCAAGTGATTTAAATACAAAAGGTTATGATTATTATTTAATTCGTATTGTGGGTGAAAACGGAAGGATGTCTTATGCAGGCCCCATATGGGTCGAATATTAAATCTTTACTCAATTTCTAGATCCAATAATTTCTTAATATCACTTATAGTTACAAAAGATAAATCTTGCACTATTAGATTAGCAGCAAGAAGCTCTTTTTTATCATGTGTAGTCGTTAGAGCAATGGATTTCATTCCGGCATTATTTGCAGCTTGAATACCTACAGGAGCATCTTCAATTACTACACAATTTTTTGGGTTAATATCTAAAAAATTAGCAGCAACTAAAAAAACGTCGGGTTCAGGCTTTCCTTTTTTAACTTCTGCTGCAGTGATAATAACATCAAAAAGATCTTTTATTTTTAAAGTTGTTAATAATAATTCAACATTTTCAGAAGGACCACTTGAACCTATAGCCAATTTAAACCCTTTTGATTTTAGATCCTTTATAATATTTATTACTCCAGGTAAAGGCTCTAATTTATCTTTAACCATTTCTCGATAATAGGATTCCTTAAGATTAGACCATTGCAATATAAGAGTCTCGTCTATTGCTGAACCAACTAACTTTCTAGTGATAGTAGGTGACTGTTGACCAAAGGTTTGCTCAAAAAGATCTCTTGTAAATTTTACTCCTATTTCTTTTGCCATTTTTACCCAGCTCTCAAAATGAATAGGACCAGTATCAGCAAGGACTCCGTCCATATCAAAGATAACACAATAATTATTGAACATAATTTTAACTATAAAGGACGAATAGATAATTATTATAGAGAATTATTAATTTTTAAGAATTATATACGTATAAGTTATAAGGCCCGGTAGTCTAGTAAATTTAAAGAATATATCTTTTAATTTAGAGTGGATAGGGCGCTGGCTTGCGGAGCCAGATATCGAGGGTTCAAGCCTTTTAGCATTTAGTAAAGAGGGAATACATCCCCCCCGGGCCACTTTATTATTTCTTTCAGGATTTTGAATGGATGAAATTTAGCTAATATAAGCTAATATTTCTGAAATATCTGCGATTTTTTTTAATTCTGGTACATTTATTTCCTTTTCAAAAGGAAATTTATATTTTCTTTCAAATAAAACCGTTTGTAAATTAGCTCTTTGAGCACCAATAATATCAGCATACTCATCTCCACACATAATAACTGAATTTGCGTAATTTTTCAATCCAATTTTATCGAGAGTGTATAGAAATATGTTAGGATCTGGTTTTCTTTTCCCAAATTTCGCAGATGTTAATACAAAATTAAAAAATTTGAATAAATCATGCCTTTTTAACATATTCTCTATAGTTTTATGATTTGGATGATTGGAGATTAAAGCTATTTTTAAATTCCTTTCTACTAAATTTTCTAATGTTTCTCTAGTATTTTCAAAAGGTACCCATTCTTCCTCTTCACAAGAATGATATTTTTCTGCTAATTCTTTAAATATTTTCTCTTTTAGATGTTCTATGTTATTGATAACATTCTCTTCTTTAAGTAACTCTAGAACATTTTGGAACACTAAAGATGTCGGAAATTCTGTTTTAGTTTTAATACTTTTCCTAAAAAAATGTTCTCTTTTTTTAGCAAATTTCTTAATAAAGGATTCGTTTGATAATTTTTCATTCCAAACTTGCTGTTCTTTTAATATGTCAATTGATTTTAATAATCCTTTTTTAAAACATTCATAATATCTCTCTACAGAAGGATTATCAAAGTAGAACAATGTAAAGCCAAAATCAAAAATAATTCCTTTAATCATCATTGTGTTAATAATTATAAAAATTGATTCTCAATTTTAATTTATCTAAATTAAAATGTAAGTACGATACTTTCGTTTCTGTTAAATACTTAATAAAAAAGAAATTATTAGCATAGAAATTTAATATTAGTAAGAACTAGTATGTCGATCGATAAATGGCTTAATGAAGAAGGATCGAAAGAGGAAAAAATTAAAAGAGAGAAAGCATTTAAGCGTCTCTCTGGGGATAAGGTTAAAGAATTAAAGAAAAAGAAAATTAGAAATATGGTTCAAAAAGAAAGCCAAAAATCAAGCGATAAGCCAGAAAATAGTGAGCTTCTAAATCAAGTAATTGAATTTAAAAACTGGTTAAATCAAAGAACATATTTAAAAGGGGATTTAGATAGGATTGTGACATGGATAAGCAATTTATACTCAAGAATAAAATATGATGTTGATCAAGAAAGTAAATCTATTAGTAAAGATGAAAAGAAAAGATTAATAGAAAATTACAAAAAAATTTCTCCAAAATTTTTAGATGAAAAAACAAGAATTGCGATAAACAAGAAGATTTATGGCACAAAACGAACCAATTCAGATAATTACTATTTACGAAAATTACGAAATACAATACAAGAGAAATTACAAGAAGCAAAATACTATGAGATTTTAGATAAGTTATTAAATTTATAAATTTAAATAAGAAAAATCTTAGATTCTCAAGAAAAAATCAATATATTTTTTATTTTATCCATTTTTATATTTTTTAATATTAAAAATTAAACAAATTCTTAAAGAGTTTCATAAATGTGGCTTATTTGCCCAATCGCCGGAATAGGCAGACGTCTTCAGCCTTTCACATATTCTAAGCCCAAGGCGTTTCTTAAGATTGCAGGAAAACGATTGATAGATCATATCTTACTAAAATTAAAAAGTACATTTCCTAAAGACACAAATATTTGCTTTATTGTTGGATATAAAAAAAGACAGATAACTGAATATCTAACAAAAAATTATTCTGATTATTTTAATATAGAGTTTTTAGTACAAAAACCGATGGGTTATAGTGCTGAAACGCCATATTTTTCAGGGTTAGGCGATGCGATTTTGTTAGCAAGAAAATTTGCCGAAAACGATGATTGCTTCATATTTTTAAGTGATAGACTCCCGATGGAAGATTATTCACAGATTTTATTAAATTTCCATCAAGACATATGTGATGGAGTCATAAATGTCAAGCAAGTTGACAACCCTAAGTTTTATGGTGTTATTGAGCTAAATAACGATGGTATCGTTAAAACTATCGTTGAAAAGCCAACAAGCCCAAAATCTAATTATGCTGTATCTGGGGCATATTTATTAGGTATGAGTATAACTTCGCGTTTATTTGAATTATTAGAAGAACAGAGTAAAATTCCTTTAGAAAACGGTCAAGAACATCACTTAACACCAGTTATACAACAACTTATCGAAGAAGGATTTAAGCTCAAAATCAATGAAATGAGTAGAGAAATACTAGATTTTGGTAGGCCAGAAAGTTTAATTGAAGGAAATCGCTTATTATTAACTGAAACAAAAATTCAAGACCCTACTTATGAAAAACTATTCCAATCAGGAACAATAACAGATTCAAAAATTATCCCTCCAGTAATTATTGGTCATAGCACGAAAATTTCAGATTCTGTTATTGGTCCAAACGTTTCTATTGGAGATAATGCTGTTTTGGAAAAATGTATTTTATCTGATTCTGTTATTGGTGACGGTGCTCATTTGACAAAAATCATATCTTCTGAGAGTATTATTGGAGATTATTCTGTATTAGAAGACCTGATTAAAAAAAGTATAACAATTGGAGATTCTTCTTATATTACTACTTCTAATATGAAATCTATTTGATTAATAAAAAAGGATAGAAATTTAGAAAAATTAAAATTTAGTTAAATTTTGGTCTTTTACCTTGCCAAGGAGCTATTTCTTCAAAAGCATTCGAAGCCTGGAGAACTGTTTTTTCGTCATAACGCTTACCAACAATCTGCATTCCAATTGGTAATCCAGATTTAGTCCAACCTGATGGGATTGAAGCAGCAGGTAGTCCGGTCATGTTAAATGGGTATGTAAATGTCATCCAAGTCATAATACTCAAAGATTTTTTACCAATTGTTGGAAAAGTTGTCCCTGTATCTAACCATCCGGGCTTAAAAGCCGGACATGGAATAGTCGGAGTAATCAGAATATCATATTCCATAAAAAATCGTGAAAGAATTTCATACAGTTGTTTTCTTTTTTCTCTTGCTTTTCCAAAATTCATAGCGCTATTATCTAACCCTAATTTTATTGTAGCAATTAAATCTGGGCTAAGATCTTCAAGTCTATTCTTAAAATCTTTTTGAAAATCGTAGGCATAACCTATGCTAACTTGGGTTTTAAATGCTGATTCAGGATTTCTTATTTTAATGTTCGCTTCTTCTACATCCCATTCAAATTGCTCAAAGATATGAACTCGATCAAGAATATTATTTTTGATTTCTTCATCTAATATTTTCCCGAATCCTAAAGTGGTTGAATAACCTATTTTCAATTTTTTAGGTTTTTCATTTAGGATTTCTAAATAATCGATATCATCATCTGGGAATGAATTATTATCGGCCGGATGATGTCCCTTCATGATATTCAACATTAGAGCTGCATCTTTCACATATCGAACAATGGGCCCATAATGATCCATTGTTATAAAATTTATGCCAATCCGGGGATAACTTGGAATGCGACCATAGGTCGGTTTTAATCCATAGACACCACAACAGCTGGAAGGAACTCTTATTGACCCCCCACCATCAGAACCTAAAGCTAAAGGACCTAAACCACTGGCAACAGATGAAGCAGCACCTCCACTAGAACCTCCAGAGTTCATCTCAATATTCCAGGGATTTATTGTTTCTCCAAAGACTTTGTTGTTAGTAAGTGCGATATGACCAAATTCAGGTGTATTTGTTTTACCAAGTAAAACACAACCAGAATCTATCAACCTTTGGACTGCAATATCATTTTGTTCAGGGATAAAATTTTCATATAATTTCGATCCATATGTTGTTAAAACACCCTTTGTCTGCATTAAGTCTTTAATTGAAGTGGGGATTCCATTAAGTAATCCTAACTTCTCACCTTTTTTTGCTAATTCATCAGCTTTTTTAGCCATATCTCTCGCCAAGTCAAACGTAGTAGTACAATAAGCGTTGATAATTGGATTAATCCTTTCAATTCTTTCGATTATCATTTCAGTAATTTCGAGGGAAGATAACTCTTGTGTTTTGATTTTTTCTCCCATTTCCCAAGCTGCCATAAAGCAAATATCTTCTTTATTCATTCTTACCATTTCTATTTTTCTTGTGTTAATATAATAAAATTTGATAAGATCTTATATAAATGATAATGATTATCTCTTCCAACAAATATTTAATCAAGATAAGAATATTATATCATATTTGGTAAAAGAATAATAAATAAGAGCAAAATAAAATGCAAGATATTAACCTTAAAAAATTAAAACATTTCTCTGGAAGAGAAGGTCCTCTTGTTTTAATAATAATGGATGGAATTGGTCTTGGAAGGCGAGATGAAAGCAATGCTTTCTATTTGGCAGATACTCCATTCTTAGATAACTTACAAAAGGAATACCCTAAATTAAATTTATATACCGAGTTAAAAGCTCACGGAACTTCTGTTGGCTTACCTTCGAACGAAGAAATGGGAAATAGTGAAGTAGGACACAATGCTATAGGGGCAGGCAATATAGTTAAACAAAGGGCTTTATTAGCTAAAGAGGCAATTCAATCTAAAGAAATATTTAGTACACAAAAATGGCAAAATCTAGCAAGCAGAATCAATAATAACGAAAGCACTCTCCACTTTATAGGTTTATTGTCAGATGGTTATGTACATAGCCATATTTCTCATCTAATTGGTTTAATTAGGGGTGCCAAAGATTCAAATGTTAAAAAGGTAAGAATTCACACATTATTCGATGGTCGAGACGTTCCTCCTCAATCAGCTTTGGTATATATTGAAAAATTAGAAAAAGAATTAAATAATATAAAAGCAGATGGACAACATGATTATAGAATCGCCTCAGGTGGAGGAAGAATGCGTGTTACTATGGATAGGTACAATTCTGATTGGGATGTTGTAAAAAGAGGTTGGGATGCTCATGTCGCGGGAATTCCCGAAAAATTTCCATCATATAAAGGATACTTTTCTTCTGCCCTAGATGCTGTAAACCAAGCAAGAAGTCTAGAACCAGAGATTATAGATCAATACCTTCCTTCTTTTGTTGTTGTGGACGAGAAAAAAACTCCAATTGGTAAAATGGATGATGGTGATGGCGTTATTTATTTTAATTTTCGAGGAGATCGTGCAATTCAAATTTCAAGAGCGTTTGAAGATGATAATTTTAATGAATTTAAACGAGAGTTCTATCCTCATGTCCAATATTATGGTCTATTACAATATGATGATAACTTAAATATTCCTAATAATTATTTTATCGATCCTCCAAGAATTGATAATACCATGTCTGATTATTTATCCGCCGAAGGAGTAAATCAGTTTGCAATTGCTGAAACTCATAAATATGGGCATGTGACTTACTTTTGGCGAGGGAATAGAGATCTTAAAATAAAAGGGGAAGATTGTGTAGAAATTAAATCAGATCCCTCTGAAACAATTAAAAATCATCCTAGGATGAAAGCATATGAAGTCAGAGACGAATTAATCAAAGCGATTATTTCTGATAAATATAAATTTTTGAGGGTTAATTTTGCAAATGGTGATATGGTGGGACATACGGGTGTTAAAAGTGCTGCAATGATCGCTGCTGAAATCATTGATGAGTGTGTAAAAGAAATCGTTGATACGGTTACATCCCTTAATGGTATTACAATAGTTACAGCTGATCACGGAAACCTAGATGAGATGGTAAAATTTAAGACAGCCCATACGTTAAATCCTGTAATGTTCGCAATTATTGATTCTGGGTATAACAATGAGTATATAATCAGTGATGAGATTAAAGATCCTGCTTTAGGGAACATTGCTGCCACAATATTAAATTTATTAGGATATGAGAAACCAGAAGACTATCTAGATTCTCTTATTAAGTTTTTTTAAAAAATAAAACCATTTATTTTAAAATTTAAAATCAGATTGCCACTTTTTATAACCCATTTGCCAAAGTTTCAATCGAGGTTTATTCACTTTATTATCTACTTCAATCCCAGGTTTAGGATTATTCATTACTTCACGGTAGCGAGAATAGTATTCATCTGCGCTCGGATTCCCTTTAATTAAATCTAAAATTGCTTTTTCCGTGAAATATAAAATCAAATCTGGTTTAATATCCGGGCTATTTTTCGTCATAACTAAGTTATTCTCTTTTTTTTTATACAAAAAGTAATGCAGCTTGAAATCTTTTTCATTAGTAGAGTTTTCCGTAATATAATATTCCCAAAATGCGTTTATCTTAAGATGTCTCATTAAATCATAATTAAAACAAAAATAGGTTTTTAATATCTTATATAATTCTTCCGTATCCATCGCATGTTAGGTTTATTTTATTTTTTCTAAATTCAATGGCGTACCATCATAAATATATTTCCCGTAAACCAATTCCTGAGGGTAATATTTACACCCAGCGGGATACGCAGAGTCTTTAATTCCTCCTAAAGATACAGTAATATCAACGAGCATGGGTCTTGCATTAATGTAAATATTCGCAGCTTCTAATTCGTTCTTAAAAATCTCAATATTCTTCAAATTTGATGTGTAAACTACTGCCCTCATACCGTAGTTACTTGCATTTGCTAACCTTATTGCATCTTTCATGTCGTTAGCTTTAGTAACAGAGCGAACTGGACCGAAAGCTTCTTCTCGCCATAAAAACGGAGCTTTTGAGAGGTCTTCGCACAATTCAGGCTTGATTTCCACCAAAGTTGGCTTGTAAAATAATCCATAATCCTCACCAGTATCGATTTTTTCGGCGCCTGTATAGATTTTAACACCGTATTTCTTAGCATCTTCCACCATTACATCCATCATCATCAGGATTCTCCTGCTTCCTAAAGGACCAATATCTACATCCGGATCTGTAGGATCTCCATATTTTAACTTTTCAATTTCTTTTATTAGGCATTCTATATATTCGTCGTATATATCTCGGTGGACTATAATTCGCTTCATGGAAAAACATTGCTGCCCTGAATTAGTATAACTAGCCATTGCATTCCATTGAGCGACTTGCTCTAAATTTACATCATCCATTACTATTCCAGCGTCGTTTCCAGCACATTCGAAAAAGAAATTTTTAAATGGTTGAGTATACATAGCAACTCCCATGGATCTATCAACAGTTTTTTTCAAGAATTTACCATAACGCACTAAGATATCCTTTGCCGTGTGAGACGATGTAATCGTCATCAAAGTTTTTACTAGGGGAGATTGGAGAAATACATCCACCGCCCATTCTCCAGGAGCTATAACCAAATCTAAGGCTTCAAGAGCTGGTAAGTTCATTTCTTCCATTATAGAAAACGCTTCCAACATAGTTAATGGACAAGCCGTAGAAGGTTTCACTACAGCTGGATTTCCAACTAAATAGTTAGCACCCAGTTGATAAAGAGGGAGGCTTATAGGTGTATTTCTAGGAGAAAGACATGCTGCCAACCCGTGTGGAATATATCTTATTTTGACGAGTTGCTCCCCTTCTATACTTGTTAATGGTTTTTCTTCTAAGAATTGATAATACCAATCGCAAAAACGAAATCCGGTTAACACAATACCCAATTCCCATTCAGAATATTTGATTGGGAGCCCTCCTTCCGCTACGACTAACTCTTTTAATTTATTTTTTTTAAAACGCATTTTTCCTGAATATTTAGATAGAATTTGGGCTCGTTCAAAAAAATCCATTTTTTTTAATAGGTGTTGATGTTTATGGACTTTCTTTATTTTTTCTCGAATTGTTGCGGGTGTATCGGCAGGTATGGTGTCTATAACCTCACCAGTGTATTTATTTTTAATCTGTAATTCTTTAACTTTTGACATTTTTCCTACTTACCTTTATACGTTAATATCATATTAAAACAAAAAATCTCAAAAAAATAAGCTTAAATCCTATATATATCATCTTCATTGGATAAAATTCCCGCCGATCGCGCGAATTTGCCGTAACCCATATTAATTATTGTTTGCGTTCTTCTATGTAGTTCAAAATCAATCCATCCCTTTTTCTCGTCAGGATCGTTGTAAAAAAATCCAAGAAGTTCTGCATATTCCTTTTTCGTGTTTGTCTGGATTAATTTTTTAATTGCTTCCGTCGAAAGCGCTAATTCCAAATCAGAATCATACGCTTTCCCCGGTTTAATTTCAATTCCTTGTCCATTACGAAATACATTAAAAATGTCTACAGGAGAATGATCATCATAATCTTCAATCGAATCGTAAATTGCAAAATCAAAGTTTGACCCATATATTAAATCAGAAAAAATCTCAGGATATTTTGATAAAAATTTGGTATATCTCCTTACTATTTCTGTCTTATAAGCCTTTACATCCGTAATTTGAGATAATAATTTTTCTTCCACCATTTTTTAAATATCTAACTCTTATTTTTTTCTTTTTCATGAAAATTTTTATACCAATCAATTGTCTTTTTTAATCCCTCTCTTAATGGGGTAATTTTATAACCCAATTTTTCAATGGCTTTTTTTGAAGAATATGCTCTATGATATTTAATTGCTCTAAGTGTAGGTCGCGTTAAATAAGGCACTTTTTTATTGAAAAAAGCTTTTACTTCCAATAACCATGCATAAACCATTGTAACCCAGAATGGAAGCTTTTTTGCTTTTTTATCTCTTCCAATTTCGGCGATTAAATCTAGATATTCTCTAAATTTGATGTTTTCTCCGCCAAGAATGAAATGATCTCCAAAAATATCTTCTCTATTGATTACGCTTACTAATACATCTGTTAAATCATAAACATATGAAAAGCAAGTGATCGATTCTCCCTTTCCAGGACACACACCTAAGGGAAGAATTTTTCCCCTCATAACATCAAAAAGCATCCTTCCAAATATATTAAAATCTCCTGGACCATATACAACTCCTGGATAAAATATTCCCACTTTTAATCCTTTAGGTATAAGTTCTTTAACTAATTTTTTTGCTTGAAATTTTGATTTCTCATATTCCATAAAAAAATGTTCATTTTCATGAGTTTCATCAACAGGTTCTGCAGGAGTAGGGCCTAATGCAGTAAAGGAACTAACATAAAATAATTTTAGATTTTTTTCAAGAGTAATCTTAGCGACATTTTCAGTTCCCTTTACATTAATTTCATAATAGATTGATTTCTTTTTTGCCCATATTCCTGTATAAGCTGCAAGATGATAAACAATTTCAACATTTTCTACTGCTTTATATAAACTATCAATATCTTGAACATCTCCGATGACATATTCAATCTTGTTTAAATTTTGAAAGGGTTGAATATTACTATTTTCTCTTATTAATAACTTTAAGTTATGTCCTAAGCTTTGTAACTTTTTTACTAAAGGAACTCCTATAAAACCTGTACCACCAGTTATGAATATATTTACCATAGCCAGAATGCCTTAATTCTAAAAACAGAATTTGAAATATTAAAAAGTTACATCATATTAAAGTTAAATCTTGGAGCTACTTAGATTTTACGTCTTTTAATATTAGGAATCTTCGGAATCAACTAGAATTTATGAATCTTTAGAATTTGTCAAGCTTGTAGAAATTTTACTTTTGTAGTTTAATTGACCGAAAATTCTTAATTCTTTCAATTCCTTTATTTAATTTGAAAGTTTAACATTGAAATTATAAAGAGGATAAAGATTTTTGAAAAGTCAGAGACTAAAAAGTCAAAGTAGTAGTTTGAAAAGCAACTCAGAATTTCATTTAGAAAAAGATGACTTTTTAGAAGCTCGACACAAAGGAGTAAGATCTTGGATTATAAGTCATATGTTTTATAGATCTAATAAATTTCTAATAGTATTATTCTTCACTCTAATGATACTATCGTCTTACTTTGGGTCCTTTATTTATGTCATAATCGGAAAAGCGATTGATGTTTTCTCTGCAGGACAATCTAATCAAGTAATTAATTATACATTTTTGATATTATTTATTGGATTGGGAAGTCCTATCTCGGGATTATTGGCAAGAACGTTTCGAGAAATTGTTGCTCAGAGAATAGAGAGAGATGTGCGCAGAGAATTCTATTTAAGTTTGCTAGGTAAAAGTCAATCATTTCATGATAATCAAAGAATAGGAGACATCATGGCTAGGGCAACCAATGACGTAAGATTTTTGAACTTTTTAATTTCTCCTGCGTTAGCTATGATTTTAGATGCTGGTATAAATCTAATTGTTCCCATTTATTTAATTGGTTCTACTTATCGACTTGAATTAGTGTTAATTCCAATCATATTTAGTGTCATTTTTATTTTATATCTTCGCAGATTTCTCCGCCTTTTAACCCCTCCGACGGTAAGTAGACGCATTGCTTTCGGTTATATGAACACTGTTTTAAATGAATCTTTGAGTGGAATTGAAATCGTGAAATCTATGGCTCAGGAAGAACATAGTGTTGAGAGATATAAAGATAGTGCTATGAGTTATCGAGATGCGGGTATTGAACAAGGTGATATACAGGCAAAATATCTTCCTCTATTACTTCTTTCATTTACAGTTACTTTAGGTTTAACAATCGCCGTGATTTATAATAGAGCTGGTGTTTTGTCCGTTGGTGATGTACTAGGTTTAATAGGGCTATTATTGCGATTACGATTTCCTGTTAACGCTTCAATAAGGTCATTTTTAATGGCAAAAGAAGCGATTGTAGGGGGAGATAGGCTTTTAGAAATTATGAATAAGAAATCAGAAATTTACGATGCTGATGATGCTGTATCTAAAGAAATAGAAGGTAATTTAAAATTTGAGAACGTTAGCTTTTCTTATCCCGGTACCCAAAACAAAGTTCTAAAAAGTATAAATTTTGAGGTATCAGCAGGACAGACTGTAGCAATAGTAGGAACAACTGGTTCTGGAAAAACAACACTTACAAAATTGATATCACGGTTATATGATGTAAATAACGGTCGAATTTTAATTGATGGGATTGACGTCAGAAGTTTTTCTCTACAATCTCTTCGTGACCAAATTGCTTATATTGAACAGGATATTTTTATCTTTTCAGATTCAATTTTGGACAATATTTCTTTTGGGCGGGATTCCTCTGAGGAACAAGTAATATCTGTCGCTCAAGAAGCGCAGGCCCATGAATTTATAAAAGATTTGCCAGATCAGTATGATACAGAAGTTGGGGAGAGAGGAGTACAATTAAGTGGAGGAGAACGTCAACGAGTTGCAATTGCCCGTGCTTTTCTTACAGATCCAAAAATATTAATCTTGGATGATTCTAGCTCCTCAATAGATTCAGAAACTGAAGAAAGAATTCAAGAGGGGATTTTTAAGATTTTACGTGGAAGAACTACCTTTATCATAACTCATAGGCTTTCTCAGATTAGATGGGCAGATTTAATAATCGTGCTAAACCAAGGTGAGATTGTTAATCAGGGATCCCATGAGTATTTACTAAGAAACTCAAAAGAATATCAAAAAATCTTTATAAAGCGTTTTGATAAAACTTTAAATGAACTTTTGGGAGGTGAATAATTAGAATGTCTAGAAGAATGGGTTATTTTGGACTAGATGAAGAAGGTTATGATAGAATTTATTCAGATAGAGAATTATTTACTAGAGTTATAAAATTATTTAAACCGTATAGACGTTCTATGGCAATTGTAATTACATTTATTTGTCTTTCATCAGTGACTTACGGATTAACTCCTTATCTAATGAGTTTAATTATTAAACAATTAGAATTGAAATCGGATCCCTTAATTTTAGTCTTTTTTATTATAAGTACCTTAATCTTGAATTCATTAGGATACATTTTTAACTATGTAAACAGGCGCACAGGGAATCGCATGGTATACAGTGTATGCTATAATTTACGTAGACATACTAATTTAAGAGTTCTTGAGCAAGATTTATCTTTCTTCGATAAATATCCAACAGGCAGAATTGTAAGTAGGATCAATTCAGATGGACAAAAGTTTGGTGGATCAGTTACCATGTTTACAGAATTAATTTCTTCATTTCTAATGTTAATTATCGTACTTATTCCTATGATCTTTATAAGTCTTTTGTTAACTGGAGTATTCATGTTAATGGTACCTATTGTATTTGCATTTACACTCTCTTTTCGTAAAGTTGCAAGAAGAAAATCAGTGTATGGTCAACGTTCCTTAGCACAAGTAAATGCCTTTGTACAGGAATCAATGGCAGGAATTCAAATAATTAAAAGTTTTCGCCAAGAAGAGAGTCAATTTGACAATTTTCAAGCAATTAATGACCAATCCTTTCGAGTAAACATGAGTAGAGCTTTATATTTATCCATCCTCTTTCCGAGCTTAGATATTCTCATCGCTGTTCTCTATGCTTTACTTATATTTTTTGGAGGTAATTTTATCCTCCAAGGAGTGCTAAGTGGGTCAGATATTTATCTGTTTCTTCAAAGTTCGTTAATTTTGTTCGCACCTTTACTTCAAATTGCTGGTTTTTGGCCCCAATTTCAAGAAGGGCTATCAGCTGCAGAAAGAATCTTTGCTCTTCAGGACTCTCAATCTTATATTAAGCAAGGAGATTATGTTTTAGATTCAATAAAAGGAAAAATAGAATTTGAAAATTTAGGATTTGAATATGTGCCTGAGAAACCTGTTTTCAAGGACTTTAATTTGGAAATCCAACCAGGAGAAACTGTTGCTATCGTAGGTCACACCGGAGCAGGTAAGTCAAGTTTAACAAAAATTTTACTCCGATTATATGAATTTCAATCAGGGGATGTGCGAATAGATGGTCATAGTATACGAGATATTTCACTTACAGAATTTAGGAGATCTGTAGGATTTATACCTCAAGTCCCATTCCTCTGGGCAGACACTATCAAAAACAATATTACTTATGGTTCACCAGATGCAACAAGAGAAGATGTAATTTGGTCTTTAGAACAGTCTGGCGGTATGGAATGGATAAAAAATCTTGATAATGGACTAGAAACATACGTTCTAGAAAGAGGAAAAGTATTATCAATGGGACAACGGCAATTAATTGTATTTGCGAGAGTTTTATTACAAAATCCATCCATTTTGATATTAGACGAGGCTACAGCTTCAGTGGATCCCTTTACAGAACTTCAGATTCAAGAAGCTATGGAGAAAGTAATGCGAGGAAGGACAACTATTGTCATTGCCCATAGGCTCACTACCGTTAGAAACGTTGATCGTATAATTGTACTAGATCATGGAAGGATTGTTGAAGAAGGTAATCATGAGAATTTAATGCAAAGAAATGGGTATTATGCGAGGTTATATAATACATATTTTAGGCATCAATCGTATGAATTTATAGAAGAAATCAAGTCGAAACAAACGGAAGGAACTTTCTAAATTATTCCATAAGATTTAATTATGCTTAAATAATTCATGATTATGAAGAAATTAAAGTTTTAAGATGATTGAAACTTTACAATGCACGAAAAAGAATTTAACAAAATTTATTCTCAAATAGATTTACCATTTCAAGAAACTAAGCAAGTTTTTCTTAAAATGATATTTAAAACTCTTGAGAGAGAATTTGATCTACAGAAAAATTCTAAACAAATTTTCATAGATTTAGGTTCTGGAAATGGTCAAGTCATTATTTATTCTGCAATAAACTATGGAATAAGATCAATCGGGATTGAAATTGATCCAATCTTAATAAAAGAAGCTAAAATGTCTATAAAATCATTTAAAGATAAAAAGAAAATAAATAAAAAGGCTCTAAGTAAAATAAAAATTATACATGGAGATTTTTACAAACATAATTTAAAGTTTTATGATTTTATATATATTTACTCCTTACCTACAATGCAAAAATACCTTAAACATGTGTTTCAGACGGCTAAAAATGGAGTTATTATTATATCTCATATGTATCCGCTTAAAAATTTTAATAATTACTTAGAAATCAAGTTGATGTTAGAACATAAAAATAAAAATCAAGAAATTTTTACCTATTTTTATAGAAGAATATAGTTCGATATCCTAAAATATTTATTACAATTGAATTAGAGAACTTGCAGCCTACAAACATTAGAATACTTTATTATTCCAAAAAATAAAATTATAAATAAAAACAAAATAAATAAATATATAATTTTAAAATTAGAATGACATTTTTATAAAAAATGGTGGAAAATTACAAATGGCGATTGCTTTTAATGGTTGGTTGGATGGATTAACAGCAGCTGGTATCATTTTATCCTCAGCAATTTTTGGATTATTATCTCTCTATAAATCAATAAAACTAAAGGCTAAACTTCTCTCTATAGCTGGTATCCTTAGTTTTTTCGTTGGTTTCTTATGGCTTGGACCAACTACTGATTTCTTCTTAAAATTACTTACAGATAATAATATTGATCCTGTTCAGGTTTATGTAATTCTGAGTTATATGTGGGTTGCGCCGGCACTGATTTTTGCTATGTATCTTGGCGGTGAACTTTTAGTGCCTAAGTATAAATGGTTGCTTGTAGGAATCTATTTAGCTTTAGGGGTAATTTTTGAAATGTTTCTTTGGTTTAGTCCCAATCAGTCGTTTGATCATATTGAAGTATTAGAGGTTGATGGTTTAATTGATGCCAGTTTTAATCGAGGCCATCTAACTTTTATTATGGTTGCAATATTTTTAGTATCCGCTCTAATTGTTCTTGGGATAGGATTTGCTATAAAAGCAAAACAATCAACTGGTTTATTGAGGAAAAAATTCATATATTTATCGATTGCTAACATCATTTTTGTAGTATGTGGAGCTTTGGATTCAATACTTACTTTACCTCTGACAATAGGGCTTGTAAGACTCCTGATGATGACTTATGCACTGTGGATGTATTTAGGTCTTAAAACCTAGTTAATAAGAGATTTAATATTCTAAACTATTTCTTTTTTTTTAATTCAGGCTTTTTTCAATTTTTCAAGCTTACCACTATTACTTATTTAGAGCCGTCAAAACTTCTTTTAAGTATAATTTCATATAAAATCTTTGATTAGTACAGAAATTTAATTTTTGATTATTGTTTAAATCAGGGTAATTAGATAAGATAGAATGGATATCATTTGAAATAGCAAGATATTCATTTTTTGTCTCGTTAAGACCAGAAATGACAGTATTAAATTCATTAGGAGGAGTTTCTCTTAAATTATCATTATTTTTTAAAAAATTATTAACCGGATAATATTTATTATAATCTTGTAGGGAGTTAAGTAACAAGTTAGAGAAATAATCAAATGATTCTCTTGAATTGATTTGTTTAAATAATTCTGAGATAAGCTCAGAAATACCGGTTTTATTATTTGGAAAGTGAGATTTTTCAAAACTCTGATTTTTGTCTGATAAAATCTCGGAGTAATTGTTATTTGTAAGACCTTTCGAAATTATATCTCATCTCGAAGAAATTTGAGTTTGATAAATATTGCACTGATCTTATATTTAAAAATAGAGCCTCTCCAAATTTAGTGGAGATTTTAGACATTTTTATGCAAAAATAGAGAGAATTTCAAAAAAAAAGTGAATCTTAGAATTATAATGTTTTGACGAAAATAATTATTTATTAATAGTGTGAAGAAATTATAATATATCTTTAAGTTCACTTATCTTATAAAAATAAATACAAAATTATGGAGAAATATTATGGCTGAAGAAAGGAAAAGTTCCGAGTCTGAATACTCTTTAAAGAAGGCAGTATTATACAGTTTTGGTGGTTTTACAGATGTTGTTTTTCTACAATTTTTCACTTTTTTAATATTTACATTTTACTATTCTGTAATTCAATTAAATGTTGTCTTAATAACTATTGCTTTTGTAATTTGGTCTATATGGAATGCGATTAATGATCCACTTTTAGGGGCACTATCTGATCGAACTAGCACAAAATGGGGTCGTAGAAAACCATTTATTTTTGCCGCTATTTTTCCCCTACTCATTGTTAATGTTTTACTCTGGACTCCCCCTAGAGGGGATGTAACAGCTACTTTCATCTATTTCTTAGTCATCATTATCCTATGGGAATTATTTTACACAATGTTCTCATTGAACCAAACATCATTATTTCCTGAAATGTTTCGAGACTTGGATCAACGAGCAAAAGCAAATACTTCAGTTCAATTCTTTCAAGTTATTTCTCTTTTAGTTGCTTTTATTTTACCGGGAATATTCATCCCTCAATATAATGATCCACAGTATTTTTCTGAATTCCGTATAGCAGCGATTGTAATTTCAATCATTTGTGGTACTACTGGACTTCTTTTTATTAAATTTGGCATAAGAGAAAGAGTGGAATTTTCTAAGGATCCTGAAAGTGCACCCTCGTTCTTAACTGCATTAAAGTATACATTCAGAAATAAATCATTCAGGCTGTATATTATTGGAAATTTTGCTCTTTGGTATGCATTTGGCATGTTACCAACTGTATGGCCTCTCTATGGTGATTTTGTGTTGGGTGTCCCCGATGCTTTTGTTCAATCATTAATGCTCGGAGGGGCTTTTATTGCTGCTATGATTTTTATGTTCCCATGGCGGATTATAGTTAATAAACTTGGAGCTAAGAGCGCTTACATTTTAGCATTAATTGTTTTTATCGCAACATTGTCGCCATTTATGTTTATATCTAATTTTCTGGGTGGGTTAATCACGATGATAATTTGGGGCTTTGGACTGGCTGGTGTACTGTTTGTTAGAGACATTACAATCGCGGCTATAATTGATGAGGATGAATTAAATACTGGAATCCGAAGAGAAGCGGGGTACTATGGTATAAATGGGTTTATAATTAAATTAACTAATGTAGTAATTTATATTACAATAGCACTTGTATTTATTGGAGTAGAATGGGCTATCTTTGACCCTACTACAATAACTGATGCGAATATTTTTGGTTTACGTAGCTTAATGTTTATTTTTCCTACAATCTTTCTAGTACTTGGAATTATAGCAATGCTATTTTTTCCGATCGATAAGGAAAAATATGATAAATTAACAGAGGACGCTAGAAAACTTCATTCAGAAAAAAAAGAAAAGGTTGCTCGTAACTAATACAATGTCTTTTTCAAGGCATTTAAAATTTGATTTTTTTATTTATATTTTTTTATAAAAAAAGTTAAATCAATTATATCTTCGAAGTTTCAGATAATTTCCATAGCTCCACAAACGATAAATGCTTTTAGCTGCTGCTTCAACTGAATTATATACCATTATCCCTTTTTTTATCATTTTAGGACGAAATTCTTGTATGGCTTCTGCTGTTTCCTTTCGTGGTGCAAATGACATATGTACACTAATTAAGTTTTTTTCTGAGTTTGGTGGTAAAGTATTAGCATAACTATTAACAACTTCATCCATATCTAATCCTTGTGAAATATACCATTCAGGACTATTAGTAATCATTATTGAAGAAATATGAGGTTCATTATTTAGAACCTTTATAGTTTTAATCATATTTTCATGACCACCATGGGCCCCAAATTCTAAAGGGTTTGTTAAATTTGAATTTACTTCAGGAATGAATTCATTTATCATTTTTTGTGCTTTTTCTGTGATTCTTGGAACTTTTAAGCCATTTAACTCACATTCATCTGTCATCTCAACTGCTGGTCCTCCTCCACCTGTAATGATTGCTGTACCGAGATTGCTAGGAATTTTATATATTAGACAGGTTTGGATCATTTCAATTAACTCTTTAAAGTTTCTTACAAGGATTGCACCTGTTTGATGCATCATAGCTCTCCATAATTTAATGTTACCCGCTAAACCACCAGTATGACTCATCACTGCGCTATGTCCAGCTTCTAATTTACCACCTTTCCATATTATAACCGGTTTCTCTTTAGTTGTTTTTTTCAATAGTTGAACAAAATCATTTCCACTTCTCTTTATATTCTCAATATACATAGAAATTACTTTAGTATCTGGATCGGTTCTAAAATAATTCAAGAAATCTACTATATCAAGATCTATTTGATTGCCAAGAGAAATTACTTTTGAAAAAAAATAACTATTCAATGGTCCAATATGGGAATGTCTCCCTGCTATTCCCCCCGATTGACTTATAAAGGTTACTGGACCATCCTTTAATGGAAGGCGATGTGTAAAGCCCAATCGCCCTTTTGGATTATAAATACCCATACAATTAGGACCAAGAATCCGGATGTGACTTTTTTTTGCTTTCTCTAAAAGTTGTTTTTCTAGTTTATACCCTTTTTCACCAAGTTCTGAAAATCCACTAGCAAAAATATGAGCAAATAACACACCTTTTTTTCCTAATTCCTCAACAATTTGAGGTGTGATTTTAGCTGGAACAGCCACTATTCCCAGGTCAATAGGCGGATCATCTGGTAAAGAAGAAATCGAAGCACGTACTTTGAATCCCTGAATTTCTTCTCCAGCATACTTTGGATTAACAGGATAAACTGCTCCTGCGTATTCATATTCCTTAAATGTTTCCAAGTAGTGGGATCCTCCCCAATCTCTATCCTTACTTACCCCAACTACTACCACTGCTCGTGGGTTAAATAATCGATTAAAAGGGATATTTTCTCTTTCAAAGGGGGTATTTTTTTCTTTAATTTCTCTTTCCGATATAAAGTCAGGTTTGTGGCTCTCACATTTTGTTATATTAAATCACCAATAATTAAAAACCCTAATTTCTAGATGATTAAATTAAGCGTACGTAAAAAATTTTTTTAATTAAAAAAGTAAAAAATAATAAAAAATTATTAAATTAAAGCTTAGATCCACAATTTGGGCAAAAACTGGCTTTTACTTCTAATTTATGACCACAATAAACGCAAAAATTCTTATCTTCTGTGGGTAATGGAGCATCAAGTTTTTTAGTAGGTGGAACATACTCAGTTGCGGGTTGATATATTACTCCTTTACCTAATATGATTTGTCCAGTTTCAGAATTAAAACTATATTGTACTATTCCTTTGTTACGCAAATCTACCAATACACGTAAAATATCTTTAGGTCTCATACCAATTTCCAAAGCAATATGTTCTAGTTTATGTGTTCCTTCGAAATTTCTTTGAGCTACAGCATTCTTTACAACTTGTTTGTATTTAATGTTCCTATAAAGTTGTTGAAACCCTCCAATAAAAATGAAAAAAGCTGGAATAAACATCCAGTAGCCCCACGCACTAAGTCCAATAAAATCTATGTCAAGTGCTCGTAATACTAAAGATAAAATCGCAACAAAAAGGAACACACATCCACACGCAAAAGTTCCTATAGATGCTTCATAAGATTCTTTATAATAATATCTATGCTTATATTTTTCACTACTCAATTTAATCAATTCCTGTTAAAATTGTAATAAGTTATAGTATACAATTATAATTAAGTGTTTAAATTTTTTGAATAGACCAATTTTTATTAAAAAGAAATTAGAATATATTAAATGCCTTTCCCATCCAATATACAACAAGATAAGAGGTAGGCACTGCCTGTCTTAAGCCATTTCCAGTTGGATTACCACCATCACCATAAAATTTGGAATGCTCCCACAGGAAACTATGGACTCCCATTTCTGAGACCGTTAACGGTTTGAGATATAAAGAATCTTCAAAATTGATCACATCTCCAATCCAAGAAAATAAACTGCCATAAACGTTATTTTCAAAGAAATTTTTCCATTTTTCTTTATTTGACTCTGTGTCCATTTTTCTGATTTCTGGATTTAGGCTTGTTGCACGCGTGGAATTCGGTCTTACCGTTAAATTGTAATCTCTAATCCCATTGTCCCATCCTGAGGTATTAAAGCGCCAAAGTTGGTCAAGAACATCCCATCTTATCATTTCATCATTATAATTTAGATTTTCAAATTCAGAAGGATTTGTTATTAATGTCATAAAAACTAAATGCCCAATATTGAAAAAGGCATTGCGATGATACTTGACATATCTATAAAACTTTTGTTCAAAATTTTCAATATAGTGATATTGCAATTTTAGATTGTCTTCAAGCAGAATTAACGCAATTTCTACATCCATTCCAAAGGCAAGTGCATAAGTATCATACGCTGTATTCTGTTTTCCTCCCATAGCCGCTTCATTCATAGACAACATTTTAGACGCTGCATAATGATATAAAGAATCATACTTTTCAGGTAAAGCTGTAGCTCCTATTCTTAGGAGAGTTAATTGCCATGCACTACCTTCAAAGAAAGGATTAAGATCTGAACCAACTGGTTCACCTTCTCCCCCCAAAACAAGCCAGTTAGTCTTTTTAAAGCCCTCAATCATTTGTTCTGTCAATAATGTTATTCTATTTACACACCATTTACTATCGTCATTTTCATTAGGATCAATAAATTTTAAGACACATGCAAACCCGAGGAAATATCCTGCAAGTTCATCTCTACTTGTATGAAGCCGTACTCGCCATTTTTGATAAGGCCCTGTTCCATTGAAATGTCTTGGATGTTCTTCAAAAATCCAAGGATGATATTTACGATTTTCAGGAGCACATACAAATCTTGCTGGCATTCCAGTATATTGAGGACCAATTCCTCCATTAGGTGCGGCTAACATATTGCTAAAAGCACTTACACATTTTTTGACCATGCGTGTGGCGTTATTCAATTCAAGTATATCCCCACTGTCTAACGCTGCTTTATATCTAAAACATTGAGATGCTAGGGTGTAACCTATTTTTAAAGCACCGTTATCTGTGCCATGCCATGTTTCAACTTCCAAATAACTACAGTTAGTAAAAGTTATATCAACACTAATATTTGTGGGCATATGAAATCTCTCCATTTGCAAATCATATGTATGAGCTAATTTATCTAAATAACTTGAATTCCCTAAGATGTCATTTAAGTTATAAAAATATTTTGTGTTTGGAGGATCCAATTTTAAAGTAAAAGAAGCAACATTATCTAACACATATAGACAGAGACCTGCATAACTACCAAAACCAATTAATGGGATTAAAAATAGAAATGTAATAGCAGCATTTTTTTTTTTAAGATTTTTCCTCTTTCTTATCCTCATAATATTAACTATGAGCTGGAACTATTTAATTCTTTTAACCAAGATGAATCTTTTTTTAATAGTTTATAAATTTCTATATTACCAAAATCTCCTCTAAATTGATCTTTTTCCATTTTAATTACCCTGACTTTCCAATTTCTCTCTTTAATTCCAATTCTGATAGCATCTGGTATTTCAATCTCTCCTCTTTTAGAAGGTTTTAAAATTTTTAAAACATTAAAAATTTCTTTAGAAAAAATAAAAATTCCACAATTATTATAATTGTATCCTGAGTCTTTGGGAGGTTTTTCTATAATATCTTTACAGTATAAATCATCAGAAATTACAGCAGCTCCCAAATAAGGATCGTAAGAAAAATTCACTACCATGACGAAATTTTGGTTCTCATTTAGAAATGTTTTGTAAATATCTTTATACACCTTATAAGGCACTAATACATCTCCCCAAGTTAAAAAGAAATGACTTTCATCAATGAATTGTTCACATAATAATAAAGCTCCGCCTGTGCCACTTAATTCTTTTTGTTCGACATACTTTATATTTATTCCCCATTTCTTACCATCTCGAAAATAAGCTAAAATTTGTTCTTTTTGATATCCTACTACTAATATTAATTCTTTGAAGCCACTAGAAATTAACCCATTTACAATATATTCTAATAAAGGTTTTCCATGGATAGGAAGCATCGTTTTTTGGTAAACATCAGTATAAGGTTTCAATCGTTTACCATATCCTGCACACAAAATTATAGCCTTCAATAATATTCAGCTCCATTACTAGTTTTTAGTATAAATGCCTTACCACCAGCATCTTCAATAGCATTTTTAATTTTTTCTTCCCCTCCAGGTGATAAAGCAAATATGGTCCCACCAAATCCAGATCCATTTATTTTTCCACCTAAAGCACCAGATCTTTTGCATTTAAGCAACATATCATCAATTTTTCGAGTAGAAACTTGAATATTTTCTTTTAACTGTTTTTGATGCAAATCTAATAAATTACCTAGTGATTCATAGAATTTTAGAGTTTTTTTAGAATATTCTTCTTTTAAGAATATATATCTATTTTGTTCAATTAATTTTTTAGCTTTAATTGTATAATTTCGATTATGAATATTTCCTAAAATTTTCTTTTGATATTCTTTTTTTAGATTAGGTAAAAAAGGTTCTATTTCTTCTAAATTTGTTGTATATTGATTAAAATTTGGCATTATTTTTTTTATTTCTTTAAATGCGTTAAGAGTCACATTTTTAACCCTAATTAAATCATCAACTGTTTTTTTCTTTTCCATGGAATTTCCCAAAACAAAACCGTTAAGTTTGACTTTATAATGGATTAAATTTGGTTTAGGTAATTTAGGTTCAAGGTAGATTAAATTACCAAAAGTAGAAGCGAAATGATCCATCATCCCGCCACCCTCTTTAAACTCTTTAACTTCTGTATTATATCCATCGAGTGCTAATTGAAATGATTTTACTTTTTTATTACTGATAATATTTAAAAAAAATAACCATACCATAACTAAAGCTGAAGAGCTAGCAACTCCCGCGTTAATGGGTATATCTCCAGTTATATTAATCTTATAACCTTTATCAAACCGTACACCTTTTCTTAAAAATTGATTATAACCACTTCTGAGATAATCTCTTTTCGATTCATATTCTAATTTTTTCTTATTTAATTTAATTTCTGATTGTTGGCTAATATCTGACATATTGATTAGGAATTTAGATTCCAATATTCGTTCTGCTTCTAAATATATGTATTTTGAAATAGCCATTGCAATAACAGGAAAATTTAAATAATCCTGATGTTCTCCAAATAAGCAAATCCTGCCAGGAGCTCTTAACCGAATCATATTATTGTGATTATTAATATTATTAGCGTATTACAGATGTATTATAATCACTTGTGTATTATAATTATTGATTTTGTGAATACAACTACAAGATTTTTAACAATATTTGACAGTTACTCCTGAGCTTAATGATTTGCGACGTTGTCATTATTAAAGATGGATTACCATTACTATCTAAGAATATCTCCAATTCATTTAATACAAAAAATTTGTTTTCTGAGGTAGATAACCTTATAATGGTAAGTGGGTTCTTTTCAGCCCTGAATTCATTTTCAGATTCATTTGAGGATTTAGGAACCATTAGCGAATTGAAGCTTTCAAATAATAATCTTAAATTATCGTTTTTAAAAGATTCAAATATACCAGATTTAATTTATCTTGCGACCTATGATAAGAATTCTGAACTTGCAAATGTACAAAGATTTTTAAAAAAACTAGCTAACAATTTTTTAAAAGAATTTAGTATTAATCAAATTTCAAATTGGAACGGCAGATTAGATAGTTTTAAATCATTTGAAAATGTAATTAAGCATTATATTGAAGTAGAAGACAGTAAAAAGAAAGCTCAATTCAAAAATCAGGTATATGATTGGATTAAAGGTTTCGAAAATCCAATTGATCAAATTGAAACACCTAAAACAGAATCAGAAATAGTAGATTCTGTTCCAGACTTTTATATTTATATTCCAACTATTATGACCTCTGAAAAAGTAAATTCTAAATATTA
Organism: Promethearchaeota archaeon; assembly: GCA_016840085.1. Taxonomy (GTDB): domain Archaea; phylum Asgardarchaeota; class Lokiarchaeia; order Sigyniarchaeales; family SOKP01; genus Loki-b32. The sequence continues at coordinate 27,928 of JAEOTA010000006.1, forward strand.
TTTAACAGGAGATACATCGTGTAAAGTGTATGAATTTATTGATGGAAAGAAAAACATTAACCAAATCGCGGAAGAATTAAATTTAAGTCAAAAAAAAGTTTATAATCTATGTAAAAGCCTATGTAAAATACAACTTATTTCATTCAAATAAAAATTTAATACACAAATTTTTTACCGCAAAATTTGGCTCCGTTAGTTTGTTGCATTAGCAAGAACAAGTTTTACTTACAAAAAATTTAAAATCTAATGGTGATGAGATAGAGATTTCATTTTTAAAAAAACATGAAAAACTTTTAAATCAAAGAGAAAAACAGTTAAGGCAAAAAGAAATAATGTTGGAGCAACGAGAAGAAGATCAAGTAATTATTCACTCATATGAAAATAAAAGATTTGATCGCATTTTAAATTCCAATAATGATAATGAATTAGTCATTCCTATGGTATATTACGCGTTAATTAATTCATTTGATAATAATATTAAAGCAACTACATTTTCTATTCAAGGATTAGGTTCGGGTAGAGGTTTGATTCTTAAGGATCCTGTAAATAATATTTTCGCAATGTCGTATATTTAATTACCAAATTCCTCTGCTGCTAAGCAAGGTTATCATTTGCTTTTTCCTCATACTTTTATAGATACATATACAAGATTTATATAATAACTTATTATACCCTGGAGCAAAAGAAGCAAACATTAGAGTAAGTATTGTCAGTGGAGCTAAACTATTTTTAGATTATGACCAGACATATCAAGAAAACATAGAAAATATTAAAAAAGGATTAAGTTCAATGCATATAAAAATAGATTCAGAAGATATTGGAGGTTTAAGTGAAAGATCAGTAATTTACGACTCCATAAATGATGCGCTTTATGTTAAAAAAACATGGGAATTCCAATATCGACAAATAACACAATTGAACTTATAATATCTTTGCTCTACTTAATTTAGAATTAATTAATATCGATATATATCAAATATCCAAGCTCTTCCTCCTGTTTCGGTTATTGCTTCGGCGACTTCTTTTTGTTTACTAGGTGCTATCGCAACCATACATCCTCCACCACCAGCCCCCATTTGTTTTGCACCTAAAGCACCAGCATCTTTTGCTGCTTTACATAAATTTACGATTTTTGGGGTATCTGCTTTCAAAACTGCTTCTTGTGCTTGTTGTTTATTCATTAATTCCCCTAATTTATTAAAGTCTTTCTTCAATAACGCGTCCCTTGCTTGATAAACACAGTTTTCTATTACTCGAAAAGCTTCTAATATAGCAGGATCATTTTCTTTTATCTGTTTTTTTACTCTATTTAATACAAAAGATGCTTTTCTTTCTTCTAATGAATCTCCAACAACAATCGGCATTTTTTCAATGCCTAAGTGCTCTACCCCAGGATTTTCATAACTTGTATTTATAAACACAATTCCACCATGAGCGATTGTATATTGATCTAACCTACCACACATTATTCCCAGATCATGGTTCTCACCTAAATAAGCAAGCTCTGCAATTTCATCTAATGCGAGATTCAAATTATATGCTTGATTTATAGCTTTAATAAAACCTATTGATACAGCAGCAGAAGTTGATAATCCTGCTCCAATTGGAATGTCAGAATCTACTTCCATAAAAAATCCTTTTTTAATATGCTTCTTAAGTCTTTCATATAAAACACTCCAATAAGCTAAATCAATGTCACGAGGTGGAGACTCATTTAAATTGAATGATATCCTTTCTTTAGTATTATGGCTATAGAATTCAACGATATTATCAGTCTTTTCTTTATAAGTGATTGTCATCATCAAATTTATTGCCATACCGATAACAGGTTTTCCTAAAAGGTCTACTTTATCCCCCATCAAACAAATTCGACCCGGTATTTTTAGAGAGATTTCTTTTTCCATAATAATTAAACTTGAACTATAGTTTTAATGTCGAATTAATTAATTCAAAATTAGGGTGTGAAAAATAATATTTTACAGTTGCTTTCTTTTTTGCTGGAGTTTCTTCTTCTTACGATCTGCCTCTTGAATTTCCTCTTGTAACTCATACATCTGTGAATCAACTCTACCTTGTAGTTTAAATTGCCCAAAAATTTTACTTTCTTCACGCTCACCAGATTTTGAAATTTTTTCAAAAGATAATTCTATTGGTAAATCTTGATTTAAAGCTAAATTTATAAAGTTTATGAATCCAATGTGTTTACTCGGCGCAATATTAAATTTTATAATTAAATCTTTATTTTTTTTGGTTTTTGTTTTTAAAATTAAACGTAATTTCAAGAGTTTTCAATCTCGTTGTTGTGTTACTGAATTAATTATATATTTAAAATAAATAAAATAAAAAAACTATGTTATTTTATAATGAGAAATATATTTTAATTTAACCCATAAAACATTATGTAAAAATGCCTTCGAGATTTCGCTTAAGATATATCTTTAGACCATTAATAAAACTGATAGCAAAAGGTTTAATCCGAATTGGAGTTACACCAAACATAGCCACTATTATTATGCTTGGTTTTTCAATCTTAAGTTTTGCGTCTTTATTGATTTTTCGAAATCTTTTATTCTTCTCTATTTTTGTGTTTATTACAGGAATTATGGATGGTTGTGATGGAGCGATTGCTCGATTAACTAACAAGTCAACAAAATTTGGTGGGTTTTTTGATTCTTTTATGGATAGAATATCTGAATTTATTATTTTCTTTGGTCTATTTATTTTTAACTTTAATGAATTTCTATGGGATTTTATTGATATGAATTTGGTTATATTCATATCTTTTTTGATTTCAATTATGATCAGCTATAGTAGAGCAAGAGCAGAAGTATTTTTCAAAGGAGATTTTGATGTAGGACTAATGGCTAGATCTGAAAGATTATTTTACATATTTATTACAATGATTTTAGCATTTTTTTATGGATTCATGAATGAATTTTTATTTATTTATATGTGGCTTGTTATCGGGACTTTTATTTTTAGAACGATAAAAATATATTACAAAATAAAACAGACAGAACAGCAAATAAATGAGTAAAATCTTATCTTAATTCTATTCTTAGTCTATCCCCATCTCTTAATTTTAATACTTCTCTTAAGTAAGGTTCTGCTAAAATTTCAACAATATTTTTTTTATGATGAGTTCTTTTAATTCTTAAAATAGCAGCGTTTATTTTATTTTCTTGATTATCTAAACGAGACACATTGCATTCAAAACAATCTACTGAACCATATGTACGACCTAATTTTTTATCTTCAAATCCATCAATTCTAACAGGAATTCGAGTTTTTAAATTCTCTTCTAATAATTCTTTATTAAGATCACTAAATTGTAGATTTAACGTTCCAAAATAAGGAATATATCCAAGCTTTTTCTGAAATTGTTCTAAATAACCAAGTATTCTAACATAATAACCTCCTTCACCCATTCCCTCAGTAACTTCACCAACTATTAAAATCTCTTCAAGTATTTGTTTTAAATTCTTATACATAACAAGCATACTATCAGCTCCCTTCTTTGTTATTCTTATTATTTGCTCTTTTCCTTCAACTTTTCTTTGAATCCAGCCAAGTTCTTCTAGGTTATTTATTCTTCTGGATGCGGTTTGTTGCGATAAATTTAATACTTTACCAAATTCAACACTACTGATATGAATTGCCTTCTGACTACCAATATTTAAGCAAAGATGATAAAGTGCAAACCAATTAGCATAGTTTTCTGGAGATATATTTTCTTTATAGTCCATTTTAGCAACTTTTCGATTTATTTTCTTTATATTTTTCAATAATTTTCTGTTTTATTAAACTTGAGCTATTTAATTCATATTTATCATAATAAGTTTCGAGTCTTCTTACTTCTATATGATTAAGCCCTTTTTCTTTAAGCCCTTTTTTTAATATATTTATACTATATTTTTGATCTGGTCCTAATAATATAATATCCGGATTTATTTCTTCTACAGTTGTGAGAGTATCATTGTCACTCCTTCCTAGTCTTGCTTCTTTTACGTGTTTAATATTCTTAACGACTTCCAGTCGTTGGTCTTGAGGAATAATTGGAGATATACCTGAATATAATTTCCTATTTTTATCAGTAGCTATAATTACATAAACATCTCCTAATTTTGCAGCTTCATTGATTAGGTAGATATGCCCTGGGTGCACCAAATCGAAGGTTCCTGCAATTAATACCTTTTTCGCTATTTTATTCAACCCATTTCATATTGAAGTTATTTTATACTTATCAAAAGTTCAAAGATTTAACAAAAATACATTAATTGAACATTATCTTTCATTTTCAAAACATTGCTTTAAATCGTTCATTTGAATAGCAAGTGATATATCTCCCCTTGTTTTTTCAATGATATTTCTTGCTACGTCAACCTTACGTCTTAGATCTTGAGTAATTCCACTAGGATAATCGATAGAAAATAAATATGTATAAATTTCGTCCATACTTTCTAAAATATAATTTAAATCTTGAGTTTGAGAATTTCTGATATTATCTAACGCGTATCTTCTTAATTCTCCTATGACATCTGCTAATCCTAATGCAAAATTAATAGGATTAACTTTTATCTCTGAAGGGGGTGGAATTTCTTTTTTACTAATAATTGAATGAAAAACAATTAATTCTGTAAACTCTTGTTCAGGAGTTTTTAAATATTTGGAAAATATATCAGGATTCTTGTTAACTAATTTGACTAAATTTTGAAGATTAGTTTTAATAGTATTATTTTTATCTTGAAGCATTCTAAATTCTTTTCTATGAATATGTTTAATACTTATACTACAATCTCGAATAATATTTCGGGATAATTGTAAAATTTTTTCTCGATCATTATATAAAATGTCAAATAAATTAGATATTTCTGAAAAAGCTTTTTTAAGATTCATTATTATTCAGATAAATATTGGTAAAAATTAATTTGAATTCAGTATATCAATATATAATTATATATCAAAAGTAAGAAAAATATTTAGAATTTATTATAAGGAATTAATAAATAAATAAATACTAAGATCTGATATGAAAATCTTATTAATCCACTCACAGAATGTAGAAGTAATTAAAAATAAAGAAGCAACCAGCAATCCTCAAGAGTTTGCAGAAGATTTTATTAAGATGGAAGGTCTTATTTTGGTGTGTTATATATCTGTTGAAGATCAAGATACATACGATATTAATTTGATTGCAAAACAGGGTGCTGAAGAAATTGAAGCAGCAATATTACAAATTACTGGTTTTCCTGAGCAATTAAGACAAAAAAATGAAGAGATAAGAAAATTTAATAAAAAAGTTGAAAAAGGAGAAATTAAAGGAAAAACTAGAAAATTATTAGAACTAATTATGGATAGAGACATGTATCGTGTGGATAAAGTTTTAGTTTATCCATGGGCACATCTAAGTAAATTTCTTAGTAAAGAGGCAAATGCTATGGAAGTTTGCCCAAAAATTGCTGAGAATTTAAGGGAGAAAGGCATAGAAGCAAAATTTTCTCCTTTTGGATGGTATAAATCGTTTAAAATTAATTGTTTAGGTCATGAATTAGCTGAGATGTATAGAGATGTTAAACTAGCAATTAAACCTGAGGAGCAGGTTAAAAATTCCGCATTTAAAGTAATTACAACCTCGGGAAAAGAAATTGATTTAAATTTTGATGAAGATCAAAATATAGTCCCCCCCAAGGAGATTAAAGACGAAGATTTTCATTTATTCCTAAATTCTGAATTAGGTTCAAGATTAATAAATAAAGCAATGGAACCAGCTCATATAAAAGTGATGAAGGAGTTTGAATTAGTGGATTTTGATCCTAATACCGATGCAGGGAATTTTAGGTGGTATACAAAAGGAATCATTATGAAAAATCTAATAAAGAATTTTATAGAAGATAGATTAATAGATTATGGGGCGATTCTTCTTGATACACCTGTTATGTATACCGTAAAAAATAAGAAATTGACAGCTCAAACTGCTCGGTTTCCAGCAAGGAGCTATTGGGTTGAATCTGGTAGAGATAGATATCTCTTGAGATATGCTTGTGATTTTCTTCTATTCGATTTATTTTCCCAAATGAATTTAAAACCACAATATCTTCCTTTAAGAGCATATGAATATGAACAATACGCATTTAGACGTGAGTTAGAAGGTGAATTAAGCGGTTTAAGAAGATTAAGAGCGTTTATAATGCCAGATATGCATACGATGTGTAAAAATTTAGAATCTTCCATTGATGAGTTTAAAAAGCAATATGAATTAATTAAAAGTCTGGAAAAAGATTTAGGGATAAAAACTTATGTTATATTTAGAGTTACACAGGATTTTTATAAGGAAAATAAGGAGTGGATCGTTGATTTAATCAAGTCAGAAAAACATCCTGCATTAGTAGAATTATGGGAAGATAGATATTATTATTATATATTAAAACTTGAAAGAAATGTGCTTTCTGCTCAAAACCGAAGTGCGACTTTAGCTACTAATCAGATAGATGTAGAGAGTTCCTTAGAATATATGGTTGATAATGATGGTGTAAGAAGGCAGAAATATAATATTTCTTTCATAGACACCGATGGCAAGTTGAAACATCCAATAATTCTTCATAACTCTCCAACTGGTGCTATAGAAAGAGTTTTATGGGGTTTAATTGAATCGGCTATTCGAAATAAGGAAAAAATAGTACCTGGATTTAAAACGTGGTTATCCCCTATACAAGTCCGAATAATAACCGTGGGTGACGAGCAGAACGATTACGCTGAAAAATTGCTTAATATCATCAATGGAGAGGATTTTAGAGCGGATTTTGATGATCGAGAAGAAACGGTTGGAAAAAAAATAAGACAAGCAGAAATTGAATGGATTCCATATGTAATTATTCTTGGTAAAAAAGAACAAGAGAATCAAACAATTTCTATAAGAAAGAGATTGATAGGTAAACCTTTTGGTCCAAAAAAACAGACTTCTAAACAAGTTAATGATGTGAAATTAGATACATTATTTGAAATGCTTGAAGAAGATACAGGAAACTTCCCAAAATATAAATTGCCAATACCATTTAGAAGGTTCTCAATGAGAATATATTTTAGAAAGTAGTTTTTTTTAAAACTTATGACAATAAAAGCATTAATGTTTGATTTAGGTGGAGTCATTGTAGATTTAGATTTTTCAAATTTTTATAATAGAATAATAACTCAATCTCCCTTGAACAAACCTCAAACACCAATTATTCTGGAATTTTTCCGTCAATCAGACATCTATCATCAGGGATTAATGCGTGATGAGGAATTCTACCAATTGGCGTGCGATTTACTGCAAGTATGTGAATTAGCTCAAAATGATTTTTTTGACGCATTTAATAGTATTATTTCAGGAATTAATCATAAAAGTATTGAATTGGTAAAAAAATTGAAAAATGCAAACCAATATAAGCTTATTGCCTTATCAAACGTAAATTCGAGCCATTGGGAATATCTTTTAAGTAAGAAGTGGGATTTTCTGGAATGTTTTGATGAGATAATTTTATCCCATGAGGTTCATATGACTAAACCTGATGAAGAGATATTTCAATATGCTATACAAAAAGCTGGTTGTAAGCCAGAAGAAATTGTTTTTATCGATGATGGGTTAAATAATATCCGATCTGCTCGAGAATTAGGAATTTTAGGTATTAAATTTACAAATAATGAAGAATTAATTAATGAGCTCAAAAAACTGAGCGTCGAGATAAAATAAGATAAAACTAACGGAATTTATAATTCTCCTACTTCTTCAAGGCAAGCTTTAGCGATTAATTCAAAAACACCTTCCACATTTTCTCCTGTTTTTGCTGATGTTTCCATATATTCACAATTTAATCGTTTAGCTAAATCTTCTGCCTCTTCTCTATCAATATCTCTCTCTAAATCGGCTTTATTTCCAATTAATATCATTGGAATGGTTCTTTTTACCGATTTTTTGATAGAACTAATCCATCCAGGAATCTTTAAAAGAGTTTGATTAGATGATAAATCAAAAACACCAAGAGCACCATTACTGCCTTTAAAATAAATAGTTCTAAGTTTGTGGAATTGGGGCTGTCCTCCAATATCCCAAAGGAGGAGACGAACACCTTTTCCACCTATTTCTACATCTTTAATTAAAAAATTACTCCCTATAGTCTTCTTTAAATCATCACTAAAATAATCTTTAATATAACGCAATAAAAGGCTTGTTTTGCCTACGCCTCCGGGTCCAAAAAGCGTTATCTTAAATTTAAATTCTCCTTGTCCGGACATATTCAAACTCCTTATATTAAATTAATATTAGTTATATTATATTATATTTTTTATCTAATTTATGAAGCATTATTTAATATAATCTTAAGGGATTTAGTAATAATAAATTCACAAGTTAATATTTCTTATTATTCTTTAAAGATATTTATATATTTACAATTAGATAAGTATTTCTAAATTGTTTAATATAAAATTGGGAATTTATTAATAATCTTCAAAAAGAAGTTTGTTTCAAGATTTTTTCTTCTTTTTCCCAGCACTTCCCAGTTTGCCCATAATCCATTCAGGTGTTCCAACACCATTAAAATACTCTGTCCAAATATACATAAGTAACCCTAAAAATCCACAATAACCAGCAAAAACGATTGGCAAAAAGATAATAGAAAACTGACTTCCATATAGTGGAAGGAATAAATATTGAATTAAGAAAAGAGAGAGACTTGTTTTTCCATAAAAATTAACCATTTTAATGACATCATTAGATTTTTTTTTAATATCAATAAAGTAAAAGCATACTGCGATAAGTAAGAATCCAACTCCGAGATTATAGAACATGTTTTGGGCGGTACATCTTATCATATACACTGGCATTCCTGGAAAATAGGAATAATCTTGTTGATTAGCTATTCGCAATAAATCAATATGCAAATATTCTGATTCTACAATAAATCCAGGTGCTGAGTGATATGGAGGAGGAGCAGGATTTAAGAATGCCCATCCAGGTTCCCAAATATCAAAAGCTACGCCCCTCGGAACAATAATAAATAAACCAATTAATACTAATGCAATTCCATAATAAGTAAAGATTCGAAATAACCTATAATAAGCCTCTTTCGTCCCTTTTATCATTGCCTCGTAAATATATTCACCAAATATTGTAGATATAAAACATACTGATAGGTATGGTAAAATTGGTACTTGAGGGAGAGGAGATGTTATAATGAAATGTAAGATTAGAACAACTACATTAGCATCCTTAAATTCATAGAGGATTTCTCGAATCCAAGGAGAAAAGTAAATAATAATCGCGCCAATCACTGCGCGTGATAACTTACTAAATTTTAGTACATAGTATGAGAAAATCTGAGAGAATCCAATAAACATTAGGATGTTCCAACCCCATAAATTAGCAGGGAAAGGAACAGCTACGCCTGATGAGTACAACGACATTGGATTGAAAAGCACACCTATAACTATGATCACTACTCCTCTTATTAAGATCCCATTGCGAATTACTTTTTCAGGTAATACTCCCTTTTTTCTTTTAACACTGAAAATTACACTAAGAGCCGAAAGAAACACAAATAGCGAAGGACCGAGAACGTCCAAAAATGCAAAAACAAGTCCATATATATACCTCCAATCTTTATCAAGCCAGCTGAGAGCAGAATGAGCTAAGATTATAAAGACCATAGCAAGCCCTTTTACAAAATCTATTGAAGCAATTCGCTTCGATGCTAAATTATTATTGAATTCGGCAGTTGATACTTCTTCAGTAGATATCGACATTCTTGATAATACACCAATTAATTATAGAATAAGGAAAAATCGACTTTCCTAAATAAAATTTTTTTTATATTTTAATTAAATTTAAACTAAAAAAACCTTTTTGTTATGAGTATTGATATTTAATCTCTGAGAAACTTTTAGTGCGAGTTCTTTTAAAAATAGGATAATAATCCCTATCTAAATTTTATTTTACATGATTTATGTTATAAATAAGTAAAGAATAGTATAATAAAATCAATAATATTAATCCTCCTATATTAAAAGGAAAAATTTCATATGTTAGATAAAAGATAATCCAAAATATTAATATTAAAAAAGAAATGAGATAGTAAATATATTTAAAAAAAATATAGAGTTCAAAATCTTTTTCTAATAGTATAAAAAGGACTAAAAAAGGAGCCAATACAACTATATGATGAGGCCATGAGTCAAAATATACAAGGAGCATGATAGTAATACCAGCAAAGTACCCATGAATCAACTTATTTTGCTGAGCTCTAGAAAATAAAAATAATAAATACAAAGGAAGTAAAAAAAGTAAGGTTATTATAATAAAAACTAAGAAATAATTGATATCCAATTCGAGCACTTGAAAAAGAATAAGAATAATTCTCGTAAGGCTAAAAGAAGGATTGATCTCCAAGCCTCCTCCAATATTATATGTATATTCTCCTGTGAGATTAACTTCAATGAAATCTCCTATCATTTTAGGATGAAATATAAAAAATAATCCTGATAAAATAATTAGGAAAATAGACCCAAACAGTCTTAAAATCGTTCTTTTAAATTGAAATACCATTTTTTTAACTTTTACATCGTAATTTAAGAATATTATAAAAGGTAAAAGAAGTGCTAAAGATGGTTTGAATAAAATTCCTAAACCAAGTGAGATTCCTCCAAGAAAGTCAAATTTAACACTATCTTTCAAGAAGAAAAAAAGCGAAGTAAGAATAAAAAAAGACACTAAAACATTGATTTGACCTAAAAAATAGTTCATAAATTGAGGAAGCATTATTAAAAAAATACCAAGGTGATGAAGTATAGATTCATTATCTGGATCATAGAATATGTCTTTTAAGTTATTCACTTTATAACTAATATTCAACTTCCTGTTCGTATTCATATGAATTTGAATAATTTTATAAATCAAATAGATAGTAATGAGATTTAACGCAAAATTAAATATTTGAAATACAAAAAAACCTAATTTTAATCCTAATAACGAAAAAGGAGTAAAAAAGTAGGCAGAAATTGGAAAATATCTAAATGGAAAGAGATAGAGAGATGAATTATATAAATTGGGTAAATCATTAATTATGGTCAAACCTGCATTGTAAAAAGTCAAATAATCAGTATTACTGCTACTCATCAGTGGACTTTTTAAAAAAAAGAAAAAAATGAAAGTTATTACTAAAAATAAAGCATTTATTACCACAGCAAATAAAAAAAAAATTTGTGTCTTATTCATCAATTATCTTCAAATCTATTAAATTATGAGTGGAAACATCTTCTTTTAATTAGATGTTTAATCATTATTATAAATTAAAAAATGTTAAGAATTTATATTTTTCGTCAATCTCCTTGATTTAATTCACATTTTCTTCTTTTCTTGTATCATCTTTCGAGAGTTTTTTCATGAAATCCTCCATCTTCTTTACTTTTTCTCGTTTTTTAATCTTTGCATACACCTTTTTAGATGTTTTCTTGACAGCTTCACCTGATTTTTGTCCAATTCTTCCTAACTGAACCATTAGCCATTCAGGAGAGCCAACACCCTTAAAATTCTCCATCCAAACCCACATAAGAATGCCTAGAAAACCAACGTAGCAAAAAACAATAATCAAAAAGAGAGAAACACTGAATTGATCAAAGAAGATTGGAAGAAATAGGAAATGAATTAGGAATAAACTAAGGGAAACTTTACCATAATATATCAACATATTCGTGAAATCATTTGAGACATTCTTAATATCTATAAAGTAAAAGAATATTGAGATAACGAATAATGCAGCACCTTGATTATAAAACATATTAGCACTTGTGCCCCGTATTAAGAAATTAGGCATTCCAGGGATTACAAAAAAATCCTGTTTATTTGCGATTTCTAATAAATCTAAATGTGGATATTCAGATAATCCACCTACTACTGATTCAGGTGTTTGTAATGCCCAACCAGGTTGCCATTGTGTAAAATTTAGACCGTTAGGGAAAAAGGCAAAAATTCCAACCAATATTAAAACTATTCCCCAAATAAAAAATATACGAAATAAACCCACGTAAGCGTCTTCAGTTCCTTTATTCATTGCTTCAAAGATGTATTCACCAAATATTGTAGACATGAAGCAAATCGACACCCATGGTAAAAGAGTTAAATGAGGTGTTGGAGATGTTATGATGTAGTGGAAAAAAATACATATTAAATTACCAGCATCTTTACCTTCAAAAAGAAAAGCCCTAAGTATTGGAGAAAAAACAATTATTAAAATACCTATTAAAATACGTCTTGATTTCTTTAACTTTAAAATATAATAAGAAAAAATTTGAGAAAACCCAATGAATGTTATAATATTCCACCCAAAAACAATTACAATGATTTTTCCTGTTACTGGATCAATTCCCACTAAATTAGTCATCATTCCTATTATGATCATTACAATTCCTCTTGTGAAAATACGGTTTCTAATAATCTTTTGAGGTAAAATTCCTTCTTTCCTTTTTATACTAAAGATAACACTTAGAGCTGAAAGAAAAACAAATAATGATGGACCAAGAATATCTAATAGAGCAAATAGAAGTCCATATAGATATATAGAATCATTGTCAAGCCATGCTTGTGCTGTGTGGGCTAAAATTACAAAGATTATAGCAAAACCTTTTAAAAAATCTATTGATGATATGCGTTTAGGAGAGGCATAATCTTTAATATCCTCAAGAGGAATTTCTTGTTTTAGATAATTAAAGAGCGGAGGAGATTCAGTTTCTATTTCTATTTCAATTTCTGAAGTCATTTTATTTTCACTACTCTTTTTAATTGGGAATTCAAGATCGAAGAAAGATTAATATTTTCAAAATTTATTTTAATAATATTCTTTTTCAATTTTTATAGTTTTTCAATATCATAGAAAAAAATAGATAGATATTCAATGGAATTCAAAAATATTCTTAATAAAAACTTATTTGGGTTAATAGGATCAATTTTATTAATATTATCTGAATTTTTTCAATGGTTTTCAGAACAAAATCTTATTGAGCTATATATATTAACGACTTCCATTGAGATTGAAAATTCTTTTTTATTCCTATTTCCATTAATCAGTGGGATTATTTGTTTAGCAGCTAGTATTTTAATTATTTATAAAGTCGAATTCAAGATTAAATCAGTTATATTATCATTAGTAGGTTTAGGATTTCTAATAATATTCTTTTTTGATTACTTTATTCAAGAGATACAATATCTCTATAATGCGGGTGCTGGTCTATATATGGGAATATCAGGATTTCTCTTAATTATAATTAATATAATAAATGTGTTAATTACTATAGATAATCAAGGGGGTACATAGATATCAGTAATAACAGTAAAAAAGGGGGGAATAAAAATCATGATATTGAATCGAGTTTCTATTATGCTTTAGGTCATGAAATTCGCAGAGAAATTTTAAAGATAATAGGAGATAATGAGTTTACTTCATTTACTAATTTAAAAAAAGAGCTAAATGTTAGCACGGGAACAATTTATCATCATTTAGATACATTATCTGAATTAATTGAACAACGAGAAGATAAAAAATATTGTTTAACAGAATTAGGGATTTACGCTTATAATTCTATAAAAGACAATATAGAATCAATTAAAGCGCCAGAGAAGGAATTTAAGTCTCCGATTTTAAGAAAATTAATGTCAGTAACAACTAAAAGATTCATACAATTTGAAAAGAAAGATAAAATTTTTACGATTTTGATATCAATAGCAATATTAATTCTTGGGACTCTACTTTGTTGGCTGAACGGATTTTTCTCATTTTTATTGTTTTATCTAGATGTTGATCAGAGTTCATTTGAATCAATTTATCGGCTTTTGATTAGTTTTAGTTTTATTGCAAATTTTTTCCTTCTTTTTATTATAATAGAGGGTATTTCAAGAATATTTTATAAAAATAAGGAAAATACAGTTTATTTTTTTCAATCTTTTGCAATTATTCAATTTCCGATGTTATTTTACCTTATTTCTCACTTAATTTTTAAATTCTCAAATTTATTGGATAATAATATATTTAATTTGATAGATAAAATTTTACTGATCATTTTCCAAGTTTGGTCCTTATGGTTATTATCATATAGTTTAAGTGTCAAAAAAGGATTGAAAATCGAAACTAGTTTGATTATATCTCTCTTACTTCACTATAGTGGTTTCACAATCATCCTATTTATATTGGTTTAAGAATTTTAAAGCCCAATTTTGTTAAGGATTGAGTTATTTCTTTATATCTTTTCCTAGATGACTCTAAGTCTCTTGTTTTAGTCGCTATAAAGCATGAAAAATGATTTGAATCATTTAATGAAATGGGGGGTGTCACAAATTCGGGGACTTCTTTAATTAATTTAGATATTAACCCTTCATATAATCCCTTATTAGTTATCAGATCCTTTGAGCTTAATTCAATTCTAGTAAATAATGAAAAATTAAGATATTTAATCTTTATAGACTCTGTAACATTTAGTTTTGAATTTAGTATCAATTTAACAGGATTTTGATTAATTGTATTTCTTAATCCTATATAAGATGTTGTTAATCTTGGATTAATTTCTATAAAATAAAGTTGGAGATCCTCTTTTCTTATTAAATCTATGCCAAAATATCCCGTAAATTTTGAAAACTTAGGAAATTTAATAGAATTTTTTAAATTTATATATATGTCTTGGGCATCCTTTACGGGAGTATGACCTCCAAAATATTCAGATTCATGGTTTGAATTTTTTAAATTTACAGTTTGGGAATTAATACTTAGAATTATCGGGGAATCTATTGAAGAATTCATTGAAAATTGAGTTCCAATTAAAGAGACACTTAAATCACAACCCTCAACATATTGTTGAAGGATATACTTACGTTTACTATCTAACGTATCCTTATATTGCTGAAAATAAGCTCTTATTTGCTCTTTATTTTCAAAATAGTATATTGATTCTGCACCTACTCCATCTTCGGGTTTAATTACGATAGGTGTTTTTAATTTGTAAAATTTTTGAATAATAAAGTCAATATCTAAATTATTCTTTTTAAATGGTATTATATAAGTTTTAGGAGTAACAATCTTATTAACTTTAAAAAAATCGTAGGTTTTTATCTTTGATGTTCCTAATTTAATTCCTTCTAAATTAGTACTTAAAAGTATTTTTTCATGATTTATTATGATTTTTGAAAGGTTATAAAGTATGTTTGAAGATTCAGGAGCAATGATAAAAACATATTTGCTATCTTTAACAAGGTTTTTGAATTTTCGAAGAAAATTCTCTTTACTATCAATTCTTTTAATGATATCTGCTTGTAAATATTTTGATAAGAAGAAAATCCGATAATCTAAAATTGTGCTTATTTCAAAATCTAACCTTTTAAAATCAGTTATAATAGATTTTAACATCCCAAAACCTTCACAAAAAAGTGAAGTTGGGATATTAATTTGATTAAATCCTCCCCCAGAAACATATTCAAAAATAAATAATTTATTCTTCATTAATTTAGAATTAAAAATTAGTTTTCAGAGTTTTATAGATCACCCCGTCATTAAAATGTTTTTATAGATTAGTTTTAAAATGATGAAGAAATAATTTTAAATAACGTTAATTTAACAAAAAACTTTAAAATTTGATTATGTCTCCTTTTTATCAAGAAGAAGTCATGCAACGTATTCGATACTTGCACTTCAATATAAAGAAGTTAGAAGATGCTTTAGAAAAAGAAGATGAACATTTTAGTTTAGATGATCTAAATCTTATTTTCGAATATACTAAAGTCTTAAATGTAAATTATCAAAATGAAAATCATAGTGCGATTTTGAAAGATTTGGATATTACACCAACTTTTCAAGATCCGGTGGCTAACAGAGAGATTGAGATTCATGATATAATGTTTGAATGTGCTAGAGTTTTATGGGTTATGGCTAAGGCATATTCACAACTTTCTGAAAAATATGAGGAAGAAGAAGAATGGGAAAATGCTATAATTTCTATGACAGAGTGTAGTAAGATCTATAAGACAGCAGCATATTTTAGCGCTGCTGTTGTCCACCAAAAAGATAAAGGAATTATTCTTGATTCTGAGAATCTTGAGTTAAATTCAGAGGAATCACGAGTTCTTGCTCAAAGTATCGCAGCATTAAAAGAAGAAAATGAGAATAATATTTACTTTTCATCCAAATTATATGCGGGTCTCAGTTTATTATCAAAAAGACTATTTTATTTAAGAAAGCATGAGGAAAAGAAAAAACAACAGATAAGAGCCCAATTTCATTATGATATGGGAAAAGCATGCAATCTTAAAGCTCATGCTTCTTTAGAATCTTCAATAACAAATATAAATAAAGAAAAAGTAAAAAAATTACAGCAAAAAGCTTTATGGTATTATTTAAAAGCAAAAAACATTTGGGATGATATGGTTGAAAATCTTTCACTCTCTAGTGAAGAAAAGGAAAATATAGAGTTAAACTTATCTATAGTGGAAGAAAATCTTAAGGAAAGTGATATAGAACAACTAAATTATGAAGAAATAAAAAAAATTCAAGATCCCGAACCTATAATTATTATTCCAGAAAATTTAGCCCCATTTGTGCCAAAAAATATAATTTATTTGACCAAATTTGTGCCAAGAGATGTAAATATCAAAAGATTTAAGACATACCAGAAGAAAAAATTAGAAGAAAAAATACCCTATAGTAAAAAAGAAAAATTAATCGATAAAAAAGCGGGAGTTGTAAGAACTATAAATGAATTGAAAGTTTTAAGGGGAAGTAACGAAATTGATGTCGATAAATTTGCCGAACTTATGGAAAAGTATTCAACTAAACTTAAGATGATTGATTCCGCTATAGAGAAATTAGCAAAAAGATAAATCTTTAAAATAAGTTTATTTTGGTTAAAAACGTTCTCCAGGTAAAGGTTTTTTCTCTTTTTCCAGATATTTTTTGCGATTTTCCTCTAATTCAAAATCTCTTTGAGATTCTTCTTGGAATACAATATCATAAACTTCTTTTATCACAACACAGATTAGTAAAGCTTCCATAAAACTGATTAGAACTACCATTAGCAGCTCTAAATTATGCAAATTTTTGAAAAATAGTGTCGTAAACATAAAAAAATGAGGGATATATAAGAGCGTGACTATTCCAATATTTTTACCAAATTTAATAATATGTTTATTTTCTAGTTTGAAAATTTTTTCTATTTTTACTACTTGCCATAAATAGTATATACAAAATAAGAGATTTATAGCGCACAAGATTATAATAAGATCTCTTTCTGCAGTCTCTAAGGCAATATAAGGTTGCAATAAATAGGATCCTATCATAAAAGTGATTGAGAAAAAAGCTAAAATTAATACTAAAGATAATAATCCATCATGGAAATCTTTATAATCTAAAGTATTCTCACCAATATATTTTTTTTTTAATCAGCCTATTCTAAATATAATTTAATTTTAAATTAATATTTAAAGCAATTTTACAGTATTTATTGAAAAGTAAATTGAAATTTTATTAAAGAAAAAAATTAACAATATATTATCATAATCAAATTAGAAAAATGATTGTTATTTATGAGTGTTTTAACTGAAGAAGAAATTGAAAAACTGAAAGAAACTCATCCAATCAAACGAATCTTTAGAATTATATTTCTTATTATCGGAAGTATTATTATACTTTTAGGGATATTATTGTTTTTATTTCAGTTTGATTTTGGAATAACTATTGATGACATTAATATCTCATTTCTAATTGATATAGCAATTATAGTTTTAGGGATGATTATAGCTTCAAAATTCTTTATTGCTCCATATTACCTTCGTGAAAATTCTTTGACTATAAAGACTATTCATGATTTAAGGGAGCCAGTTAAGACCTATATTAAATTTTTCTCGCTTAATATTACACGATTTATAGCTGCTTTACTTTTAACTTTTGCAGGAATCATTTCATTAATTTTTTTTGGATTAGATATAGGACATGAGGTAAAGTATGGTAGTGCTGTTGTGCTTGGTGGTCCTTCCTGGTTTTATGTAACTGGACTACCTGCATTAGGAATTGGTTTTTCTTTATTACTATACTTCTTTTTAAGTCCATTTAAAGGTACTTTTTCGCAATCTGAGAATTTCTTTTTCTTTTATGAAATAAGACCTGGATTTTGTTGGTTGACAGATATTCCGAAGAAAGACATTGAAGCTGTAAGATATCAAAACAATCATCTTGGTCCAAAACTAAGCTGGATAATGCTCCTATTGCCTTTTATTGTAATGCAGCTAATGACTGCTATCCCTCTTTTTTTTGCTGAAAGAGCTGGTCCTGAATATGTTTTATCGTGGATTTTTGTGATAATTACTATTTTAGAAATCGTGGCTTTAGCATTTCTTGTTTTAATACCCCAAAACTATTTTGAAATTGCAACCAGAACTCATTTATATGAAATGTGGTTTTCTCCGTTCAAAATAAAAAATCGATCAGAACTGAGAAAAAAAATAAGTAATTTCTTAGGATGTGAAATTGACAGAGATAGAGAAAAGAATTCAAAAAGTGTTATAAGTGAATTACAAAAACCATTTTCAGAAGTAAGTGATTCTCATTTTCATTTATTTGATTTAGTTTTTGGGTTTTTTTTAATAACTTTTGCTATTATTATGTTATCTCAAATGATTCTATTTGGACCATTATTCTGGTGGGTTGCTTTGATGTATGGCTTTATTCTTCTTGTTAAAGCTTTTTGTTATGATTTTAGTCAAGCAGGGGGAGATATTTTTTCTTATAATAAGGAGAATAAGTTATTTAAGTTTAGAAGGAAATTTAGCTATAAGTTTCATTATGTTTGTGCCAATAATGTAGAATCTATAGATGTAAGAAAATGGTTTAGGAAACTCGATTTTTTTGACGTTTTTGGGCTAGGAGGAATGTTAATAATGTTAACTATCCAACAAATAGAAGGATGGGCACTTGCAGATACTAATTCTTTGATTAATGATAATATCAATAGTACATTCTTCATGATAATTGTGTTTGTTTTTGCGATTTTGTATGTATGTCTTCCTATTGATGTAGTAGAATTTAGAACCCCATCAATAACTTATAGAATTCGCATATCCTTAAAACCAAGATACCAGAATGCATTAAAAAGATATTATGTAAGCTGTAAAAATTCTATCAGAGAATTATTAAAAGATGATATGAAATGGATTTTTATATTAAGAATTAGTATAATTAGCATGATAATAATTGGCTCAGCATCATATTCGATTTATAATATATTATCTTATTTTACTTAATATGTGCTTTTTTTCTATTTAAACTATAGTTGTAATTTTTATTTCAAGGTATCTTTTTAAATTTATGTCTGAACAAATTTCAATACTATTATACATTAAGAATATGCTGGCAGATTTGATTTATCTCAATGGAATTATTGCTACAGAGTTAATGAAAGTAACAGAAAATACCGTCACTATTCGCCGTGGTGAAGAATTTTTAGAGAAAACAAGTTGTCCATCTGAACATCATGAATTAAATCGAAAAATCATTGAAATTGTAAAAAAGTATCAAAAAAAGCCAGAAGATGTAGTTGGATTGGAAACCCATGTCTTAAAACATCTATAATGAACAAATTGGTTGCTTTAATATGGCTGATGAATTTAATGTCTTTATAGATCGGCTTCAGAAGAAAATTATAAAAGAAGATATTAAGAAGCACAATGAGATAATTGTTAAGTTATTTCACAATCCAAAAAATTGGGGAAAACCTTCAAAAGAAGAAATAATTATTTCTGACGAACGAAGAGGAGGACCAAAAGAGTATTTTTTAGGATTTTATTTGAAAATAGAGGAAGATATAATTACTAAAGCTAATTTTGTAACAGATGGATGTAGTGTAATGATTGCTACTGCAAGTCAAACTACAATTCTAATTGAAGGTAAATCTTTACTGTTTGCTAAAAATCTGAAGCCCGAGGATATTGACAAAGCGTTAAATGGATTACCAGAAGATGAAAAACATTGTGCTGATTTTGTAATTGAAACTCTAAGAGATATAATTGAAAAATATAAACAAAATCAATAATTTAAATCCATAATGACTGATCTAATAACTGAAAATATTGATATTCCAGTTAAATTTGATAACATTAATCTAAAAAGTTCAATTTATTTTACATCAAATACGCCTCCTAAAGCTCCTTTTATTGTTAATTTAGCTGGTTTTATGAATCATAGGGAGAATTATCTCGTTAAATTCTTTTCTGAGAGATTTGCAAATGCAGGATATTATGTTTTAGCATATGATTATCGTGGCCATGGAGAAACACAAAAACAAACCGGTCCTAGATGGGATCGAATGATAACACAAATTTTTTCAGATATTCATATTGTTCTTAAATGGATAGTAGAAAATCAAACAAAGAGGCTTTTAGAAGATAAAATTGCATTGTTTGGAAGGAGTTTAGGGGGTGCGATTATATTATCTCATGGGTATAGAGATAAAAAAGCAAAAATTTTAATTGCACTGAGTACACGCTATGATTACGAAACAATAAGGGGAAGATATAAAGAAGTTGAAGAGGAAGAAGGAGAAGGGATTATCAGTAAAATTAGTCCTAAATATTTCTTAAAAAAGGATCCAATGAATAATCAAAGAATTTTAATTGCACATTGTAAAGACGATGATCGCGTTCCTTTTGAAAATTTACGTCATATAAAAGAACATCTTGGATTAGATGATGAAAACGTCATTGAGTTTGATACTGGAGGGCATACATTTTCAGGGCATAGAGAAGACATTTTTAAATACTCTCTTAAATTTTTAAAAAAGTTGTAAAGAAGGAAATAAAGAAAAATTAAGATGCATTAATAAATATTGGAGGAATCATTATGGAAAAAATTCTTATAGTAGGTCCTGCTTCACAAATTCTAGGGGTTAAAATTGCCCAAGAATTAAGTATTGAAGCTATAAATACTGAAATCAAAAAATTCCCAGACGGTGAAAATTATTTAAGAATAAATCTTGAAGATGAAACCATAATAGCAGATAAGAAAGTTATAATCATACAATCTACAGGTCCTAGTTCAAGTGGAAATCAAAATAGTCGATTGATGGAACTTTTTATGATAATTGACTCTGTTAAGCGTATGGGAGCTGCTAAGATAGTTATTGTTGTTCCTTATCTTGCCTATGCACGTCAAGATAAAATTTTCAGACCTGGAGAAAGTCAATTTGCTAATGTGATTTTCCGTATTCTAAATTCATTTGGGTTGGATGAATTGTATACAGTAGATATTCATGCTCCTGAAATTATGGATGAATGTGCATGTAAAGCAGTTAACATCGATTCAATGAAGCTTTTAGCAGATTATATTAAATCTAAAGGAGCGAAAGATATCGTTGTTGTATCTCCCGATAAAGGAGCTACAGACCGTTCAAAAACTTTTGCTAATCATTTTGGAGAAAATATTCCCATTGAAATTTTTGATAAGGAGAGAGACGTTAAAACAGGTGAAATACAAATGTCTGGAGCTTTGAATTTAAAAGGAAAAGATGTTGTTATTTCAGATGACATTATTGCCACAGGAGGTACGATGGCTACAGCAATAAAACTAGCGAAAGAGAGTGGAGCTAATAAGATATTTGCCGTCGCAACACATGCATTATTATTAGGGCAAGCAAAATTTCGAATTTTAAAAGCAGGGGCTGACGAGATAATAGGAACAGATTCAATTGACAATGAAGTGTGTCAAGTTTCTCTAGCGAAAATTATCGCAGATTACCTAAAATAAGAGCTTTTTAAATATTAATAGTTATTAATGATATCTATGACCACGTCTCTTGTTTTTTTCTTTAAATCCTCAATAGTAGTAGTATTATAGATTATATAATCAGCGTTTTCTAAGACTTTATCAAGTCCAAATTCAATTTCTCTTTTATCTCTCTCTTGTAAGTCTTTTATACTCTTAGGATCATCACCGCGAGTTCTTTCAAAAAGCCGTTTAATTCTTTTTTCCTCATCAACTATAATAGCTATAATTGGAAATTTCCAAAACTTTCTAAATATATTAATTTCAGAAAGAGATCTAACCCCATCAACAAAGATTACTTCTTCTTTTCTATTTTTTATTAAATCTACACATTTTTCAGCAATTATTGCGGAACCCCCTTCCTCACGCAATTCTTTAGCAATCTTACCTATGTTATTTCCAGAAGGTTCTAAATTCCTTTTTTTTGCTTCATTTCGAACAACATCACCCATTGTTACAACAACCCCTAAATCCTCTATAGCCTCTATTGCTGTTGTTTTACCCGAACCCGGAAGTCCACAAATTGACAATACCTTTCGGATTTCCTCACTACGCTTCAGTTTCCTCCCTTCCCTTTGCATTTTATTACTTTTATGATTTATTTCTATTACTTTTACTTACAAATTTTACTAATATAATTTAAATATTTAGGATTTGTTTAAATTGCATATAGAATAAGAAATAAAGTTTTCAAAATATAATATCAAGGAGCATCAAATTCACATAAAATGAGGAAAAGTAAAAGAGTAAGTCCGTTCAAATCACCAGTTCTACTCACACTAAAAGCTTATAGAAGAATTGTAGGTTATGCTATTAGATATGCTAATAATAATTTAAGTCCCGGTAAATGGCGTGAAGTATATGGAATTTTAGTTGGTTCAATAGAAAATAATTTAGAAGTAATCGTAAAAGATGCGATTCCTATGGTTGTTGGGGATAGAGCTGGTGTCAAATATGAAAATAAACAATATGTGGACATGGCTCAAATTGATGCTTCAGTTTTTGAAAGATCAATTCAGGATAAGAGAAATGATTTTATAATTGGTTGGTGGCATACACATCCCGGATTCGGATTTTTTTATTCACCTATAGATCATTTAACTCATTTAGGTTATCAAATCCCAAATCCTTTTGCAATAGGTTTAATTTTTGATCATTGTGAAAAAGGATCTAATGAACATTTTTTAGGAATAGCAGGTTTAAGACTTAAAGACCCCGACTTAGGATTAAGTTCTACTTATAACCTCATAGAAATGAAATTTGAATTTGACAAAGAAACAATGGTAAAAAAAGCTGATAATGTTATTAAGAAAGTGAACAAAGATATGGATATAGTATTAAGAGAAATCAAATATATAGATGAAGTACTAAGAAAAAAGGCATTAGCTCAGCTTCAGAGAAATTATGGATTAATTCTTGTTTCAAAAAAAGATATTGTAGTGACTGATAATGAAGAAGAAGCTGAAGAGGATGAACGTTATTTATATGAGTGGGATCCTGATTTCTATAAAAAAACATTTAGAATTCCTAAATTTAGAGAAAAAATTGAAAAATCTATATCAACTGCATATGATGAATTAGATAAATTATTTGAAGAGAAAAAAACAGAAGAATATGAGTTAAAGAAACAGAAATTATCAAAGAAATTACAAAATTCGTTAAAGAAACCTAATGAATGGTATGATAAGCTTACGGAAGATTTTTCTAAGAGAATAGAAATTATATCTCCTTATTTCAATTATTTAGACACAAATGAAAGAAAAATAATTGAATATTTTGAACAGAGAAGTTCTGAATATTATAAAATCTTGGATGTTATAAATCAACGAGCTGAATTAAATCTAGAAGATTTTTAATGAGATTGTTTTAATTTGCATTTATCAAACTTTAAAAGTATGTAAAAATATTATCAAATTAAGAATTTTGGAAAAATTTAATTAAGATAAGAAATTATTAAAAAATAAGCTTCTTTTTAATAGATTATATTATTTTTTTTGCGAATGAGGTTCTTTCATGGTTAATGAAACTACAATTATAATAAGAAACCGAAATGAAAAAGATAAATCAATTAAAGACGCCATATTTGCTTTTTCAGGTGGTAAGAAATCCCTTAAGATAAAGGGTGAAGGTGATGAAATAAGTACTGCTGTGGAAGTTGCAGAAATTCTAAAAAGTCGTATGTATCCTAGGTTAGAAATTGCAAATGTTTCCTTGGGAAGCCGGCCTTATTTTACAAATAAGCAGCGTGGGCGTAATAACCGAAATTTTAGAAATAGCAAAAATAAAATAGATATAGTTTCAAATATAGCAATTACGATCCAAACTAAATCGTATTCTTAATATTTATGAAATCTAATTTTAAAAATCTTGGTCCATTATTAGGTGAGACTCGAACTACAGCGGTTTGTGCAATTTGCAATAATTTCATTTATAAACGTATATATGAAGATGAAAATTCTAAAGGAAAAAAAAAAATTGTATTTGTATGTTTGAATTGCTTAAAGAATGAAAAATAGCTTGTATTAGTAATTATTTTTACTTATTCATCAGATTTCTCGGTTTTTTTCTGTCTCCTCTTTTCAAGATATTTTTCCCAGTCAAAAGACATAATGAAAAACATCACAGTGATTGTAACTAAAAGCAAGATAGCTTCCGTTATTATACCTGATTTGCCATTAGGCTCCAAGCCTTGAGCTGTAAATCCAACTGCTACAAAAATTGGCCAGCAACAATAGAATAATGTTGTAAAGTTCTTTCCGAGCCACCCAGGTATAATACATTTCCAGAAAGGGTATTTAATCATACCTAAAGGAAGGAATAAAATATCATCTGGTAAAGGTGTTAAAGCAAACAGAAAAATATAGAAAGGTGTACGCTTCTCATTTTCAAGAATCAATTTTCCAAATCCATTAATATTACTCAAAAGATCTAATTGCCTTTCTTCTGCGATCTTTTTTGTACCATATCCTACCACGTAACCTGTAAGTTCACCTAAAGCACTACCTAAACCTCCTGCTATAGCAAGGCCTAAGATTTCAATCCAGAAAGAGCTTGATAAAATTATTTGTCCTAAATTCAACCCAATATTAATATATCTAAGAAAGATTGAATTTGAAAGAGAAAAAAGTACAAAAGGAAATGGAACTGGAAATCCAATTGATGCTGAACCTAAAAAACAAATTACGAGAGATATAATTATTGCCCAAAAATAATTTGTACCCTCTGTGATGCGAGTTAAATCTTGTCTCGATTCAATTATTGCGAATTGTACATTTGGAACAAAAAGAAATAGTATAAGATATATTATAACAATTAGATAAAAAACGATAAAAACAATAATCAATTTTCTTGAAACTGCCATTTCATTATTGTCTCTTAGTTATTTTTGTATTCAACCCATTCCGTGCTTTTAAGAGTAATTCTAGATTAGAACTAACTTTCCCTATCTTATTCACTTTATTCGGCATTTGAAAATTTTCTATTATTATAATAAACTCATCTGTTTTAGGATTATAGACAATATCTCCTTGTTCCACAATTTTTGTGGATTTGGGATTAGGCCCTTTATATATCTCTAATCCAGGAAGAGTCCAATATTTTTTTGTCCCGAAACTAAATCGACCTCTCAACACGAATGGCAGTTTATCAATTATCGCATCAGCGGAAAGAGGAGTAATATATCTGATGATGTGACCCTCTAATGTGCCAATTCCAAATAATTCAATCTTTATTGGTACTAAGCCTGTATCGCTCATTTTAATAAATATAATTCGAGTATTGATCTTTATTTTATCTTTTATTAATTTTCTAATTCATTAAATATTTGTTAAAAAAATCAAAGAATTTATTATTTATCTTAATAAGAAGATTTAAATAATCAAATTATCATATATCTATTTGGACAATAGGTAGATATTGCATTGGAATTAGATACATAATTGCGGTTTAAACACCGATTCAAATTAATTTGATTCCTTTTTTCCGACAATTTTTTTATTTTTGATTTCAAATCATTTAAAACAATCCTAGATATATATTCAATTTGATTCCCAATGTTCCTGTAGTGCTCAATATTAAAGCTCAGAAGCTTGAATTTTTACATAACTTCTGTAAAACCAGCAGAAAAATTAGCACTTTGGAGCTAAAATATAAGTTTATCATCTACGTAACGATTTAATTTATACATTCTTTATAAGAGAGACTAGTTTACATAGATAATTTAAGTTCTGCTGATAATATATTGTTGTTTTATGATACTTGAGACATAAAAACAGCAAGAACATACTTTCTATAAAAAATAGTAAATAGGAGCTTTGATTACTTAATTGTTTCTTAGGATTATGCCTTTCTTAAGTTCCTTTGAATCAATTTTACTTTGAATAATCGGAGCGCCTATTGTCCTTTTTTTTTTTTAGATTTCTCAAATCATCCATAGTATCAATATCATAAAATTCTTTGTTAGTTCTTAGCCTAAATGCATATATTTTTCTACCATTATCAATCATATAATTAAATGTTTCCCAAATTGTTTTTACTCTGATTGCACCTTTTAGATCTAAGATTACTTGGATAAATTTGTAATTGAATATAAAAATGGGAATTATTTGATGAAGGACATCATCAGAAAAAATATCTCTTATTTTTACTTGAGAAATCCTTTTTAAAACAGATTCTGAATCGAATTTTTTGACTTCAGCATAAGAAATTAGATTATTTCTTTTATAGATTTGTTCTAATGCCTTTAATTCTATATCTCTATAAAAAACAAATGGATAATCGTGAATCAATTTGGAATTTTTAGAAATTAAGAGTAAAATTTCTTTTAATATGTCTAAGTCAAAAACAGTATCCCCTGGAATTAGTATATAGTAATTGTTACTAGTGAAGAAATTTTGGTTCTTTGTAATAGATAAAAAAGAATATAGTGGTCCTAATTTGTACTGATTCTTAGCATCGATTATTATCAAATTTTTTTGTAAGGAATTATTACTTTTTTTTAATGTTGAAATAAAATCTCGAATGGTATCTCCTAAATACCCTATAACAACTGCTATTTGCTTTATTTCTAAATCGATTAAATTATTGATGGTATGATTAATAATCGAAATATTATTTAGTTTTTCGATTTTAATTAATGGTTTTGGTAAGGATTTTGTAATTTCCTTAAGTCTTTTCCCCTCTCCAGCACATAAAATGATAGCATATAATTTTTCTTTAAAATCATTCTTTAGTAATGACAATCCTATTCCCATCCATATCTATTACAATTGTATGTTCTTCTTGAGCTACTGGTTCATTAGATTTTTCTATTAAAATTGGATACTTATCTAATATTTTTTTTCCTATGAAAGATTCAAGAGTTCTCTGTATTTTATTTTTAGGCATGAGATTATTATTCACTATCCAACGAGGTGAAAATGGAAGATGTCTAAAGTTTTTCTCAATTTTATTCATATAATTTAAATGTTCGTAAGGTATATTTTTCTTGGCACGCTTGACAAATCTAAAAATATATGCATGACTCCCATTCTCAACTTTTCCTACACCAGAAGTAGTAAAAGGTTCACATGCATATGCATCTCCAGGTTTTAAAATTTGATTGTGCATTTTTTCCTTATAATTTGGAATGAAAGGTCCAGCATGTAAATTATATTGCTTCAACTCATGACCTCCCAAATTTGTTATGGGTCGTAAACCTCGATTTATAATTTTTTGGGCAATGGCTTCACCAAGCTCATATAATTTAGTTCCGGGATTAAATAATTGAATTGCTGCTTCAAGAGCTTCTTTTGCTGCCTCAATATAATTTTGAAGTTTTGGATCTTCATCAAGATTAATTGTAAAGGCCGAATCTGCAATATATCCATTATAATGAGACCCAACATCGACTTTTAATAGTCCTTTTTCCGGTATTAAAGTCTGATCGTCAATTAGAGGACTGTAATGAGCGGCAACCTCATTCAGAGACATATTAATAGGGAATGAAAGTTCGCAGTCATTTTTAAGAATTTCAGCTTCACATCTGTTGGCTATTTCTAAAAACGATTCACCTGGTTTAATGATTCTTTTCGCCAACCTTTTAGCTACAATAACTGCCTTTCCCGCCTTAATATAATCTTGAATATAAGTATTATTCATTTTTTTATTTTTTCTTATTAAATAAATTAGGGAGTTAATCTGTCAGGAGTTCTTGGATACATTACTGCTTCTCTTATATCATCTAACCCGCATATTATAGAAACCCATCTGTCGATTCCTAATCCTAGTCCAGCATGAGGAGGCATTCCATAATCATAAGCAGTAAGGTGAGATTTGAAAGAAAGTGGGTTTAGTCCTTTTTCTTCAAGTGCCTTCATTAATTGTTCTTTATTATGAACTCTGGTTCCACCAGAAGTTAATTCTAGCATGCCTTTTTGTAAGTCGAAAGATTCACTATATTTTGGATTCTTTGAAGCCATGATGTAAAAGGGTTTAATAGACATTGGCCAATGAGTTATATAATAATATCCAGATAATTCATCTCCTAATCTTCGATAAGCTTCAGTTGGAATATCCTCGCCAAACTCAAGATTAAACCCATTTTTATTGTTGATTAATTCAATGATTTCTTCATATTTATATCTGGGAAATGAAACTTCTGGTACTACAGTTTTATTTTCCATTTCTAAATATTTTAATGCGCCCATTTTATTTTCTCTGATATCTTTAATGGCATTATAGACCAATTCTTCCAATAGTTCAAGTACATCTTTCATTGTAACAAATGCCATTTCTACGTCTAAAGTAAATATTTCGCATAAATGTCTTTTAGTGCGACTTTTTTCAGCTCTAAAACAATCACTTATTTCAAAAACCTTTTCATATACTCCGCTTAATTGTTCTTTGTATAATTGTGCAGATTGAGTAAGAAATGCTTCTTTCTCAAAATATATAATGGGAAATAACTCAGTACCTCCTTCTGTTGCTGATCCTATAATTTTGGGAGTTGTTATCTCTGTGAAATCTCTCTTGAACAAAAATTTCCTAATAGCTCTAAGTAATTCTCCTCTAATCTCAACAATAGCTTGATTTTTAAGAGATCTCAGATCTAACGCTCTATGGTTTAACCTTAGATCGAGTTCTGATACTGTCTCTCCTGTCATATCTATAGGAAGTTTATCAGGTGTTTTATTTAATAATTTTATTTCAGATGGAATAATTTCAATTCCACCTGGTGCCTCGTTGAATGCTTTAACAATTCCTCTTACCATTATGCAGTATTGATATCCGAATTTGGTATTATCAAACACATCATCAGAAACAACTCCCCTTTTTAAGGTTATTTGACGTTCTCCATATTTATCTTGAAGAGAAATGAATTTTAGCCCTCCAAGATTTCTATAATTACGAACCCATCCGCCTAAAATTATTTCACGATCTACTAATTCTGGTGTTATATCTTTAGTATAATGAGTTTTTCTCCAATCTCCTAATTCATCTAACATAAATCACACGAAATTTCTTACTTAATTAAATTTTAAAAGGAAAAAAAGAATAAAATCTTTTGGTTTCTTATCTATTACTTATGGTAAATTTAAACTGGAAAGGAAAGATTGAAAATAAAATAGAATCAAGTGATTCAATTCCTTTCTTTATTAAAGATATTTTTCTATCTAATCTAAATAGTCTAGAAACTAGGAATGAATGGTGGAATCTCTTGATATTGGGAGATAATCTTTCAACATTGAATTCACTATTGGATAATTTTGCCGAAAAGATAACTTTAATTTATAGCGATCCTCCATTTGCAACAGGTGGAGATTATAACTTAAAAATTCTTGTAGGAGAAAATAAAGAAATAATAACTGATTTAGCTTATGATGATAAATGGAAAGATGGTTTAGATTCATATATAGAATTTATGTATAGCCGTTTAAAATTAATGAAAAAATTGCTATCTCAGAATGGTTCAATCTATATTCATTTAGATTGGCATGTTTCTCACTATATTAAAATTATTATGGATGATGTGTTTGGTCCTGAGAACTTTAGAAATGAAATTATATGGGCATATCCTGCTGCTTCAGCTAGAACTAAAAGATTTTTTATGAGATCTTTTGATGTAATTCTATTTTATACAAAATCTGAAGATTATATTTTCAATGATGATCCTAATATCTATATGGAGTATTCAGACAGGGTAAAAAATGCATTAAAGAAAGATGAAAAGGGCATATTCTATTACAGAGGGGGAAGTCATAATGGAAAAAAATTATCAAGAAAAGTTTATGTAACTAAAAAGGGCATTTTTCCTCGTGATGTTTGGAATGATATCAAGAAGATCGAAAATTAAATGAAACGGAGATTGATGTTTCACTTTTAGCTCAAGGGCACCGTTTAAAGGATATCAATATGCATGGAATTATATTGAGTAACGAATTCACATTCTATCTAAAATATTAATTCAATCAGATGAATATCTCGTTATAAATGATTGATTAATTTTATTTAATACTGCCTGAGAGATTGGATTCCCTTCAAGAATTAGATATTTTAAGTTTTTTAATCTAAAAATCGAGTCTGGAATCTCTTTAATTAAATTCCATGATAAATCTAAAAATTCTAGTGATGTAAGGTTTCCGATGCATTCAGGAATGATTTCAATATCGCAATACGCTAGAGATAGTTCCTTTAAATATTTTAAAGAACATAAGACATCAGGAAAAACTCCAAAACTCCCTGATTCAAGTGAAATATAAATACTTATAATATGACCTTTTTTGTTGATCGTGTAAAATGCTCCAAATTCAAAATTATAAGCATTCTCTTCTTTTTCTAGTTTATCAAAGTATATTCCCATTATTTGTAATACTCCTAAAACACATGCTTCAGAGGGAACCACTCCTTCATGGAAATATTGCATCGAATACCTTTTTTTAGCTATTGAGAATACTTTTTCTGGAATATGAGTTAATCCTTTACCGTTGATATAAAGATGTCTTAAATGGTGTAAGGAATTTAATGACTTTGGGAATTTATCAATACAAAATCCCTCTATGTATCTTAATTTGGATAATAAACCAATAGATTCTGGTATTTCATCAATATCCCAATAATGTAATTTGATCCCTATCACATGCTTATCCTTAGATTTTGCGTATGCGATATGAGATGCGCCATCATCTCGCTTCAATGCCCATAGTGATCCAGAACACCAATTTCCACTTACCCCAATTTCAATATCTATATCACGATTATAGTAATATGACTTTTCATTCTCCATTGATATGGCTTGTAAATCTAAGAAAAATCGAGCTTCATCAATACATATATCATAAAATTTCGCATATCTTTCTAAGATTTGTGTTTTCAATGCTGTATAGATGTCAGATTCTAACTCATCTAAAATAGTGAATAATGAGATTATAATTGTTGCAGATTTGACATTTTGAATTGTCCACTGTAATATTTCAATACTATTTATTGGAAAAAGATTAATTAATGTCTTAACGGCAGCAGATCTTACAAATTTATGTTCCTTTGATAATAATATATTCTTAAGAAAATCAAAATTTCTCTCATCTTTTAAAGCAACTCTTTCGAGAAATTCAATACATCTTGTCTTAACAAAAATGGAATTACTTGACTTAAATAAAGAAATCAATTGGTTCGAAACCTCTTCTTTACTTATCTGATTATCTAAAAACCTCTTGAAAATATTGCTTGGTGTTAAAGGTAGTGTATCAATTATTTTCGGTTTAATTCTTAATGAAATTTTATCTGATTCTATGTTAAGGGGGTTCCCTGTAACATCTAAAGATGTCGATTTATTCAATCGAATAATTGATGAAGGAACCTCTTTAAAATTACAGTGTTGAATATCAATTATATTTAAGGAATGCAAATTTTCAAAAGTGTCTGGAAGAGAATCTATTAATTTACATCCGCCTAAAATTATTTTTTGAAGGGTATTTCCTAACTTTCCAATACTTTTTGGAATGCTTTTTAATGAGATACAACCTCTTAAATTAAGTTCTTTCATAGATTTTAAATCTCCTATACTCTCTGGTAAAGAATTAAGGGAATCACAAAAACTAAAATCTAAAACTTCAAGTGAATCCAATTGACTTAAACTCTCTGGTAAGTCTTTTAAATTTTTCCAGAAAGCTAAATTTAGGTGTCTTAGAGTTTTCAAATTTCCTAAATTTTCTGGTAATGAAAATGCCCTTCTACATAAACTTCTAATTTCACTCCAAGAATTTATTGTATGAGTTCCCTTAGCCATTGAAATCAAATCTTTATCATATTCTCCTAAATCGAGAGTTTCAAGAGATTGTAAATTCCCTATTTCCTCAGGTATAAATTCTAATGATTTGCAACCACTCAAGTTCAGAGTTTTTAACGATTTTAATCTCCCTATCGACCATGGTAATTCTTTTATTGGAATATTTCTCAATTCAAGAGAACAATTGGAATTTCCAATCAAGTTTAATGCCTCAAGTGATTCAAGATTTCCAATACTCGCAGGCAAAGATTTCAATGAGCTTGTTCCAATAAAATTTAAAACTCTGAGATTTTTCAAATTTCCTATGGTTTCAGGTAAAGATTTCATATAACCTGTTATTTTTAATTCTTCAAGGGCATTCAATGAACCAATACTATCTGGTAATGAACGTAAATTAGCGCTATCAATTAAATTAAGGACTTTTAAAGATTTTAAATTACCTAAACTTTCTGGTAATGAATGTAATCTATTGCAATCAACATATAAACTTTCCAAATGAGTTAAATTTCCAATAGAATCGGGAATGCGCTTCAACTCTTTTAAATTCAATTCCTTTATGTGACCTTCTCGAGCAATAAATCCCATCCGCTTTTTTTGTACAGATTGATTAAATCTATCTGTAAGAAAGGAGCCAATTGTCTTATGTAAATATTTAGGTAATTCTTTGGGTAAATTGATTTCGGTTGGGGTCCACTCTTCCCAAAATCCGCTCATATCTTTTATATCAAGGTTAGAGATAGATTTGCCTAAAATAATCTCTAAATCTGAAAGAAACTGTTTCTCTTGTCTACATATCTGATTCATAAATATTACCTAATCTTCTTTTGGATTATCTTTTAGAGGAAATCTTTTTACTATATTTAAAATCCTTGAGTGCTGAATTATTTCGATATTTTGAATATCTGAATACCTTATATTGCTGTATCTTTTTCATTTTTAACAGTTTTCAATCTAAGACATCCCCATCTATACTAGACTGAACCTCATCACGAAGTCTCAAGGCATCTCTAAAATTAGGTCTTAATTCTAATGTCTTATCTACCCATTCATGTGCTTTCAATAAATCACCTTTTTGCCTATATATTTCTGCTATTTCAAACCATAGCTCATAATTTCTTTTTGGGAAATCTCTAGAATTTTCACTTACGAGTTTGGTTAAAATGTCAATTACTTTCTCATATTTACCTTGATCATTATATACTTTTGAAAGGTTATATAAAGTTACGGGATCATGTGGTCTTAGCTCTAACAATCGATCTAAGGTTTCAATACTTTTTTCATACTCACTGTTTAAGGAATATACCAAACCTAAGTTTAATAATGCCTTCTTATTCTTTTTTTTTCTTCCAAGTTTGTTAGATAAAAACTCTATAGCTCGGTTATAGTTCCCGCTTCTAATCAATAGTTCAAGTTGACTACTAGATGCGGGAGCCATCGTCGGGAGATACTTGACTGCAAATGCAATTACTCCTAACATTAGAAATGAGACTAACCCGATAACTATCTCATAGGGAAGAATCTCATAAATCCATAAGAAAATTAAACCTGTTGGTACTCCTATACTAGTAAGGATTAAAATTATTATCGAAAATCTTCTTGAAACCATTCTTATCCCACTCTAATAAAAGTCTAATTACATATTTAAGTCTATTGACCGAGGCTTACACCTAATTTCTATTAATTAAAAATAAATAATAAAAAAACAAAAAAAATAATGTCATTAAGCAGAAATTGGCTTCCCCTTTAATAGTTCAAAGTAGAGACGACTAAGCTGGACAAGCACTGGAATCCCCACAACAGCAAGAAGTGGAGCAAAGTAGATTAAAGAAGCTAAACCGAGACCACCGATGCCTGGGTTATACCATTCAGCTCGTGCTTCTCCTTCAACGGCTCTAATCTGCTGCTTAATAGCCTGTATATCTAAAGGGGTATACAATTTAGCACCAAACATACTAGTCTTTTTTTGGGAAATAACATCACGTCCGTTTTGCCAACGATCCGAAAACGTATCATCAGAAATGTCACTCTGAAGAAGTATCCATAACATAGCACAAGCT
The DNA here is from genome assembly GCA_016840085.1 of Promethearchaeota archaeon. Classification (GTDB taxonomy): domain Archaea; phylum Asgardarchaeota; class Lokiarchaeia; order Sigyniarchaeales; family SOKP01; genus Loki-b32. The sequence goes on from JAEOTA010000006.1 coordinate 62,067, forward strand.
GTATACCATACAGCCTTGTTCAACAGATACTTTATCCACTCAACCCAATATGTATCAGATGATGTTATTCCAACAGGAGCTGTTGTCGCATCATGAGGTCCACCGAAATCCCGAGCAATCTTAGCCAACTCTGTAGATGCAATCCAAGGATGTATGGGAATGAGGGATACAGTATATAAAGAAGGGTTGATTCTAGTCCAATCAGGTCCTCCACTTATCTGATCCCAGCCACATAATTCATCTGCCACATTATCCCAATGAAAATGATATGATCTTCCTGGAATAACATGAAATGGATGAGCGACATCACCAATTAAATGAGTCATAGCTCCTAAAGCAAAAGCTCCTGCCTCCCATTTACCTTTAATAGTGATATCTTTTCCCAGATATCTTATAGTCTTCCTATAACTTAAATAATGACGCGCGATATCAGCTGCCTCCATAGCTAGAAGTGCAGCAGGAGAATTACCTAAATTTATATCACCATTCTCATCAAAATATATATGATGGACATATGAACCAAGCATAAGAAATTCAGCTCTAATGGCCGCTGACTCAAATGCAATTACATTTGACCTTATATCATAATGTCCAAGGTTCCAATCAGGGGCACCAGTTCCAAACAAAAAGCGTGCATATCTTCTATTTCTCATCCAATTCGTATCATCGTTATTTGAACCAAATTTTGTTTGTTCAGCAAACCAACCTCTTTGTATAGGCATATGATTATTAGGGTAAGTATCAAAATCTTTATAAGGAATTGAATCATCCAGAATCCAATTGGTTAAACGTTTTGGATATAAAGGATCCAATCTTACCATTCTTAAGGCAGAATCAGCAATCCAATCATGGACACCATAATGATGAGTACGATAACTGCTCTGACCAGGAACTTTAAAAGCATATTGTGAATCAACAAACACATATTGATGACACCCCCTTTCACGATAAATATGTTTCAATGAATTATTTAACCATGATTGTCCATAATTAGCGTTACAAATTAGAATTAATGGCACTAATAGAAATACTAACACAATGGCTAAGATAGAAAAACATTTCTTTCTTCTTCTATTAAGTCTTAATAATTTCATAATTTCACCTTTTTTTTCTGTTTATTTCATATTATATTATACTCCGATTTTACTATTTATTTCCTAAAAAAATTATATTAAATATAAACTATCTTCTATAACAATTTCGTTATCGGAATGAGCTGTATCGAAACGAAGACCTAAAATTGAATGAAAAAGCCCTGAAATCGACAAGAACTTCGCAAGGCAAAAAGTCGCCAACATTGTATTAAAAATGCTAAACGTCATAAGTCCTGTAGTAGCGGGTTCAAATTGGTCAAATATAGCAAATTTGCCTGCCACAGTCGTCAAACCTCCCTTGACTTCACCAACATAACTCAATAGAACACCGATTCCAAGTGATTCTAAGATTAGTGCTGTAATCTGCCACGGCATACTCGCAAAATGAGCAATTCCATCTAAGAAAGGCTGGATCATATCCCCTGCCCAATTCTCATCAAAGTCAACACCAGCCAAGTCACCAAAAATGGCTCCAAACGACATCGCAAACGGCAGCAATATTAATATGCTCTTTCCAATCCCAGATAAATCAAAGAGCCCTCCCATTAACGCAAACATTAATACCATACTCGCACCAAAGAGAGCATCTGGATTATTTATTAAAGCAAAAATATAATTTAATACCGCAACAATCCTAAATACAGCAATGAACTTCGAGAAGATTGCATTTCTCTTAGCATTAAGGAATCCGAAAATACTGCTCATAGAGCCTAATTTCCAGTCTCGGAGCCCCATAAAAGAGGTGGCAAGCGTAGTCATCAACACAGTTATAAGCAAATTGAGTGATACACCAAAAAGAGCCCCTGAATCTTCTTCTTTAATCATAGAGGCAATCGCAGTCATCTTGGAAATAGCATCAAAACCTAAAGTTGCAATACTTGTAAGCATTGAAGCAATCTGATATTTTACATCACCACTTCTTTTTCCCAATTTCTGTAATCCTACAGAAACTAAAAATCCTCCTACTGTTATTATTGGACGTATCATTCCGAAAGATTGCAGCCAAGAAGGAGCAGAACTTGAGGTTAATCCGCCGCCCCAGAATGTCTCCCAGAAGTGTGAGGCACTTCCAAAATGCCAAATTCTATGATTTGAGTAAAGTGTTTCTGCTTGATTAGCATCGTTATCTTCAACATCAAATTCAAACCGCCATGTACCTGGACCAAAAATCGTTTTATTCCAATCTCCCTCTCCTGTCTCTTCATCTACATTCCATTCATATGAATAATCGCCCAATCCAGAAAGATCAACATAATACATATCAGCGTCGATATAGTCATCATATCCCGCCCAAGCCATGTCCAAGGTGAAACTTTCACCTCCAATCTTAGTTAACGTCAGCTGAGGTGTGAATGTAAAGTTATTCGGAGTCTGTTCATAAGTCTCTTCATGAGTGGCATCTTCATCACGAATCCATACCCAGAATCTTAGGAAGTCTTCGCTGTAGAAGGGCTGAATTGTCGAATATCTTCCATCTGGAAAATCTCTTGTAAGTTCATAGTCCCAAGATCTAGGATCCGTTAATTCCTCAACTTTATAAGTAATAATTTTGGGTTTACCGTCCTTCTCGATTGCTTTAATAAATGCATTATAGAAGGTCTTGGTGCTCTCTTCTGCGTATGAATTATACCCACTACCAAGTAATATGGAATTTTTACCATTACTTAGCGTTGCATTAAAATAATATCCAACATACGAACTTATTCTATTAAAGTCGTAATATTCGGATAGATTCAACGAGACAAAATATTTGGTAAACCATCTGCCATAATAGGAGCTTTCTTCATACTCGTCCTTAAAAGCAGATATGTTTGTCATTTCAAAAATCTCGAATGTGCCATCAGGGAATAGAAGTGTTATATCAACTCTATTTGGAAATATTCCATTATCAACTTCTAATCCAGTGACCGTGAAATTTAATATATCTGGCTCCCATACAATTCCATCTAAGGGTTCGATACCCGAATAAATGAGATAATCCCCAACTTGGGAATCATCAATTAAATTGGGACCTACTTCAAATCGAGTTGTAGTCGGCCAATAGACCACAGTGCCAACACCCTCACTTGGATCGTCTTTTGCTTCGAAATAATAGAACCATTGTCCTCCTCTTTCACTTTGGGTAAATTCTGTCGCAAAATCAATTGTTATATTATATTTAACACCTGTCTTATAGAAATTTTTCGCAACATCTTCATCATTAAAATCATATTCATCATAGTCAGGATGTCTTTGCATAGTATAACTTATAGCATCATTAATATCTCCTTTAGGCGGAATTAACCATACTTTTACGTACTCGGGGGGATCTCCGCCATCATCACTGTAGGTGGTGTAAAAGTCGTATTCTAAAGTATCTGTCTCATTAAAACCACTAAGAACTTTTGGTGGACCATTCTCAGATTCTAGACTATCAAAAAGATTACCTATATCAAAATCTATATGCGGAGCAGGAATATATAAGTCAAAATACTCCCAATAGGTCCATTTAATCCACGATTCAAGTCTTAAGTCGGTATCTTCTGAATGCAGTTCAATAAAGCCGACCTTTGTATCTACCGCATAAAGGACAATAGGGTTCAGTCCCCATGCGTAAGTGACTCCGAATAACCCTCCAAATACCATGAGGCTAAGACCGAGAACCGAAATCATTCCAACGGTTGTCGCAATTTCTAAAGCAAGAAATATATAGATAAGCACAAGTAAGACAGCACGGATGATTAGCCACAACAATGGTCCTAAGAATGATAACACCGCCATCAATATTTCGCCGATAAATCTTACAATTGCTGCGAAAAGCTGCACAATTGCCATACCAATCATATAAAATACATATATAACTGTCATAATTGCACTTATGAATTGTTCTGCTAACCATTCATCAAAGTCATGAGGCTCCTCGCCTTGTTCAGAATCTATAAAATCGCAATACCATGGAATATAGCCTAATACTTCTTTATATAAGTTCATTAACGTTGCTGATGCTCCATTTTCTTTTGTTGATTGATATTTAAAAAGCTCAACTTCTTCTTGAGTTGTATCATTTACAATTACAATAATTAATAAATCTAATACAGCCATCGCGTCAGCTACGTTGATGTTATAGCGAATAACTACAAAATCAACTTCATCACATCCTTCTTCAGTCGTTCCATTCCTTCCAACAGAAATAAATTCAAACTCTTCTGGAACACCACTATATAATGGAGTCTGGTCCAGCTCTTCTCTTTCAAGATAACCATTAAGTTTTGTTTGAGTGAATAGACTAGTAGGAATGAGTATTGCATTAGGTCCTTCCTCAAAAGGCGTACCTTCAAAATTAGATGCATAATCTTGTACATAAAGTATAAAGATATTCATTTTTTCTTTTTCTTGATAATGACCATTAAATACTGTATCATTTCTATAGATGGCTATAGTATTGGATTTTTCAACGGCAAATGTCTCAACTCGCACATGTGCTTCATTTTCATTGTCCCATGGTCCTGTGTAGGATACATCTATAAAGTCAGAATATCCAATATCACCTATTGAATAAGTTTCAGATCCTCCAGCAAGCCATAAATCCCATATATCGTTTCCAAGACTATCCTCTCGATTCATTTGCCATAATGAGAGTGAAAGTTCTATATTTTCTGGTTGTCTATTTATATGGTCATCGATATCTACATAATAATGCACACCCTCCCCCATGTTCCACATATGGAAATTTGATCTCCTGAAATGATCCCAAATTTTCCCAAAAGGATCTTCCCAAGACCAGTAATCTTCAGTTGCTTGAACTGCTTGACTCAAGATATAATAATCTTCTTCCCCCCCACTACTCCCCATTATACTAAATCTTATAACAATCTCTAACCAAGGAGAGTCTTCCCAATAATATTGATTTCGGTGTGTAGCTGTCCAAGGACTTATTTTTAGCATCATATTTTTATTTGGATGGCGATCCTTATCATCACGAGCATTATCTCCGTCGGTATCTTTACTCACAGGGTTAGTGAAAAAGGTCTGAGAACCTCGAGTCCATCCATATATTTCATTATAATCCGAGATAGTATCACCATCAGAATCGGCACGTAAAGGATCTGTTATCCATGCATCCTTATCATTGACCGAAGCTTGAATATATGTATCTGTTTCTATGAAGAATTTAGTTACATTGAACACATCATCATTAGTATTGTTATTAAATAATATGATTTCTAATCTATAATTACCATAAAATTGATTTATTGATTCATTATTCACATACTCCGTTAAATCCAAGAATTTATAGAAATATACATCTGTATGATTAAAACCCGTATCATATTCTATTAATACAACATCATCAATTAAAGAACTAATATCTTCTTTTACAAGCGTAATATTAATGATTCCATAACCAAATGGAGTATTTTCAGAAATAATTTCAATAGTAATGTTTGCATCGTATACTCGTCCGATATCTGAAATAGCTATGAAGTAAATCTGTTTATTTGGTTCCTCTTCTTCTTCCTCTTCCGCTGGTTCTTCTATGGGTTCAGTAGGCCATTGAACTACTGAATAGGACACTAGTTTCTCCTGGCCATTATCAGATTCAGTAAAGGTAACTTGAGATGTAGAGCTAAGACGATAATCGATAGTTCCTCGTGGAAAGGCCGTACCAGTTCCGTCCATACTTGCTTGGGCAAACACACTGGTAGTATCCATACTCCTTACCTTAGTAATATCCTCTGTCCATAAGTTTTCTTCTGAACCACCTGTGCTCTTAAAGAACCATCCATGTTGAACTGACATAGGGGTTCCAGTTGATTGTAGATTTTCAATTATCCAACATACTTTATATCGATTCCCAGAAGTTGCTGAATTACGTATTCTCAAATGAGTATTGCTTATTATTTCTACGTTATCGCCTGCGTCATCTAAACCTGTTGCATCATTATCTGTACGGAACTGTTGGTGCATGAATGCTCGGGTATAATTAGTTAAATCTGCTCCCCCTTCGCTTTCAATTGAGACATCAGCATAGGCGGTATCATAGTTGGAAGTTGTCCATGCTGTGCTACACTCAGTCGAAATTTCGAGTCTCTGAACATCAGCCCAATTTAAACCCACAAATTCTACAACCGCATAGCTTACTCCATCAGTTGTAGAATCTGACTTCCCACGAGTGAACCTCGGTGTATGGAATCCACCTCCCAAATCGATAAGATCTGCAGTAAATAATGCTCGCCAAATATCACCTCTACCTGAAGTGACAGCATATTGACCTGTAATAAAAACCGCAACTTTATCGGGATTTATAATAGAAGATATTAAAGCCCCTTCACAACTAATTGTATCTCCTGAACAAGTGGCAGTTCCAACATCTCTGACAATAAACTCATTCCCACCACCCGTCAGTCCTGTATATTGGATAATTTCCCATGTAATTCTGCACTCAATAGTAGTTGTGTCGAATCTCTCAAATGTAATTGAAGTTGCAATATTTTCTGGATTTTGTATTCGAGCACCCCAAGTATCATGATTTTGATTACCTCCTGTGCTTATCTCACCCATTGCGGTAAATCTTGTGTCAGTTATACGGATAAACGCTGTAGTTGATTCAAGTTTATAATCAGAGCCTTCAATAATCGTAACAGTTGTATCTGATGCGCCAAAAGTTGTAGTACCACGAATTATCTTGAAATCACCCTCAGGTTGATCCTTGGACATATAGAAACCATACGAAAACGATGACTCAAATGCAACCATTCCAAAATATTCATCTGGAGAACTTCTTTCGGAATCACCAATCTGATCCTCTTCTGCATTTGTGATATGTGTTGATGGAGTGAGAGCTCCATCAGAACGCGCCCATGATCCGTCCTCATTATTAGCAGTATTCTGACTTACAACTATGATATCTGGAGCAGAAGAAAAAGATTGTTGAAATTGAAAAGCGTGACCACCATCATCAACTCCATCATTATTACAATCATTCTCTCTAATTGTTTCATATTTTACATTTTTTATAGTACCTATTCTCCCTGCCTCAATTGCGATCCATCCAATTGTTTCTTTTTCTGAATTTGTTCCTGTCTCCCCTGATTCCTGTTGAACTTTAAAGGAGGATGCTGACACATCACTTACAATTGACGCTTTAAATGCTTTATTATTATAGGTATTTAAGGAATGTAAGACAACAGGAACATTTCCAAATGGTGTATTGAAACCAATAATTTCCCAATTATTATACGGATTAGATCCTTGGTGACTTTTGTTTGTAAAAATTCTTCCTGCTTTTATTATGGCGCCATCAGGGAGCTCCCACTCTCCTGGCTCGATTGCAATATAATTAATAATTTCATTTGCATGACTATCATTATCTGGTTCTTCCATGAATATATTGAAGCCGGATGCTGTTACATTATCAATCCTTACTTCAACACTCTCATCTTCATTACGACTATTAATATAAGCAACTATTATAGGGGGTATTCTGTATGGGCTTTCGAATTCTACTGACTCGACTATAGATTGATCGATTGTATTACTTAGCACTAAAGAGCCAACTTCCAAATGAAAATTAAAGGGTGGAGTTATTATAGAATTAATAGTAATGTCATTTGAAGCATATTCATATGCAAAATCAATAGTATTTTTACCACGAGTTAGAAGATCAATTTCAACACCATCCATTATGCCATCATTATCTGAATCTGCATCATTAGGATTTAAATATCCCTGAATATCAATATCAAACTGTTCTAACAAGCACCCTGAATTAATCTTGTCTATAGCAATGGTATATTGTCCGAAATAATTATATCCATTACTCTCTATTTGCTCCCTAAAATCAATTGTCTGGCTAAAGTATCGATTTCCTCCTGTCTCGCCTTCATATAAAACTAGGTTATTGTCAATTTTTTTAACCTGAATTCTTAGATTTGGCACATTCTGAATCCCATAATTTATAGTGTCATCTGCCTCTCCAAATGCTATTGAAAATGATATATGAGCAGAGACAGCTTTCATGAAGTATTGATCAAATCCAATTATTACCGATGCGTCTAAATCCATACGATTTCTTATTGATGTATGTTTCTTAATAGTCTCTGCATTATCAGGAATAAAATCATGATCAGTATCTGCTGATAATGGATTTGTTCCATCAATGGCCATCCCCCAACCCACTACCTCTTCGAAATCAGATAGACCATCTCCATCAGTATCAGAATTATCATAGTCAGTTCCAATGCTAATTTCCTCGCCATCTAAAAGCCCATCTTCATCTTCATCAGCTTTTAATGGATAAGGATCTACAGAATCGACTAATCCATCTACATCAGTGTCAGGGTTACGAGGATTTGTATCAGCAATAAATTCCTCGTAATCCGACCAGCCATCATTATCTGTATCATTTAGCCATGGATCGGAAGTTACATGCAGTTCGCCTTCTCGATCAGTATTAATATTCCATCCGAAGACTTCATACCCATCGGATAATAAATCATCATCTGAATCATAATCTGCAGGATTAGTTCCAGCTGTCCTTTCCCCTATTCCAGTTAATCTATCAATTCCATCATATAATCCATCGCCGTCACTATCAGGATTAAGATAATCAGTTATATTGTAAGTAAGCTCATATAGATTACTAAGTCCATCTCTGTCAAAATCATAGTAATCATAAATATGCTCTCCATTTTCAGCTAATTCTGCCTCAAACTCATCACTAAACCCATTCCCATTTGAATCAATAACTGAATATATGTAAAACGTGGCTACACTTGTCATGTCAGTGCTTGGATCTCGTACATCAACTTGCCCTTGATATATAGCAGTCTTTACAGTATTAAATAGAATTGAAGATCTATTTGCGGGACCGTATGGACCTCGATTATCGACACTCCCATTGTGAGCAATCCTCCATGTAAACTCTAAAGTATTCACATCTCCATAATAATCGAAGGCATATGCTCTGAGAGTCAAGGTTCCTGAATCCACATCTCCATGATACATATAATTTGTAATAGTTACAATTGGAGGTGTATCATCAACTATAATGGATATATTTTTATAGATTGTATATCCACTCTTGTCTTCAATTTCTAATTTGTAGGTATATTCTCCGTCATTAAAGATTACAGTAGGTTTAGGATTATTTTTAAATTCAGTAATTTCTTGATTATACTGATCAAACCAAGTAAATGACAAATCTTTCCGATCAAATAACGAATCTGAGACGTCTATGTCCAAAACAATTGCTTGACCCTCGATTCCATAAAATACACACGATCCTACGATCTCTGGATATTTTTCGTGCACTTCAATTATAGTAGTATAATTGTAATAATTCCCATACAGGTCTCTTACATGTAATACAACCGTATAATTACCTGATTCAGCCCATGCATGGATTGGATTACGATCTACACTGAAATGACCATCTCCAAAATCCCAGAAAAAGCAATATTCCGCTTCTTGGGCGAATTCCTCTGAAAAATAGATCTTTGATTCCAAATATACCTGTTGATCTTCAATAATATAATCAGGAAGATCTCCAATAGAAATTGTGGGAATTGGATAAATAATTTCAATGAGTTCACCTCTAGTCGTCTGTAACGCACCATTGCTTGCTGTCCACGTGATAACATACATGCCAGCATGATCAAAACTTTCAAAGACACTATACACATTTCTATAAATAGAGCTCATATTTGCATAAGGAATAGCTTCCATACCCTGACCATCATAACCAAAATCACAGTAAATATAATAATGAGACCATGTATAATTATTTACCATCCAGTTTAAAGTAAGAAAAGAATCTTCTATACCACTGAAGAGCACCCTTGTCTTATATTCGGAAGGATGAATAAACTCATTACTTATGAATACAACAGAACCATTATAATCGGTATTTGCTATTGTGCTAAATGGATCCCCAACAAGAACCCAAGTTAAGGATGTGAAATTATACAATTTTATTTGTAAATTACTTTGATTAGCAGTTGTATGAATTGAATATGTTATATTACATGATTCAAAAGCGTCATATCGATGAGGAGTCATATCGTTAAGAAATATTTTATACCTATCTTGAACTTCATATTCCCAATTATATGTTGCAGTAATAGAATCCTTATAAAATTCAGTATCAGAAAATCCTGTAAAATTTATTCGCACATTATAGGTTCCACTCTCAATATAGTCTGTAGAACTAAATATAATAGAATCCTGGATATTTTCAGCTCCACCGACAGTAGTTTTGAAATACTCCCACACTCCACCAGAAAAATTATACAGATAAACATTCGTCGATTCTCCCGCACGTGGTAAATCAAACTGATAATCAATGGTACATTCGTCAAAATATTCGTATCTAAACGCATTCAATTGATCTAATTGAAGTTGAGAAACAGGATAATATGTAAAATTATAGTGCCAACTTGCAGAAAGGGTATCCAAGGTGAAATTAGAATTTGCATAAGAACCAGGTGGATTGTATTCAGCTAACTCAAACCATATTTTTACTTTATATGTCGTCGAATCGACAAATGCATTACTCAAAAAGATTAAAGAATCAGAATAACTTGACCCAGAATATACTGTAGTCATTTGCACCCAATTACTGGCAGTATAATTCCATAAATAGATATTAACTGGTTCTGCCGATTCGGTGCTAATCGTGTAAGAAATAGTACATTGCTCAAATTGATCATATCGGAAATCGTTCATATTGGTTAAAGAGATCTCAAACTGATCATCCCATGTATATGAATAATCCCATTCAGCGTATAAGTCCTTACATTTGAATTGAACTTCATATGGATCTGTAAATCCGCTAAAGCTAATATTAATAAAATATTTCCCTGAAGATTGTTCATAATAAATATATTTATTATCATAGAATATAAACGAGCCTTGTTTCTCAATATGGTCATATGTGGATATATAATCAAGGGTATCCCATTGCTGAGTGTCATGGTTATAAACCAACACGTTAATCGTTTGAGGGTCAGAAGCAAAATAATCAGCCATATCTACAGCATAGAAGACTTCACACAATTTAAAATGAGCATCGTTATACCGAAAAGGATTCATATCCAATAACTCAATGCTGAATGTGTCATGATATGAAGAATCCCAATAATATTCGTGAGTGAGACCATCATTCTCATTAACTTTAGAATATTCCAATAATAAACGATCAAGTTCTAATTGAAAACTTGAAGTATGACTTCCTTGAAATCTGATTCTTACCTCGAAAGAGAAACTAACATAAGGAGATCCCGCTCCTAATGTAAACGAATCGTCATTAAAATTAACTGTGTTAGTTACAGACTCTATCTCATACCAAGACTCACTCTGCCAATTCCAAATATCTAAATCGATATCCACAGCTACATTTGTTCGATGGGAATACTTGAGATAATCAACAGAGAGTACATCAGGATCGTCAGCTTTCATGCCTATTTTAACTTCAAGCTCATCGGAATAAATAGTCATAACATAAAGAACGAGAAATACGCTATACAACCAATTACTACAAGGAAAGCTAGGTGTATCCGACATAAACTGGACTTGCAAATTATTTGCAGCAGTTTGACCTAAGTTTAGATTTGAATATGTATTAACCTCTCTATAAGGAGGATTTATAGGATTAAATGGCCAATAGACACTCTGCCATCCCAACCATGAACTCCCATCATAAAGATTTACTTTCGGATATACCCCCGCATAAGGGCCCGCTTCTCCATAAGTTATAACCTCTATTTTTTGAATTGTCTGCCCTTGTAGATCGGGGTTATCGAAACCAAAGGTCTCCAAGCTTCCTGAGGGATCGGGTCCTCCCAACGGATAAGTCTCAATAACATAATCACTCCCAGGTTCATCGCCATTATCAACCAGTTGATAATGAGGTGTAGCTCCATCCCATTGATTTGGTCCTGTATCACTATCAGGAAGGATCTCGAAGGTTGTGTAATCCCCAATATCAACTGAACTCATAATAGAATAATCTCCATCGATAAACTCTAAATCCCCCTGACTTGTCAAATACATTATGGATAACGATTTATCTCGACCGACTCCGCTATTATATAACCAAGAGATTTGATCATCGGAAAGTGCATAATCATAAAGACGGGTATCGTCTATTATTCCATTAAAATTCGTGGCATGATCATTACCACGTGCTCCAATATACAAAGGATAGAGCGTCCAAAGATCTTGTAATGTGGCTTGTTCGTCAGCCTCAAGTTCACCATTAACATACAGTCTTATTCTATCAGTATATGTATCATATGTACCTGCAACAAAATACCACTGCCCACTATTAATTGTAGTTGTTGAAATTATTTCTTCTGAACTTTGCCCTGATACATGAAATACATGTAGCTTGTCATCTGATGCTACTCTCATACCAAATCCGCCTCTTGAAAGAATCCAATCGTATTTTTCAATAATAGAATGCTGAACACCCATAGCATCTCTCTTAATCCATGCAGCAAGTGTCCACGTATAACGCGGATCTATTGAAGAATCATGAGGGATGGAAACATAATCCGAACTGTCAAAATCTAAAGCCTTTCCAATTTTTCCGTTAACCCAAGTTGCACTATTGATCGTACCATCATTATCACCAATATAATCATAAGCTGTGGTTCCCTGTCCATAATCAAGCTTCCACCACCCGATTTCGGGATCGATTTCATTTATTATAAAATCACCCGGTTGAGTTGGAACTTCATGAAATCCTGAAATTACAACCCCCAGCTCGCACTCGGTATCATGATTCAAAATATCTAGATATACTCTCACAGTGTAATTGTTAGGGTTAATATATTTTTTATTCCAAAATTGAAGGGTGTCGAATCTTGATGAGTCAATAATATAATCATCATTATCAAACTCTACAAATTGACCTGAATTCCAATCTTTTAACGAATATCTAATGGTTCCGCCAATTCTTGTTACATCTGTGTAAATAAAGTTTAAGACACAACCATCACCATCATAATCAAATGTTTCATAACGGAACTGAGTCATATCGGACAATACTATTTCATATTTAGCCCAATAGGTATACGAATACGACCAATGAACTTTCCCAAATTGAAATTCAACTTCAAATGGATTTCCACCTCCTGTAGTACGTAGTTTGTATTTAAGCCTTGGACTCTCATCGTCTTCTATATAATTCAAAGATATTGATGTCAGAGGAACTTCTCCATCCTGATTATCACCAAGATTGTATGGTCCGCTCCAATAAGAACTATGTATGTTATAGTGCCAGTCACCCACAGAATAATCATATAGATCTACATAATATGTCTTAGCAAAAGAAGTGTGCCATTTTAACTCGAAATCAAAAGTTGCATGATCACGCTTAAAATTATTACAGCCAAGATTCAATGTATGCTCAATACTTGCTTCCTGACTAGGATCGTAATAATAGTATTTATTAGTATTTATTCGATAAGTCTCCTGCCATCTTGTCTTGATCCAATCTATTGTCATGGTATAAGGAGCATTAGGATCATTAAAATATTCTACTCGGGCTGTAAATAAAATATCCAAATCTTGATCACCATAACAGTAACTATTACCAATACTAATATAGGACGTTTCATACCAAGTATCTCTACCAGGATCTTCTAGAAGATAAACTAGGTCATATGTAGAATCAGAATGTAGAACATATATTCTAAAATCTGGAGATTCTTTAAAGTAGTGTCCTTCAGGATTATAAAATATCTTAAATCTAACTTTAAATTCAACAGCAGTGGCTCGTGTCTGCTCGTCTTTATCCAAGCCTGACAGTGGTACATTATATATATATTTATAACAATCTTGGTGGGGATATTCATTTTGACCCTCTACATAATTGTTGAACCTTTCTCCATATCCATCAATATAAAAAGAGCCGCTATCCCCTCCATTGTCTGAATTTATGACAGAAAATTCATATTTATCAGGGTCGCCACCTGATTCAGATTCAACAGAATATTTTTCAAAAATTCTATCATTATCTTTATCATATAGAAAGAGATCAAATGTATTTATATCATCAAACCATCGCAGATGTATTCTGAACCAATCAGAATCATGATATAAATTCGTCCAAAGTTTCCATTCCCAACCAAAAAATCCATGATTACGGTAATAAAGACCGTTTTCGTTAAATCTAAATTTTATATCAACATTACCTCCATCGTACAATGTAAGTTTTCCATGTGCACCATTAGTGTAAATCCAGAACTCTAATTCTCCATTAGGCTTCTCCCCCACCGTTCTATACATATACGAGGTAGTAGATCCGGAGCCATCATAATAAATTTCAGCAATATATTCATGCCCCTCAACCGCTCCTGAATACACATCTACATAGCCATTTGCATCGGCACAATTCCATCCATTTGGATTACCATTATCACCATAAAAAGATTCTCCAGGATTTCCAGGGTAATGATCCATAGAATGTGTCCATGAATCTACTATTTCGTCAGTATTACGAGTATAATAATAATAACCTGTAGTATACGAATTTCCAGGATCATAATACATCGAATCAGTTGATTGGTTGGTGATTGTGTCTTGCCAATGATTATTGAAGCCAATTCCAGTATCATTACCATTTATAGTTATCGGTGGACCTATTTCATTCCAAGGTTGCACACTATCTAAATCATTTTGGCTATCTATCAACTGGTTTATCGAGATATAACCACTATCACCACCGCTTCCAGTGTCAGAGACTTGATTCCCATAATCCGAAGATGAGCCCTGCTGCTCTGTATCCCCTAAAATGGAGACAGATTCGAACACAAAACTAGTATTTGACTGATAATGTGATTTATAATAATAATCCAAATAAAAAGTAAGGTTCTTCATCATAAGACCACCATTATTATTTATTAAATCAATATCAGGGCATAAATCCATAATCTTTATGCTCTCACTATCTTGTGTATAAAACTCAACTGATACAAAATGAGTTCCACCATCGTCATCTTCAGCAAATGCATCTAGAAAGTTAATTGCTTTTATGCAATCCAATACAGAGAATCCGTTCAACTGAGGTCCGTCGGGACGGTTAACCAAAAGCTCGATTATTTCAATCATTGGGTAAATAGTATAGGTAGTATCAATATATATTGGAAATTCGTAATCATTGAACTCATCAAAAGGAGCTATTTGGGTGTATGCGGAAATATTAGCATAAATTTTCCCTTCAGATTCATAAATATAGACATCATAAAAGAAAGTATCACTTATATTAAAGGATTTTATGATTGGCAGGGAATCAGTGCACTGAACTTCAAGTAACATATCTACTGTGTAGTTAAGATTGAGAGTAATATCATCATCAGAAGGATCCCATATCGATACACCTATATCAACAGGATGCTTTATCGTAAAATTAGTCTCATCATACCACATAGGATTTAGCACTGTCTCCCAATACGCATAGCTGGAAGAATATAGACCACTCTGGATTACCTCCTGCTTACCATCTTGAAATTCTAATGTAATTGTATATTGCACAGTTCCGGAAATTGGAGAAGTTGTATTGACTAAAACGGTCCAATTCTTCAATAAACTTAAAATAGTATCCTCTTCTTTAAAATTTACAATATTCTCTTCTGAACCTGTGAAATTAAGAGTCTTATAAATATATGGAAAGCTTAGACCAAATTTATCGGTACCGACAATAAGGACAGTATAATTATTATCATAATATGGTGGACCACTTCGTTCCACTTCAAGAGTAATATTTCCAGTTATATCTGCTGAACAAATACTCACTTCCGGTGCTACATTCAAGACGGAGACATTCAAAGAATCAAAATCAAATGCACCCTCAGGATCAAGAGCCAAAGCATATAATGTTCCATTATGATCATCAGTAAACGTATAAGAATTAACCCAACCACCCTGCTGGTATAGGGTTACATTATAAGGATCAAATTCAGGACCATTAAGATACCAATAATATTCCATCAATGAGACATCGGCGCTTTCATCAGCAATTATAGTATCGAAAGTAACGGTGGTACCTTCATAAGTAGTGATGCTTTCTAATAATGAAGAAAAGTTAATATCTGGGTAGTTATTGCCAATCAATACAGTTCTTACCTTTGATTTTTTCACTCCGTTATCATCCATTACAGTTAAGTTTACATGATAAGTCCCTGAGGTTACATACTCATGGGATATATATTTTCCAAAATCAACAGCTCCATCACCAAAATCCCAAAAATAACTAAGAGAATTTATATCACTAGCACTATCGATTGTCAAAGACGCAGAAAACCAGATTAAAGACTTTTCAGGATAATGTACTGCTGGAAATCTATTATCTCCTATTTCATAATAAGGATCCCAAGAATAACCAATTGCATCTATATAAGCTTCTCCAGTATCTACTCCTCCGGTAGTGATCCTTGTCCTATTTACAGAACTCAGACTATTAAATGTATATTGTGGAGATGCTATAGTATCAATAGACACCATAAACTTTTGTTCTTGCAAAGAGAAATAAGAATCTGCTCCAAGGCAGCGGAAGTCTATTCTAACATGATACCATGTATTATATTCGGGGGTGCTAACGTTCTCAATATCATTGTATTGAATATCATTAAGGGTATACTTCCATTTATCGTCATCCATTAATACAGCAAATGCCAAATAATTATTTTGCATCAAACAAAAAACCCATGTTTTCGCACTCG
Source organism: Promethearchaeota archaeon (assembly GCA_016840085.1). Taxonomy (GTDB): domain Archaea; phylum Asgardarchaeota; class Lokiarchaeia; order Sigyniarchaeales; family SOKP01; genus Loki-b32. The sequence continues at coordinate 78,865 of JAEOTA010000006.1, forward strand.
GATCATTAGTCATTACCCAAAATTCCACGCTCCCATATGTTTGATCCGTATAATTGTGCTCCATCATAAGTGTCTCAGTAGTATTGTCTACTATTTCAACCACTTCGCCTACTTTATATCCTCCATCGAAGATAGTAAATGATCCATCCTTAGGATCCACGGGAGCATCTAATCTCCAATCTTCTTCACTAGGCTCAGTACCAACGATTTCTCCACTAAAATCAAATGTTCCATAATATTCTTTATCAAATATATGCAAATTATAACCGACCTTATAATTTGGATCCCATGAATACCCTATTGCATCTACAAATGCTTTAATACCCGCAAAATCAGAATCAGCAGAAACATTAATTCTCTCGATTTCATTACCTGCAAAATTTATTAATCCTGATTCTATTTCATCTATAATGATTTGAAAAGTATTGGGATCTAAATCCATATATTCTCCTGATGTTAGGAAATCTATCCTCACATGATGCCAAACGTCATTTATGGCATCATTCACGTTTGGAACTTGAATATCCTCGCCACCAGCTCGGTGATGCCATTTCCCATTTTTTATAAAAATCGCAAATTGCTCAACTTTATAACTATCTTGAAAAGAAAACACCCCTACGGGCTGAGAGACATTTGTAGGCATAAACCAATACTCAACTGTTCCATTGGGCTGTGAGCTAAATGTATTATACATTTGAGCATCATGAAAGCCTTGAGCTTCAATTTGCAATATCTTTTGATGGTGGTCAGCACCCTCTTGAACTGTAAAGGCATCATATGATTCATGAGCATTAACATTATCTCCAATTTTATACTCAGAATCCCATGAATAGCCAATTGCATCCACATATAAGTTATAATTAGATACACTGCCGTCCGTAACAAATATTACCTTATCCATTAATGTTGGAACTCCTCTAAAGGAGTAACCAGTATTATTATCCATACTCTCTCCATTAATCCATAAATGCCAATCAGAAGTCACATCAAATTCTATCTTAATATGATACCACTTGTTACTAGATGCGGAATAAATTGATTGATATGAGCCATTATAATACTGAAATTCTCCGTCTTTGAAACCAAACCATATTTCATCACTGAACCCGCCATCCTGTATACTTATTGCCGAAACTCTAGATATATCATCGGTATAAATCCAAAATTCAATTACTCCAGATATTTGGGTGATTGAATTTTCCATTCGAGCTACATAGCCGTCAATATCATGTAGTCTAGCAATTTTTTTATGCCCATTAAGCTCTCCATAAATAGAGACATCACAAGCACCTTCGCTTGTATCAATAAATCCTGAGGGATCCTGACCATTAGTATCATTTTCAAAACTAAATGTTGCTTCATAATGTTTATCTATGGAGGACCAACCAAAGGGGAATGCTCCAACTAAATCTGAATAAAATCCATATGTCGCCGGAATCTCAGAGCCTATGGTGAATTCTGGTTCAGGATCTTTATTAGTTATATTAATATTTTGAGTTCTCTGATTTAAAGCACCTTGATCATCTATAACCGTCACAGTAATAGGATATATGCCCACATTAGCCCATTTATGAACGATAGAACTAGAATTTATTGTAGTTTGGTTCCCATCGGCAAAATCGTAGACATATGATAGAACTCCTGGTTTTTTATCATGATCTGACTCTTGTAAGTTAATAACAGAAATATTTACTAGTTCATCCTCCTCTGCCTGAGAAGGGATCTGGAGTCCAAATCTAGGTGGATCATTTTGAACAGTAATAAAACGAGCATCCCAATCCTCATCCCCCGTTAAAGTATTTGCTACATATATTGACGCATTATATTTTCCTTCTACAGCATACCGATGAATAATTGTATAAGTATCATTTTCTTGCGTCATTGTCATTTCAGTTTGATTTCCATCACCAAATGAAACTATAGCAATGTCAAAGCTTCCTATTATGGTCCACGTGAAATTAACAGGCTCATTCACGTCTACAGTCGAGGGAGATGCAGTAAAGTCAGTAATTCTTGGTTCAAATGGTCCATTTGCTCTACATGAATGAATAAAAGCAATAATTAAAATAAATAGCACGCCCAACGCGAGCTCTTTCTTATGATTTAATCTTTTCTTCCTTTTAATATGATTTGAGTCTAATTCCATTCTTATTTAACACCTTTTAGAATTATTCTAGAAAATTCAAAATTAATTCCTGTTATATTTCTTATATTAGAATCCTGAATACTTTGAATCCTACTCATATTCTATTTCAAAAATTTAATTTTTGATACAATCCATTAAATATAAGCAGTCTGAGTCTTTTACCATTAGAATTTATTTTTTTCGTTATGTTAAATTTTGCCCTTTCTTGTATTAATGATCTTTCTGATTATAAAGTTTACACAATAAATAATTACATAATCTTATTTAAATCTTCACCCCAGAAAATGAAATCTTAATATGATTTTCCTGGTTGGGACAGTTATCAGAAAGTATAACCAGTTTGTGAAGAGTAGAACTAGTTAAAAAAAAATATAATTAGATGCTTTAAATCTAATTTCTTAAGGATTTTTATTCTAAATTATTTAGAAATAAATAATCAAGTTATAGCTACTTATCGATAAAATTATAATTATTTTTTGATCTAAGACTCCAAAATTTTTTTAAATATTTTAAAGCTATAGCAAAAAAGAACGAATCTGGCTTAAGATGAACTATTTTAATTAAATTGGGTAATCTCTCTGTCAAGTATCCATAATTTCAAAGAAATCTGTATGTCTTATATACTTAAAAATTTTTAAATTTAGTTTAGTTCAAATTTTTTCTTTATAAATAAATGTCAATGAATTAGTATGTAATAATTAAAACTAGTTGGAAAAAATAATAACGGTGAAAATAAGGAAATATGAAAATAAGGAAATTATTAAAAAAATATCATTTAACGAAGCTAGTTAAATTGATATTCCTATTTAGAAGAACTGGAAGATATTTATCTTATGAGGATATAATAGAAGAATTATCGATAAAAAAATCTGGAGCTCGTGGGTATTTAAAAGAATTGAGGGAAGACGGATTACTTGAAAAGAAGTTTTTAAATTATTCAAAAATCACTGATCCCCGAGTTAAATTTAAGTTGAATAGGAATGGTAGTAATTTTGCAGATAAATTTATTAACTTAGCTTTAAAATGCTATGAGTTGAAAATATTACATTTCCATAATAAAGTACGTAAATATGCGGATGATAAAATTGTGAAAGATCTTTCTGTTATTATGAATCTATTCAATGAATTTGGGTTTAATAAGACAGCTTTAGAATTCTCTAGGTTAATACGCAATTTTACGAAAAATGTGAAGAAATATTTTCTATATGAGAATAGATTCGACCATTCAATAAAACTAATAGAAACAGCGACTAAAAATGATTAATATGATGAGAGACATAGAAAGAGAATTAGAATGGGGTATAACTTCAATTAAAGATGATTGTCTCCCAATGACAAGGGAAGGAGAAATTGAATATAAAAGTGGAAATCTAGAGAATGCGTATGAAATATATACAAGTACTCAAAGTTATATTAAAAAGAAATCCAATGAATTAAAAAAAGAAACTCTTAACCAAATACAAGAAAAATACAAATCACGTAGGAGAAAGTTCAGTAAATCAAGAGGAAAACCCAAGAAAATAAAAAAAACGGGAAAAAAGAGAAAAAATCTCACAATATCAGAAAAAGTAGAAAATTTAATCGAAGAAAAGTTGGAAAAGCTAAATAGCTCTATTACACAAAATATTGAATCTGTAAATTATAGTATTAAGAGTGAAAAAGAAAAGAAAATTTCAAATTTACTCAATTGTGCTAACGTTTTTGAGAATAATAGGAAATTTATTGCTTCTTTTAGAATAATTCAAAGGCTTCATATATTTATGACTAATTACAAGTATAGAGATTTAATTAAGCATAACAGAATTTACAAGTTTTGGAAAATCTTACATAAGAACAGAATGAGACTAGAATTCTACTTTAATTTGATGGCAGTGCGTTATTACAGTAAAGAAAGATATGAAAAAGCTTTAAGAATGTATGAAATAGCTAAAGAGATAATGAAGCGTTCTTATAAGAAAAATTTTATTATATTAACCAGGTTAACTAAATATTACATGAGGGAAATATTCAGGTGTAATGAAGGAATAGAAACAAAGAAGGCAAGAAAACTATATAAAGAAGGATGTAATTTCGAAAGTTCTAATGACAATAGCAAAGCAATAGAAATATTTGTAAAAGCAATAAAAATTTTGGAGTCAATCCAACCTAAATATCGTGATAAAAACCTATTGGGAGAATTAAGATCTAAGCTTATAATATAATATAGATATATAAAATAACTATAAGGAACCTACTTTCTGTCAAAAAGTTCAACTAACTCTTTCAAGTGCTTCAGTACTTTTTCTTACTTTTTTGTTTGATATTTTTATCAGCAAAAGACCATCCAAAAAAAAGTGAATATAGAGTTTAAAAATCAAGAAATAGGATTTAGTATTTAGACTCAGGACTTTTAGAAATTAAATATAAGTCTAAACACAACAAAGATTGTCTTTTATAACCTTTTGGAATCAGTATCAAAAACCTCTATCTTAATATTTTAAAATCAATATTCATATTTTCTTTTGGGTAGTTACAAAATTAAGTGATTGTGTTTAAATCTTTCGCTGACCTTCATTCTTTTTTTAGCGCGAAATACTTGTTCCAAATCTCTTGGTACTTGCCAAACCATGTATCAAGCTTCTTAAATTC
>JAEOTA010000041.1 GCA_016840085.1 Promethearchaeota archaeon
ACGTGGAGAATTAGAGAGATAAATACTGGAAACATCGCTGAGTTTAAGAATAGAATTATGGGTTTAAAAAGAGCCTAATCAAATTTGTCGAGTGAGTGGGTTTTGACATTTAAGAAAAAAAAGAAAAAAAGAGATTATTTAAGGAATTCTTTAACTACTCTGACCATCTATATTTATATTTCCTGTGGTAGTTACTAAATCAAGAGTGTAAGTATAATTAGCAGTACCATAATCAAGCGAAAGAAAGGCAGTAGTTCCTATAACTTCAAATCCTCCTGAATTAGTAGGATTGAAATTACCTGTTGTCATAGTACCTGAAAATGAAGCACCAACTGTAGATAAAGTATCTAAATAATCTATATTAATATTACCTGTAGTTACTTTCCAATCTCCTAGAATATTACCTCCCAATTCTACTTTTTGAACAATACTACAGTGGATACTTCCTGTTGTTGTTTCAAGATCCCATGTTAAATCACCAGTACATCTTGTATTATAAGAATTAAAGTGTAAATTACCTGTAGTTACTTCAGCATTAATATCACCCCCAAGTAGACAATTAGATAGATTCAATCTCATAGTACCGGTAGTGGCATCAGCAATTATGCCTGATGTAAGATTAACTTTTTTAGCGTATATAGAAGGATTACCTGTTGTAGCTTCTACTTCAAAACTCCCAATCGATAATTCTTCTAAAGTAGTAATTGAATTACCTGTGGTTGTTTCAATATATAAAGAATCAACGTCTGAATTTTTGGGAATTGTTGTTTCAACATTACCTGTAGTTGCGTATACTTCAATTGCATATGTAATATCTGTTCTAAGAGTAACATCAATTTCAATTCGTTTGTTTGAAAACCAAGTAGAAGGATCAATCCAAAGATCCCGTTTAGTTCTTAAATAAAAAACTGTTTTATCATCAGAAGTTAAATTATCCCATTCTATTGTAAAAAAATCCGAAAACGACTTTCTTATCATGTATGTTCCACTTACTTTAACATCATAATCGAGTTTAACGAAGAATGGGGTTGCTGAAGTATTATATTTAATATCAATATTTCCTACATCTGTCCGTATAACAATAGGTTCTGGATCTGAAGCTGTTATAGGCTCATAATAACGAGAACCAGATGATTCAATTTTCCCTTGAGTGAGAAAACCAATTAAGAAAAAAGTGCCAATTGCTCCAACAATTATGATTATAAGAACAATTCCAATAATTTTTCCTCTTGCCATTTTTTTAAATCACTTTTTTTTATAGATTTATGAATTTAAATATTTCAAATAATATTTAAATCAAATTTAGTCCAATTTTTGCGAAAATAAAGAAGACTAATTTTATCTTAGAAAAGAAAAAATAAGAAAAATATGGTTATAATTTATTAATTAATGATTGAGCAAATTTTTTAGCATTTAAAAGATCTTCTTCATTAGGTCTTCCTTTAAGCCAATTTTGGTGTTCTTCAGCTTCTTTTCGCTTCTCAGGTGGTAACCTCTCTAACATTGTGTTACGCATTGCTTCAGGTACGCCTATATTATCGCCACAACAATCAAACTCCGCTATAATACTTGAAGAATCACCAATTTTTCTTTTTACCACTTTAAATCCATCTTGATAAGGTTCTTTACTGGCATGAGTGTAGAAAAATATAAATTTTGGAGGTAATTCTGTAGCAGCACTTACTAAATTCGCTAAGGCTTGATTTACTCTGCTTGCATAAATTCCAGATCCTAAAAAGATTAATTCATAGTTTTTTAATTCTGAAGGATCTACTTCTTTAATAGGTTTTAAATCTACATCTTCACCTTGGCATCCCTCATAAATACTTTTGGCAACTTTTTCTGTATTTCCTGTTTGTGAAAAATAAGTAACTAAAATTTTCAGTTTTTTCACCAATTCCAATTAAACAAAATCTTGGTATTTAAAAGAAATGAGGAGTTAGTTTTTAATCTATTGCTCTTAATCATTATTTCGAATACAATTAAACTTATTTTTTAAAAATGTTTAATTATAAACTTATAGATTAAAAAATTGTTTAGCTTTCTGAATTGTTTTTTCACTTACTAGTTTTTGAGAGACTTTATGAGAAAATGCGATAGCTGCAACTGAATATCTCACATTTGAAGGGACATTTATCGGTCCCCTTTTATAGGGATGCTGATAATAAGAATCTGTTTCAGTGACTAATGATTCTATAGGTGAAAATCTTGTAACCTTCCTCCATCTATCAAAACCATATGCACTACTAGGAACAGAGAGAGTAAATCCCTGACCAGGTAATGTTCTACCGTATTCCTCTGGTCCTGAAAAACAATGCCACAGAACTTTTTTAGGATTAATATTAAATTCTTTTAAAATTCTGAGTATTTCTTTATTAGCTCCATCTCTTTTATTATATCTATGTTTTGGATTTTGTCTATCAAATTCATGCTCAGCAGCATTTCTCACATGCAGGATATAAGGTTTATCAAGGTCTTTTGTAAGTTCTAAAATTTGCATAAAAACATCCACTTGACTATTTCTTTTATCTAATGTCTTTGCATGATGAAAATCTAATCCTATTTCTCCTATTCCAAGGTATTTTTCTGAATTATTCAAAGCGAAATCAATCCATTTTTGCCATTCTAAATTATATTTGTTTTTAGGAGTAAATGTTACCGTCTGTGGAGCCCAACCACATGTGAAACCGAAATTATTTTTATGATTTTTCATAAAATTTAATGTAAGATTTAACGTATGAATATCAATTGTGCTTGTAATTAGATATTGACCCCCCAATTTAAAGAAATTCTCATATTGCTCCCTATCTGAAGGTAATTGATCATTTTTGCGTCTGGGAAAAGGTAAATGACAATGTATATCAATAAATTGAAGTTCTTCTTCAGGTTCAGGAACATCAATCTTTCTTGGCATAGTAATATATAAGAATATTTCAGCTATCTTTGATATTTGAAATTATGATAGAGATTTAACTTTTTTTAACCAAAAACAAATCAATTCTACTCTAAATATCATTTTTCTATCTTGTATGGGTTATACTAATCCTTTAAATAAAGTCTTTTATTTAAGAGTATTATGATTGATCAACTAAAATCTAAACTTGAAGATTTAGAATTAAAAAAGCAAGATATGAAGCCTAAAATCGATGAGATTAATGCTAGGAGAGAAGAAGAACTCCAAGATATAAATAAAAAATATGATCACTTGATTTCTGAGATTAGTGTTGAAATAGAAAATTTCGAGAATGAACTTAATAATGAATTAATTCAATCTTTTGAGAATATTGTAATGCAAGAATTTGATACGAAAAGAAGCACTTCAATGTATTCAATTACGGATGGCTTTAAAGCATATAGGAATTCTATTGCTGAATTTGATTTGTTTCCTAAGGAATTACTTGACAGATTAGATAAAGTCATAGATGGTGCCCCTATAGATAATCTTGCATATGATCTTGAAAATATTAAAGGGAAATATACAAAATCTTAAAATTTTAACCTTTTTATTAAATTTTTGCTGATAAAAGATAGTGGCAATTTTATTTTAAATAGAATATTATAAACTTAGGATATTCGAATATGATGATAATTGTGGTCTGAACAAAAGTTTAAGTTTTGATGTTGGAGCAGAGATCTGATTTCGAATATCCTAAATAATATCTCAATATTACACTGATACATATGTTGTAATGAATCTCTTGGAATATAGGAAAATATAAGAGGTAACAATAAAATGGAACTTTTCGAAGAAGAAGTTGAGATATATAATTCTAAACTAAGAAACTTGTCTTGGCTTTATGATGAGCTAAAGCTCCAACCTGATGACATGAAAAATGTAATTAATGAAAAAGGGCAAAAATTACCTCTTAATCTTTAAAAAAGAGTATAAGTATCTTTTAATGCACTTTCAATGAAGTCATTATTATTTCTTCAATATTTTTAAGGCAAGAGTATAATTCCATATTTTGAGGTATATGGATAAAAATAACAGGATATTCATCATTAGAAAGGAAAAGTGCCCAATAATAAATATAATTACATAAATATGAGCCAGCAAAATAAGAAATTGAAATATTTGTCCTATTCTTTAGTTTCGAATAGATTTGATTTACATCGAGAATTGTTTTTATATAAAATGGAAAACCATATCTAATTAGTCCAAATTTCAATTTATTCTCATTATCTTTACCAAATGCTATATTCCATCCAAATTTTTCGATATACATATTTTTGCTTGAATGTATTCCTAATAAAATTACTAATTCGAATCGAGTTTTTGGTAAAGCTATTGTTTTCTTATAATACTCTAGACTCTGTGTCCAACTAACAGGTAATATTTTTTTAATAATTTGATGATAATTGATTTTTGATTTAATTTTTCTTACAATTTCACTACTAAGATTTTTAGAAAATCTCCCAAATGGCTCAAAACCAGCTAGTAATATCAAAACTTCAGCCTAAAATATCAATCATTTAAAAAATGAATATTGTAATAAATAAGAAAAAAAATTGGAAAAAGTTAAAGAGGTTATTCTTCAGCTGCTTTTGCTGCTTCTGCTGCCGCTCTCGCTTTTTCTTTTTCTATAGCACTTAATTGTTTTTTTAATGCTTTAATTTCTCCCTGGACTTCCTTAATTTTAGTTTTCTTTTCGCCTTCAATTTCTTTTAATTTTACGTTTAATGCTTTTTCTTTATCCTTTTTAAGTCCAGAAAACTCTTTATTTGCTTCCTTGGCAGCGACTATTTTATCTTTCTTCTTCTGAGTCCATTCTGCTGCTGTATCAATAGCTTCATCTCGTAAACCTTCTTCTTCTGTTAATTTTGATTGAGCAGCCTCAATTTTAGGATTGTATTCTGCTTCAATTTCTGCTTCTGCCGTTGCTTCTTTCTTTGAAGCATCCTCTTCAATTCGAGTTACTTCATCTTCTTTGGCACTAATTTGGCCTCTAATATTTTCTTCAGACATAAATCATCAATTTTAATTAATCTTTATAATTTAATATTTTTTTTTTGATATTTTTGTTAATTATTTAGATATTATAAATTATTGGCTTGTTATAGTTGTTTTAAGGAATCTATCTTTTTAAACTTTCTTTCATCATCTTTTTAAGAGTTTTCTAAATTTGCTATTCTTAAATACGTGTAACTCAATTTTTTTTTGATCCTCAAATTTCGCTAGATACAGACTACGTTGTGGTGAATTTGATTTAAAGCATTCCTCTGAGTAGGATTATGTATCTTCTTTTATCATAAACTGCCAAGCACAATAATAATTGTCGGGGTGAGGTCCTGGGGGACATGCTATACATTTTGTCTCGATTCTCGGATCAATCGTTTTAGCGAAAAGTCCATATTCTGTTACTCCCACCTGCTTACAAGAAAAGTCTGGAAGGCCTCTCCGTTTTCTAGCAGATTGTACACGACAATCATTCATTCTAAAAACACATCTTGTGTCTGAAACTTCAACAATTTCTTGTATATTTATATTAGCATATACTCTATATTTAAGTGCCTTGATCAAACCAGGGATCCCACCATTTTCAGGAATATTAAATCGTTGCATGATTCTTTTAGCTTCAATTATCGTGAATCTCTCCCATTGTTTCACATCTAATTCAATTGCTTTTTCGAGACCATATTCTGATTCAACAACCTGAAACCAAGTTCCATCGATAGCTAGCCAATTCTTAGAAATATCTTCGATATAATTTATTAATTCTTCTTTTGATAGTATAGACAGATCTTCTCTCATTTTAAAATCGCTATATTATTTTGCTTTTAATAATAGAAAATAAAATGAGTTTTGGATTTTATAATTTAGTTTTAATTATTGAACTAATCTTTTTTTTTAATTATATTTTAAATTATTATAGTATTTAATAAAAAATAAAAAAATTGAGGAAAAAAATGGGAAAAACTTTAACTGAAAAAATATTAGAACAGCATTTAATTGAGGGAGAATTAGAGAAAGGGACAGATGTAGCAGTCAAGATTGACCAAACTCTCACACAAGACGCCACAGGAACTATGGCGTACCTCCAATTTGAAGCTATAGGAATAGCACGAGTACAAACGGAATTGTCTGTAAGTTATGTCGATCATAATACTTTACAAACAGACTTTAAAAACCCTGATGATCATAGATATTTACAGAGTATTGCTGCTAAATATGGGCTTTATTTTTCTCGTCCTGGTAATGGTATATGTCATCAATTACACCTAGAACGATTTGCAAGACCGGGAAAAACATTACTCGGTTCAGATAGCCATACTCCAACAGGTGGTGGTGTAGGGATGATTGCTATTGGAGCAGGGGGTCTGGATGTTGCGGCTGCAATGGCAGGAGAATCTTTTCGCCTGAAAATGCCTAAAGTTGTAAATGTATATCTAACAGGAAAATTTCCAGACTTTATATCAGCAAAAGATGTTATCTTAGAAGTTTTGAGGAGAATAGGAGTCAAAGGAGCAGTCAACAAAGTTTTGGAATATACAGGTCCAGGAATAAAAACTTTAACTGTTCCAGAACGGGGAACAATAACAAATATGGGAACTGAAACTGGAGCAACAACCTCAATATTTCCTTCAGATAATATTACTAAAGAATTTCTAGAAGCTCAAGAGAGAGGAGATCAATGGATCTCATTAGAACCAGATAATGATGCTGTATATGATGAAAAAATTGAGATAAATCTAAGTGAATTAGAACCTCTTATAGCTCTTCCTCATAGTCCCGGAAATGTGAAAACTGTAAAAGAAGTCGAAGGATTAAATGTGGACCAAGTTTGTATTGGAAGTTGTACAAATTCATCTTTAAGGGATTTGAAAGTGGTAGCGAGCATTTTAAAAGGAAAAACTATTAGTGAACATACTGTTCTTACTGTCTCACCAGGCTCTCGTCAAGTAGTAAATCATATGGTTAAATCTGGAGAAATGGTATATTTAGTAGAAGCAGGTGCTAGAATTCTTGAAAATGCTTGTGGTCCATGTATTGGTATGGGGCTCGCACCAAAGAGTGACGCAATATCATTACGAACTTTTAATAGAAACTTTCTCGGCAGATCAGGTACAAAAAGTGCTCAAGCATATCTTGTTAGCCCTGAAACTGCCGCGGTATCTGCTATTGAAGGTAAAATTACAGATCCAAGAAGGTTTGGAAAATTACCGAAATTTGAAATGCCTAAAAAATTCTTAGTAAATGATAATATGATAATACCACCATTACCTCCAGAAAAAGCAAATTCAATTGAAATTGTTAGAGGTCCAAATATTAAACCTTTACCTGAATTTAATCCCTTACCAAATAAACTAGAAGGAGAAGTGCTTCTTAAGGTTGAAGATGATATAACCACAGATCATATAATGCCAGCAGGAGCAAAAATTCTTCCTTTAAGATCTAATATTCCAGAGATCAGCAAGTTTGTGTTCAATGTCGTGGATGAATCTTTTCATAATAGATCATTAGAAAAAGGAGGAGGATTTATTATAGGGGGAGAAAATTATGGTCAAGGATCAAGTAGAGAACATGCTGCTATAGCACCTAAATATTTAGGAATCAAAGCAGTAATCGTAAAATCATTTGCTCGAATCCATTTAGCTAACCTTGTAAATTTTGGAATTGTTCCTTTAACTTTTGTCAATAAAGAAGACTACTCTAAAGTTGAACAAGGAGATGATTTTGAAATCAATTTAACTACACTTAATACTGGCAAGGTAATTTTAAAAAATTTTACCAAAAACTTTGAAATTCCATTAACTCATTCCTTAAGTGAAACTGAAATTGATATTTTAAAAGCTGGAGGAAAATTACCATATATAAAACAAAAATATTCAAGATAAGTAATTAGATTTTTTTATTCTTTTTTTTTTTATTTAAACTGAATTTTATTTCTAATAATGAAATTAAATTTCAGAAATCCTAAACAAATAATTTATGTAGATATGTTTAATTTTTTATAAAATAGAATTTTTTAAAAATTACACTAAAAAATGACATAAAGGTAAGAAAAATGCCAATTATTTCGATTGAAATTAATGGAAAGATTAAATCTCCAAGAATTGATCCCTCATGTTGGATTTCAGAATCAGCGTGGATAATTGGGGACGTTACGATGGGTTCAGAAAATGTTGTTTATCAGGGAGTAATAATACGAGGAGATTTTGCCAAGATTGAAATTGGGGAAAAAAATGTTTTTCAAGATGCTTGTATTGTAAATACCGCCGAAGGGTTTAATACTCATATCGGTGATAATAATTTAATAGGATTTGGAGCTATAGTTCACGGAGCAACCGTTAAAAACAATGCTGTTATTGGCATTCAATCGGTATTGATGATTAACGTTATAGTTGAAGAAGATGCAATGATTGGAGCCACTTCTTTTGTTGGAATGGGAAAAAAAGTTTCTGCTGGGCAAAAATGGATTGGTCGTGAATTGAAAGGCGCAAACACTCAAGGAAAAATGTGGGAACTCGGAAGGCAATCATGGCGTAAAATGGGGCTTATAATGAACAAACAAAAATAAAAATCCTAGTTCTTTTTAATTTCCCTATTTTTTTTTTATACTATTTTTATTATCGATGATGTTTAATATTGATTGTATTATCAATTCTATATTATAATTTTTTTATAAAACCTTTTTTTTCTAATAGGTTAAGAAATTTCTGAACTTCACTTGGATAAAAGAAATGTTGAAATTCGAGTGTTAGCATAGCGCAAATCATTTTAAGGGTGAGTGAAAGACCTACTAGATTGAAGATTTCATGTAAATCTCCAAACCAGAGATCAGGAGGTTCAGGGACTTTTACTTTATTATACTGAATTGATGTTACAATAGGCAGCAAATCAACTAAACTTTTAAGATTTTTCATAAGTAAAGTCCATTTATCTTTTAAAAAACTAGGCTCTTCAATAGCTTTAATATCAATACCAGCTTGTTTACATAATTTAATCCAAAGAGTTTTTTGATTTTGGAGCCATTGATTTAATTCCTTATGTTTTAGTTTTACAAATTCCTCTTCAAGAAAGTTTGAGTCATCATATCTCTTTAATGATTCCAAGATATTTTTTTCATAATATATAGCAGCATCTATTAATGCTTCTCCTAATATTGCAATTTCTCTCTTAGAATTTTTAGTTGTAAAATATATTAAATTATATAGGGTTAGTAAATTCTTTTTAACTTTACCTAACCTATGATAAAAATTTTCTTCTAAAATTGGCCATATACTATATAATGATTCCGCATCTAATGTAGTAAAGATATAACTTGTACAAAGAGCAATTCCAATAACTCGTTGCATCTCTGTTGTATCAACATTTTCAATTGTATCAAGGGAACTGTGCCATAACGGATCTGGGTGCCCGAACATCATGCTAGGAATCCTTATTGCGTTATCTGCAAATACTTGTTGATCACTTCCACCCGAAAAGGGAAGTATACGGTATCTCATCGGCACATTTGTTCCATTTATACTTATTCCTTTTGGATGATCTGCTATTTTTTCTGTGAAATATCTAAGTATATCATTTAGAATTGAAGCTCTTGAATATGGAGCAAGGGAGACTTCACAAGGTTCTCCAATCTTCATTGGATGCTCTCCGATCATATCTAAATTAAGATTAAGTAAAGCATTTTTAACTTTTCCTTCATGTTCCTTAGCCCATGGCCACGTACCATCGAATTCAGGAATCCAAAGAAATCTCAAAGTACGTTTTGGTGTAGCTAATATATTCTTTTTAATAAGAGTAGTCAAAGACCGCGCAAGTTCTATTAATCCTGCAGAACCACTTGCATTATCATTTGCTCCTGCTTTTGGATGACAAATATGTGCTGTTAAAATAATTTCTTCTTGGGGTATTTCAGTACCATGAATAGCAGCAGATATAACCTCTAATTCCCCTTTAAAAAGTTTAGCATCAATTTTAGCATGTATCTTTACAGTACCTTTCTTCAAAAGTTCTTTCAAATACATAGCTTGTTCGTAAGTAATACTAAATCCAAATGTTGTTTTTTCTAATATTTCGCTTTTAGCTGGGAATCTACTATATATAGTCATACCACGATATCCTGCAGCTCTTTTTGGGTTTGGATATACAATAATTCCTATTGCTCCTTTTTTAATATAAAACGGTGGTACCATTAATTTTGGCGCTTCCATTAAGACAATTTTACCATTTACATCTTTTCTTTCATAATCTTTTTCTTGGATACCTTCTCCTACATCTATTAATTCTGTTGTAACATCACAACTCTTAGAATGTACTAATACACACATAGGTATATCTTTATACTGGCATAGCAATTCTTTATTCGGTTCTAATAACCATAATTCTCCTGAATTAATCTCCCATCCAAAAGGAGCCACCCAATCCCAAGATTTAGATTTTCCATCTGCGGGATATTTATGAACTTTTACTTCATCTAAACCATATTTATTTAGTTCCTCGATTACTTGAACGACAACTTCATGATAATCTTTAGATCCTCTCATTCGATGATATTGGGAAATTCGTGACACCCAATCCCAAGCATTTTTACCACTTACCTCATTTAATACATCTTCGATCAATTTAGGCAAATCTTTCATAATTTCACCAAACTTATACCATTTTCTTAGGGTCTAATAACTCATCTAAATTATCTATTTTTAAACCTATTTCTTTAATAACTTCTCTAATTGTTTTTCCTTCTTTAAAGGCTTTTTGAGCAATTTCAGAAGATTTATCATATCCAAGTATAGGAGTTAATCTTGTTACTACCATAAGTATTTGTTCTAATTGGAACTTAATTCGTTCTTTATCGACTTTTAAGTCTTTTAAACAATGATTATTAAATGAATTAATTCCTCCATTTAAGATTTCAATTGATTCAAGTAAATTTGATATCATAACAGGTTTACACACATTTAAATCTAAAATACTACCATAAGCTTCTCCAAATGAAATAACGGAATCATTTCCAATTACTTGAAGACAAACCTGTATTAATGCTTCAGATTGAGTTGGATTTACTTTACCCGGCATTATGGAGGATCCTGACTCATTTTGTGGCAAAATTAATTCTGATAATCCAGCTCGAGGACCACTTCCCATCAACCGAATATCATTAGCCATTTTTAAGATAGATAAAGATAATAACCGTAGTGAGGCACTAACATTAACTATTGTATTGTGTGATGCAATTCCTTCAGCTTTTACTGGATTAAGTTTAAGAGGTAAGTTTGTAAATTTAGATAGATAATAAATTGTAAATTTTGCAAAATCTTTAGGAGTATTTAATCCTGTTCCTAATGCTGTACCACCAATAGGAATATAATAAAGTTCATTACAAGCACATCGTAATCTTTCTATACTAGTTTCCATTTGCTTCTTGTAAACTTCAAATTCTAATGATAATGGTATAGGAACAGCATCTTGTAAATGGGTTCTGCCTACTTTAACTATATCTTTAAACTCGGTGATTTTATTGTCTAATTGCTTTATCAATTTTTCTAAAGTAAGTAACAATTTTTGAATCATATGTAAAGCAGATATATGCATAGCACTAGGAATAACGTCATTTGAGGATTGTCCTTTATTTATATGATCGTTAGGATGGATTGGATGTTTTTTACCCACAGGAAAACTTAATATTTCATTAGCTCGATTAGCTAAAACTTCATTCATGTTCATGTTAGTTTGAGTTCCTGAACCTGTTTGAAAAATATCTATTGGAAATTGATCAAGATATCTGTTATCCTCTAAGATTTCGTTAACTGCCTGAAGAATTGCGTTTCCTTTTTCTTTATCAATCAAATCTAATTCTAAATTTGCTAATAAAGATGCTTTTTTTACTTGGGCTAATGAGATAATAAATATTTTGGGAAACTTCTTTCCACTTATTTGAAAATTCTCTATTGCTCTCTGAGTATTAATACCCCAATAAGCATTACTCGGGACTTTCACCTCCCCTAAGACATCTTTTTCAATACGAAAACTCAAATTTAATCATTTTATAAACTAATATTCAATAATGTAATTAGACAAAAAACAATAAAAAAAGTTTATATTAATATTGAATAAAATCGAAAGGAATTTTCTCTTAAATTATAAAAGATATATAATTTAAATAAAATCCCTTATTAATGCGTTTATCTTATCTGGTTGCTCATTAATAACCCAATGTGAACCATTAGAAATACGCTTAATTGTCAAGTTTGGAATATAATCATCAAGACCTTCAAGATTGTGAACAGTTAAAGCTGTATCTTTTTCTGCCCAAATCACAAGAGTTGGAACATTAATTATTGTTTCCTTTACAAATGTTTCTTCACTCATCAATTGGTTTATTTTTTCTCCTTGAGCAGGAGGTGCCATGCTTGCTGCTCGATAATAGTTTAAACCACCTGTCAATGCTTCAGGTTGAGACCAGGCATTAATGTACATTGTAGCATCATCATCCGTAAATACCATATTTTTAGTTTTAATTATATTGAGTAAGTTAGAGTAATTATTAGCTGACAACGTCTCCTCTGCTCGATTAGATCTGAAAATTAATACATATTGACTTGATTTTTGCTGGTCTTTATTCTTCGCTAATAACTTGGCAAATACATTTGGATGTGGAGCATTTATAATAATTAACTTTTCAACTAAATTTGGATGCCTATTAGCAAATGGATAAGCGACGACTCCACCCCAGTCGTGTCCAACTAATATAAAACTTTTACGACCAAAATGATCTTCAACCAATGCCCTAAGATCTTCAACCATATAATGGGTTTGATATTGTTCAATTTCCTTTGGTTTTGATGAGAGATTATACCCTCTCATATCTGGCGCAACAGCTAAATAATCTTTTGAAAAGTCTAAGAGTTGGTCTCTCCACATGTACCAAAATTGGGGGAAACCATGCAAAAAAATAATTAAATCTCCTTCTTCTGGACCTGCTTTAACATAATGAAGTTTTATATTATTAACATTAACAAATTCACTCTTAAATTGAGGAAACCTTTTATTTACAATTTTTTCAGACATAATTAGTTCAGTTATCTTATTAAATTTAAAATGAAATAATCTTGATGGTAATAAAAACTTATAGTTTATAGATTTGAATAAGATTCAGTTAAGAAAAAAACGTAAAGAAATGATTATTGTTATTTTAAAATCCTTAATATTATAAAAGATAATTGTTAAGTTCTAAATTACATTTTTCTGAATGAATTTACTAATATTTTTAAGAGCATTTTTACTATCGGATAAATCATCCCCGAAATTATGAAAAACATGAGTCATTCCTTTCCATATTTCTAAATCCACGCTAACTCCTGCAGATTTCGCGTTATTTGCTAATGAAATAGAATCATCTAAAAGTATTTCAATACTTCCTGCTTGAATAAGAAGAGGAGGTAAACCTTTTAAATCAGCAAAAACTGGAGATGCGAAAGGATTTGTCGACTTTTCTTTATTTAAATATGCATTTGCCATTATTTTAACGAGAATAGGACCAAATGGAGAGAATTTAGCATTAGTTTTCAATGATTCTCCTTTACATGTCAAATCTACCCAGGGTGACAATAATACTGCGGCAGTTGGTAATTGAAGCCCTAAATCTCTTAATCTCAACATTGTTGCTATAGCCAATCCTCCTCCTGCTGATGATCCTGCTATAATTATGTTATTTGAGTTAATTCTTGTAGATAATAACCATTTATAAGCATTAACTGAATCTTCTAATGCTGCAGGAAATGGATGCTCAGGAGCAAGACGATAACCAATATTTAAACAACGTAATTTCGTTGCTCTTCCTAAAAGATACGGAATAAATCGTCTCGTTTCAAGAGACCCCCACATATAACCACCACTAAATAGATAAAAAATAATTTGCTTATTTTTTGATTTGGGCGTTATAATCCATTCTGCTGGTACTCCATTTGCATCAATTTTTTCAAATATCACGTCGCTTGGAATAGATTTGTTTTTCTCGAAGGAAGTATATCTATCTATATACCTATTAAGCTCATTAATTAATTTTAAATCACCTTTCAGCTCAATCGCATCATCTATATTAATTCCTTTTTTCAATGCGAATTCTTTAGCTGCCTTTTCACCTAATAGATTATTTTTTTCTATTAATTTTGCAAGATCTGGGCGAATTTTTGATATTTCTTCTACTGCCATCTTTTTCTACCTAATACTTTTTTATAATAATTAAATCAATATTTAGTAGCTATTATGCTAATGATAGGTTGTTTATTTTTTTTTAAGAAATCATTAATTTATATACCATTATAGTTTCTAAAAAGGTGTCATTTTAAAGCCATTTTTATAGCATATAAATATTTTTGAGATAGTTTATCAACCAATTTTTTATAAATTACGCTTAATTTACTTAAAAAAGGTATAAATTATTCAGTATAAATAAGAGTTCTATGTCTGTTATTGGTATTGATAAAGAAAAATGTTCAAATTGTAAGCAATGTATCCCTGAATGCGGTCGTGGCTATTTTTATGTAAACGAAAACGGAGAAGTTGTTTTCAATGAAAGTTTAAACACCTGTAATATATGTGGACATTGCATAGCAATTTGTCCTGAGGATGCTATTATAACAAAAAATCTAAATGATGTAGAGACTTTTCCAGGTATAGATTCACCAGAAACAATTGTAGACTACGACAAAATTTATAAACTCATTCGCGCAAAACGATCAATTCGACGCTATAAAGCTAAAAAGGTTCCACAAGAATTAATAGAAAAAGTCTTTAAGGCTATGAGATATGCTCCAAGTGCTTCTAATGCCCGAAAGTGGCGATACTTAATTTTATCTAATCCTGAAAAAATTGAAGCATTGAGCGATGAAATTGTAAAAACTAATTATGCATATATGGGATTTCAATCAGGAGAACAAGCACTCAAATATTTCAAATCTATAGGAAGGAGTATTTTTTATAAAGCACCCCACGTAATTATTTTATACTATAGAACCGTCGAAAAAAATGCTACAATGATAGGATTTCGAGCTAATGATGCTGGAATTGCTTTAACTTATGGCATGCTCGCTGCTGAAAGTCTTGGTCTTGGAACTTGTTGGATTGGAATGGTTCAAGGAGCTGTTCCCATGAATCGGGAAATTTTAGATATTTTAGATATAAAAGGAATGGTATTAGGGGCTTTCACATTGGGGTATCCTGCAGTTAAATACCGTAGGACAGTCCCGCGTCCGCCACTTAAAATAAAGGGATTAGATTAAGATTAACCCTTCTATTTCCCTAAAAATTAATTTATAAAATATAATTTATTTAACAGTGCCATAAAAATTTATTTGTACTGTTCCTTAATTTCATTAGAGTTAGTTTTATATGTGGTAAAAATATTATGTTTGATACTGAAGAGTATAATAGGTGGATGAATGAAGCGAACAATACATTTAAATCAGCAGTTATAGACAAGGAAAATGGGTTTTATAACTGGTGTTGTTTTAAATGTCACCAAGCTGCTGAATTCGCAATAAAAGCATTGTTATATGGTCTAGGGTCAACCCCATTTGGTCATTCTTTAACTAAAATGGTTAATGATCTAAAAAATCAAAAAATGAATGTGTCTTTTATATTAACTAGCTGTAAAAAGCTCGATTTACATTATATTCCTTCTCGGTATCCAAATGCTCACCCTACTGGTTCACCTTTTGAATATCACGATGAAAATATCGCCGAAGATGCTTTAGAGAATGCAAAAAAAATATTAGATTTTGTTGAGGAGAATAAAAAATGACGAAATATTTAAGAAGGATCAATAATGGGATTAAAAAGTTTTGTAAAAAAGTTATTAGAGAATTACACCCAGAATGCATCATATTGTATGGATCTTTCTCAAGAGGAGATTTTAATGAACGAAGTGATGTTGATATAATAGTTATATCCTCAAAATTGCCTAAAACATATCAAAAAAGAGCAGAAAAGCTTTTCAGCATGGTTGAGACACTAGATCCAATTGAACCTTTTGGATTTACTCCTAATGAATTTATTAGTATGATAAAGAAAAGACATTGTACAAGTTTATTTGCTATGGAAGAGGGAAAAGCTATATACGGTAATGAATATTTTTTGTTTCTAAAAAAGATTCATAAAGAAGTTTTAAAGAAATATAAAATAATAAAAGGAAATTCAGCTTGGATTCCTCAGTTACTTGAATAGAACGGAAGGTAGTACGAAAATTTTATAATCCCATTTCATGCAATTTTTGCATAATTTCTTGTTTTTTCTTTCCTTTCAAGTCAAACCATTTATAAAAAATTATAGCACCAGTTATACAAAATAAAAAGGGAAAAAAGCCCTGGATTAAGCGGAGACCAAATAACGCTTTACTACTTGGATTAATAGGTTCATAAACTGTAATGATGTGTATAATTGCTATAATTAAGCTTTGAATTGTTACTGAAATTTTAAGAAAAAAATTTCTAATTCCTAGTAATGTAGCCTGTTGGTGTTTTTGAGTTTTTACAGCAATCTCATCATAGCAATCAGCGAAAATGGGTGAAAGCATAATTAAAAACATTGCAATCGCAGCACCTCTAAAAATTGCGGTGAGATAGAATTGGAATACATTTACAATAAATAAATTAAATAATACAATAAACCCAAAAATGATTAATCCAAGTGAATACATGGTTGAATTTTCAATTTTTTTTGTCACATAAAACCATATCGGCATTGTTAATAAAGAAGAAATGAGCATTAAGAATGACTCTATGGTTCTAATCTCCTGTTTTGCATGTAAAACATCATCAACGAAATTAAATGAATTCATACTCACTAACCCCATTGCTATCATAAATAAAATGTATGTAAACAATACTAACATGAAATTTCTTTGTTTTATGGCAATTTTCAATGTTTTGAAAAATGGTATTTTTTCTGCATTCTCATAACCTACAATGAATCGTTCTTTTATTTCATCAGATTCTCTTGATCCAGGAATAAAAATAATTAAAGAAATACTTAAAAGTACTACACTTACCAATGCCGCAATTGTAAATGATCTAATATTTTCAGTATCAATAATTTGCGACCAGATAGCAATTGCTGAAAAATTTGCTATAAAAGTAAAGATTTGAGTTGAAAATCCTGCTTTCACACGCTCCTTATCACCTTTAAAGTGGGCAGCAAAAGCCCCAAAAGAATGTGTTTGAAGGAGTGCATAAAATGTGTCAAATAAACACACTATCAATATATAATAAACTAAAATTGGGATTACACTTTCCACTCCTGTTACTTTTGGTGGCGTGAAAAGCAGGAAAAAAAATATTATAGTTGGAATTCCCCCAATGATGATCCAAGGAGTGTGAAAACCCCTTTTCTTTGTCCATCTAAAGGGTTTATCTGTAAAATATCCTAAAAGAGGATTAGATACCATACTCCATATTGTATATATCACATTCGCGATTGCCATGTATATTGGCCATAGAGATACGATCCCTATCAAGCCAAGTTCTACCTCATAAAAAGTCCATACATAAGAATTGAAAGCTACCATAACAAAGATATTGAGAAAATATCCCATAGAAAATGTAACCATTTTCGTTGTAGAAGTATATTGTAAATTATCTGATTTTTGGGTTTCAATGGATTGATTCATTTTAATATTCAACAAAATTTACTTGTAATTATTTATTTCACCTTATCATATATTAAAGTATTATAAAAAACAACAGTAAAGAAGCAGAACCTAACTAAATTCCATTATTTATTTTATAGATTATTAGAAAAAGTTTTATTATTAAATGAATGAATTTCATATTAATTTGAAAGTTGATTGCTTCTACTGAGCAAACAAAGAAAGAGGGAAATAATATTCGATTACTTGAATATGAAAGCAAAAGAATTTTCAGTAAATTTGGGATTCCTTTAGCAAACAATATAATTATTGAAAAGGGAGAAAATATAGAAGAAAAAATAAAGCAATTCACATTTCCTGCAATTGTTAAGTCTCAAATCGCTATTGGAAGTCGAAAGAAAGCTGGATTGATAAAAATAGCTAATTCTAAGGAGGAAGCAAAATCTCTCTGTAATGAATTTTTTAATAAAGAAGTTGCTGGTTACCAAGTAGAGGCTATTCTTATAGAAGTATTAGCTCAAATTGACCATGAATATTATTGCTCAATCGCCTTAGATGCATCAAGGAGACAATTTTTTATTATTGCAAGTAAAAAAGGTGGAATTGACATTGAAGAGATATCTAAAACCAATCCTGAAGCAATAATAAAGGAAAGTTTTACTTTAAGTGGAGGCTTATCAGAAGATCTCGCTAAAAAAGTTTCAAAACAGTTAGGCTTTACAGGAGAGCTCTTGGATTCTACAATAAATTTATTTAAAAAATTATGGGAAATTACTAAAAGCGTTGAAGCACAGCTTGTAGAGATAAATCCGTTAGTTCTTACTCCTTCTGGATTAGTAGCAGTTGATGGTAAAATGATATTAGATGATGATACTGCATTTCGACAACCAATCGTTCAAGAGTTACAAAACAAAAAACTTACATCATTAGAAAAATTAGCGAAAGAAGCTGGTTTTTCATTTGTAGAACTCTCTGGTGATATTGGTATTTTAGCAAATTGAGCTGGATTAACAATGGCATTATTGGATGTTTTATCAGAATTAGGATTAAAACCTGCAAATTTTTTAGATGTAGGCGGTGGAGCAAGTAAAGAACGGGTATATAGCGCTTTAGAATTGTTATTTAAAATGAACCCTAAAGCAGTATTAGTAAATATTTATGGTGGCATTACTCGATGTGATGTAGTTGCAGAAGCCATAATTCAAGCATTAGAGGATTTTAAAGATAATCCTCCTATGGTAATAAGATTAACTGGCACAAATGATAAAGAAGGAATCGCCCTTCTTAATGATGCAGGAATTACTGCTTTTCAAAATGTAATAGATGCTATACAAAAAGTAAAAGAGGTTATAGGGGGATAAAATGTACATCAATGAAAACTCCAAAGTAGTCGTTCAAGGAATTACTGGAAATCAAGGCAAATTCCATACTCGGTTAATGCTAGATTATGGTACTAGCGTTGTAGCTGGAGTCACACCTAATAAAAGAGGTCAAGTTGTTCTTGAGATTCCCGTTTTTAATACTGTAAATGAAGCCGTTAAAGAAACAGATTGTAATACTAGTATTATTTTTGTACCAGCACGATTTACTTTTAATGCGGTTAAGGAAAGCCTAATCGCTGGAATTAAAATGACATGTATTATAACTGAAAATGTTCCTGTGTTTGACATGATTCAATTGGTTGAAATGGCTAAAAAGCGATATTTACATTTAGTAGGTCCCAATTGTCCAGGTATGTTGATACCAGATAAAATCAAATTGGGAATAATGCCAAGTGATATGTGCCATTATGGAAAAGCAGTGGTTATATCAAAAAGTGGTACATTATCCTATGAAATCACAAAAGCAATTGGTAATGCGGGGATTGGTGTATCTGCCTATCTTGGAATTGGGGGAGATCCTGTACGTGGTACAACAATGATAGAGGCAGTTGAATATTATTCAAATGATCCTAATAGCAAACTTATTGTTCTTATTGGCGAAATTGGTAGCAATGAAGAAGAAAAAACTGCTGATTTTATAAAACATCATGTTGATAAACCAGTTGTGGCATATATAGCCGGAAGAAGTACCCCAAAAGGTAAACGAATGGGTCATGCTGGTACAATTATCTCTGGTTATTTTGGTACTGCACAAGGTAAAATTAGAGCTCTCACAGGAGCAGGAGCTTTAATTGCTGATACTCCTTGGGATGTACCAAAATTGATTAAAGAAGTACTTTAAAAATTAAAAAGAAGTTTCTACTCGATACGTTTAGATAAGATAAAAATTTTGCAAATATTAAAAATTTTAAAATTAAAATTTTGGTAAAACATATATGTGATTAATAATGAGGAAAGTAGCTATAATTGGGGTAGGAATTACTCCATTTAAAACAAGATATTTAGATAAGACATATTTCGAACTTGCTTATGATGCAACAAAACTGGCTCTGGAAGATGCGAATAAGAATGGTGCGGAAATAATCCATAAAGATCTTCAGTCTACTGTATATGGAATATATAATGAACTTTTTGAACGACAATTCATGCCTGATATTTTTATTAACTCATATTTGGGTTTAAATAATAAACCAGGAGTTAGAATTGCTACTGGAGGTGCAACTGGTGGCTATACAGTTCGCACGGCTTATGCTGAAATCGCTTCGGGATTATCTGATTTGAATCTATGTCTTGGGGTAGAGAAGTGTAATGATTGTTATGATGAACAAACAGGAACTACTACACCTGAAGTGCTTAACTCTATAGCATATTCAACAGATATGACGTATGAATATCCTATGGGGGTGATGGCAGCAAGCTCTTATGTCAGTATGGTAAATGCTCATTTTGAGGAATTTGGGAATCCTACAGAAGAACAAATGGCACTGGTATCAGTAAAAAATCATGGAAATGCGATGAATAATCCTAAAGCTCAATCACCAATGAAGATCACAGTAGAAGATGTAATAAATTCGAGAATTATATGTTACCCATTTAAATTGTTAGATTGCTGTTTATATTCAGAAGGATCAGCGGCATTGATTTTAGCAAGTGAAGAAAAAGTTAAAGAGTTAAAGGTTAAGAATCCAATTTGGATAATAGGGATCGGTGCAGCGAATACAGATTGTTTTATAGGGAATAGAGAAGATATGGGAAGATTATATTCGAATATCTATGCGGCAAAAGCGGCATATAAAATGGCAGGATTAGATTACGATAAAATTAAAAGCCAAATTGATTTAGCAGAATTACATGATGCATTTTCTGGGCAAGAAGTTATATCTTACGAAGAATTAGGTTTTGTTCCTTTCGGGGAAGGTGGTAGATGGATTGAATCAGGAGGTCCGCTAATGGATGGTGAAGTACCATGTTGTCCATCAGGAGGGCTCATTGGATGTGGTCATGCGGTAGGTGCAACAGGAATTATGTCTACTGGAGAAGCTGCACTTCAATTAAGAGGAAATGCTGGAAAACATCAGGTAAAAACAATTGAAAATGGAAGGGCTATTTCCCATTCTATTGGAGGCCCAGGTGCGGCATATGCTGCTATAATTGTAATGGAAAATGAGGAGGGGATGAAAAAATAATGAGTAATGAATTTCAAGCGCATGAAATTAGAGACATAATGAAGATAAATTATAAATATACGATGGGTGGACAATCCAAGTTTTTTTTAGAATTAATGAAGAATAAAAAGATTTTGGGTGCAAAATGTACAAAATGCGGGAAAATTTGGATGCCACCTAGAATTAATTGTTCAGAATGTTTTGTTCCCACTGAATGGTACGAAGTCAAACAAACAGGTATAATTGAAGTAAGTACAATAGTATGGTTCACTACATCAGCTTTCATTAAAAATATACCCTATGCTACTGGATATATTAAATTAGATGAAGCTGATACTGCATTATTACAAGGGATTTTCTCCGAAAATTTAGTACCTTCCAAGATTAAAAAAGGAAAACGAGTAAGGGCTGTGTTTCAAAAAGAGAGAGAAGGAAAAATGACTGATTTTTTCTTTGTCCCTGAAGATGAATATTTAAATTGGATAAGTAAACCTGAATATGAAGGAGGAGAATAGAATTGGGAGTTGCACGAGAAAATTTAATGAAAATAGTTGAAAGAATGAACAAAAAACCTAAAGCTCTCCAAGTGTTTGTGACAGATATTGGCGGAAAACCAGTAAATTGGAATATGACATTTCAATTTAATTTGAACGAGGAAGATCCATTTTATTTGGTAATTAAAGATCAAGAAATAGTTCTCAATACAGGAACTTCACAAAATGCTGAAATCGTCATGTCAGGAGACAACAACGCTATTACAAAAGTCTGTCAAGGTAAAGGGGACTTTACTCACGCAATCAGTCGTGAAGAAATCACTGTAGAAAAAGGTAAAGTTATGGATGTTATTAGGCTTACAAGAGCAATAACCATTGTTCTAAAAACAGGGTAACTATATTCATCTCATTTTTTTTAATTCAAATTACAATTCAAGAAAAAATTTATTAAGACTTTATTTCTTCTTATTTTTCTGAAATGCCACGACTTTTTGAGGATATTATTATATTGCCTATCTTATTTTACTGTAGAAAAAGTTATTTATATATTAATTTCATAGTTAAATTTAAGAGAAAATGTCTAAATTTATTGCCTTTGATATTGGCGCAAGTTCAGGTAGAACAATTGTTGGGGAATTAGAAAAAGCTCTTCTCCATTTAGATGAGATTCACAGATTTCAGAATAAGGGAGTTCAAATTGATACTAATTTATACTGGAACGTTTTACAGCTCTATATAGAAATATTAAATGGACTGAAAAAGTATGTAGAAAAATATGGTAAAATTGTAGATGGAATAGGAATTGATACTTGGGGTGTTGATTTTGTCCTTCTGGATAAGAATGATGAACTCATTGGATACCCTTATCATTATCGAGATTTAAGGACTAAAGGTATGCTTAAAAAAATGTTTAAGAAAGTACCAATGGAAGATATTTTTTCAGAAACAGGAATACAATTTATGGAGCTCAATAGCTCAACTCAGTTATACTCAATGATTTTTAACAATTCTTCCCAATTATCCATTACGGATACTCTCTTGATGGTTCCAGATTATCTAAATTTCTTATTATCAGGTAAAAAATTAACTGAATATTCTATAGCCACTACATCTCAATTATTTAATCCAATTAAAAATAATTGGGCATTTTCATTAATAGAACAATTAGGTTTAAAACCTAATTGGTTTAGAAGTATTATTCCTTCTGGAACACTCTTAGGAACTATAAAAGATTATATAGCTAAAGAAGTTGGATTAGATACCAATACTAAGATTATAGTACCTGCTTCTCATGACACAGGTTCGGCAGTTGCTGCAGTTCCAGTAGATATGGAAATCTATCTAAATGGAGAATGGGCTTATTTGAGCTCAGGAACGTGGAGTCTTTTGGGTGTCGAATTAGACCGTCCATTAATTAACAAAAAAGTGTTAGAATATAATTTTACAAATGAGGGTGGAATCAATAACACAATAAGATTCTTAAAAAATATAACAGGAATGTGGTTGATTCAAGAATGCAAACGATTATGGGATAATAAGGGACTAGATTTAACTTGGGAGGATATTATCTTAGAAGCAAAAAAAGCTCCAGCATTTCAGTATTTTATCAATCCGAATAATTCGAAGTTTTTAAACCCAAGAAATATGATAAACGCTATTCAAGAATATTGTAAAGAAAGTAATCAAGATTCCCCCAGAACTGTAGGAGAAATTTCTAGAACTATTTTTGAAAGCCTTTCCTTTACGTATAAATCTGTTATGGAAAAATTGGAAGAATTATTAAATAAAAAAATAAAAATACTTCATATCATCAGTGGTGGTTCTTCAAACACTCTATTAAATCAATTTACCGCTAATATTCTCGATATTCCTATTAGAACGGGACCGGTCGAGGCAACCGCAATAGGAAATATTTTAACTCAAGCATATGCATTAGGAGAAATTAATAATATTTATGAACTAAGAGCAATTGTTAAAAATTCCTTTGAAATTAAGACGTATAGTCCCAAAAATTCAGAAGAATGGAACATTTTTTATTGTAAGTATAAAAGGTTCATAAAATAAATTTATAATAATTGGAATTAAATTTTCTAATTTATTAATAAAAATAAATGATAATGTATCCTAACACTCTTGTAAGGCTTTAATTTGCAATTATTTCAACTTTTCTCTTTTCTCACTATGGATTTTTCTCAAATCTTCTTGCAATTTTTCTAGAATGTCACCATGAAGTGGATAAAAATATATGAAAATAAGCCCAATCGCCGAAACTATTATGGGGATTAAAAACATTAATATTTTTATCCCAATTATGGCGGAATCCGGCTGTATATCAGCTCCTTGAACAAAACCAAATGTCGTTAGAATCACTGTCGCTATTATGGGTCCTAGACTTTGAGCAGGTTTATGGAATAGCGCGTTAATTCCTAGAAACATACCTTCTCTTCGTGAACCATGTTCTAATTCATCTTTATCGACAGATAAATATAGAAGGGGGGTGTTAAATATTGTATATCCTCCAAAAAATGTTAAAACAGTCAAACCAATAATTGTAATTATCGGGTCATCAACAAATAATACAGTCAAAAATAAAACAAAAGTACCAGTTACCTTAATTATTCCAAATCTTAGCATTATCCTTCGCATTCCCCACTTCGAACGTAATTTTATACAAATCATATTTGAACTATATCCAATGATAATAATTATTACAAAATAATAGAGTAAGCCACCCTCACCAAGTATAAATAGATAAGCAAATAAATAACTTAATCCTATTGAACCTAGAAATGCATTACAAAAGATATAGCCGATGTAGATTAAAAATGGCTTTGATTTTACAGTCTCCTTTACTGCTGTCCATAAAGGAGGTGGTTTATCTTTTTGAAATTCTGGTTTTTCTTTGCATAAATATGCTGTTAACCAAAGTAGTATGAGAGATAAGATAGCAACAATTATCATTAAGAATAAATATTTGGTTGAAGTTGGATCAATATCTCCTAAAATTAGTAAAAATGGAATAACTACTAGGGCTCCTATGAATAGTGCAAAGAAATTACCTTTATTTCTTTCATCCAAATCTGAAGTCATCTCTGGTAATAATGCCATCCAAACAAGAACAACCAGAGTAAAAAAGGTATCAAATAAACATATGCTGATTATGTAATGAAAAAAAATAATGATTTGATTCTCAAAATCCCATGGAATCCATACTAAAAGAAAGCTAAAAATCCAAAGTGGAGCTCCATATTTTATATAGATTATTCTTCGGCTTCCCCACTTTTCTCTATTAGTTTTATCTGAAAGTTGTCCTAATAAAGGATCGTTAAATGCATTTATAACCATATATATGACTTGCCCAATAATAAAAAAAACCGGATTCAATTGTAATTTGTCATAAAAAAATTCAATATACTTAAGAGAAAATATAAATACTAATAATCCTGCAGGAATTGCTCCTAAGGAATATCCCCATAAATTTCGAGAACTAAGTTGTCTTTCTGTTTTGTTTTCCATAAGAATAAAAATTACTATTTATTATATTTTAAAATTTGAAAATTGATAATAATTGAATTTATCAATTTATAAAGGTTTATTTAAAACTATAAAGACTAAAAAAATAAGAGCACTATTTAATATCTAACCATACTTTTCGAAAGCTATTCATCGGCGCAAATTCAACCTTAGGGTGAACTCCTAACATCATGGTTGCACGCTTTTGAATATCATAAGGAGGCCATTCTGGTTGGCCTTTATGATTTGGGTTTCCTGTACGTGCAAAACTTATCCATGTATCCATTATATTTTTAGCCACTGTTTCTGCCTCTTCAATAGAGTCTATTGCTCCTTCTGGTATATCTGCAGTTTTGAAAGTCCCAAAAACAAATGGAATTTCAAATGTATGATAAGCCCCTCCATATTTAGATGATTTATAAGTAAAAATATAACAAAAAACATTGGATTGATGTTCTAAATGCGCCTTAAGTTGGCGAATAGTTGGAATTCCAAACATAGCATCAGAAAGTATTGCATCCCAATGCTTATATGCATTATCTGGATATTTTGTTTTCATTATTGGTTTATAAACCTTAAGCAATTTGTCTATTCCATCATCAGTTACTCCATAATTGCGGATACGAGATCGTATCATCCCAATTATAATTTTTTTCCTCTCCTCATTAACTTGATTAAGAAAATTTCCAATAATTCCTAATTCATCTTCATTCCAACCAAGCATTAAAGGAACTTTACTTGCATTTCCTTTTCTTATAATTTCATAAGGTTTTTCTGGGATTATTACTCCATCTACAAATGGTCTGAATGGATTTTCTTTGCCATCAGTTATAGTTCCAGCTATTTTTTTTTGAACTCTTATTAATTTACTAATTTGAACTTCTCGTAAGGTCTTAATATCCTCTCGATCAATGTGGAATTTTGATACAAGCTCTTTAGCACCTTTTCTTGATAGCTCTCTTTTATAAGAAAGTGGATTTGCTACGCCACTTTGCATAATTGCTCTGTGAAATAAACCTTTAGCTAATGGAATTGAAAGCAGAATTACAACCGATTCACTTCCCGAAGATTCTCCGAAAATCGTAATATTATTTGGATCTCCGCCAAATGCATGAATATTCTCTCGAACCCATTGTAAAGCTGCAATTTGATCTTGAATTCCTATATTAGGAGGAATATTTGGTAAATCAAGAAAACCTAAGGCGCCTAAGCGATAATTAAAAGTAACTAGAACAACATCCCCATAGGATGCTAATGTTCCCCCATTCAATCTTGGTCTAGAGCCAGCACCTATGAGGAACCCACCACCATGAATCCAAAACATGACGGGTCTAACTTTTTCATCCGCGCCTGGAGTCCAAATGTTAAGATATAGGCAATCCTCATTTTCCTCTTGTTCAATCGGTGTGGAATCTATATGATTTTGAGGTGCGATTGGTCCAAATTTTGTAGCATCTTTGATACCGTCCCAAGGATCCATAGGTTGTGGTTCACAAAAGCGTAAATCACCTATAGGAGGTTTTGCATAGGGAAGACCTAAGAAACACCGATGATCTAATTGTTGAATTCCTTTTATCTTTCCATAATTAGTTGATAGAATTACCATATTTTTTAAAAATGAGACGTTTCTTAAATCATATTATAGTATTTAAAAAAAAATTAACAATTGGCTTGGACAAATAAGTATATGGAAGGTATGAATAATCAATTTTTAAAGGTAAACTTAACTGATGAAAAAATTTCAGTGCATCCCCTTAATAATGAAAGTCTCGAAAATTTTTTAGGGGGAAGAGGATTAGGTATAAAATTGTTATCAGAGAATATTTCAAAAGGAATTGAATCCCTGTCAAAAGAAAATCCACTAATATTTTCAATAGGCCCTATTACGGGAAGTACAGTTCCAACAAGTGGTCGATTTTCCTTAGTTACTAAATCTCCATTAACAAACACAATATTTCATTCAAATTCAGGAGGATATTGGGGTCCTTATTTTAAGCGATGTGGATATGATTGTTTATATATTTATGGGAAATTAAATGATGATGATAAAGGTTATGTTCTTATTGATGGCACTGATAAGGTAGAGGTTAAAGATGCTACTGATTTATGGGGATTAAATACAATAGAAACTGTTGAAAAATTAAAAGAGTTTGAGGGTAAGAATTGTCATGTACTATGTATAGGTCCTGCTGGTGAACATTTGGTTAAATTAGCCTCAATAATGAATGATGCACATAGAGCTTTTGGAAGAGGAGGAGTAGGGGCAGTGATGGGTTCAAAAAACCTAAAAGCAATCGTTGTTAAGAATGGTACTAAGAAATTTCCTATAAAAAATAAAGGTTATATGAAAAAATTAAATGTTATAGCTCTAGATAAAATTAAAGTCACTCCTATAACTTCTCAAGGATTAGCACTTTTAGGAACTGCTGCGTTAGTAAAAGTTATTAACCTTTTTGGTATGTTCCCCATTAGAAATTTCCAAATTGCTTTTACTGATTCTTCTAAAATAGATTTGGTTAGTGGTGAACTGTTAAGAGACAAATTTTTTGTAGAAAATGAAGGATGTTATAATTGTGTTATTAGGTGTGGTAGAATAACTGATACGGGAGTAATGAGTGGCAAAGGTCCTGAATATGAATCCCTATGGGCATTAGGTCCTTTAATAGGAATATTTGACCTAAAAGAAATTGCTCATGCGAATTACTTATGCAATAATTATGGGTTAGATACAATATCAACGGGAAGTACAATAGCTTGTGCTATGGAATTACGGCAAAAAGGGATTATTAATAATTCCTCTTTAAAATTTGGAAATAAAGATAACCTTTGTCGCATTATTGAAAAAATGGCTTTACGAAAAGATATAGGAAATGAATTAGCAGAAGGATCTCTTAGGTTTGCTAAAAGTTATTCTGCCCAAAATTATGCCATGCAAGTAAAAGGATTAGAAATCCCCGCTTATGATCCTCGAGGAGCTGTTGGACATGCATTAAACTATGCGGTCAGTTCAAGGGGTGCATGTCATTTAACTGGATTTTTAGTTGCCTTAGAAATTTTAGGTGTACCAAAACTTATTGATAGATTTTCAATTAATGGCAAATCTGATCTTTTGTTTTTAAAACAAAATCAGAGTGCGGTTGAAGATTCACTTATCATCTGCAAATTCGTTGGATACGCTTTGGGATTTGAGTTTCAAGCAAGATTTTTAAGTACAATATTAGATAAAAAAATAAACATAACTGATCTAATTACTATTGGAGAAAGAATTTACACATTGGAAAGATTATTTAATGTGAGAGAAGGTTTTACAAGAGAAGATGATACATTACCGCCTAGATTTTTAAAAGTTCCTCTAAAAGAGGGAGTATCAAAAGGAAAAATAGTGTCACTCGAACAATTACTAAGAGATTACTATAAAGTAAGGCAATGGGATGAGAATGGTATCCCTTCAGATGAATTACTTGAAAGATTATCCATCAAAAGACTAGAATAATAATTATATTTAAATGTTAATGAAATCTTAATTGAGGTATATAATGATTGATCCTGAAACATATAAGCAATTTAAAATTACGGGTAAGATTTTAACGGATCACAGATATAATACGTCCCATTCCGGAAATATTAGTATGAGATCAGGAGGTAAGATCCTCATTAAGCGAAGAGGGGCAATGCTTGGATATTTAGAACCAGAAGACATAATTGAAACAGATCTTTATACTACAGATTCAGGAATTATGTTATCAAGTACGGAAACGGACGTTCATCGTCAAATTTATTTGAACACAGATGCCATGGCTATAATTCATGCTCATAATCCTTTCTGTGTTATCTTATCACTTATTGAAGATGAAATCACTTGTCTTGATGCTGAAGGGATATATATGTATAGAAAGATCCCTATCATTGAAGTTGAAAATCCTGCAGGACCTACTGACGCGGCAAGAGAAGTACCAAAAGTTCTTAAAGATTATCCAATAGTTGTGGTGAGAGCACATGGAGTTTTTGCTAAAGGAAATACATTGTATGATGCGCTCCAAAATGTCACTGGAGCTGAACAATCCGCAATGATAAGATACTATACGATGTCATCAGGTAAACCATTAAAAAGAGATTATTCTAAAGAGAAGTATTTCTCAGAATGGTAAAAAAATAAATTTTTATAGTATTAACTTTCAAAATTATAATCCAATATAAATTTATTATTACAGAATCAAATTATAATAAGGTGTTAAAATTGGAAAAACATATAGGAGTAAAAAGGCTTAGAGGATCTATTCCTAAAATCGGCATTCGTCCTACGATTGATGGAAGAGAAAAAGGTGTACGCGAATCGTTAGAAGAGCAAACTTTAGGGATGGCTCAATCTGTAGTAGAGTTATTATCTAGTAATTTAAGGCACCCTAATGGATTGCCAGTTGAATGTATTATCGCAGATACAACAATCGGAGGGATTGCTCAAGCAGCTATTTGTGCTGAGAAATTTAAAAGAGAAAATGTAGGTCTATCTATAACAGTAACACCTTGTTGGTGCTATGGATCAGAAACAATGGATATTAATCCTTATATACCCAAAGCAATTTGGGGTTTTAATGGAACTGAAAGACCTGGTGCTGTTTATCTTGCGGCAGTTTTGGCTGCTCACGCGCAAAAAGGTCTACCCGCGTTTGGTATCTATGGAAAAGATGTTCAAGATGAAGATGACACAAGTATTCCTGAAGATGTTGAAGAAAAAATTTTACGATTTGCGAGAGCAGGCTTAGCTGTAGCATGGATGAGGGGAAAATCATATTTATCTATAGGTGGAGTATCAATGGGGATTGCAGGTTCGATAGTTAATGAAAAATATTTTCAGGATTATCTCGGGATGAGAAATGAATATGTAGATATGTCCGAAATTTCTAGAAGATTAAGCGAAAAAATTTATGACTATGAAGAATTCAACAGCGCTATAAAATGGGTTAGAAAAAATTGTAAAGAGGGAAAAGATACAAATCCCCCTGAAGTTCAAAAATCAAGAGAACAGAAGGATCAAGAATGGGAAATTATGGTCAAGATGACAATGATTTGTAGAGACCTTATGATTGGTAATCCTAAATTAAAAGAATTAGGATTCGGAGAGGAATCATTAGGACATAACGCTATAGCTGCAGGTTTCCAAGGACAACGCCATTGGACAGACTTTATGCCAAATGGAGATTTTACAGAAACAATTTTAAACAGCTCCTTTGATTGGAATGGTATTAGGCAACCTTATATTCTAACGACTGAAAATGATGCCTTAAATGGTATTGCGATGTTATTTGGGCACCTTTTAACTCAAACATCTCAGATTTTCGCAGATGTGAGAACTTATTGGAGTCCAGAAGCAGTTAAACGTGTTACTGGTAAAGTCTTATCTGGTAAGGCAGAAAATGGATTAATTCACCTAATTAATTCCGGTTCCGCAACAATAGACGGTACAGGACTACAAGAGATTAATGAAAAGCCTGCTTTAAAGCCAT
Source organism: Promethearchaeota archaeon (assembly GCA_016840085.1). Classification (GTDB taxonomy): domain Archaea; phylum Asgardarchaeota; class Lokiarchaeia; order Sigyniarchaeales; family SOKP01; genus Loki-b32. Next base: position 30,647 of record JAEOTA010000041.1, read on the forward strand.
TTTGGCAAATAATTGAGGATGAGGTTGAGAAATGTTTAACAGCTACAAAATGGGATGCGGCAATTCACGAGTATTTCCGTGGGGGAGGTTTTTCCTCTAATTTTTTAACAAGGGGAGAAATGCCAATGACCTTATCACGAGTAAATATTATTAAAGGAATTGGATTAGTACTTCAATTGGCAGAAGGATGGGCAATCAATATTCCAGAGGAAATTCATAGAATTTTAGATGATCGCACAAATAATACATGGCCGACAACTTGGTTTGTACCAAGATTAACAAGCGAGGGAGCCTTTCAAACAGTCTATGATGTCATTAATAAATGGGGCGCAAATCATGGTTCATTATGTTATGGTCATATCGGTTCTGATCTAATTACCCTTGCATCGATGTTAAGAATTCCAGTGTGTATGCATAATATTCAGAAGGTCAGCATATTTAGACCAAGTACATGGAATGGTTTTGGAACAGAAGATTTGGAAAGTGCCGATTTTCGTGCCTGTGCAAATTTTGGACCTCTCTATGGTAATTTCAAATAAAATTTAATATATAATTACGTTGTAATAGTGTGTTAAAAAAAATGAACTATACTTCTGAGAAAGACTCAATAAAGAACCATCAAGTTCCCAAATGGTTTCACGATGCTAAGCTTGGCATTTTTATCCATTGGGGGCTCTTTTCTGTTCCCGCATTTGCGGTTGGAAAATTTGATTTAGGAGAATCCATGAAAAGAGGAATTGAAGAGCATTTTAAAAATAATCCGTATGCTGAATGGTATTTAAATTCTTTAAGAATTGCTGGAAGTCCAACTCAAAAATTTCATAAGGAAAATTATGGAGATAACTTTTCTTACGATGATTTTGTCCCTATATTTAATGATGAAATAAAAAAATGGAATCCGGATGAAATGGTTGATTTATTTAAAAGAGCAGGTGCTAAATATGCTGTTCTTGTTACAAAACATCATGACGGGTTCTTACTATGGCCAAGTAAACACCCCAATCCCAAAAAGGAAGGTTATCATGCAAGACGTAATATAGTCGGTGAGCTTAGTAAAGCGGTTAAAAAAAAAGGATTAAAGATGGGATTTTACTATTCTGGAGCATTAGATTGGTCTTGGACTCCGAATCCAATTAAAGATGGTAAGAGTTTTTTAACAAATGGTCCAAGTGAAATTGAATATACTCATTATGCTAACAACCATTGGTATGAGTTAATTGATGATTATGACCCTATTATCTTATGGAATGATATAGGATATCCACCAAATACAAATGTTTATGAAATTTTCGCATATTTTTATAACAAACATCCCGACGGTGTAATTAATGATAGATGGAGGCAATATCATAAATCTGAAATAAAGCATCCTAAAGTTAAGCATTGGGACTTTACAACTCCAGAATATGCAATGATGCCAAATATAACTGATTATAAATGGGAAAGTACTCGTGGAATTGGCTACTCCTTTGGATATAATAAAATGGAGGATGATGACGATTATCTTAATTCGGAAAAATTAATACGAATGTTTATAGACATCGTAAGTAAAAATGGAAATCTTTTACTTAATGTTGGACCTATGGCGGATGGTACAATACCAGAACCGCAAAAGAAAGCAATATTGGGTCTTGGAAAATGGCTTGATCTAAATAATGAAGCAATATTTGGAACTCGACCTTGGAAAAGAGCAGAGGGAAAAACTATAGATGATATTGATCTAAGATTTACAAAGAAAAATGATGAATTATACATACATCTATTAGATAAACCACAAGGAAATACCATAACAATCCTATCACTAAATTTAGCAGAGTCCAAAAAAATACAGTTATTAGGTGATAAAGGGAATCTAAAATGGAAACAAGATGGTGAAAACATTGTGGTTTCTTTACCAGAAGATTTATCTGAATCTGCTGCTTATGTTTTAAAAATATTTTAAATCTACCTTTTTTCATTTTCGGTTAGCTAGAAAACTCATAATAACCTGAACCAATATTAAACACCACATAATTATCCTCTTTTGACTTAAAGGTTATGCCTAAATGACCTGGTTCTTTTTCCCCGTTATCCCATATAACATTATTACCCTCTTTAATAATGGGATCTTTATCTTTAATTGGAACCCACACTTCAGCATCACACCCAACAGGAACGATTACAGTAAGCTTGAAATTTAAATCTTTTTTCTCCCATGCACTGTAAATTAGCCCTTTAATTGTATTTAGTTTTGCTTGAGCAAAATTCATATCTTCTGATATAAATGGTTTTATTCTAAATATTTCCCATCCAGGTGTTAAAGATTTAATTCCGGCTATTGTTTTATAAAACCATGTATCTACTGATCCAAGCATAATGTGATTGTGTGAATTCATCCCTGAGCTTTCAAGTTTTTCCCACCTTTCCCATAAGGTAGTTGCCCCTTCTCTTATCATATAACCGTAACTGGGAAAACTCTTTTGATTTATCATCTTATATGCGATTTCAGGGTATCCATTATCAGATAGCACTTCAAAAATATATCTCGTTCCCACAATCCCGGTGTCAATGTGATAATCATAATGCCCCTTTATAGCTTCTATGAGGTAATTCAATATCGACTTTTCTTTATTTTCTGGAACCATATTTAGGTAAAGTGGAAGGACATTTGCTGTTTGACTTATCGCCCCATCCGTAAAGGATACTTTAATATATTTATAAGTACGCATTAGAAATTCTCTATTAAAATCATTCTTAATTTCTTCTGCCTTTTCAGAGTATTCATTGCAATCACTGTCATTGCTTAAGATTTTTGCAATTTTTGAAAATATTAATGTATCATGATAATAATACCAGGTTGAAACCAAATCCAACGGCGTTCTTTTTGAAACGATACACATTGGAGGGCACCAATCACCATATTTACTTCCTACTGACAGAATATTGTCTTTAGCGTTGCTATAAAGAAAATCGATATAATTTTTCAATGATTCATAATGTTCTTTAAGTATTTCTATGTCATTATAATACCAGTACATATACCATGCTATTGTGATATAAGCGGAACCCCATGCAGGATCAGCAGGATATATAGGCCAATAAGGAGGAACTACATCAGAGAGACTACCATTTTCCTTTTGGGATAACTTTATATCTCGCAAATATTTAGTATAGAAACGTGCCATATCAAAATTTAACATCGCCTCCTCACTTACAAGTTGTGCATCTCCCATCCATCCATGTCTTTCATCCCTCTGTGGACAATCTGTTGGAATGCTCATTAAATTACTTAACTGCCCCCAAATGATATTTGTATGAATCTTATTGATTAAATCATTAGAGCAAATGAATTCACTTACCTTAGGTACATTACTATGGAAAAAATATCCTTCAATAGATTCTTTTGATGGAACACCTGGATATCCTGTCAACTCAACATATCTAAATCCATGATAAGTGAATTGAGGTTGATATATTTCTTCTCCTTCTCCTTTAAGAATATAAATCTCGTTTACGGAGGCATTTCTATTAGTAGCATAATTTAAAGTCCCATCTTCTTTTAAAATTTCAGCAAATTTTAAAGTTACTTGACATCCTCTAGGCCCTCGGACTTTTAAGCGGACAAATCCTGTAAAATTTTGACCAAAATCATAAACATACATTCCAGATTGAGGACTGTCTATTTTTTTAGGTTTCATAATTTTTGTTATGCGGATAGGTTGCATTAACTGGGAAGCTAAATTATAACCCTCGACTACAGATACGTTATCCCATGCAGAATCCTCAAACTTTGGTTTGTCCCATCCTGGCATTTCAAATCGAGCATCGTATTTCTCACCATAATAGATTCCATTCTCTAAAATTGGTCCAGTTGATACTTTCCAACTCTCGTCAGTACATATAATTCCGCTTGTACCATCTGTATATTGTATTTGAATCTGTACAATGAGTTTAGGGTAATCATACCCATAAAGTTCAACACATCGCACATTTCCTAATATCACTCCAATGGCGTTGCTTTCTTGCAGATCATTAGAAATATCATAGGTGGAATAGAGTGCAATTTTATTGTAATCCGTCTGAGCAGGATCTAATATTCGATCTCCAATTCTGATTCCATTTAATCTCAATACATAATATCCTAATCCGCTTATATAGAGTTTAGCTGTTTCAATTGGTTTTTTCACATCAAATTCTTTTCTTAAATAGATTGCATTAACTTCTTTTAATCTACCAAAAAGACCTCTTTGTCCTGATTTATACTGCAAATTTCTCCTTGTTTGTTTATCAACAAATTCTTTTTTGCTTATCCATTTTGCTTTCCAATCAGATTCTTCTAAAAGTGCCGTTCCAAAAGAAGAAATTTCACTAAAACTGCTTTCTGAGCCATCTTTATCCCACCATTTTACACGCCAATAATATATATTATTACTTTTCAATGGTTTGCCATTATATTCTATACTGATATTACTATCTGAAATAACCTTTCCAGTATCCCACACATCACCTTCCTCTAAACTTGAGAGGGATTCTTCTGAAGAAACAATGATTTGGTAAGCTGATTGAGATTGATTTCTCTTTTCATGATTTAAAATCCAAGAGAAACGTGGATTTGGTATATCTAATTCGATAGGGTTTTCGAGATATTCACATCTTAAATCAAAAGGAGGTTGAATCATAACTAGTTTAATATCGACTATCTTAAAAATATAGCATTAGATATTAAGAATTATACATTAATGGAAAAAGCATTCAACATATAGATAGTTAAAATATTTGCTTTTCTTACCTTTTTTATTGACTCTATTGAAATGATTATTAACTTTTATTAATAGAAAAAAGCTATTATGATCAGTATAAATTAGAAATCATGAAATGATATGGATGAAAAATTTCTTGAAGGGAAAGGGGCAGTAATAACAGGTGGAGCATCTGGATTTGGCAGAGGAGCCGCATATACTCTCACAGAAAAAGGAGCAGATGTCGTATTAGCTGATATTAATGAAGAACTTCTAGAAGAAACAACAACAAAAGTAGAACAGACGACAACTAAGAAAGTAATCCCGATTGTCTGCGATGTTTCAATATCCGATCAAGTAAAAGCAATGGCAAAACAAACATTCGAAGAATTAAATAATGTATTTATTTTATTTAATAATGCAGGGACCGCAGATTATTCTCTCAGGGATATAACACAAGTAAAGGAAGTAGACTGGGATAGAATATTGAATGTAAATTTGAAAGGACAATGGCTTGTTGCGAATTCTTTATTAAAAAAAATGAGAAAACAACCGTTTGAGCCTCTTGCTGGAAAAATGATATGTACATCTTCAATGGGTACTAAACAATTATCACCAATACTCCCAACCTATTGTATATCAAAAGTTGGTGTCATTGCAATGGCAAAATTATTTGCAAAAGCTTTAGCACCTAAAATAACTGTAAATACAATATTACCTGGTATCCATACTACGGGCATATATCTAAATTCAGAAGATCTTATAAGAACAATGTTGAAAGCGGGGAATACCAGAATCCCTCTGGGTAGGATTGGGACAGTTGAGGATGTGACAAATGTTTTGATGTCTTTAGCATCTCCTGCTTCAGATTATATTACAGGTCAGGAATTTCTTGTTACAGGTGGATTAGCTATTTAATAAAGATTTGAAAATAATTTAAAAACAGTGTGAAAGAAATGAGAGTAGCAGCAATCCAAATGACAACAGAATTAGGGAATATAAAAGTAAATTTAAAATCTGCAGAGCAGTTAGCACGTAGTGCGTTCAATGACGGTGCTGAATTGGTAATTTTACCTGAATTTTTTACAAGCGCAGTAGCATTTCATCCAAAAATGTTAGATGTTGTTAGACCTATTAACGGAGAGCCAACCCATTTACTAAGCCAACTTGCTAAAAAATATAATGGAATTATTGGAGGATCGTTTATTGCTCTGAGGGGTAAAGAAAGTTATAATACTTTTGTTTTAACTTTTCCAGATGGCTCTTTATATTTCCATGATAAAGATCAACCAACGATGTGGGAAAATTGCTATTATATTGGTGGAACAGATGATGGAGTGCTTGAAACTAAGATTGGGAATATTGGCGCAGTGCTCTGTTGGGAATTTGTACGATCTCGAACAGCGAAACGCATGTTGGATCGCGTAGATATAGTAATAGGAGGCTCATGCTGGTGGTCATTGTCCGAACAACCACTTGGAGGAACTCCATCAGAACTTCGGGAAAAGTCCTTGGAAATGATGATAGAAACGCCATCTAAGTTTGCTCGAATGTTAGGTGTCCATGTAATACATGCTGCTCACGCAGGAGATTTTATTAGTGAAATGCCACTTATGCCAGATTTCCAATATAAGTCTTATTATGTAGGAGAAACTCAAATAGTAGATGGAAGTGGGAAAATTCTTGCTCGTATGAAACGTGAAGATGGTGAAGGATTTATTATAGTTGATATTGATCTTAAAAAAAAATGGAAACCATCAGAAACAATCCCCGATCGCTTCTGGATACCGGATATGCCAAAAGAATTAAACCAGGCTTGGGAACTGTTAAATAATCATGGGGAATCATATTATCGAGAAACAACGAAACCATATAGAAAGGAAAATCAAATATAAATCAAAAATTTGAATAATAATATTATATCAACTTTTTTTAAAAAAGAGATAAGCAAAAAGAGTCTATAAATTTATAGAGGTAGACGACTTAAAATTATTAATACAACTAAAAATATTTATTTCATAGAAAAATTATGGATCAGAAAAAAGCAAAACGTGATCCTATTCATATTACTCTTGCAGATGTAGAACGAGCATATAAAAAAGTAGAGGAATTTCAACGTTTAATAGAGCGGGGAAAAACTCCAGAACAGATATTTAAGGATATGCTTAGGCTAATTGAAATTGATAAGTAAATTTAGGTAAATTTAAAAATTCACTTTAAAAGATTACAATAATTGAACTTAAGCTAAGTTTTTTATATTTCTGATTTTCAATTTTTATTATTACTTAAGATCTTTTTACAATTGACTTATATTGGAGAGTAAATTCCCATATAAATAATGTAAGAAAAATTTTTATTAAAAAAGACTCTACACTAATTATCAGTTTAATGCAAATTTGTACAAATAATAAGAAGAGATAGAGAAAGTTGGCTCAAAAAAATATATATGAATATGACGCTAAAAAGCTTTTACAGAGCTTATTACCGAAATACTTTCCAAAATTTAACTATCATGAGAAAGTAGCAGTAATAACTAATGATATGAGTCTAGAAGAATTAGCTACTAATAATCCTTGGATCAAAACTGATAAGGTTGTGGCTAAACCTGATCAACTTTTTGGAAAGAGGGGTAAGGCTAATTTAATTTTACTTGATGCGAATTATGATAAATTAAAGGCTTTTTGTAATGAAAAATTAGGGAAGGAATTTCTAATTGGAAATAAAAAGGGAGAATTAACACGTCTAATTATTGAACCATTTATCCCTCATAAAAAGGAATATTATGTTTCTATAACATCTGAAAGGTATAATGATGTAATTCATTTTAGTTTTGAAGGGGGTATATTTATTGAAGAAAATTGGGATAAAGTGACACATATTAAAATTCCTATAGGGATGGATATAAATTCATTTGATTTAAAAAGCAAATTGCCAGATTTGGGTGACCTTGCTGAAATTTTAATACCTTTTATAAAAGGGCTTTATCAGGTGTATATAGATCAAGATTTTGCATTTCTTGAAATTAATCCATTTGCTATAACTGAAGATAAGGAATTAGTCCCTTTAGACGTGAAAGCCCGATTAGACGACACAGCTATTTTTCTACATGGAGATACATGGGGTAATCCAGAAAACCCAATAGAATTTCCAGCTGGGTTTGGTCAAACAATGTCGGAAGAAGAAGCAAAAATTCATGAATTAGATGAAAAGACAGGGGCATCTCTAAAATTTACCATTTTAAATAGGGATGGAAGGGTATGGACTATGGTTGCAGGGGGTGGTGCTTCAGTTATTTATACTGACACTGTAGTTGATCTTGGATTTGGGGATGAATTAGGAAATTATGGTGAATATAGTGGTAATCCTTCACGAGAACATACTGAAATCTATGCTCAAACAATTATAGACTTGATAACAGAGAATCCTGATCCCCAAGGAAAACCAAAATATCTTATTATTGGAGGTGGAATTGCTAATTTTACAGATGTGAAGGCGACGTTTACAGGAATTGTTAGTGCTATTAAAAACTCTATTGATAAGCTTAAGAAAGCTAATATTAAAATATTTGTTCGCAGAGGCGGACCTAATGAGAAACAAGGTTTAGAACTTATGAAACATGTCGGCGAAGAAACCGGTATTCAAATTGAAGTATATGATAGATATACACACATGACTAGGGTAGTTGAATTAATAAAAAAAGCAGAAGAGGGCAAAACCTAATAAAGAGGAGATATAAAAATGGAAGATTACGATTTGTTTGATGAAAATACCCAGGCTATTATTTATGGTTTTCAAGCAAGAGCCATACAAAGAATGTTAGATTTTGATTATGTCTGCAAAAGAGAAAAACCTTCAGTTGCTGCGGTAATTCGCCCGACTCAAGCTGCTGCTGTTGCGTATCATAAAGTATTTTGGGGATCAAATGAGATTGTTGTACCCGTATATAAGACATTGCAATTAGCTATTAGAAACCATTCTAGTGCTGATGTCATGGTAAATTTTGCTTCATTTCGATCTGCATATCCTACAAGTAAAGAAGCACTTGAATCTGAGACAATTCGGACTGTTGCCATTATTGCAGAAGGTTTACCAGAAAGACAAACTAGGCATTTGATCAAAATTGCTAATGAAAGAAATAAAGTAATTATTGGTCCTGCAACAGTAGGCGGAATTAAAGCTGGTACTTTTAAGATCGGAAACACTGCTGGAACTATTGAAAATATCGAGTTATCTAAACTTTATAGACCCGGTTCGGTAGGATTTGTATCTAAATCTGGTGGTTTATCAAATGAAATGAACTTCATGATTTCTCAAACAACAGATGGAATTTATGAAGGAATAGCTATTGGGGGAGATAGATATCCAGGATCTCAATTAATTGACCATATATTACGTTATGAAGCTAATCCCAATATTAAAATGCTAGTTGCATTAGGAGAAATTGGGGGAAAAGATGAATATGCGATTATAGATGCTATTAAAGCCGGAACTATTACTAAACCATTAGTAATTTGGGTTGCTGGAACGGGAGCACGGATTCTTCCAGCAGGACTACAATTTGGACACGCAGGAGCTATGGCAGGAAGTGATATGGAAACTGCAGAAGCAAAAAATAAAGCTCTTAGGGAAGCTGGAGCAATTGTTCCCGAATCTTATGAAAACTTAGATAAAATGATTAGGCAAACATTTGAAAATTTAGTAAAAGAAGGGAAAGTTAAGCCAGCTGAAGATTTTGAACCACCAAAAGTACCATTAGATTTTAATGATGCTACAAGATTAGGTGTAGTGAGACGACCTACTGATGTTATTGTATCAATAAGTGATGATAGGGGAGAAATTGTTACATTTAATCAGGTTCCCTTGGACATTATTATAAAAGAGAACAAATCGATAGGCTACGTAATAGGTTTGCTCTGGTTTAAACGCGAATTACCAGATTTTGCACAACAATATATAGAAATGGTAATTAAACTAACTGCTGATCACGGTCCAGCTGTTTCAGGAGCTCATAATGCGATAATTACTGCTCGAGCAGGGAAAGATTTAATGTCTGCTTTAGCGAGTGGAATCCTTACAATTGGTCCTCGCTTTGGGGGAGCGGTGTCTGATGCCGCTAAATATTTTAGAGAGGCAATGCACAAGGAAATGACACCGGTAGAGTTCATGAATTACATGAAAGAAGTTGTGCAAATAAATATCCCGGGAATAGGCCACAGAGTAAAATCAGTTCAAAATCCTGACATGCGTGTGGTATTGTTAAAAGAATTCATATTCAAGAATTTTCCAAAACATCCTCATTTAGATTATGCTTTAGAAGTGGAAAGTGTTACAACCTCAAAAAGAAATAACTTAATATTAAACGTTGACGGTTGTATTGGGATTACCTTTTTAGATTTATTAGAAAATTTAGATTACACCAAAGAAGAAATTGAGGATGTAATTTACAGTGAAACTTTAAACGGATTATTCGTCTTAGGAAGATCTATTGGGATGATGGGTCATATCTTCGATCAGAAGCGTCAAAGAGCTGGATTGTTTCGACAACCTTATGATGAAATTTTGTTTACTGAATAATTTTATTAAAATTTAATAAAAAAAGCTTTTTACAAATAAAAATCAAAAATAAACATTTAAAAAAAATTGGAGGAAATTTAAATGAACGAAATTGTTGAGAATGCAAAGGAACACTTTGCCAAACTTGTAGAAGAACAGCTTGAAAGAGTTGAACGCATGAAAAAAGCTGCTGATTGGACAGACTATTCCAAACTAAAACCTATTATTATTGGACTCATCGGTGGGGATGGAATCGGACCATACATCACAAAACATGCACAATTAATATTAAAGTTTTTACTAAAGGATGAAGTAAATAGGGGAGCTATAGAATTAAGAGTTATTGAGGGATTAACTATTGAAAACAGAGCAAAGGTAATGAAAGCCATTCCTGATGATGTTTTAGAAGAAATTAAGAAGTGTCATGTTCTGCTAAAAGGACCTACAACAACACCACGTAAAGGAGATAAATGGCCTAATATCGAAAGCGCTAATGTTACAATGAGACGAGAATTAGATTTATTCGCGAATGTTAGACCAGTAAAAGTTCCGGAATTAGGAATAGATTGGATGTTCTTCAGAGAAAATACTGAAGGTGCTTACGTACTTGGCTCAAAAGGGATTAATATTACTGACGATTTATCCATAGATTTCAAAGTAATAACAAAACAAGGCTCAGATCGAATTATACGTCTCGCTTTTGAATATGCGGCTAAGAATAATATCAATCGTGTTTCAGTAGTAACTAAAGCAAACGTGGTAAAAGCTACTGATGGTAGATTTCTTGCCATGGCTGAAGAAATTGCAAAGGAATACCCACAAGTAAAATGGGATGATTGGTATATAGATATTGCAACAGCAAAACTCGTTGACCCTGCGCGTCAAAGTGATTTTAAAGTGTTTGTCGCACCTAACCTTTATGGAGATATAATAACAGATGAAGCCGCTCAAATACAAGGTGGAGTTGGAACTGCTGGTAGTGCTAATATAGGTAAAGAATATTCAATGTTTGAAGCAATTCATGGTTCAGCTCCTAGAATGGTTGAAGAAGGACGAGCAAAATATGCTGATCCCTCGAGTATCATAAAAGCTGCCGCATTACTTTTAAACCACATAGGATTTGTAGATAAAGCGAAAAAACTTGAAATGGCTCTTGATATATGTGCCACCTATGAAAAGAAATTGGTTATAACTGGAAGAGATACTGGTGCTAAGGGAGAAGAGTATGCAAAATATATTATGGAAACAATTCAAGATCCTAATCTTGAAGATAAGTGGAATAGCTATCAAAAATAAAAATTAGGGTTCAATTAATTTAATTTTAAAATTCAAATATTTTTTTATGGTTATAATTCTAAAAAATTCTTTAGTATTAAATTAATTATTAATCCAACTTTAATTTCAAATAACAGACTAATCCTCCAAATTGGTCTACGATAGCACCCGCCTCGGATTCTTGACTAACGATTTTAGTTTTAATCTCAAGATTTTTTGCGATTTGTAAAATTCGATGTGTTTTATTTCTATTTTTTGGATTTTTTTGATAATCTTCAGTTAGAATAATATAATTTGGCTTTGGTAAATTAGGATTTTTTTTAATGAGTCTTAGTTCATAATCGATTTCTCTCCACGTATAAAGAATTTTTGAGTACTTTTCATTTTTGTTAATTATTTCCATCAATTCTTCCAATATCAACAAACCTTCTTTATTTGAAGTTTCATCAACTATGTCTTTAAAATATTCTTGTGTTTTTAGGTAATAGACATCCTTTTGAGTCTTTGCCTGATTGCCTATGATCTTAGAAAAAACAACCTGTTTATCTCCTTTTTTTAATAACCATGAATGATGTTTATTAACGTGATTAAGAAACTCATCTGAATATTCTTCTTTCGGTGGGGAAAGCAGTATTACACTTCTGATACCTTCTTTAATTATAGGTCTTAATGAATTGATGATTTCCTCATGAAAATGATATAATTGCTTTTTATTTTGATTTCTTCTCTTCCTTCCACGATTTATTTTGAAGTGTAGTCTAATGGTCTCACTAAATATTCTCCAAAATACAGCATCATTATTATGCAGCCCAATAAGAATTGCTATTGGATGACCACGTTTTATACGTTTTTTTCTTTTAGCCATGATAAAATAGAAAAATTAAAAAGATAAAATGAAATTTAAATACGTTTCAATTAATGATGGAAGAGATTATAATTATGGGAATTTTTCAAGATTTGCATTCCATGGGGCTTCATTTTGATGGATTCGGGATGGAACTGAATACGCCTATTATAAATTTACTAGTATTTTATGATATTTATACCTTCAATTCTTTCAAAATGGTTTATATTTCTGGTGATTATTTTCTTAATCCCATTTGTTAACATGATACCCGCAATAAGAATGTCATTATCATCAATTCTTTCACCTTGAGATTCTAGCAAATCATAAATCTTGGCGGCCCTTTCAGCTTCCTTATATCCTAAAGGAAAGATTTCCATATTATTTATAAATTCTAGCCAAGGTTTGTAAAGTTGCTTATATCTTTTCTCAGAAATTTTACGTCTGGTCCTTTCAAACCCCATATTCATTTCATAGATAGTTATAGAAGTAATGTGGATCAGATCTTCTTGATCTTCAATTGCATTTTTGAGTTCTTTATTTCCATTTAAATAATCGACGCATGCAGAAGTATCTAGAAGAATCATTTGAAATCCTCTAAATTTGATTTATTCCAATTTCATCCATTACGAGTTGATATTCCTACCCAAATCTCTTTCTCTTCCTCCTCTGAAAGGTCCCATGCTCCAAAAGATTTTTCAAGTGTATTTTTCTGTATTTTTAAGAGCCTTAAGAATAGCTCTGAAAAACTTTCATTGTTGCGTTTAATTTTAAGTAGTTTATTATAAACATCCTCAGTAATACTAATATTTTTAGAAGTCATATGTATACACATATACATACACATATTTATAACTATCTTTGATTTTAAGTATAAACCAAATTTAAAATATTAAAACTCATACTTTTAATTTTTCTCGTTCTCGTTTCCGTTTCCGTTTACAAAAATTTTGATCATAATTGAATATATTATAATAAAGTAGTTATAAATCTTATATAACAATTTAAAAATATCTATTTGTTCTTGCAAGGTAAAATAAAATAAAAAAATTATTAGCTCTCCATTGTTTCAACTGCTTTTGCTATTTCTTTTTCTTCATTTTTCTTATCTTTCTCTTTGTGAGAATTTCTCGATATTTTTCTGATTTGGTTTTGTATATTATTATAAAATATGTTCCAAGTAATCTAAATGCGATTCCCATAGCGAATGTAAGCGCAACCATAGTTAAAGTACCACTATAAATCACAGATTGTAGAAATGGAGCAGAAGCAGCCGCCATTATCCCTCCCATAAAAAACATTGCTATGTTTATTTTGTAAGATTTTCGCAGATCCTTTTCAGTAACTAGTTGTTCCTCTCCTGAAACAGTTGCTTCTTGAGGAGGTTTCTTAATGTAAGCCCCAGATTTGTATTTTCTATACACTTTAAGGAGAATTATTATACCTAGTATCATAAAAAATATCCCAATTGAGTAAAAATAGACTGGCATTCCTGGAGTAAGGAAGGTAACTACAAGAACCTCAATAACAATCAAGAGCATTAAGAAGATACCAATAGCTATAGTTCCTTTAGGAATTTTTTGATTCGTGCCCATATTAATCAATCACTCTATTCAATTTTAAAATTAAAATTAAGATTGTTGAATATTATATTCTGATATCTATAAATTTTGATGAGTAAGTCTTATTTTTCGACGCTATAGTCGAAAGAGGTTAAAAACAATGTTTTTTCACGAGACTTAAAAGATAATAGAGACTTCTCTGACTTACTAATAGTAATACTATCCAAGATAAGATAATGCTAAATATGCTGATGTTTTTGTAATAAATAAAATGAATAGTGTGAAACCAGAAGATGTGAAAATAATCGAGAAAAATCTGGAGGAATTAAATCCAAGTGTGATTAAATTATTTACAAATTCAGTTGCTATGGCAGAAGATCTATTAAAATTGAAAGGGAAAAAAGTATTCGGAGGGAGGACAATGTCTTTGTTCGATTATAGTAATAAATTTCTTATCATCTTGTTTAGATGCTTGTTTAGGTGAATGAATGAGCATTGGAAAGCTAAATGTTTATATACAAATTAAGATATTGTATACATGATTATGAAGACATTATCAGTTCGCATTGAAGAGAAAGAAGACCAAGAGCTCGATTCTATAGCAAAAAAAATGAAAACAGATAAATCTAACGTAGCCCGTAAAGCTATTGAATTAGGAATCAGAGAATTGAAGAGAAAGGAAGCATTAGAAAAAGTGAGAATTAAAGAATGGACAGTTTGGAAAGCTGCTGAATATTGCGATGAATCATATCGATCATTTTTACGTATACTACGTGATGAAAACGTGCCTTTTCCGCTTTCGACTCAGGAGTTAGAGCGTGAAATCAATGAGAATAGCAGTAAGTAATTCTGGTCCATTAATACATCTTTCGCTAGTAGGATTGCTTGATTTACTTTTTAAGCTTTATGATGTAATCCTTATTCCACAATCAGTTTATGATGAGATAGTTGTAAAAGGTAAAGAACAAGGATATTCGGACGCTGTTATTCTTGAGCGTGCCATTATTAACGAAAAAATTAAAGTGAAAAAAGTAAAAAAAGAAAATTATAATATATCATCATCAAAATTGCATATTGGAGAGATTAACGCGATAATACTTGCCCTTCAGTTAAAAATAGAAATTATATTAATAGATGATGAAGAAGCTCGGATGTTTGCTCGAAATCTAGGGATAAAGGTTATTGGAACGTTAGGAATCCTTATTGAGTTATTTAAACATGGTTTATTAGTTTTGAATAAAGCAATTCAATATCTCAGAAAACTTAATGAAATTATGTATTTATCTTCAGATGTTTACAGTTTTGTAGCAAATAAGCTTAATGAAATAGCAAGAACAAAGAAAATGGATTAAAAAACCGATATATAAGATATAGCGAGTATAATCTTATTTCTACTTTTTATACTATTTCTCTAATTATTATAAATTAGTTTATCTTACCATATGAGTGGGTTGCCATTCCCATATTATTATCAAAAACTATTATTACAAATCACAAATTAACTATTATAATAATGTAAAGAACACTATTCGAAAGGTTTGTATCTATGAAAAAAAAGAAAGTAATTATAATTGGGGTCTTACATTTAGAAGTTCTCTTCTTAAAAATAATTGTACGGCTTACCAAATTCGCCAAAAACTGCAATTTTCATAATTCCATCTACATTTTTTAATTTTTTTTCAAATTAATATTAAATTTTAATCATTAAAGACACTTAAGACAAGATTTTCATGCCATCTATTAGAAAATAACTTAGGATTTTAAAAGTCAAACTACAGAATCTTGGGAATCTTTTCTTTTAATCCTTATTCCAGACTATAAATCCAAATAAATTTATAGATCTTTTATTCAGAAATGCGGATTTTAGGAGATTAAACTTAAAAAAATTTCAGTTTTTAATTTTAAAAAAAAAGAAATAATAAGTCTGCTGAGTTTTAAGAATTTAGAATTATTTAAAGATAAATATAAATATCATTATTACTTATTTTAATACAGACACAAAAAAAATTTGAGACCATTAAAATCTTAAAGTTTTAGATTTGTTTTTTAACCATATCTCATGTATCATTGTCGTTCTTAATGATTTCGACAATAGGAGTGACAAATATCTTATAGCTTTTTTAACAGTGATTCCTTAAAATTGAAGATATTATGAGATTAGAAAAGGGATAATCACTCAAAACAACAATAAACTATCAGGGGAATAGAGCGATTTTTCTAAAAATTAACCCCTCATTTCTCTATTCACCTAACATAAAATTGAAAAAAGGTTTAAAATAAATGACAATATATACAGAAAGTAAATCTAATATTTTGAGAAATTATCCTTTCTCATTATTAGATATAGACGGTTTATCGGAAATGTGGAAGATAATATATAATCCTTACATAGATTTAATCGAGAGTAAAATTATTATGTCAAAAAACGATTCTATTAGTACATTTAGAAATCATAATTTTGCTTTTAATAATGCATTACAGCAAAGAATTGCTGATTTAATTATTAGTGAACTTGAAGAACAGATTTCTAATCCAGTTTCTAAGAGTTCAAGAAATA
>JAEOTA010000042.1 GCA_016840085.1 Promethearchaeota archaeon
AAGCATAGTAAAGATCCTTTAAATTTTGATCCTTAGATTTTTTATAAAGTTTTGCTAATTCTTTCGTAATTTTAGCTAAAAAGAAATATTGCTGTGATAGTTTTAAAGGCATATTAAACTTTATAATCTCCATTGAAGTTATAGCTTTTCCTTTAGCAGGAGTATATTTTATAGATGTAAAAGAATTATTATATGTTTCTGAATTTAAAGGATCAAGGTGAGTATGAATAGTGAGATTATAGTTCTCATGGTAAATTAAGTAGTCTAACTGATAAAATTGCGCATAAAAATCATCTGAAGTAATTTCTGTTGAAATGAAATAAGCAGATTTATTAACTTTACTTGTAAATTTGTTATAACTCCACAATAGAGTATAAGTAAAAATATATTCATAAGTTATGCCATTTAATTCATATGTAATAAGAACTATTTTATGATCTTCCCCTTGTTCTAACACTTCAGATGTAATACTTATTGATTCACTCTGACTCGAGCATTCACGATTCTCACTACAAGAATGGCAACCTGAATAATATAAAAGTAGTGGTTCTATTAGTATTTCAAATTTTTCATCAGTAATTTCATCTACAGTAATATAGTGTGAAGTTGTCCAAATGGGGTAGTCTGAATCTATCCATGCTAAAATACCACCAATCATATTATATAGTTTGGCAAAACCATATTCAACTAAAATCTCACTTGCTAAATTGCTTCTATAACCAGATTTACAGTATATAATGATCTCAGAATTTTTAAATCCTTCAAGTTCGCTAATTCTTGCTTCAATATCATCGAGAGGTATTAGAATAGCCTCATATAAATGACCAATATTATACTCGAATGGATCCCTAACGTCTAAAATAATGAGATCAGGATACTTTTTTTTATGTTTTATCATGTAATAAGCAGTATCAACTGTAATATCTTCTTGTATTTGGGGCTGTTTATCAGCAATAACTAGTGGTATTAATGAAAGACTAGGTAACAATAAGGATGCAATAGTAAGGAATATAACACTTTTATGCTTAATTTGTTTTAAAATATTTTGTGATTTCATAATTTTTGTCTTTTTTCTAAAAAATTGACATTTTTATAAAAAATAAAATGTCAAAAAAAATGTATTCAAGAATATTATTTAAATATTTTGGAAAAAATTTTGCTAAATATAATTCATTGGTTTCATGATCGTTCTTAGATTAATAATAAATTAAATTATTAAGAAAGAGTTTAAAGTAAAATTTATATTAAAGATTTTAAAATTTTTATAAATAAGTGCTGTGTGATAACTTGTACTAACTAACTCATAAATTGAATACCAAATACCTGCCCATTGCAATGGGAGACCATCTCTCTGTGCAAGAATTACTTGTCTCGCATAAAATGCTCTCCTAATTTGGTCTAATCTATTATGTATCTTAGGGCTTTCTAACATATATATTCCTTTCTAGGTTTAGGTTTAAAAATTAAACCTAGTTTTAACTTACAATTAAAATTAGACTGTGCGGTTTATGAACTTGAAAGGATTGAAGGTAATAATATTGAAAAAAAGGATTAACTATAAGATTATCAAAATATAATTTTTAAATTCTCACAAAAAGAATAGAACCAAATTTCAAGAAGAGCGGATGAAAACATCAAGAAGATACCGATTAGACCCGATAAAATAGGTTTAAAATAAATGCTTAATTTTTCAAACAAAATTATAATTTTCTTCACCTAAAACATAGATTCCATATTCACCATCGTTTTCAGAATATGTAAATGTAATATTTTCTATGAAAGATATTTGGAAGATTATATTCTTTAAGGCACTTCTTATGAGCTTCAAACCGAGGGTAAATATTCCTTTAGATTAAAGATTTATACTTTTTACAAAAAGAATAGTTTAATTAAGATTAAATTGAAGAAAGTACGATTTGAATTTGACTAATAAAAACTATTTCTATTTATTATTGAAAATATTTTAATTATTTAAATAAGGGATAATAAGATTATTCTGTATAAAAAGAATTTAGTTGATAATTACAAAATGGGTATTAAACTTTTTGATTTTTCTTTATATATCAAATTCAATTGATAAAATTAAAATTCAATACATGACTAATTAGAACAATATGATGTAAGGAAAAGAAAAATTAATAGTTCTATTATTCAAATATTCATTTTTATTCTTCAATAATATTTATTGAATTATTAAAAAATCAATTATTAATAAATTAGGTGTAGACATCGAGGAAAGTGTGATAAAAGATATGAATAGAATTTATATGGGAAGAGATGGATGTGAAAACTTATGACAAATACTCTAGCAGACGCATGTTGTGCGCTTAAAAATGCTGAAAGAGCACGTATGAAAGAAGTTATAATTAGTCCAGCTTCTAAAACTCTCCAACAAGTTCTCCGTATCTTCCAGAAAAATGCCTATATTGGAGAATTCGAGAGATATGATGATGGTCGTCAGGGGAAGTTTAAGATTGCATTATTAGGTAAAATAAATGAATGTGCAGGATTAATGAGGCTGAACTATAAACTTTCTCAATTTGAGATGCTTGAAAGAAAATTGTTACCCGCTCCGGGTTTAGGATTAATTATTTTAACTACAAATCAAGGAATAATAACGATAAAAGAAGCAGAGGAAAGGCAAATAGGAGGCCATACATTATGCTTTATTTATTAATATACATATGAGGTTATCAAAAAATGGTTAAAATTGCATTCTTTAAAGAAGAATTGGATATTCCTAAAAATGTTGAAGTGGCATTAGAAGGAGGTCACCACATTAGAGTAAAAGGACCTAATGGAGATATTACTAAAGATTTTTCCCATATAAGAGGAATAAAAGTCTCAATTCAAGATAATAAAATCATTTTCTCAACTAATTTTCCAAAAAGTGGAACTCTAGCATTGGTTAAAACAATTCTAAGTATTGTCAATAATTTAATTAATGGTGTTCAAACAAATTATAAATACGTCTCAAAGATCTGTTATTCACATTTTCCTTGCTCAGTTAGAGTAGATGAGAAAAAAAATATGATATATGTTGAAAATTTCTTAGGAGAACGAGCTCCAAGAAAAGCTAAGTATCCAGATAATGTAAAGGTGGAAGTAGATGGAGACGATGTAATTATCAGTGGTCCAGATAAAGAACTTCTTGGTCAAACAGCTGCCAATATCAAAAGAGCTTGTCGCATAAGAAAAAAGGATCCTCGAGTCTTCCAAGATGGTGTATATTTATATAAAAAAATTGCAGGAAATGAATTAATTTGGGAAATAAAATAGTAACAGGGTGTTTGTATGGTTGGAGATAAAAAACTAATGGAACTCCGGGAAAAATTAAATAGAAAAAGACCAAAATTTAGACGAGTTGAGTCTTGGAGATATAAAAGAATAGATGATTCATGGAGAAAAGCAAGAGGTATTGATTCAAAGACTCGGAAAAAGAAGAAATTAGGCGTTAAATCTCCTTCAGTGGGATATAGAGGACCTAAAAAAGTAAGAGGCTTACACCCTTCTGGATATGAAGAAGTTCAAATAATATCTATTAATGATTTACAAAATTTAAATAAAAAAACCCATGCTCTTAAAATTTCAAGGAAATTAGGCGCCAAGAAGAGAATTTTTCTGATTGATTACTGTCAAAAAAGAGGCTTCAAAATATTAAACCTCGGAATTTCACTAAAGGAAATTGAGACCTTAGAAGAAATGGCTGAAGCTCCTATTGGCGAGACAGAAAGTGAAGATTTTATTGATGTTGAAGATATGGAAGATTCTCTTGAATAATATGATGAATTTAAAGATGAAGTGATAAAAAAATGAATTTAAAACCACAAAGAAGAATGGCGGCAGAGATCCTCAAATGTGGAGAGAATCGAGTATATTTTGATCCTTATTTAATCGAAGATATTAGTCTAGCAATTACTCGGGAAGATATTCGCAATTTAATAAAACAAGGAGTTATTCAGAAAAAGTATAAAAAAGGAACTTCAAAATATCGAAAAAATATTCTACACCAGAGAAAGAAAAAAGGTAGAGCAAGAGGTTTAGGAAAACGAAAGGGCACAAAACACGCAAGAACACCTAAAAAAAGGACTTGGATTAAGCGAATCCGTCCAATTAGGAGAGAACTGAAAAAATTAAGAGATAGAAAACTAATTACAGCAGCTAACTATAGAAAATTATATAAAAATGCTAAAGGTGGTATGTTCGCTAGTGTTGCTCAACTAAATCGATTTATAAAAGAGAAAGAATTAATAAGGAGAGGAAGATAGTAAAATGGCGAAAGGTCCAAGATATAGACGCTCTTTTCGAAGACGATTCGAAGGGAGAACAGACTATCATAAGAGACTAAAATTATTAAAATCAAAAAAATTGAGAATAGTAATTAGAGTTTCCAATAACAATATAAGCGTTCAAATCGTGCAATCCAAATTAGGGGGCGATAGGGTTTTAGTAGCTGCATTTTCTAAAGAATTGACCATTAAATATGGTTGGGAAGCTAATACGGGGAATATTCCTGCAGCATATTTAACAGGATATTTAGCGGGATTAAGAGCAAAAAATAAAAATTTACAAGAAGGAATTTTCGATTTAGGTATCTTTTATCATAGAAATCGAGTACTTGCAGCTTGCAAAGGTGTTATTGATTCTGGAGTGATAGTCCCTTATCGTAAGGAATTTTTTCCAGAAAATTTGGATGAACGAATTAAAGGGGTTCATATTGAAAATTATGCAAAGCTCTTAAAAAAAGAAGACCCAGAAAAATACGAACAAATCTTTTCTAGTTATTTAAAGAAAAAGAAAATTGATCCCATAAAATTTAATCAAGTATTTTCAAATATATTAAAAACTATTGAAACTAAAGCTTAATAGAGTAAATTGAAATGAGTCGCTTAAGAAATATTGAAGAGGAATGGATTCCTAAAACCGAGCTAGGAGAGCTAGTTCAACAAGGACTCATAACTCTTGATAAAATCTTTCAAAATAATTTAGTTGTAAAAGAAAAAGAAATTATTGATATTTTACTCCCACAGTTATCAGAGGATGTAATAACTATTAAAATGATCCAAAAAATGACTGCTAGTGGTCAACGTAGTAGATTTAAAGCAGTCGTAATTGTAGGAGCCGATGGATTTCTTGGTGTTGGTGCGGCAAAGAGTAAAGAAGTAGGGCCTGCTATTAGGAAAGCAATTGATAAAGCAAAACTTGCTGTTGTTCCTGTTATTCGGGGATGTGGAAGTAAAGAATGTGGGTGTGGAGGTACTCATAGTATTCCTTTTAGAGTTGATGGAAAATGTGGCTCAGTTAGGATTCGATTGATACCATCACCTGCAGGTGTAGGATTAGCATGTGCAGATAAGGTGAAGCAAGTTTTAAGATTATGTGGAATTGAAGATATATGGAGTAAGACCTTCGGTGACACCAGAACAAGTGAAAACCTTGTAAAAGCGACTTTTGATGCTTTGAGGAATGCTCATAAATTTAACTTTAATATATAGAAAGAGTGGTGCTAAAATGGCAATGGTAAAAAAGAAAATCAAATCAAAAGAAACTGAATATATTCCCAAACTATACTTTGCAGTGCGCATAAGAGGTGCACCTGGTATGAGAGGGAAAATTCTTGATACTCTTAAAATGCTTAGAATGCATAAGGTAAATCATGGGGTTCTAATCTGGGGTAATAAGAGTTATAAAGGAATGCTTGTGAAATGCAAAGATTATATTGCTTTTGGTGAAATTAATGAAAAAACCCTAATTAGATTGTTAAGAGTTAGAGGTAGGGTAGAACGAAATAGACCACTCACAGAAGAGCATATAAAAAACTTAACTAATTATAAAAATTTTAGAGCTTTAGCAAAAGCATTATTGAATGGAGAGATTCAATATAAAGAAAAAGACTTATATAAAGTCAAACCAGTATTCCGTTTACACCCGCCTAAAAAAGGACATCGAGGTTCAATTAAAAAGCATTACGCTGAAGGTGGTACTTTAGGTAACGTAGGCTCATATATAAATGAATTAATTTACAAAATGCTATAATAAAAAGGTGATTATATCTATGAGAAAATACCCTAAAAAAGTTCAAAAAATGAGAGGGCGACGAACCCGTGGTTTTGGAAAAGTAGGACAACATAGGAAAACTGGGCAGCGTGCTGGGAGAGGTAAAACTACTCAATGGAAAAAAAGTAAAAAAAGTTATTATTTAAAGCAAAAAGAACTCGGATTTCCTGACCCAGATTGGAAAATGGGAAAAAAAGGTTTTAAAAGACCTCAAGATATTAACCGAATTTATAAAATAAATACTTTAAATGTTAAAGATTTAGATCAGAAAATCGAGAATTTTGTGTTAGAAAATAAAGCAACTAAATCAGGGAATACCTTCAATATCAATTTAAGCAACATAAATATACAGAAAATTTTAGGTCGTGGAAGCCTTAATAAAACAATTAATATAACTGCAAAAAAAGCTTCAAAACGAGCTATTGAAAAAATAGAAGCTGCAGGTGGAAAAATAACTTTATTATCAGGAACAGAATAAACTTTACTACCGTTTTTTATTCAGAACTATTTTTCATTCATGATTAAAAAAAGCATTTTAATTATTTCTTAGGATCTTAAAATGAGTTCAAATCTGAATAATCTTGAAAATGATAATGAAATTAATAAGAAAGATAAAGAACGCAAAAAAAGAAATAAATGTTTGCTTGCCTGTGTAATAATAATACTAGTAATGATGCTTCCTTCTACGTTAGCACTTTTAGCTATTTTTTAAGTTTGTTAATTAATTTAAGAAAGCAATTTATTTATTAATTGGATTAAACCAGGTAATATAAAAATAAATCCAAGGGTATTTCCAATAATATGGACAATTGTAAATGGTATCCCTGTAAGAAAATAGGGGAAAAATTTATCAAATGTACCAAAAAATGAAAAAACATCCACTAATGAAGACCCAATTTGGAAACTTATGGTAATTAATGCTCCAATAATACCAAATATAGCTATTACTGATATCTTATATAAATCCTCATTTGGATCAAAAAATTGTGTCTTCTTTAGGAAATTACTAGTTAACGCACCTAATAATCCCGTTAAAGAATAATGTACCAATTGAAATGTTAAAAGGGGTAGAGGAGAAGCTCCAAAGGGATTAAAAAAACAAAATATGAACGAACTTAAAAAACCTACAATTATTCCATCTCTTTTACCTAATATAAAACCTGAAAGGAAAATTGTTAAGGTAAATAACTCAATATTAGGTAAATATGCTAATAAATAACCTAAAACAACAGCCAATGCCGCAAAAGTGCTGAGTAAAGCAATTCTAAATGATTTTCTATCCAAGATTAAAGAAGAATTTACATTTTCTTTTTCAATTTCCTGAAGATCTGATAAATCATTCGACAGATGTATTTTTTGTCTATTAATATCTGATTTTAAGTCCAATCTTTTCTCTCTAATTTAATTTTTAAGATTAAGATTACTAATACTTCAAAATTTAAAAATGTATAGGCGATGTTTCCTATTTTCTCTTACATCTTTGTCAACAAAAAACTAGAAAATAAGAATAATAACTACAATAATTTTTAAGACATTAATTGCAAGAAAGATTCCATAAAGTTTAAGAAAAATCTCTATTCTTTATGATAAAATAATGAGATAAAAAATTATCAATAAAAAGCAGCCCCACATATATTTAGTATACGCATCTCTCATAGTATTAAAATTAAAATCTCTTCTTTAAATACAATTGTTTTAATAACTTCTTTAAAATCGAAATCTTAAAAATGATTTTTATTACTTTATAGAAAAATTTGAAAATGGAATGATTCTTCAATATTTAGAGGATATTAAGAATTTCACCATAGAACTATAAAAGAATAAAGAGTAGGGATGAGAAACATTTAAGTAAGAGAATTAATTGCATCATCTAATAATTTTTTCTTAAAATCTTCATTTTGATGCAGAATTTCATTCAGTTTTTTATCAATATATTTCTGTTTAAATAAATTTTCTCCTTTTCTAAAATATAACTCGGATTTAATAAGTTCTTTTTTATAAATAACATCATATTCGAGTCCTAACTTAGTTAATTCTTTAATAAAAATATTTTCAATAGTTTTTTTTTCAAAATAATCAGATCTTGCTATTTTTTTAAAAATGTCAATACTAAGTTTTAGGTCAAAGGGTTCGTCTTTAAAACGATTTATGTAATTTTTCCTAAAAGTCTCTAAGTTATAAATATTATCTAATGAATAGCTTATTTCAAATTCTGTAGTTTTAAGAATTAAATTTTGGTCAAAAAAATCGATAATATTTTGAATCTTGTGATCTTCATTATTTGGTTTCCATATTAGTCTAAATTTCTTTTCTGCATCAGTTTCATCTATTCTAGACCAGATATATAAATTTTTTTTTGTAGTTTTAATGCTCGATATCCAACTTTTACTAAATTTATCGAAAATCAATATATGGATTGTAATTCCTAAATTTTTACTAATATTCAGATGAGGATATTGCTCTATTATTTTTTTTTTTATAATTCTAGTTATATCTATTGTGAAATATTTATCATATTCTTTATATTCATTATCGACACCCTTGGATTTAGCTTCAATATAATAAATTTCATTTAAAGATTTTCCAATTGTATAACCAATTAAAGCATCGAATGTTGGTACACCCTCTATCCCTTCTGAATAAAGTGGATCTAATAATAACAATGAATAATTGTCTAAAGGTTTATATTTTGACTCATTTTTATTTGAAATAAATGGTTTTAAAAAATCTGATAACAGTATTGCATGAGATCTATTACTTCTAATGATATTATCGAAATCAGTTCCAAACTTTTGCCTTAATTCTTTTTCGTTTAGTTGGAATAAATAATTATAATTTGCTCGAATTTTTTCAGTTTTATCTGGATTTTCCTCTAAAATATCTTGATAATTTTCTGGTAAAGATATTGGCATTAATACGCCCTCTCATCAATAATCTATTGAGAATTCTAAATCACCATATTGATCGATAATTTCTAAAATAGGATACACAGCATCATAAGCTACACCTTCTTCCAATGTAAAATAAACCTTATAATTCGAGAGATACATATTGATAATTGAGCCCGAGATCTTTTCATTAGCTTTAATATCAATATTTTTTCCATCATTTCGAAAATGAGTAATTATTTCATAAGAGGGTTTTTCTTTGATTTCAGTTATTATCTCATCTACATTTAATTCTATTTTGGATTTATAATTAAAAATGAGATAATTACTTATATTATTCTTAATTTCTGTAATTGGATCAACAATCTCAAATACTTTAAAATCAAGTATTTTTGATATATAAACATGTGCTCGATTGTATATCCAGGGAATAAAATCTTTTAATAGAATTTCAGGATTAAAATTGGGAAATTGAAAAATTGAATGATTTTTATTTAAGGTTAGCATTCCATTCTCAAAAAAATTTATTTTGTATCTTCTTGGGTAAATTCCATATTCGTCTTTTAATTCAAGATAAATTTCTTCAGAGTCTAAGGATTTTATAAGAAACCTTCTATCGAATTCGGGTCTTAAATTTGATCTTCTTCGAAAGTTTTTAGAATAAAATGTCGAAATTTCTTCAATAGTATTTATATATTTCTTTTTTCTTAAATATATCAGAAAATCATCCATTAATTGAAAGGATAACCATAATTTACTAATTCCCTCTACTTTGGATAAAAAATGATTAAAAAAATCTCTTTCTATTATTTTAGTTCTATTGGTACTAACAAGAAGGAGGTAATTATTACTCATAAATATAAAATATCCCATAAAGAAATTTTCCTTTTCAAACTTAATTTTTTCTGACTTTAATTCTTCCTTTGATTTTCTTATCTCTTTTTCTTTTAATTTTGGGATAAAATAAGTAATTTTTTTCTCACGTTTTAACTCGGGTTCTAATTTTTCACCTACTTTTCTCTTTATTTTAACTAAGTCATCATACACCTCAACAGAAAATTGAAATTCTTTCAGTAGATCAACCAATTCTTGTTTACTATATTTAATATTAATAAGGATACAGATCTTAATTGTCCGATTATATTTAAGATCGTTTTCAATAAAACAATCGAGTAATTCTGTCTTGGAATTTACTATGAAATTTTGAGAAATAAACATCTAATAAATTATAAGTCTATATTTGTTTTAAATAAGATCTATATTTTTAAAAAATAAAAGTACTATTTTAAATATAAGAGGCTGTAAAAATTATAGAAAAAGGGGGCAGTTTGACTTGTCACTATAGAGTCCTCTAGTATTCTCACTCTATTATTCCCTAATTTTAAATAATTTATGAAAAAAGATTTAGGACATATTTTTTAATATTTCAATATCAATTAATAATGTGATTAAAATGGGCTGTCCTTTTATAATATATATTTACAGTTTTTGCTCATTTATATAAAAACAGGATTTACATCCTACTACGGGATTTAACACACAATTACCAGATAAATTACTAGATGGTGATTCTTGTGCTGCGTCCTATCCAATAGCAAATTTAAAGGAAGACCTTTCTGATCATGGTATAACCTTACCCATCAAATCAAAGGCGTTATTAGTACTAATTAGTACTAAAGATCAGAGGAGAGAAGGTAAAACTACGATTAATTATTGGGAATATTCAAATGACTAATAAACTGAAATTAAGTCTATAATATATATGGTTTTTATAGCAACTTTCAAGAATGATCTGATTTTATTTTTTCAAATTCAAGAAATTAGAAAATAATTATGAATTATTCACATTTCCATACTATAATGTGATATTTTTATTCCTATTCTTATTTCTTTCATTACTATAAATTTCATAAAACCAATTAACTATGTGTTGAAAGAAAAATCTTTCACGTAAGATATCATAATGAGATTTACCCTTTAAATTTGTTAATTTAGCTATATCTCCAGACTTTATTTTATCTTTAACTACTAAATCCATACGAGATACAAATTGATCTCTGAATTTAATCATTCTAAGGATAATAAAAATAGCTTTTGAAATCCTAATTATTAGTGGATAAGACTTCGACTTATTATCCTCTTGAAGATCATCTAATTACTCTAAAAATAGCTTATTCTTTCTTAATATTGGTTCTTTATTATAATAATTTATTAGGTCTTTCTGATTAAGCTTAAAATCTTTTTCAATTCATAGATTTGATTTGAAAATCTAATTTGAGATCTTTATATTAAAATTAGAATTAAACCTTTAAAATTAGACAAGTAAAGTGTATTGATTTTATTTAAAAATCTTAAAGTTTGGATTATTTTCCCCCCATAATTTTAAATCTTGGTATATTTTGAATTTCTTGAAAAACCTATATTCAAAAGAGCTTTCAAAGAACATATTTATGTCATTACTCTGTAAGAAAGAAAAAGCATCTCTTTTACAAAATAGATTATTAATCCAAATTGTCAATAGTGAAAATGCATCATGCCCTTGACATATTTGAAATTTATCTAAAGTTTTATTGGATTCTTTCTTATATAATTCTTCAATATTCTTTTTAAAATTTCGATCTCTATGATTTTTAGTTATTAGATGTATAATTAATTTGTCTCTATCTATTGTAAATAATTCTTCGTCCAAAATATAATAATAGTTTAAATCCCTAAATGAAAGTTGAAAATCATTAATATAATTTATCCAGCGCAAAATACCTATTTTTTCCACGTTATCTAATATTGCTTTAAGAAAAAAATGAGGGAGATCTTCATATTTTATATCCTTCCTATAGAATTTCTTTAAACAATACATTAATCTTTCTTTTTCTGTACAGAATCTGTTATAAAATTTAATAAAGCATTTAGATGAAAGCATCATAAGATCAATATCATGATAATCAGTTCTAAAAAGACAATGATGGGAGAAGAGTTCTTGATTAGTTAAATGATCAAAATCAGCATCAACAATTGCGATAACTCCTTGAATTTCAATTTCTTTAGAAAATTCTTCATATATTATTTTAAGTGTTTCTATAGATACATCTTTACTGCCAGAGAATTCGATTTTTACTTTATTACTAATCTTATGTGAAAAATTATCAGTCCATAAATTATAATCTGTTATACCCTCAACGATTAAAAATAATCTATTCAAATCCTTTTTATATAACATAAAAATTTTGGTAGCTAAAGCAATAGGAGATCTATGAAAATCCATAATTAGGCTCTCTCCAACTTATTAATTTGATTCCAGTTTCCTCACAAGGTTAACACGTCCATAAATAATCTCAGGTGAATGAGTTGCTATTATAAATGTTAAACTTTTTTGTTCACCAATTTTAATGAGATGATTAATAAAGTTATTCTGCCATATAACATGGAATGAAATTTCAGGCTCATCGATTAGTACAATAGAATTTTTTTCAGCTAAGAAAATTAAATAATAAAATAAAACAACAATATGTTGTTCACCTGAAGATAATTTATCTCCTTTAATTTTCTGTTTAGTAACAGGAGAATAAAAATAAAAACCATTATCTCCATCAAATTTAATAATTTTATCAGTTAAATGTCCTTGATTTATTATAAGTTCAAATAGATTGATAATCTCTAATAATTTATCAAAAATTGAATATTTATCATCTGAATCTTTAATCCATAAAGAAATAACTTTGGCTATATCTTCAGTTTCTAAACTTTCTGTATCAATTGGTGGTTCTTCTTTATAACCACTTGTTAATAAGCCATTGGATATTAAACTTTTTTCTTTCATTCGAATTGAATCGATCTTATTCTTGAGGTCTTTACTTTTTAAGAGAGATTCAACTTTTTCTTCTTTTAATATATCAATGACTCTTTTTGGGAAAGTACTATACAATTGCTGAGATTTGTCATTAAATTCTTTAATTAAATTTTTTTTAAGATTTAGTAAATGATCAGAATAAGTATTTATAACCCTAATTTCAGATTTTTTATTTTTTTTTTTTTTGCTTCTAAATTTGATTAATCGTTCTGATTCAATAAAGTTAACTGGATTATGCTTAATAATGTTAGAATACCATTCTGGAAAAGGTAATTTATTATCTTTAAATATTGGTTTTAAAATATCATATAAATCAAATGGTGAGAATTTACGAGATCGAAGTATATTAGATTTTTCATAAATCTCAATTAATCTATATCTTCCTAAATCTCCAGGTAATTCATAAATATTATTAAATTCTTCACTTAAAGCGCTATTCACTATTGTAAAATATAAATTTAATAAATCCAATTGACTAGGTCTTAATTCTAAAGGTCTCTTAGTTTTAATTTTTGAGAATGGATTCCATTCACTTTGTGTTTTAACTCTTTTAGAAAAATAATTAATTTGTGTTTCTTCTTTTATTTTTCCTTTAATATATTGAATTGAAAATCCATTTTCTAATTTAAGTTGGAAAGAGTTAAAAATTATCTCATTTATAGACTCAAAATCAAAAGTCAATAAAGATTTAATCATCTTTAATATCGTTGTTTTACCCGTTCCATTAAGACCATACAATATTGTAACATTTGGATTTTGATTTAATTCAAATTCATAATTTTTATCTCCAAATAATCCTCTTATATTTAATCCAATAATTCTGTAAGAATCTTTCATTGAATTCATTAGAAATAAAACACTTTATCTATTATAAAATTAACTTGTTTGATAATTCCTATAATTTAATACTGATAATTAAAAATCCTACAAAAAATTAATTTAATTGTAGTTTTTAAAATTTTCGATCAGATCGAAGAAATTAGAAAGTAGAATTCTAACTCTATTTATTAAATCAAAGTATATACCTCAGCATACTCTAGACGGAAAGTCACTAATTCCTCCTAAGGCAGAGAGGATTATCTCTAGGGATTATGGTGGTAAGCAAAAATATACTCAAGATTTCTTAAAGAAAATCTGGAAGCTAGGAAAGTATAAAGATCAATATGTATTCGGAATGATATATATGTGGACACATAAGAAAAGTGGTAAATCTTATGTATATCCCGGAAGGACAGAACAACGTCAGGGCACTCCTTATTATCGTCCCTATTCATCTATTTCAAAAAGGTTCCAACAGGAAATAAATAGAGCAATTTATACAAAAAGAGACAAATTGAGAAAAAAAGAAAATCAGATGTATTATGACATGCGTATGATTTATGACAATGCTGGAAGGGGACAGAAAGGAATTAATGCTATTGTCAAGAATTTTAAGCTAGAGATTGTTGAGATTCTGTTAATTTCAGGTAAATACAAGAGAGATTGTAGAATATTAGAAGAACTTGAAGATTATTGGAGAGATAGGGCCAGTGAATTTGGAGAGTTATACTCCTCTGTAGGCGGAAGCGCAGGTTCGCATGTGGCAAGAATAAGAAGCCCATACGGGAAGGAAGAGCGATATGCTAAGGTGAGAGATTTGATTCGACACGGCTACTCGAAGAAAGAAATGGCAGATTACTTAGATTTATTTTGGAACCCACTGTACGGTTCTAATGCCCTAAATAACTTAATAGATGAAGCTACAGGTATGTCATATACTGCTGCTAACTTAAAATATGTAGGTAGTGAAATAATAAACCTTTTAGATTCTGGTATCTTTAGTTTGGAAGGACTTTCATCTTATTTTAGAGGAATGGACAACAATGAGATGTTCTCATTTCTTGCTAGCAAAAATTTTCCTAGCGGGGTTTTATATCTTAAGGTGTTGATAAGTTCTGCAATTTTAAAATTATCTCGTGAAAGTGAGAGCTTTTATTATTATGATATTGCAGCTGAAATAGGAGTAAGTAGGTCAAAAGATCTTTATATATCCACTTTTATGTATAGGGAGATGAAGGGTCTTCAAAGTATTAAAAAAGACGATCTCATAGCATGGCTAAGCCCATACTCCAAATTGCTGGTTCCACACTACAAGAAAGCATCTGATTTACTTAGGGCTATTAATTGGTATGATGAATTTGACCCTATGGAAATTCATAAAAGAATTATTGCGTTATTCGGCGTTAAGTTCAGACAAGCTAAGAGAATATACACAGATGGATTCTTGACTTTAGATCTTTAATAATAACCTTTTTTCTTATTTTTTTGGGAGAGGTAGATGGTCTGGCTAAGTCCATCATATTTGGCATTCTTAAGGAACTTGGGTGCCTGTGTTATTTTTGTTCCCCTTACGTATAAATGTTTTAAGTTATGCAGGTTTTCTATCGATTTTGGCAGATGTGAAATGTTATTATGGATAATACTTAACTCTTGGAGTGATGATAGCTTTCCTATTCCTTCAGGAAGCTTCGTAAGGTGATTGTAATCTAAATAGAAGGATTTTAGAGATTTTAGTTTCGTAATTTCATCGGGGATTTCTGTTAATTCATTAAACTCTAAACTTAAAGATTTAAGATGTTTTAAATTAAAAATTTCTTTCGGAATTGATTTTAGGCCCCATCCGTCTAAGTTTATATGTTTTATACTGTTGATTTTACCATAATCACAATAATCTCGAAATTGATTGATCCCGACGATTACTTTGCCCTCAAAAAAGTCCTTTTTTGAATATTTGAATATTGCCGTATGTAGTCTCTGACCTGCTTTATGAATTTGGATTTTTTCTCTAAAATCTTCGAGATATATCTTTCTTTTAAGGGCAAATCCCTCATCTGACCAATATCCTTCTTCATGTTTCCAGCTTGCCTTTTCCAAGATTTCCTGCTGTAGTTTATCTAAGATTTTAGCTCCAGTTAATAATGCAAAGTATCCGATTACAAAATAGGGAGCTCTTCTAAAACTACGATTATGAACCATTTTCACGAGAGTGTCGTAGTTTTTCTCGAAGTTTTCTCTTGTAAGGTTCCTCTCTTGAAAAAAGAAGTCATGAGACTCCAATCCACACGCATTCAACATAAAAGATGCTACATCCGCTTCCTCATCATCATCTAAAATGTGTACACTTGCTCTTGTCATATTTTTAATTTATTTTTTCGATAATAATACTCACTGGTTATCAGTAATATGGCAATCCTTTAATTTAAATTTGATGTGTCTATTCTGAAAGTAATTTATAATGAAGGAGGGTATGAATCTTGAAATGAAGATGAGAAATTTAAAGGGCATTTCAAGTAATCTGACTTTAAAATAATTTCTTTAAAATCGAAACCTTAAAAAACCATGATAGATTTTTCTAGGCTAAGTTTCCTAATTAAAAAATCTAGCCTAATTAAATGATCATTTGAACAAAAAATTGGTAAAGGATAAACAAAAATAGAATGAATTTTATGATGAAAAATCTAAAAAAATCCACGTATATTATTGGTTCACTAGTTATACTCCCAATTTTAGTTCTCTTCTTAACTCCAGCAGTTAAAGCAGAAACAAATATCCCTGAAAATTTTAACGCAGATTTAGATTTAGATACTACTTATATTTACAATGTAAAATCTTTTAATACAAGCAAACCACTTCAATGGTATTCTTTAGATTGGTTCGCTCCACCCAAAGGATATGCTAATACAACGCCAGGAGGTCAGATTAAAGTAAGCTTTAAAGGATTTTATGATAAAGATCCTAATGATATTTTTAACATATTCGAAAGCCCTGTGCCATATCTAGATGTAGAATTCGTAGAAAATAGGCTTGGAAATTTCCATACTAATGCTACATTTTATAATGTCTCAAACGGAGAAGCTGATATGAATTTACTTCTTGGGTATAATTCATTTAAATCTGGTTTTTTAATTCCCATCAATAATTTTACTTGGTTAAAACAACAAGCCAATGCTCAAGATGAACCTCCATATTGGAATGCCACTGTGACCATCCAAGAATCTAGTAAACGTATTACGTTTGATTTTCAACAAAAAGGGGGATTTAAACAAAGAACTATATCTACTTATGATAAAACTTCGGGATTGTTGGTCAATACAAATACAAATGTTGGAAATTATACTCTTGAAATGACATTGTCAAATCTACCAAAATTTGCATCTGAAGAGACTATCCCTTCATTTCAGATAAGTATTATCTTTGGGATTATTACTGTCATCTCAATAATATATATAGTAAAATCAAACAGAAGGAAGTAGAATAAAAAAACTAAACATATTATTTTTTTTTTTCATTTCTATATTTAATTATGAAGAAAAAAGCTAAATTTCTTCTCATAGGAGTCATTGGAGTTTCTAGTTTTTGCATTTTAATTTTTTTTGGTTTTTTTATAATTCCGATGATTCAATCTTCTAATAACAACAAAATTGAGAATAGAAGTGAGCTACTATTTGAAGTTACAAATATTACTATAATAATTGATTATTCAGACGTTAAAGATAGCGAGATCTTTAAAAATATTAATTTAACAAATTTTAAAACAACAGCATTTCATGCCTTACTAAATTGTTGTGATGTTGTAGCTCAAGATCATGGGTGGGGGATTTATGTAAAGCAAATTAATGGAGTTGGCGAAGGTTGGATTTACACAGTAAATAATGAATCACTTCCAAATATTCCTTCTAATCTTTTCAATTTAATAGATAATGATATAGTAAAATGGACACATGTTTAAGATTAAAACACTCAATTAAAAATGAAAAGTTAATATTTTATATCTTTGGTTTCTATTTTTTTAAGAACAGATTCCATTTCTTTAAATGCTTTTCTAATTTTATGGAAATAATAACCTAATTTATAACCTTTTTTACAATTCGTAAAGAGCATAAAATCGTTATCAGCATCTCCTACTACAATGATCGTATATCCTCTATTACCACTGATGACTATATCCTTCAATTCCCCTTGTTCTAATCCTTGACTAATTTTCTCTCCAAGCGAGATTAAGGTCGCTGGACTCGCGCTATAAATATCCCAAGTAACATCAGCTGTTTCAGAACTTGCAATTCTTAACCCTGTTTTAGACACGATAGCAGTACCCTCTAAATCAGTAGAACTCTCTAGTAGTTCTAACGATCGCATTAATTCATCTAAAATATCTTGACTTATTTCAATTTCAGAGTCTTTAGCTTGTTCCAATTATAACACCTCAATTATGTTAATAATAATTTTTAATAATTTAAATGTTTTTTACATGAAAACTTCTCAATTCCTTTAAAAACACTGGATCTCCTTTCTTGACTACAATATCTTTAATTTCAATTCC
This sequence comes from Promethearchaeota archaeon, assembly GCA_016840085.1. Classification (GTDB taxonomy): domain Archaea; phylum Asgardarchaeota; class Lokiarchaeia; order Sigyniarchaeales; family SOKP01; genus Loki-b32. The sequence goes on from JAEOTA010000042.1 coordinate 18,152, forward strand.
CACGATCACAGCTCCTTTAGTACCAAAAGTATTTAAAACTGTTGTAAAGGGAGGTTCTAATTTCTTTCCTATAATTTTTTTAGCCCCAATGGCACTTTGAGCTAAACCTGTGCAAATTATTCCTTGAGGATGTTCTGGATTTTTAATGAAGCCCTTTTTAATCTTATATCTATAAAATAATGGAGGTTTATCATAGATTTTTAATAGATCTGCAGATCCTAAGATCCTTAAAGTGGTTGGTGGTAAATCTAGTCGACTAATAAGCAAAATAGCTTTTTTTTTTCTTATTAAAACTTTATCTTTTAATAGAATTATAGCTTTAAATCCTCTATCTTTATTAGATACTGATTTTTGAATTCTTCTTCCATCTATTTCATCGAATGGATAAATATTGCCTGTCATAGTCAACATTCCTATGGTAATGTGAACTTGAGTGCCAAAACGAGTGTTTGGTTTAAATAAACTATTATTATTCACTTCTACACCAATTATATTGCAATATTCAAAAGCCTTTGGATTATTTGTAGCATAACAACCTCGAAATACTTTCTTAACATCTATCCCCTTAATGTTAATTCCTACTCGATCACCTGCCTTTGCGGAATCAACATTTTGATAAAAAATTTGAATACTTTTAACTCTTCCTGAAGATTTAATAGGTAAAATTTCTATGTTTTGATTTAAGCTTAATGTTCCGCTTAATATTGTTCCAGTTAAGACCGTTCCAATACCCTTAATTGGAAAATGGTGATCAACAGGTATTATAAGATCACCATCAATAATCCGTTTTATTTCTAAAGAATTTACTTTTTCTAAGATTCCTTTTTTTAATTCTTCAAATCCAACCTTGTTTTTAGCTGAAACTGCATATATTGGGACATCTGAACCAAAGGAAGTTGAATCAAAAAATTCTCTTGTTTTTTTTATTTCTTCTTCAATATTTTTTTTAAAAAGATCGATTTTATTAAGAATAACTATAATATCTTTAATTCTGAGTGATTCAACCATAATTAGATGTTCTCCAGTTTGAACTTGAGACCCTTTATTTATATCTATGACAATTAAAGCAATATCAATAATCTCAACTGAAGACGCACTAATTTTTATTAAATCAGCATGACCGGGGCCATCTACCAAGGTAACGAGATATTTATCAAGTAAAAAACTGGTAAATCCTAAATCAATAGTAATACCCCTTTCTTTACTTTGTGGATGGGCATCGAGACCTGCTGTTGAGATGATTTCTGATAATACTTCAGCTATAGCTGTTTTTCCGGAGTCTATATGACCAAATAAACCGATATGCACAGGGATTTTTTTTTTAATTTGCATCTCTTATTACTAAAAAAAATTTAAAAATAAATACATTATTATTCTTACATTCTCTCTCTTTAAAGAAATGGATATGAATACTAATAAATAATTCTTTTAAATATTGGACTCTAATAAAATTATAATCAAAGTTTTTTATTTCTTATAATAAAGAATATTATAATTTTTTAAACGTGGTGCTTATGCCTAAGTTTTGTCCTTATTGTGGCAAACCAGTAAAAGAAACAGATAAATTTTGCATCATATGTGGCAAACCTCTTCTTGCTGATATTCCAAAATCAGTAAAAGAACCCGAAATTAAGGAATCTAAGACAAAGGAAGAAGAAATAAAGGTTGAGGAAAAACCTGAAGAAAAACGATTAGAAGAAGAGGAGGAAGAAATTTTTGAAGAGGAAAAGAAAGAAAAAGCAAAGAAAAAATCAAAAAAACAAAAAGAGAAAGAAGAAGTTAAACCTTTACCTGAAGAAGTAAAAGAACAAATGGTTTACTATATTGAATATAACGATATCCAGTTAAATAAAAAAGTATTAGCAGAAAAATTAAAAGAAATTTCACAATTAACTAAGGATCCTAAATATGACTATGATACCGACTTTAAGAAGCAAGTTAATGTTAAACTAGAAGCAATTAAAACACTTATAGAAGAATTGAAGCAAAAGGAAAGTGTTATCAAACAAAATCTAGAAGAACCTTTTATAGTTCAACGGATTTCTAATGATATTGAAACAAAAACATTTCAATTAGAGAATTTATCACGAGAGCATAAATTACACAAAGTAGATAAAGAGACATTTGAAAGATTAAAAAAAAAATATAAACAAGAAAAATCAGAATTAGAAAACGAAAAAAATGATCTAATAGAAGGTATGAAATTATGGATTCAGGATTTGAAATTAGAAAAGGCAGAACTTTCTAGTGAGAGAAAACTCAACAAGGGTCGATTTCATGCGAAAGAAATTTCAGAAGAAGATTTCAACAAGAATGATAAAGATTTTGACTTAAAATTTAAGAAAATTGATACAAAAATCAAAACCTTAGAAGAATTAACAAAATAAAATTGAAAAAATATATTTATCACATTATATTTTAATACTCTATACCTATGAGAAATAAAATAATCGCAATAATTATTCTACTTATCGCAATATCTCTTTTGACAGTTGGTCTAATTCAAGGTCAACAGATTTTAATCGATCAATTTTATGAACAAATGGTAGTTATTCCTTAAATCTCCCATTTTCCTTTTTTTATAGCAAGGGTGTTATCTAGAAAGCCCTTTTTTTGAAAAGTCTTCTCTTGTGCCTTTCTAAATTTATTAGATTGATTGTAGTGAGTTTTGCAAAGATAAACTCTATGGTTTGAGCTTTCTTTATATTTTAAGCCAGTTTTTTCGATATAAATTTTCCAAGCATTTTCTGAAAGAGAACGAATAGCATTTTCATTACAATTTTTTATTGAACATTTTCTTACCTTAGAAGATCTAACTAAATCTTTTTTATCTCTAATTTCTTTCGGAAGTTTCATGATAAACACTTGCTAAAAACTTTTTTAGAATAGAATATTATGATTTGTAAATAACTAATGGCTTAAAATTTTTGCTATACCTTATGGATACAAAAGAATTAATTTTTAATGAAAGTCTAATAAGGCAGAAAATTTACTCATATAATTCTCCTTTGAGACTTACTTTAGAAGATGATTTTTTTACAAAGGCAGCAGTTATTTTTTCAATTATTCCCTATGAATATAAACCTTATGAACTTATTTTAATTCATCGTTCAGATAAAGGTATAAGACATAGGGGTGAAATGTCGTTTCCGGGAGGAAAATTTGAGCCTCAGTTTGATAAATCCTTAAGAGATACTGCTTTAAGAGAAACAGAAGAGGAAATAGGTGTCCCTCGGAAACAAGTTAAAATTATTGGGTGTTTGGACGATTTTCCTACAATAACGCAATATATTATTACTCCTTTTATAGGGATTATTGATAAAAATCAAACTTTAATAAGAGATGAAAGAGAGGTTCAAAGAATTTTGAAAATCCCTATTAATTTTTTTACTAGTAAATCGAATTTCAGAGAACAACCTATTGATATTGAAGACAAGAAATTTCCTGTTTTTTACTATAATTACATTGATCGTGAAAATGGACAAAAATATACTGTTTGGGGTGCAACAGCATATATGATATCAACTTTCATTGAAAAAATTTATGGTTTCACTATTTCTAATTTAGGATTAGAACGATTTAAACTTGATAAAATTAAAGATATTAAGGAATATATTAAATATAGAAACGAGATTACCAGTAATTTTTAAAAATCTAAATTATAGAGAAGAATTATGGATTTTAATTTTGATAAAAATCATATTCAAAACAAATTAAAAGACTACCATTCAAAAGATCGATTAACATGGCACCATGAGGATTTTATTAATGCCGCCGTTGTATTTCTAATAATTCCTTATGAAAATAGACCATATGATCTAGTATTAATCAAGCGTACAAAAAGGGAAAATGATAAGCATTCAGGAGAAATGTCTTTTCCTGGGGGTAAATTTGATTATATACTAGATAAAAATTATTTGGATACAGCACTAAGAGAACTAAACGAAGAATTAGGGATCCCACATTCAGAAGTCCAAATTTTAGGTTGTATTGATGATCATCTTACTCCTAAAGGATTTATTATAACACCATTCGTAGCCTATATAAATGAAAACCAGAAATTGATTAAACAAGACGCAGAAGTTCATGAAATAGTGAAAATACCAGTAAATTTTTTTGCTAATAAGAAGAATTACAGTGAAAAAATCTTTATTGTTAAAGATGAGTTTATCGCTCTTGGAAGATATGAATATTTCTCCCCTAAAAATAAGAAATACGTCGTATTTGGGGCAACAGCACATATAATCCATAATTTCATAGAAAGAGTATATAAAATTGGATTAATGAAACCAAGAGTAAGAAGAGCAACTATTGATGATCTTAAAGATAAGATTGTCAAATAGTTTTCCTACTTTATCTTTTCCAATTTTGTGCGATATTCTGGACAAGTTTTACATTCTGGAATTCTACATAAAAATTGAATTTTAGGAAGGTAGCAATATTGATAAAAGGGACATTCAGTTAGATTTAACACAATCGTGAGATCTGTATCACTACTCATATCATTTTCCTATTATTTAATTTTTTAAAAAAAAATAACAATTATATATTAATAAAGAGAAAAACAGTGAAAATTTTGTAATTTATTAGTTAAATTACTTCTATTTTAAAGCTGATATTTTATTAAACCTTATAATATAAACACAATAAAGTTAATAATAATTTAGAGTAACCTTTTAAGTCAAATTAAAGAATAAAATTCAATTACCATCCTATATTTTTTACACTAAAAATACTTATTAGGATAACGAAGTGTAATATGAAGTACAGAAAAATGGGTTCACTTGATGGGGAGGTTTCTGCTCTCGGTTTTGGAGCAATGAGATTGCCTATGAACCAAATGATGCAAGTTAATGAAGAAGAAGCAATTAAAATGATTCGCTACGCAATTGACAATGGAGTAAATTATGTTGATACTGCTTATCCTTATCATAATGGTGAAAGCGAGGTTATAGTTGGAAAAGCCTTAAAAGAGGGATATCGGGAAAAAGTATACCTTGCAACAAAATCGCCAGTATGGATGGTTAAAAAGGCAGAAGATTTTGATAAATTTCTTAATGAACAAATTGAACGATTACAAACTAAACCAGATATTTATTTATTTCATGGATTGAATAGGAATCGACTTGAGAAAATTAAAAATCTAAATTTGATTGAAAAAATGGAAGAAGCTAAAGCTAAGGGATTAATAAAATACATCGGCTTTTCTTTTCATGATAATTTTGAAGTTTTTAAAGAGATTATCGATTTCTATAATTGGGATTGCTGTCAGATTCAATATAATTATCTTGATATTGAATATCAAGCAGGAACCAAAGGTGTACAATATGCTGCCAGTAAGGGTATTGCTTTGATAATAATGGAACCAATTCGAGGTGGAAAGTTAGCTATTCCTAAACAAGTATTGAATAGAAAACCTGAAATTAAAGAAGTTCTTAATAGGTCAAATGTGAAAAGAAGTATGCCTGATTGGGCTCTACAATTCGTTTGGAACCATCCAGAAGTTTCAATAGTATTAAGTGGAATGAGCTCTATGCAACAAGTTATAGAAAATGTAGAATCCGCAAATAATTCGGGAATTAAATCCCTTTCAAAGGAAGAATTACAAACACTCTCGGCATTGCGTGAAGCATATAAAAAATATACAATTGTACCTTGTACGAGCTGCGGTTATTGCCTACCATGCCCAAATGGGGTTGCTATTCCTGGAATTCTTAGATTTGTAAATGAAATCTACTACTGGGGTGATAGAGGGAGAATGAGAATTGCCTTTTTTTATAATAGAATGGCAAAGACTGAAGAAGACTTTGAAAATAGGAAAGCACAGGGAGAGGAAGTTGAAGGGGCAGCTGCTTTATGCATTCAATGTGGAGAGTGCCTTGAAAAATGTCCGCAACAAATTGATATTCCCTCTTTTATGGAAAAAGCTAGTGCCTTATTTGAAGAGGGTAAAAAAGTTTCAGAAGTACTTGATTAATAATTATTTTAATTTTTTAGATAATATACAAAATAAGTTATATGAAGATAAAGGGAATTATAATTTATATTTAGGAGCAAAGTTATTTAATAAAATACTTGAGAATTATAGTAATAGCTTGGAAAAAAAAAGAGTTAGACTACATACGCGTGATATATGAATATCTAGAATTTTTAAAATAAAACCACAAATTTCATTTATAAATATAAATAGATTTCAATTAATAGATATTAATTTAATAATTTGGCCCTTGACGGTCGGAATTGTTTTGAGATCATATCGATCTCCAACGATAAGTGGTCTCTGACGCTGGGCTTCAAACCCAGTTATCCTGCGGAGGGATAGGAGTTCGATAATGGTTAGATATTGTCTGATCTTCGAAATTCTCCTCGAGGGCCGCCAATATTATTTTCTATTCCAAAAAATTTTACCCTTTTTTTCCACCTGATAAATTTTACCTGATTCTTGTAAATGTATGATCCATAGAAAAGAATTACAGTTCGGAAATCTTGCACCATTATCCCCATCAATCATAAAAAGATTCTCAAAATTGCCAATTCGATGAATCGAAATTGTGTTGTCCCTCTTAATGGGATGTTTATATTAATAATTTTGCTAATAAATACAAATTGCATCTGTAAAAAATTAACCAAAGAATTATTTGATAAAATGCTTTATTTATTTTATTACTAAGTATGAATATTAATTGAAATAAGAAGTTATAGTGATATTGAGTGGTTGATTTTAGCAAAATAAGCGATTTTTTTAATAATTCTGCAATACCTCAAAATATGCTAAATAGAGGGCAATTAGTACTCAATAATTTCATAAAACCAATAAAAACATTGTTTGAACAAAGGAATGTTCCAAAAAAACCATGGAGTGATGATCAAATCGAATTTTTACTAAAAACACTTTCGAATATGGATACTGATAAAGACAGTGATGCGGCAAGAGTGGGAGAAAGAGAGGCAAGAATAGTTTCGAAATTACATCTACAAACTTCCGCAGGGTTTTGCCATGGAATAGGGAGAAGTGGGTTTTTAACGGCTCCACAACCTAAAGCACCTGGAGGATCAATAATGTACGAAATTTCTAATTATTTAGCAAGAGATATATTAAGAAATTGCGGATTACCAAACATAAAAGAAGCAATTATTGTTCCATTATGCACAGGTATGTCTTTATCCTTATCCTTGGGCGCTTTAAGACCAGAATGGAAAAATAATGGTTCAAATATGAGGAGAACTGTTTTGGTTCCTCAAATTGACCATAAATCGCTTTTAAAATCAATTGAACTAATGGGACTTAGAACTAAAATTATTAAAGGTAAAATTTTTGGAGATGCTGTTAGAATTCCATTTGAAGACATCGAAGCTAATCTTGATAAAGATTGTTATGCTATTGTATCAATAACAAGTTTTTTTCCACCTAGGGAACCGGATAATATCAAAGAAATCAGCAAATTAGCAAAAGAAAAGGATTTGGTTCATATAGTCATCAATGCTTATGGTGTTCAAAGCCCTGAATGGATGAAATTGATTCGTTCTGCAATAGATGCGGGCAGAATTGATGCGATAATTCAGTCAACTGATAAAAATTTTCTTACTCCTGTTGGTGGTGCCTTGATTGCTTCTCCTTTCAAGGAAAATATTACTAAAATCAGTCAAGCTTACGCGGGGAGAGCTTCGGCTACTCCAGTTGTAAATTTTTTAATTTCTATGCTCTCTATTGGAATTGATGGTTATCATAAAATGATTGAAGAACAAAAACAAAATCGAAAACTTTTGGAAGAAAAAATAACTGAGGTTGCCCAAAAGATTAATGAGAGAGTACTTAAAATTTACAATCCTGTAGCAGTAGCATTATCTTTGGAAAATTTAGAAGAAGAACAATTGTTTGCTCTTGGTGGAGCATTATATAATTTACGAGTTACTGGTCCTCGAGTCTATAATCCCAAAGAAAAAGCGTTTGGTACATGTTGTGAAAATTATCATACTCCATACATAGTAATGAATGCTGCAATAGGCTCAAAAACAAAAGATATTACTTCTGCTGTAGAAAGATTTGAAAAAGCTTATTTTCAAATTACTCAAAAGTAGAGATCCTTAACAAATTTAAATTTTCTATTTAATCAGAAATAAAAATAATTAAAAACTAGAAGAACTATATTTTAATAAAATTTATTCCAACTTTACTTTAACAAAAAATAAGGGAGTATTTATGGAAAATCGACTTTTAAATCAGTTTAATAACGTAATTTCTTCTCAATGGCAATTCAAGCAAATAGAAGAACAATATGAGCCCTTAATCCCTCGAGAATTATTTGAATTAGCCTATCATACATGTAATAGCATAGCTATGAGAAATATTTATATAAAACAGTCTTCAAGTGAAGATCAAGGTGGTTCTAAAGTTATACTATATTCAAATACAAAAAAATTTATTGCAATAGAAACCTTAGACACTTCTTTAAAAATAACTAAATACTATGGTGAAGGAAGTACAGGGGATAAGTTAATATCTGAAATTCAACCAATTTTTAAAGAAAGAAAAAAAAATTTTGCTGCTAAAGAGCCTGATATTAAAACACAGATATTAAAATGCATTTTGGTGGAAAGAAAACTTGATGAATGCGTAAATTTAGTAATGTTAAAAGGTAATAATCGAAAAATATATTTTGCTATTGGGGATGCTCGAGAGTCGGCTGCTGTTGTTCCAATATTCATGGACGCTGAAGGTGCAAGTTTAGTACAATTAGCATTAAATAAATGGATGGAAGCAGCTCAAAGGTTGAACCATGAACAAAATTTCCCTGAAAATATTACTCCCGGAATTCTTAAAAACCTAACCCAAATTAAAAGATGGCTTCTTGATTTAATTAGTACTAATTTGGATAAATAGCAAAATATTTTCTTATTTTTTAATAACTTATAAGTTATCTCAAAATATTACTTTGAGATATATTGAGATTATCTAAAGATATATATCAAAAAACGTGAAATAGATGTTTCACGAAGTGTATATTATAGAATTGAAGTAAATAAATAAAATGGGCCATCGGGGATTTGAACCCCGGATCTCAGGTTTTTACTTTTTACAGACATTATTTCTTAATTTCTTTTGTATGTCTGTAGGCCATTTATAAGACCTGCGCTTGTTGGCCAAGCGTGTTCAAAACCTTGATAACCAATTCAGATAACGGAACAAATATCCAATCATTGGCTGAGCTAATGGCCCTTAATATTTGTATTTTGTATATCTTCTGCTGAAAAGTCTGTTTTCAATAAAAATTTTTATTTTTAATGTGTTTTGATGGTTAAATATCTTGGTTATAATTATAATCTAATAAAATCAGAAAAAAGATAAAAATTTTTTTATGTTTGAAATATGTTATATTTATAATTAAGTTTAAAATAAGAAAAAAGTAATATATTTTCAATTGATATTTTGAGCGTGAATTGTCATGGCTGAAATGTTAACAGACCTCCTACAAAATATCTATAAAAGAATAGCTCAATTAGGAGGATCGATTCAGGAGCTAAGTAACTCTCTCAATTCCTTAAATAAAAATATTGAGGAAAAAATTACAAATTTGAGTTCAAAATTAGAGGAATTCTCTACTGAGATTAATCTAACACAAACTAAACACATTGATGCTGTTAGAGAGATAGGTGATGTAACAACCAAAGAATTGAAAGTAGTACAAGAGGGTTTAGGTTTAGATGCAATGAAAACATTAATCAAGAAACTTGAGGATATTGCCAAACTTTCTGAAAGTGTACTTAATCAAGATACAGTAAATTTACTTTTATCAGAAGCGATTGATTCAGTAAAGAATTTAAAAGAATCTATTAAAGAAGAGGAGGTACTAGAGTAATATATTTTTTAAATTTTTTAATTAGGTGAGAAAAAATTGGCAGAACAACTTTTAGATGAAATGATACAAAAAATTAATCAAATAATGAGCTCATTAGATGGGACTATAGCACAAATTAGTCAAATGAGTGCTTCAATTAACCAAATGAGCCAAAACTTCTCTGAACAGACCGTTTCTATAACAGAAAACATTAGATTAATTGTAGAAGTTTTAAAGCAATTTAGAATCCAATCTAGCAAAAGTCTTCAAGAACTTTCTGATGATTTTAATAATAAAGTTAAAGAATTATGGGATAAAAAAGCAATTGAAGTGATTACAGATGAAGAGAAAAAAGCAATTGATATAATAAAAAAAGCTTCTAAGGCTGTTTCAGATAATCTCTATTATGCTCAATTGTTAAATATAATTCAATCGATCAGAGAAGAAACTAATAGAATAATTAGTGCAAAACAATCTTGAGTTAATAAATTTTTTAATATTAAGTTAAATTCATTTTACAATAAAAAAGTAAAAAGGTGCTATCTTTTAAATGCCTACAGGTAGTTTTGTGGTATTATTACCAACTGATTCCGATTATAAAATTATGGGGTATTATTTTAAAGAAGGAGAATCTAATTTTAAAATTTCGAGTGATCTCTTTTTAAGACTAAATCTTGATCACTCAAAGAATGAGTATAATTTATTAAAATTAAAAGATATTAGAATTTTCTCTTATCTTCATAAATTTAAAGGAAAGCTATTACGAAATGCCCATGGAATCATCCTTGGATTATTATTAAATGAAGATGAGGAACCTGATAAATATCGCTCTTCTTTAAAAGAAGCTGCTGAAGTTTTTGAAATGCCTAGTTTAAATATACTGAAGAAATCTAGGGAAGAATTTGAATCTATTTTAAAAGATATCTATTTAGAGCATTTAGAACCATTGATTGATATCCTTCAACCAGACTCATTGAAAAATAGCATTATAAATATAACAAAATTCATGTTAAGTGGTGGTAAAAAAGAAAGAAAAATTGCTCAAGAGCTACTAGAAAAAGTTGAGAGGGGAGAGCATGAAAAAATTACTGAACTTTATAAGACCGCTGAAACTGCTATGAAATCTTCAGATTATGAAAAAGCTGCAAAATTTTATAGAAAAGCAGCAGAAATTGCGGAAGTATTATATATAATGGATGTTGCTACTTCTTTAAAAGAGAAAGCAGAGTTTTTACAGCAAATACCTGAATTATCTAAAGAAAGAGAAAAAATAGTTCAAGAGGCACGAAATGCTTTAAAAAATGAAGATTTTCATACAGCATATATATCATATAGAAGAGCAAGCGAAATTTCTAAAAAATTAATCCAATATGATAAAGAAGAGGAATATCGATTAAAATCAAAAGCATTGGAAGATTTTTATAAAATAGATCAAAAGTATAGTAAAAGTAAATAAATTTCTGTTGTTTTATTTATTATAAGTTAGATCCATTCAATTAATTCCTTGTTTTTTCTTGAAATGTCAGATTTTAGTCAAAAAATTATCTGTTTATTAACTGATTTTGGTTCAAAAGGTCAGCATTATATTGCAAGTATGAAAGCTGTAATATTTAAAATAAATTCTACTGTTAAGATAATAGATCTTTCGCATCAAATAACACCTTATTCAATAATCGAAGCCTCTTATATATTGAAAACTACCTATAAATATTTTCCTAAAGAAACCGTATTTATAATTGTAGTTGATCCAGGTGTTGGAAGTTCTCGAGAAATTTTAGCATTAAAAATAAACTCAGACTACTATTTTATTGGTCCAAATAATGGAATATTCTCTGCTTCTTTTACTGATAAAATAATTGAGTGTGTAGAAATTCAGAATGATGAATTCTTTATTAAACCCACTTCAAATACATTTCATGGAAGAGATATAATGGCTCCAATAGGTGCTTATTTATTATCTGGTATTCCATTGCATAGATTTGGTCCTAAATTTGATCTTAATAATTTAAAAGAATCCTCTGTTATATACAATATAAACATTAAAAAAAAAATTATCCAATGCTCGATTCAATATGTTGATTCTTTTGGAAATGGAACAACTAATATTCAGATTGTTAATAATACAATTCAAAACACTGACTTAATTATAAAGGAGGGTGCAAAGATTAGTCTAGTTATTAGAGGAATTACATATGAAGGATTCTTTACCTCTCATTTCTTGAATGTGCCGATTAAATCAATTTTATTTCTTGTTGGATCAACTGGTTTTCTTGAAATTTCAATTAATCAAGGAAATGCATCAAAGACATTGGGTTTCGATTCAGGAGAAATTATAACAATAAAGTTGTAATGGAGAATAACTAGATATGGAAAAAGAAATTCTAGCGTGTATTGATAATGATAATAAAAAATTTCTACAATCAGGTCAAATTTCTAAATATATTTTTCCAATGGAACGATCAGAAGCTCATAATAAAAAAATAAGCCACTTAATCACCAGATTTTTTATAATATCCAAAACTCCTGAAGGAGAAATATTATATTTGGTTCAAAAACGAGGAAAAACTAAGAAAACATATCCTGAATATTTTACTGACTCCTCTTCAGGACATGTAAATTATGAAAAAAATTTGGATTTAAATAAAATCAAGAAAAATGCAATTAGAGAGCTGGAGGAAGAGTTTGGTATACCTCAAAATGCTCTTCAAAAAGTGCTCTTTTATGATATTAATACTGAAGGATTAGAGATTGCATATATTTTTTTCGGAATTGTTGACTCCAATGTCGTTTTAAATCCTGATCCTAACGAACTAGAGATTAAATCTAGCAGATTTTATAATAAAACTGAACTTGAAAACCTATTAGAGAATGAGAAAAACATTGATTACTCAAAGCAAATTTGGAAGAAAATATTACATACTGATATAATATCTCTTTTTGAAAAAGAAATTGAACCAATAAGAGAAAATCGAAAAAATATCGCTTTATTTATTGGTAGATTCCAACCTTTACATCATGGACATATCTATGTTATTAAAGAAATTTTAAAAACATATAAAAAAATAAAAATTGGAATAGGGAGTTCTCAATTATCTCATACATTAAACGATCCATTTTCTAGCGAAGAAAGAAAAGAATTTATCAGAGTTGCTTTAAAAAAGAGAAATATATCACCTAAAAAATTCGAAATTTATGAGATTCCAGATATTTTTAACGCAAAAAAATGGGTAGATCATGTAATCTCAATTGTAGGGGAATTTAATTCAGTTGTTTCTAATAGTGATTGGGTCAGAGAATTGTTTTTTAAGAAAGGAATTAAGGTAGAGAAAAAAATAACTATTTTTAAAAATAATTTTAATGGGAATAATATCAGAAAATCAATAATACAAAATAATAAAAAGTGGAAAACTTTAATGCCTAAAGAAGTAGTAGAATTAATTCAAGAATATAATGGAGTTAATCGCATTAAGTCTTTACATAAAAAATACATTAATCCATGAAAACTGCAAAATTTTTAGAAATTAACGGATCTTTAGGGGAAGGGGGAGGCGCAATACTCCGAATAGGAGCGGGATTTTCAATCCTATTCAATCACCCCATCCGAATAAAAAATATACGCGCAAATAGACCTAAACCAGGATTAAGATTACAACATTTAATGGGATTAAAGATTTTATCAGAATTGACGAATAGTATTTTATCTAATTGTGATGTTGGAACTAAAGAAATTACACTAATTCCTAAACAAGCTTTAAAAAAATATATTGAGGTTAAAATTGGAACAGCTGGAAGTATTGGTTTATTACTTCAACCCATTCAAATTGCGTGTTTAAACTTTAATCAACCAGAAAAAATTGAAATTATAATAAATGGCGGAGGTACATTCGGTAAATGGGCTCCAAGTCTTAATTATCTTAAAGATGTTACCTACAAAATTTTTAGAAATTATGGTTTTAAAATGGAAATTGACATTCAAAAACATGGGTTTTACCCTAAGGGAGGCGCTCATGTAAAATGCATCTTATATCCTCCTAAAAATAAGCTTAAACCAATCTTTTTAACTGAATTAGGAAATCTAGACTTAATTCAAGGTGAAATAATTAGCACATCTCAATTGAAAAAAAAAGATGTTGGCGAACGCATAAGAAAATCAGCTCAACAACAATTAAAAAAACACTTAAAAATGAATATTAAGATTGATTATAAATATGTTAATTCGATGAGCCCAGGGGTAGGGCTTTCTTTAAGAGCATGTTCAGATACAGGAGCTATCATATCCTCAGGAACAATACTAGGTGAAAGAAATATTACTTCGGAAGAATTAGGTAAATTGGCGGCGAATGAACTTATAAAATATATTAAGAATGGTATTCCTGTTGACAATTATCTAAGCGACCAATTAATACCTCTCATGGGATTCGTCAACAAACCATCCAGAATAAAAGTTCTTGAACTTACTAGCCATGCAAAAACTAATTTAGAATTAATTAAATTGTTTTTAAATAGAAATTATAGAATAATTAAAGAAAATAAACATTTCATTATAGAGTTCCAATGATTATATAAAAACCATTATTTAATCAAAGTAATTATTATTGTTAGATTAAAAATTAAAAGAAATTTTTAAAAGATAAATTTATTATATGATTATTATATAAAATTTTAAAAATCAATAAAAAGAATGTCTCAAACAGTTGCCACCTTCCTACGTTGTCCTAGATGTGGAAATGAAAACCCTGCTGAAAGTTTTGCTTGTAATTTCTGTGGTGTTAGATTAAAAATAGAAAAAATTGAAAAATTCTCTATTTTCAAAAGAATAGAAAAAGAGTGGATTAAGCCAGCACCATGGTACACTAAGACTTTTTGGCTTCTTTTTCACCCAAATAAAGGTTTCTGGGACATCAATCACAAAAGAAGTAAAGCTCCAGGAGGATATATTCTATTATTTTGTTCTTTACTTTATGGACTTATGGGTCTAGCAGTTGCTTCTCATTTTAATTATGTTGACGTCTCCCCATATTCGGCAATCCTATATTCGGTATTTTTTAATCTTACTTTCTTTACTACTTTCTTTGTATTTGGATTCTTTTTTCAATTAATCTTTTTCGCGATTTTAATTTGGTTATTTACAAAAGGAGCGAATTATGCGGTGGGATTTACAGAACGCTTAGAAACTCGCTTTGGAGGATTAAAAGAAACAAAAGAGAAATATAAGGAAGCAGAAATTAGTCCATTTAGTATATATAAAGGAGGCACAATGTTACAGTTAGAAGCATCTCATAAATTTAGTATGATGCTATGTGCTTTTGCTCCTTTTTTAATAATCAACACTATTAAACTCCTTATTATGCTAGTAGGCTTTCCGACTATAACTATCGATAAACTAAGTTATAATCAAATTGATAAAATTTTAGATCAAATATTTGCTTCACCAACTTGGGGCGTCTTAGATATGATAGATGCGTTAACTATTGCAATATGGGTCCCCATCTTAACGACCTTAGCTATTAGAGAACTTAGTAATTCTTCAACTACTCGTGTTTTAATCCCAAGTTTTATAATTGGTTTTGCTGTTGCAATAATATTCTATTTCTTACGTCCTACATTGTTTGGTTAAATTTATTAACTAATATTCCAATGTTTATATAAAATTCTTGTTTTTAAATTGTAAAACCTGCGATGGTAAAAGAAAATTTTAACTCTAATATAGATTCCAATATTGAATCTGAATTGTATGCTCTAATTCATACTATACTTAACGCGAATGAAAAATTTGAAGAAGGTGTTATTAATAATACATATTTTAGAAAAACGGTGAAAAATGCTATAAATGAATTACTTAAATTTAATTTCATTCTGGATGAAAAAAAAATCAATCTTTCTCATCTTCTTAAAAAAATGAATTTTGCTAAGCAATATTATAAAGCAATTGGTATTATCAATAGACTTTCGTCTCTGGAATTCTCTAAGAGCAGTTCTGAAAATGATATAAGTGATCAACCTCCAATTTCAAAAGAAATGAGCTCAACAGTATTAGAACTCCCAGGTATTACTTTAGAAATAACTTCTTCTTTTATAACTTTAATGGACGCTTTAAAATTAAATGGATTCAAAGAAAGAGAATTAATAGAAGAATTATTTAGAGATTTAGTCAATAATATGGAGAGATTTCCTGGTATAGATGATCTTATCGTAAAAATTAAAGCAATCTATAATCGTTCATTAAGTAATATGCTCAATGAAGATGATCTTAATAAGGTTAAAGGAATAATTGTAGATGAGATATATCAACTCTTTAAAGAATTTCAATATAAGCTAAATCCAAAACAATAATTAAAACAAAAAAATTAATATTCTTTCTATGCTTTAAAATTATATTAGCATAATAACTATCGCTTTAACACTAAGGAAAAAAGGTAATTGTCATTCCACGCCCAGGATTAAGATCTAAGGCTCAAGCAAGAAAAAAAATCCGAACTCCCGGAAATCGAAATGTAAGTCATTATTGGAGAAGAAAACCTAAAAGAGCACAATGTGTTCTCTGTAAAAAACCACTTCAATCAATACCACGATTACGCCCATCTAAAATGCGTAAAACAGACAAAACTGCTAGAAGAACAAACAGAATAGAAAGTGGAAGATATTGTGCAAAATGCCTTCAATCACTATTAAAAGAAACAGTATGGAGTCAATAGTCTTTTATTTGAGCTCATAACTTCTTTTATTTATATAATAAGGATTCATTAATTTACTTGAAATATTAATAATACTTAAATTTGAAATTATAATGATCTTAACAATTTCAGGTCTTCATGGGACTGGAAAAAGCACAGTAGGAAAATTAATCGCTAAGAAATTAGGAATTAAATATTATAGTACTGGACAAATTTTTAGAGATCTAGCTAAAGAAATGAATTTAACACTGGAAGAGTTCACTGAATATGCAGAAAATAATCCTAATATTGATAAACGACTAGATGATAAAATTATTGATATAGCTAATAAAGGTGACGTAATTATAGATAGTCAATTAAGTGCCTATATTCTTAAGTCAATAGCAGACTTTAAAATATTTTTAACTTGCCCTTTAGAAATCCGTGTGAGACGAATTGCTGAAAGAGATAATGCTTTATATAATGAAAAGTTAAAAGAAACTCTGCTAAGAGAAGAATCAGAATTAGAACGCTTTAAAAAACTCTATAATATTGACCTAAATGATGCAGAAAAGATTGGGAAAATTTACGACTTGATTATAGATACTGGAAATCTAAGAGTTGAAGAAGTTTTAGAAAATATTCTTTCTGCTGTTAAAAAATTATAATACCTTATCTAATTTCAAAAATCAAAAATAATTTATTTTTGTATAACTTTATTAACTTACTAAAAAATGTAATAATTTACTGGAAATATTAACACCCAGTAATCATTAAAATAGTTTGGTGACAAATTATATGAGTGTTTATGATATAGGAAGGCTTTGCGTCAAGACTTTGGGAAGAGAAGCAGGCCATTATTGTGTTATCGTCGATATTGTTGATAAGAATTATTTACTCATTGACGGATTGAACGTAAGAAGAAGAAGAGTTAATTATAAACATATTGAGCCATTAGTAGATTCTATCGACATCAAAAAAGGGGCAAAACACGAAGAAGTTGAAGCAGCTATTAAAAAAGCTAAATTAGAAAAAAGAATGAAAGAAACTGTTTCTATTCCAAAAAGATAATTTCTCTTTTTTTCTCTAAATATTTATTAAAATTAACTAATTTTTTATTTTCTCACATTTAATCTATTGTTTCTTGTTGTCCATAATAAAATATTAAAATTTTGAATTGTTATATTGAAAATATAGTAAACAAAATTAGATTCTATTTCTTGCAGACATAGCCTAGCCTGGTACGGCGCTGGCTTGGAGCGGAAATATTCCCAGAAAGCCAGTGTGTGAATGCACCCGAGGGTTCAAATCCCTCTGTCTGCGCTTCTTTACTTTTAGGATATACAAAAAAATAATGTAAAATATTCCTAAAATAATTTCATTATCTACGAATTTACTCTCTGAATATCGCTTTAAAAAGTAACTACACATCTGAAACTACCCGAAATATTTAAATAAAATCTTTGAATATTTTTAGTTTGAAATTCTATTTTTTATAAAAATGTCAATTTTTTAAAAAAAAAGGCAAAAATTATGAAATCACAAAATATTTTAAAACAAATTAAGCATAAAAGTGTTATATTCCTTACTATTGCATCCTTATTGATATCTAGTCTTTCATTAATACCACTAGTTATTGCTGATAAACAGCCCCAAATACAAGAAGATATTACAGTTGATACTGCTTATTACATGATAAAACATAAAAGAAAGTATCCTGATCTCATTATTTTAGACGTTAGGAATCCAATCGAGTATAATAGTGGTCATTTATATGATGCTATCCTAATACCTCTCGATGACATTGAAGCAAGAATTAGCGCACTTGAAGGATTTAAAAATTCTGAGATCATTATATACTGTAAATCTGGTTATCGAAGTCAACAAGCACGTAAAATTTTAGTTGAATGTGGTTTTACAAAAGTATATAATATGCTTGGTGGTATTTTAGCATGGATTGATGCGGATTATCCAATTTGGACAACCTCACATCATATAACCCTAGATAAAATCACTGATAAAAAATTTAATTTACTAATAGAACCACTACTTTTATATTATTCAATGTGCCCTTCTTGTAGTGAGGATCATGAATGCCCGAGTCAAAGCGAATCAATAAGTATAACATCTGAGGTGATAGAACAAGGAGAAGATCATACAACAATTCTCAAAAGGTATGAATATAATGGCATAGTCTATGAATTTATTCATACTCATACTATATTATGGAGTTATAATAAAGTTACAACTAAAGTCAATAAATCTGCTTATTTCATTTCAACAGAAATTACTTCAGATGATGATGATTTTTATGCGCAATTTTATCAATTAAACTATTTAATTTACCATGAGAACTATAATCTCACTATTCATACTCACCTTGATCCTTTAAATTCAGAAACATATAATAATTCTTTTACATCTATAAAATATGTTCCAGTTAACGCAAAAACCGAAACTTCAATGGAAATTATAAAGTTTAATATGCCTTTAAAACTATCACAGCAATATTTCTTTTTAGCTAAAATTACGAAAGAATTAGCAAAACTTTATAAAAAATCTAAGGATCAAAATTTAAAGGATCTTTACTATGCTT
>JAEOTA010000007.1 GCA_016840085.1 Promethearchaeota archaeon
AATTAATTCATTAATTAAAATAGAGGATTAGGCGAATTTAAGTCTGTCGTTTAGGAAAAACGTGATTTAATTAAGCCTCCAAAAGCTATAAATATTTTTGTCGATGAAGGTAAATTAAAAATTATCAATTAAATTAAAAAAAAGAATTTTGTAAATTATTTGTTTTTATATTTTAAGAAAAACAAAATAATATTGAGTAATCCAACAATAATACCGCTATAGAAACCTAGCTCAGGCCACCAATCATAATCGTTGTCATATTCTGCGCCAAATGAAGCAATCCCAATAATTGCAAAAAAGAACGTAACAACTGCTAAAAGAATGCCATACTTTTCAAGATCTTTTTCTATAAATTTGTTTGGTAGTAGATCATTTAAAACCATAACTATTTGTATGATTAATAGTATTAACATAATAACTTGTGCTGCTACGTCGCCTGGCGTGCTATATTCACAACCCAAGCAAGAATACCGGTTTCCAGAATAGTAATTCTCATAATAAAGACCTGCGAAAGGACCGATTAATATTAAAATAATCCCGATAATACTAAATACTAATATCAACGCAGCAAAAGGATCAACATTACTCCCAGATATTTTGAGTTTTCTCTCTGACATCTTAAAGTCCTCTTTAAATTATTAGTAAATTTTTTTTTAATAGTAAATATTGCTATTAAAGTTTAAAATATTTTCTCTTTTAGTAAAAAAATATGAATTTATAAAGGACTAAATAGTATTTAAGTAAAGAATAAGAGGTGAAAATATGGAAACTCGTATTTTTGGCAAGACAGGAGCAAAAATAACCATAATCACAATGGGAGGATGTGGAATTGGGTATGTAGATCAAAATGAAGCTGATAAAGCTATAAAACTCGCAATGGATAATGGAGTTAATATGATTGATGTTGCTCCTACCTATGGCAATGCAGAAATTCGTCTTAATTCTTGGATTCAAAAGTATAGGGATAAATTTTTTCTATCAGAAAAAACACTTAAAAGAACCAAGAGAGGTGCTTGGCGACAACTCAATAAATCATTAGAGCACCTCGGAACTACTCATTTTGATCTATATCAGTTTCATGCTGTCTCAACTATGGAGGAAATAGAACAAATCCTTGGAGAAGGTGGTGCTATGGAAGCATTTAAAGAAGCTAAAGAAACGGGATTAATAAAGAATATTGGCATTACAGGACATAATGATGTGAGAATACTCAAGAAAGCACTTGAGCAATCTGATGATTTTGACACAGTATTATTACCTATTTGTGTTGCAGCAATTGTAAATCCTAATCCAGTTAATGATTTTAATAAAATTCTAAAAATAACGCGAGAGAAGAATATAGGGGTTACTGCGATTAAAGCCATTTCTAAGGGGAGATGGAGAAGTGATCCTATATATTCTACGTGGTATGAACCTCTTGATACCCAAGAATTTATAGATCAAGCAGTATGGTTTACTTTATCACAAGAAGGGGTTACAACATACTCTTTACCATGTGATGTTAAGTTATGGTCATTAGTTTTAGAAGCCGCTAAACGATATAAAAAACTTAATGATAAAGAACAAGAAAAGATAATTAATTTAGCAAGAGAAAAAAAATTTCAACCATTATTCCCTGAGTAATTCTTTTATTAAACTTAAAAGAAATTATTCTTTATTTTAATCTTCTTTAAACTTGATTGATTCAAATAAATGGAAAATTAAATTTCCTCGATCTAGTTGGACACTATCTATATATTTTAAATTATTTTCTTCTATGGAATGTCCTGTACCAATTAAACGAAAATGTCTTTTTTCAAATTTATTATTTGGATTAACTAAAGCCCATAATGTGGGAACTCCTCTTTGAATTTTAAAACTTAGTAATTTAGCGCCTTTAGGCATTTCTAATGTGAATTCATCAACAATCATATCTAAGGGGTATTTCCAAATTTTCTGTATCATTTTTTAATCTATGAGCTATAATTATATTTCAAAATTATTCATAATACAATACTTCGCACGAGATAATAATAATAATAATACACATTTATAATTATACAAATTATAACTCCGATTAGTTACATTATAAATAATTATAGAGAGTTATTGATTTTGGATGTCCACGCTAAGAACCTTATTATCAGGTTTTTATTATGGTTTATTTCTAACTAGTAATTAAAAATAATTTTTGCAAAGAATTACTTTTAAAAATTGTGAAGATTTTTACATCAAAAGGTGGTATATAAAATGATAGAAACTAATATAACAAAGATGTTTGGATTAAAACATCCAATTTTTAGCGCTCCTATGGGACCGTTTTTCACACGTGAATTAGCTCTTGCCGTTAGCGAAGCTGGCGGTTTGGGCGTGTTATCAAATGTTAATATAGTGGGTACAGATCCTGTCAAGGAGCACATAGAAAGCTTGGAATACTTGATTGAACATACAGATAGACCTTTCGGCCTTAACATCCTTACATCTCGTAATAATCGAGGTGTTAAAGAAATGGTTACAGAGATTCCTAAAATAGTTATGAAAAATCCTAAAATGAGAGAGCAGTGTATATATTGGTTAACTTCAGCTGGTTCTTCAAAGATATTGCCTAGTTCGAAACCATTCCAAGAATTACGGGAAAATTCTGAAGTGAAACATTTCCATGTGGCACCAGCCGTTTGGTTAGCCCAAAAATGCGTAGATTCTAAAGTAGACGGTATAGTATGTACTGGTGGTGAAGGAGGAGGTCATCAATCATATGAGAGAGTCTCAACGCTTGTATTACTCCAACAATTAAATAAAACATTTCCTGATTTGCCTAAAATAGCATGTGGCGGCTTTGCTACAGGTGAGGGTCTATCAGCAGCTCTATCATTAGGAGCGGGAGCAATAGCTATGGGTTCGCGATTTATTTCTTCAAAACAAAGTGAATTTCATGAGAAGTATAAAGCATTAGTACCCCCAGGTAAACCCCAGGATACAAATCTTTACACGGGATCATTTGGTCCGATTCGTTTATTTAAAAATAAATATGCTTTAGAACATCCTGCCCCTTCCTCTAAAGAGGAAATGATAGCATATGAAAAATCATTAACTATTGAACAAATGATGAAGGACGCTGATGCATATGACAGGGTGTATTACGGAGATACTGATACTGGAGCAGTATTACTTGGTCAATCAATTGGTGTTATTAACAGTATTGACGATGTCAACGATATCATTGAAAGAATAATTAAGGAAGCAGAAACTGCGATAAATAAAAATCATGCCATGTTAAAGTAAGAAATAACTTAAATTTTAATCTACTATTTTGTACCTATTTTTTTTAATTCTTATTACTTATTCAAATTTTACTTCATAATTTTAGCTATTAACTGACTTATTAGTGAAACACATCTATTAAATAGTACAATTTCATATTATTATTCAAAATCTTGCAATAATTTAATAATATTAGAGTGGGAGATTTGAAGAAAAAAATTGACTTTGATCTAATCCTTGGCATTTTATTATTTTCATTTGGGTTCACTTCTGCTATTTATAGCATTATATCATTAATTATAAATCTAATATTCGCGCACATGAGAATAATTATCTTCGCTAAAGATCTATCTTTTGATATGATTTTTTTACTTCTTGGATTACTTTTGATTAGAAAGAAAAAAAACAAGACTTCTTATAATCATCATATTAGATGATTAAATTAGTGATGTGTTTAAAGAAATGTTTATTTTTACAATAATTTATATCACCTGTTTCGCTGTATTCGGTATTTTTATGATTATTCTTTATTTTAGGAAGTATAAAGGTCTTCCTATTGATATTTGGAAACCCGGAACGGCTTGGACTCGTGCAATGATCTATTTTTCGTTTTGCAACATTTTCACGGCAGCTTCTGGCACATTAGAACAGATACTCTCTCAACCCTTATTTACTGCAGAACAAATAGCAAATCCTTATTGGTTAATCTATTGTTTTTTTTGTTTTGTCTATATTTTTATCGCTTACTGGTTTCTGTGGTCTCGTATGACCCTTACTTTTGATCGTAAATACTTTCTTGGTTCAGAGATTTGTTTTGGGATTTTATGGGGTTTCAGCACAGGTGGATTGCTTCTTTCGTTTCATCACCTATGGAGTCTAACTGGTGTTCCTAGTTACGTAGTTTATTTACTTAGTTTCACCACCATTGGTATATGGCAGTATTTTATACAAGATTATTTTTGGGACATATACGTTAGCCCAGAGCACGATACACCAAAATCGATTCTCATTAAAACTGCTGTCTGTCACATTCCTAATGTAGGTATTTGTTTGGGTTTTCTCACCATTTGGGGAAACTATGTTATTTTTATAATATTCTTTGTATCCGCATTGGTTGCAACAACTATTTTTCAAAAGTTCCCTGCTCCTTGGGCCAAAGGGAATTTCCATTCTCCAATGGTTAAACAGGGTATTAGAGGATATCCCCGAGCTGCGGGGTATCTAGGTGAAATAAATAAAAATGTTGATAAATCGATTGATATTCGATCTATTTAGATTTTCAATTTTAACTAAATGGTATTTAATAATTAAAAGGAACGAGTTTTTAGAATACTCATAAGATTTATTAATACTCTTTACAATTTGATTAATAGAATAATAGTATACATTGGAGGATGATAATATGAAAAAGGAAAAAAAAACATGGTTCGGTTTCAGAATTACCCAAAAACAGGCAGTGATTATATTTATTTTGGCATTACTGGGTACTTGCATTCTTTCAATGACAAGTTGGTCTTTATTTTATATGATTATCAATTGGATTTTCGATCCTTACGATTATTGGGATTTAGATTTTTTTGTTAGTATGCTTATCAGCATGATTCCTTATTATACATTAAATTTTGTTCTTTTAATTCTCTGTATTTATTCACTAATAAGATCTCGTAAGATTGCAAAGTATTATTCTGAGATAATGGATAACCAAATTCAGGATTCAAAAGTAGGATTGTTTTGTCCTAATTGTGGAAATAAAAGTATTGGAGCAGAAAAGTTTTGTAGAAAATGTGGTGAAGAATTAAGAAGAAAACAATAAGAATCTAATTAATTTAAGATTTTTAATTACAATTATGTAAATAAACCTAAATTACTTAAGTTAGGGTGTTAAAACGTTTTGTATCGGGGATTTCAAGCACAAAATCAGCTCCAAATGCTAAAGCTGGTGTCAATACTCCTTTTGATTTTAATTTAAACAGTTTCTCTACAGCACGAACACCAGCAACTGCAGTAAAACGATATGATTCGATAGTTTCAAGCCATGCTTGAGCAGAGGTGCCCTCATCATTAGTTACTTGAGCCCAAAGATAAGAGCGAGCAGTTTGACGTGTTTGTTCGTCTGGACCATGCACATTTTTTTCAATCCATTCTCTAACAAGCTTTTTTTGGTTCTCATTAGATACCCATGATTCTTTAGATATTCCAGTGGACTTACCGACTCCAATAGATTTTTTAGGAATAGGCATATAAGTTATTATATTTGGTATGCCAGTAGAACGGTATGCTGTAACTAAATCTCCCCATACAACAGGTCGCATTATACGTTCTTTATCTGAAAATTGAATTTTCTTTTCATGAATCTTTTCGGGATGTACAAGCACCCCATCTTTTCGTATCAGTGTACCAAGATCAGAGTATTCTATAATTGTTTTTAAAGTCCCAGCACTTGGACTACTACTTCCTGCAATTCCAATCTCTAATTGGGTTGGATTTGGAATTTTTTCACT
Source organism: Promethearchaeota archaeon (assembly GCA_016840085.1). Taxonomy (GTDB): domain Archaea; phylum Asgardarchaeota; class Lokiarchaeia; order Sigyniarchaeales; family SOKP01; genus Loki-b32. The sequence goes on from JAEOTA010000007.1 coordinate 5,742, forward strand.
AATATATTTCGCTAAACAATCTGTCGGTACTACATCAAATCCTACTCCCGAAATAATTGCTATGCCTATATCTTTTGCTTGTTGATCAAATTCAAAATTTTGCTCAAATATTGGTAATTCACCTGTTATATCAAGATAATTTGTCCCTGTTTTCAAACATGCTTTAACCATAGGAGCACTTGTAAATTTATAAGGTCCAGCAGCATGGAATATAAGGTCAAAATCTCGAATTATGTTTTTTAAAGTCTTTGAATCTTCTAAATCGAATACAATATAATCCAAATCAAGTTCATTAGCCAATGGGATAAGTTTATTTACTGAACGTCCTGCCAATACTGGAGAATGACCCCGAATTTTTGCCTCTCGAGATAATAATTTTCCTGTATATCCATATGCTCCATATATCATCCAAGATTTCATTATTCTTCTAATTTTCAATAAATTTTTTGATCCTTTTAAGACATATTACCCTTTTAAATCTTCTTTCTTTAAACTATAAAAATTCCAATTCAGTATATAGTAGTTAGATATTATTTTAGTAAAGTGACAATTTTTATATAAACAAAAGACATATTCAATTCATTAATGGTGATTTATAGTTGAATAATAATGAAATTATCTCTGAATTAGAAAATATAGTTGGGGAACAATTTGTATCTGACAGACCTGAAATTACTTATTTATACCATTATGATTTTATCACGGCCGAACCAGAAGGTAAATGTGATGCTGCCATTATTCCTGGTTCAGCTGAGGAAGTTCAAGAGATTGTTAAAATAGCTAATAAATACAAAGTTCCATTAGTTCCATGGGTTTCTGGAATAAATTTTGGTTCTATAGCAACTCCAAGAAGAGGAGGGATTGTCGTCGATTTAAGGCGATTAAATCGAGTACTTGAAGTAAATGAAGATGATATGTACGCCGTGGTCGAAGGGGGAATTACTTGGGCAGATATACAAGGTTATTTAGAGAAAAACCATCCTAATTTAAGAGCCGGAATAACTTGGTCTCCTCCGGGAACAGGAGTCATTCCATCATGCCTATGTTATGGAATGTTTGATCTTGGTATGATTGGAGGTTCTGGTGCTGAGTTTATAAATGGTTTAGAAGTCGTTCTAGGTTCAGGAGAGTTAATAAGAGCAGGATCCTGCAGCCTTTCAAATTATTGGTATGGTAGACAACCATTACCAGATTTAGCGGGATTATTTATTGGATGGGAAGGTACAACCGGTATAGTAACCAAGGCTTCCATAAAATTATGGCCAAAATTGCCTTTCAGGGAAGATTTTACGGGGATTGCTCTAAAAATCGATGATGGATTTCCAACTTTACTTAAACTTTCAAAAGCGGGTCTAGGAATATGCGATATTCTTGCCATTAATTTTGCATGGGCTCAATCTTCTCAAGAGTTAAATGAAAAAGATATTGTTCTGGATGCTATTGAAGCCAAAATGCCAGATTTTATTTCACTCATAACAACACAAGCTTATACTGAAAAACAACATGAGGCTCAATGTGAAGCTATTAAAAATATTTGTAAAGAAGGACGCATAAGACTATTGTCTGCTTCAGAGGGAGCAGAAGCAATAAATCCCCCTCCAATGCAATTCTGGGGGTGTTGGAATTTCTCAAGAGGAGGAGGTGGACAATGGATTGGCAGTTATTGCTCTACTCGAGATGTTGTAAAATATTATAACATATCTAGAGAAATTTGTCTTAAATATGGAAAACCCCCTCAGTTTTATAGTAGATTAATGTTTGGTGGTCATTATGTGGTCGCGAGAAGTAATGTAAATTTCAATAAAAATGATCCTGATGATATAAAAACTGCAAGAAAGATTCTAAAAGAGATTCATGATAAAGTTCAAAAGTTAGATGGTGTCGTGATGTATAAACCTCCTCTCTGGGCAGTAAAGTTTTACAAAGATAAAACACTACCTTCTACTACCGAACTTATAAATAAAATTAAAAAAGTTCTTGATCCGAATAATATTATGAATCCAGGACAAGGAATCGGAGAGGATTAATATGGCTAAGAAGAAAAGAGTTAAATATATTAGAGGACAGGGAATTTCTCAAGCAAGATTGGCGTATGAAATTCACGATCTTAAAAGACATCAGAATTTAGAACATTATAAGGATGTACTTTATCAGTGTGGAAAGTGTGGTACTTGCAGAACTGTATATAAAGATGCTTACTGGTCTCCTGTTTGTCCTTCTGGAGAATTTGGAAAGTTTGAACCATATTATCTCGGTGGAAAAAATCTTTTAGCATGGGCATTAACATCTGGTAAATTAAATTGGACTAATGAAGTTGCTGAGATTTTTTATCAATGTTCAGTTTGTATGGCATGTATTGAACAATGTCAGATTCCAGAGATCCATAGTTTTGCTGGTGAATGGCTAATGTGTATGAGAGAAGAAGCTGTTAAATTGGGTTATGGTCCTATGCCTGAACAAAAACTATATACTGAACATACAATGATAGAAAAAAATCCATATATGGAAAAGCATGAAGATCGGCTTAAATGGTTGCCATCCAATATTAAACAATCTCCTAATGCAAAGTTAGCATATTTTGTTGGTTGCACATCAAGTTATAGAGAGCAAAATGTTGCTATTGCTACAGCAGAAATATTAAATGCCTTAAATATTGATTTTAAAATTCTTAAAGATGAAGGATGTTGCGGATCACCTGTCTATATGACAGGTCAAGTAGAAAAAGCTAAAGAATTAGCTGAAAAAAATATTAACTATTTTAAAGAAGCTGGAATCGAGAAGATTATAACATCTTGTGCTGGATGTTATAGAACTTGGAAAGATACTTATCCCAATAAATTTGGATTAGACCATGGAATAGAAGTTAAACATCTGCCAGAATTTATTCGGAGTAAATTAAAAAATGGAGAATTGAATTTTAAAAAAGAATTAACTATGAAAATTACATACCACGATCCATGTCATATAGGACGCCATATGGGAATCTATAAGGCGCCTCGAGATGTATTAGATAAAATTCCAGGTATTGAATTAATAGAAATGACACGAAATAGACATAATGCATGGTGTTGTGGTTCGGGAGGAGGTGTTAGATCAGCATTTAAAGATTTGTCTGCTTTTGCTGCAAGAGAGCGAATAGAAGAAGCAAAAGACACAACAGCTGAAGCAATTGTTTCTTGTTGTCCTTTCTGCTTAAATCAATTCAAGAGTAATATTGAAAATAACGAGATTCAAGCATTAGATCTTTCGGAGTTAATAAAGAAAGTAATCTAATGAAATTTAAACTTTTTTTTATTATTTAGTATTCAAGTATTTATTTTTTTTTCTATTATTTTCCGTGTTCGGAGAGCCGACATTATTTTAAATTTAACCAATCACCTCCCGTGATTTTTTCCCCGATGTTAGAAATAGCTGCTTCAAATA
>JAEOTA010000001.1 GCA_016840085.1 Promethearchaeota archaeon
AAAATCCTTTTATCGAAAGAAATTAAGGCTGACTTAATTATTTCGAGTGGAAAATGCTCATTATCACGAAATTGGAAATTATTTATAATCCAATCATTTTGCCATCACTGAATTTTTTAACTAACCACTTCTGTTTCTTTAAAAAGTTACCAACTATTAATATTATAATTCCTATAATCAAAATATATGAAATTATTGGGTTATCAATAATTAAGGCTTTAGAAAAAAAATAGTTGGTTTCACCCTGTGCCCCAAAATCGCTTGAAATATTTTTCCATGGTGTAATTGCAGTTATTTTCCATGAAAAGACAGATACGCTAAAAAACATAATAATTATGGAGAGTATTAATAAAATATTTAATTTTTTTCTATTTTTTGTCATATTTTTTACCTCTTTTTTGTTTTTTCGTCAATCAAGTCATAACACTTGGAAATTGACGTTAATAGAAAAAAAAATAAAAAATTAATTATATAATTTCTAAATCGTCAGCATTAATTTTCGTTTTCTCTTTTCTTAATTCTTGCATGTCAATGATTCCCTCAACTATGGATAATCCTGCAAGTACATCTATTACTGCTTTCCATATCATTAATTCAGCTGGGTCAAGTATAGTGATAAGTTGTTTATTTCCTTCTAAATCTCTTATCAGTTTCTCAAGAATTCAAATTGTTCTTTCAGTGGCTTTCTTATGTACAAACATCTATTATTACCTCTTTTTTATTTGAAATTTCGATTGGTAGGTCTCCCGTCCTACTTGCCTGAAGAAGGATCTTATGAAAAATAAGAATATCAATTACTTCTTTAATCTCTCTCTTCAGATTCTTTTCTCCCTCATTTATTCTATGATATAAATCCACGTAGCGAATAATAGAAACATCCATATTCAAATAATCATTTTCAAGAATCGGTATATATTCATGGCACATAAAACATACTTTTACTCGCATTAAATTTATACCTCCCCTTCTTTAACAATTAAGCATAACCTTCAAATTTTATTATGGATCTCGTTAAAAATTTAAATATTTTTTCCACGTTTTCCCCAGTTTTAGAAGAACACTCAAAATATTCAAGTAATTTATATTTTTTTGAGACTTTTTTAGCAGATCTTCGAGATATCATTCTTTTTTTAGAGAGATCTACCTTTCCACCAACCATTAATATAGGGATTTCTTTTTTATCATCAGATAAACTTTCCTTAAATGCTACTAACCAATCTTCTATATTCCCTAAACTAGAATATTTAGTAATATCATACATAAAAATTCCTCCTGATGCTCCTCTTGAAAAAGCAGAAAAAATAAATTTAAAACTAAGATCACTTCCAAGAATCCAAATTTGAAGAGTTATTTTGGAAGAACCTATTTTTAACGTTTTAACTGCAATATCGATACACGTAGGTGGCTTAGTTTCCTTATTAAACATTTCAGGAGCAAATGTACGAAGTAACTCAGTTTTTCCAACATTCCTGTCTCCAAAAATACATATTTTGAAGATTAAATCCTTGCTAAATTCTATCACCATGCCAAGAAACTTTATATTTTTTCAATAGATTCATGATGTTTCTCAACTCCTTATTTTATCCCAAAAAAATAGTTCTATAGAAAATTAAATAAAATGCTCTATAAAGTAATAATATGAAAAAACTAGTTAATTTTAAATCTTTACTTTGATGCCCAAAATGATCAATTTTAACTAATTTTTGTAGAAAAAGGGAAAAAAAAGAGAATCAAAAGTAATTAAAGCGACAAAAAATCTAAATGTTTATAATTAAAAAGAAATTTAATAACCTAAATTCTCACATAAAGAGAAGGGAAGAAAAAAGAAATTTGAGCAATAAAAAAAATCAGGGAGAGATTAAACTCAATAGAGTTTAATAGAGGGCGAAATCCAATGTATAGCTCACATTATCTTTGAATAAATTTCTCTTCCCTATTTTTATAGATACATTCAAATATTTAAGTCTTTACTTCAATGTCGAAAATAATCAATTTTAATTAATTTTTGTAGAAAAAGGAAAAAAAATAGAGAATCAAATGTCATTAATCCGACAAAAATCCCAAATCCAATATATATTGACATTTTCATAATTATATTCCAAAAATTCTATAAAATATCGGCTCTATATTTAATTGGGAAAAAGAAGAAAACAGATCTTAAATAAATTAGACAAAAGGTAGCACTAAATAAATTGGATAAAGGAGAAACCCTAAAATCCATTTGATAATTATAATTACGATTACAACGA
>JAEOTA010000043.1 GCA_016840085.1 Promethearchaeota archaeon
GAAGGAATTGCATCTCTTTCTAAATTAGTAAAAAAACAACTTGTAGAGTTTGATTTTCAAATTCTTGAAGGTGATGCAGTGCTAATAGATTATCATATACCGCCTAATGGTGGTGGTGGCGGTGGTGAGGAAGGTTGTTTTGGTGGTGATCCTCATTGGGATTGTGAATGGTGTGTGGTGCTTTGTGAGGTGTCCCTTGTCGTCGGATGTTTTATTGGGTGCGCCCCTTATCCTCCATCATGCTTTGCATGCTTAGAAATGATGATGTTAGTGGAATTGCTACATATCGGTTGTTACGTAGTATGCATACTTATTGATTGTTGTTAATGATATGATTATAAGGAGCTGATATTATGAATGAAAAGGAAATTAATGTGAAAGAAAGGAATACTGAAGAAAAGATTAAGAATTTCTGGAAAAATTTTAAAGAAAATTGGTTATGGGTTACAATCGGGATTTATATAGGTATAACATCAATAGGCTGGATCATGTATTTCAGAGGGTGTTTTTCTTTAATAGAAGTAGTTCTATACACTTTCTTAGCTTCCATTCTTCTATTCAGTATCTACTATATCAGCAAATTAAAAAGCGGAACTATTTTTAGAATATTATGGATACTCGGGGGAGCATTTGTTATAGGAGTATGGATATTCTTTTCCGTCAATTATATTCTTTTTGCTTCGTCTTGGGCTCCTTTTCATGAGATTGACGTCACATTGCGAAGACTTTTTACCATCTTGGTTTTTTTATTATCATATTGTGGAGCAGCATACATAATGTATAGAATAGAAAAAAAAATTAAATGGAGATTTTTTTTATAATCTTAGAAATTATAATTATTTTTTTTTTTTACTTGTTTTCTAAATCGAATTTAATCAATAGGAAATACCATTTGTTACTCGCTTATAAGGGTTTAATAATTAGTAATAGGATTTTAGAACTTAATAATGAGATTTAGTATTTTGATATATAAAGCAAGAAAATATTTTTAAAAAATAAGAATCTTTTTATCAAGATTTAGAGTTTAAATCCCAAAATTTAAAATTATAAAAAATTGACCATTGAATTTTTTTTTGAAATATAACTTCCTAAGTCGGAGTAAACAATTTTAGCATTTAAAAAATATTTAAATAAACAGACTATTACTAGTTACTGTTAAGTCGCTGAATTTTATTTAAATATGATTAAACAAAGAAATTGGAAAAAATCTACAATAAAAAAATTTTGTTCGATATATATTCAATAAATTTTCATTTGTAAACATTGATTAAGACCATTATTTGTAATTCAAAAAGTTATTTGTCTCAGATTTCGTTTTTTAATAAATATTAAAAATAATTATTCAAAAGAAATAATCCTGAAGAAGATTGTATTACGTGTGAAATTGCTGCTGGTGTAATTTCAATTATAATATGTTTAGCTGTAATATGGTGGGTTCCAGGTGCTGGATTGTTTTGTGTTGAGTTATTAGAGATATACCATATAACTGGAAGTACTCATATTACTTGTCAGATTGTTGGTTGTTGTTAATGAAATTTTCGTAAATAGGTTATTGTATGATTATAAAGGAAAAGAATACAAAGGAAGATAATAAAGGAAAGAATAAAAATGAAAGCCATGATAATTTTTGGAAAAGATTTAATGAAAAGTGGTTATGGTTTAATATAGGCGGTTATATCTTAGGAACAATATTATTCTGGTGGTTATTTTTTATCGGAATTATAAGCTTGATAACAACAGTTTTTTTAACAATTTTGAACCTACTAATCATACCAATGATTTATTATCTTTTCAATTATTTTAGAATGTCAAAACATCAACAACTCATTACTAAAATAGTATTAGTAGGGTTTGGTGGATTAGGATTCGGTGGTATATTGTGGTTTTTTCTCGGCTATTTCCTTATTAATTCTCCTTGGGCACCCTTACAAGATTTACCTCCTGTACTAAGAGGTAGACTTTTTCTCCTACTTCTGGTTCCATCATGTGGACTTGCAGGATATATAATGTATAGAATAGGCAAAAAAAGAGAATGGAGACCACCTTCACATTTAACAAATTAAGTTAAAATTTTTTTTTTATTAATTTTAACAATTTCTTTTTCTTGTACTTATTCATATCATTATAATAGTAATTAATTACGTCAAAATCTTAACTTAGAATTATATCATTTAGGATATTCTTATTGACTAAATCTTCAAATTTTAAAAAATATGTTATGACTATGTGTAATTTATTAAATATTTTTTAACAGTAATAGAGAGAATGTTATGAGGAAGAGCAGATTGCAATAGAACAAGGTTTAGGAGCTGAATTTAAGAAAATTCGTTATAACTCAAATCATGTATTAATTTTTAATATAATAGATAATCCCATTAAAAGAAGAGGTTATTTGCTTGTCACTAAAAAAATGATGTTACTTTGGATTTGTATTGAATGTACAATTCAAGAATGCCTTAAAGAAGAATTTTAAATTCCAATTCATTTGAAAGAAAAAATAAATTCGAAATATTTCTTTTTAATTATTAAGTTCAAATTAGAAACAAGGCACCTTTCATAATTTATAAATTTTATTTGTAGAAGAAAGATCGTAAAACTTGCCTTACGAAGATTCATATAAATTTTTTAAAAAAATCTTTCACTTGCTTCTCCTTTTAAAGACATTTTGTTATTGTTGTTTTATGCTTGAATTTCAAGATGAAAATCAATTTACACAGAAAAATCGATATGTTAAGAGCCCCACTCGACAAAAAAATTTTTTTTGAACTTATTCCAAAAATGGTTTTATTATATTATGACTTTACTCTCTGAATATCACTTCAACAAGCATCTATACATCTGGAAATTCTAAAGATTTAGCTTTAGTAGCTCCCATCATTTGTCCCATACCACCCGATGCTTGAGTTTGAAGCTTCAAAAGTCTCTGAATTAACGTATTAAGCCCTAAAGAACATAGGAAATACCAGGCAGTAAAATTTATCCAAATTGTATTACGTGCTTCAATGAAATCTCCTATCAGTGGAACATCATTAGCATGCATGGCAGAGAGCGCTACAGGACTCCCTCCAAAAACCACGGTATTTAAAACAGAAAAAATTATAATCATAGGAAGAAATGTAATACACGTTGGTTTTAATCTCTGCATTGCCATCCCTTGTTGCGATTTTTTAAACATCGCATCTTTTCGCTCCCATTTTTTTCTGAGTTTACTATACCGCTCTGGATCCACCTCAGCTAATTCAATAATTTTTTCTTTCTCTTCTTGATGAGCCTTGATTTGTTTTTGTTTTCTCGCTAGCTCCTCAGTATCAACTAACCATTTTGTTAATATCGTAGAAATTAATGCTGTTGTCAAGGCTAAAAGAAGCACAAAAATCATAGATCCTGGAGGAGTGCTTATCAGATCTAAAAAATCAATATTAAAGATTAAAAATATCATACTTATTCTTTAATTATATTGAAATAATTATAAATTTTTCAGATACTATCACATTGTTTTGATCCGAAAAAACAATTAAAGCTAGATTAACTAATTAAAGATATATTAGGTATGGACTTTCAGACAGCTAGAAAATTTTATCTTTCTAGGATCTTATAATTAAATATTTATTTCTTAGTTTTTTTTTTCATTTCTTCAATACATGTAATTAATATTTTCATTAGTTTTTCCTTTTCTATCAGTCTGTTTTTTTGTATGTACAGTAGAACTTTTTGGATTATAACTAAGAATGAATAATCTAAATAATCTTCTGATTTTGATTTTAATATCCAAGAGTTGACTTCTCTCATTTTTTTGATTTTATTGGCTGTATTGATAATTAAATGAACAAATTCAGGCATTAGGAGGTATTTATTGTCTTCATTTAGCGATGTATTTTCATGTAGAATAAGTTCGCCACATGTGTTATATTCAAGTATTTCTTCACTAAGTTCAGAACATTTTAGAATACAATCTAGAAGTACCATTTCAGCAGGTAAATTTTCCTCATGAATGTTAATTCTTCTATTAAATTCGAGAATAAATTGGGTTTTTAGATTAGGTCTATTGGTTAAGATTTCTGTTAAGATTGGATCGATGATTTCTCTAAAGAAAACCTTGTTATACCTTGAATAATATTGATCAAGATAAACTTCATAATTCAATTCTGAGATGGAAGGCAATTGCACATTGAAAGTATTGAATAATTCTTTAATGATTGCTTCATTAATCATAGAAATGGGAATATTTAGTTTATTTTTAACAATGTTCCAGATGTATTGGTAAAAATCATTCTCCATTCTATCAGCTTGGTACTGATATAAATAGAATATACGCAAGTCATCTAATTTTATTCTCTTTGCTAAATCTATATCAATTTCCACCATATCCAATAGTTCTAAATAAATCTCATAGATATCCTTAAAAAAATCGTTGAAATCTACGTCTATAAGCTTCTCTAGTATTGATTTATTGTTAATAAGTTTATAGTATATATTTCTTGCTTCTTCATCCCCAAAATAAGCAAGCTCATGAAGAAGAGGAAATGCAAAAATAAAATTATTAAGATTAATGTCATAATCATTTTCATACCAAGATCTCAGTCTTTCAATAGTGGAATCGAATTCACTTCCCCTACGTGTATATTCCATTAATTCTAATTCATTAACACAAATTAAAGTATATTTATTTACTATTTTGACCGAAAGTAAATGGTTGATATAATACTCTTTGGTAACTTCTCTGTTCCCTATTTCCCTCTTTCTTAATCCTGTTGTTCCTAAATACTTAAATTCGTTAAAGTCCATGTAATTTCTTCAGAATTTTATGTTTTTGGTTATTTGAATCTACTGGTTATTATTATATAATAAGTTAATTCAGTAATTTAAATTAATTTAGCCTGAACAATTTTAGAATTCTATAGTATTAGAAAATATTATAAGTTTTTATTTTTAAAGACTAAATCTTTTCTCTGTTCGGGAGCTAATCCAGGATACCATTATCTAAGAGGAGCGCACTAATCCATTCCAAGAAAGCCTCTTAGGCCGGGGTATTGTTGCGCAGCGAACTCTTTACTGATGGTTTCAGCATATGAATGAATAATTCCAATCGATATTAATAAACCCGTTCCGCTTGTTAATGCACCTAAACTATCTGCAAAGAAGCTTAACACAGCAATAATGATCCCGTTTAATATTATCAGCGTTGGGATATATCTTTTCAATATTCTTTCTATGATTTTCTCAGAGCTTCTAAACCCTGGTACCTGCATTTTTGAGTCAATTATTTGCCCTGCTATATCTCTTGGGCTTAAACCACTTACTTCGACCCAAACACGGCCGAGCATTATGCATAGGACTATAAAAATCATTAAATATATAACAGCTCTACCAGGATCTCCTAATAACTGTTCTATACCCAATGGAGGGGTAAGTAAATATATCAAACCGCCCGTTGGTATCAGTTGCCCTCCCATACCTTCTCCAGCTGATTGCGATTCAAACACCCCAATTAAATTGAGCCAGAAATCAGGGATAAGCCCACCGTTAGTTGCACGCAAGGCGGCGTCAGGACCAGCAAGTAATTGCCCGAAGAATAGAAAATTTGCATATAGAGCATTGACTAATATCACAGGAATATTCGAAACGTACAGGAGTTTCATTGGATATTTTCCCTTAAATCCTCTATACCCACGATATGCAAGCGGAATTTCGATCCGTGTTGATTCAAACCAAATAACTACAAATAAAATAATAACAGTAGTAAATAAACCTAGCAGCGATGGAAGCCGTTGTCTCAAAAATAATGTGCCTAAATGTGTGTCAGGTTTATCATCAAATAAAACAGAAAAGAAGGCGATAATAATTCCACGTGGAACTCCATCTTCAGCTTGAATAAAACTGAAACTATTCCAAAAAATTTGACCTGCAACACCCGCAGCTATAAATAATGAAACTCCACTCCCAAGCCCCCAACCTTTTTGAAGTAATTCATCAAGAAGGATAATTACTATACCAGCGAAAAGTAATTGCACAAATATGAATACAGCATCTAGAATCCCTATTCCTTCCGCACCTCCTAACCGACCAAATGCACCACCTACTAAATATGCTAAAGCATTGAAAATGGTTAAAAAAACTGCCAATACCTTCTGGGCTCCACTGAACATAGCTCTATCATAAGGATCTGCCATATTTACATTTATGATCTTTGACCCTAAAAGTAATTGCATAATAAGGCCTGCTGTTACAATTGGTCCTATACCGAGCTCTGTAAGCGTTCCTCTCTGGCTTGCTAGAATTACCCTTAACCAATAAAAATAATCTGTTGATTGCTCAAGCTGAACACCATATAGAGGAATGTTAGACATAATTAAGTAGATTATAAGGACAACAGCGGTCCAAATGAACTTTTCTTTGAAAGAAACTTCCCGCTGTGGCTGTTTTATTTCTGGCATTGCCCGAACAAAAGGAGAAAAGAACTTAAGAAATCTTCCGGCCATAATTGATCAGTAGCGTCAGTTTTATTTAGTTATTTATTATAGATGTATCAATTTTATAAAATAAAATCTGAAAATTGAAATGTAATCTATAAAAAATTGAATTTTAAAAAAAGTTTTTGATTTAAGTATTTATTTCAAACGATTAAGATTTTAGCAGTTAATCTAGAATAGTTTTTTATAAAAAAGATTAAAAAAATATTCAAAATGATAATTGCTTTATTGCTACTAGAAAAATTAATTAATTCCATTAAATCTTCAAGAATTAATCCAGTATCATGGTTAGAGCAATTAAAAGAGTGATCCAATACCTGTGGGCTCTTCTTCAACCTCTTCCTCTTCCTTCTTCTTTTTTTCCTCCTTTTTTCCTGCTTTACCTCCAGCAGGAGCAGCAGCTACCGGCATAGCACTAGCAGATTTTACAATTTCATCGATATCTGCCCCTTTTAAACCAGTAATTAGCTTAGCGATTTGATCTTTATCAACTTTTGCACCTGCGGCAGTCAAAACTTTCTCTACATTTGTTGCGCTAATTTTTCCCCCAACTTTATGGAGTAATAATGCTGCATAAATACTTTCCATATTATTTTACCTCTTTTTTATTTTTTTATTATTATATTGTTAATTTTAATTGAAATTCAAAAAAATCTTATTTTTTATCCAAATAAACCTCCAATCCCCACTTCTTCATCGATCTCTTCTTCAGACTCCTTTTCATCAACTTTTACATCTTCTTCTACAGGGGCTTTTATTCCTTCTCCAAAGATTACAGTATTCATAATATTAAATTCAGATACAGCTTTACGAATATATTCTTCTTTCATCTCTTCCAAATAAAACGGCATTTCAAAAAGAATTCCAAGAGCTTGCCTGTAGGCTGTTGCAAAATCAGTTTTAAATTGTTCCATATCCATGTATAGAATTTCTTCAGGAATTATTTCCCCATCACTCCATGCAAAATGGATCTTAATCAATGACTGTATTGGAGCAATTCCTAATTTCTTCAATACTGCTGCTTGTTTAACGTTAACAAAATCACCTGTTTTATGAGTCCTAGTATTTTCTCTTATCCATATTGTATCATTTTGAATTCTTGTTGGTAATCGTAAGATCATATTCAATTCACTTATGACTTGTCCTGTTGGCAAACCTGTATCACCTGCGGGTACCCAAATGTCTACTGGTGTAATTTCATTTGGTTTTGCTGCAACCATCCATTCATTTTCGAGAAAAACCTTTTTTAGATCAAATAAATCAAAATTACTAAATACTAGACTTGATTGACCAGGGATGTGCGTTGCTAATTCATCCAAATTTGACTTTTTTGATTCCTTTTTAAATTGCTCTATTGCTCGAAGTTGAAGAGATTTTTTTGACATTCTAAATACTGCTTCTCCTCTTAAAAGTTTACGCATAGATTGAATTTGCTGATCTTGAATGTGAGCGACTTCGATTACAGCAACATTTTTATAATTTTTAAATAAATCCACTAGATGTTCAATTTCATCCAATTTCCATTGTGGTATATGTTTTTTTTTAATCAACTTCTTACACCTCAACTGTTTTTAGAAAATCTTCAGTAACTTTTACTGGTTTCCCCATTGTAGATTTTAAATACATAGATTTGAAATTATTAAACTTATGTGGCATTTGATCTGCAATGAAATCAACAATTGTTTTCATATTTTCAAATAATTTATCAATTTCCATTGATTTTTTCCCTAATTTTACAAAAATGATTGGTTGTTTTTTCATTTGAATACTAACCACCTTTTTGTATCTCTCAAAAGCAACCTTTAAATCATCTGGATTAGAGATGATTCCATATCCAGAAGGAAATGGTTTAGGCATTTTCCCTAGAGGACCAAGAAATCTTGCTAAGTATCGTGCAACATCTCTCATCATTTTGTCTTCAACGATGAAAAAATCATATTTTTTAGCGAACTTTTTTTTCCTCTTCTTTTCTTCGTTATTTAATTTAATCAATCCATCAGAATCGAGTATATCAACACCTAATTTCTTAGCTTCAAGTAATATATCATCTGAAGCAATTATACATATATTAGGTTTATCTTTACCAATTATTTCATTAGTTAAAATAATTTCCTTATCAATTCTATTCTTGGGATCATTTAAATTAATGTCTTTTACATTAATAATAAGGTCGATTGATTCGTCAAACTTTCTTACTTTTTCTTTAAAGCCTTCTCGTTTAATTACTGAAAAATCTATTGCTGCATTTAATGATTTTTTTAATAATTTATCATCTACTTTCAGTTTACAATTCACCCTTTACTTTTTCATCATACTCTCCATTATTTATTCCTTTTTGGATAATCTTCGGGTCTTCTCCCTCTACAGTTAATCCAATAGATAAAGCAGTTCCAAGAACTGATTTTACCGCAGCTTTATAAGTATTTTCTAAAAATATATCCTTTTTAGCATCTACAACAGCAAGAATCTGATCAAGAGTTAAATTGCCAATCTTCTCATCAGAACATGCGGAACTCCCTTTTTCAACTCCCGCTTCTTTAAGTAATAAGGACGCAGTAGAAGGTGTTTCAATAAATATCTCAAATTGTTTAGTTTCTGGATCACATTCAATCCTTACAGGAACGGTTAATCCCTTAAATACCATTGTTTGCTCATTTATCTCATCTACTACATCTTTAATATTAATTCCAGTAGGACCAACTGTTGGACCAATTGGAGGTCCACCGCTAGCGCTTCCTCCAGTCACTAATGCTTTTACGATAACTTTCCCTTTTTCACTCATTGTTATTCAATTTCCTCTTTATTAAGTTTTTCACTTTCACTATTCAAGGGCAAAGGAACATAAGAATGTTATTCACTATCCATTTCAATATATATATCATATTGAAACCGTTTTATTATTACGTCCTAAGTCCTTTAAAATGAATCGAACTTAGTAGTAAAATAAATGAATAGAAATTAAAAAATTTTATCAAAACACAAAGTTATTTAGATCTTTAATTTAATATCTACAACATAAACGACGCCCATAATCTAAATTATGCTTGAAGAATTCATCTTCAAGAATTTTCATTACGATTTTACAATCTAAATTTACTTTTTCTGCAATTTCCTCAATTTCAACCCCAGGAGTTGAAATTAACTTAAAAATTTCGTTTTTAACTTCTTCAGTAATTTCTATACTCATTATTACGAAAAATCGTGGATTTAATTAAAAACTTTTAGATTACAAATTTTAGCTTTATATTATTAAGAAAGTAAACTTTTAATCTTCTCTTTCTAAAATGACTTTATGTTGTATTTTACCAATTTTCTCTATATAAGCCTCAAGAGTATCTTCAGGATTAATGGGACCTACACCACTTGGTGTACCTGTAGCAATAATATCATCAGGAACTAACGTAATAAATTTTGAAAGGTATTCTAACATTTCAGGGATTTTAAATATCATATGCTTAGTGTTAGAGGATTGCCGAATTTCATTATTCACCTTAAGTTCAATTTTAAGATTATGAGGATTTTCAATTTTTTTGCTAGGAACAACTTTTGGACCAATAACAGAAAAAGTATCGAAATTTTTACTTCTATACCATGGTAATTTAATATTTCGATCACTAATTTGCATTTTTCTCGCTGTAACATCAAGAAAAATTGTGTATCCTTTTATATATTCAAATGCTTCATCTGCAGAAATATTTTTACAAGGTTTAGAAATGATAAAAGCCAACTCTACTTCATGATCTACTCTATTATAATTTTCATTTTCATACAAAATTCGTGGATATATTATTGGTTTTCCTTCAGAAATTAATGTGTTTAACGTTTTCACGAAAAATACAGGCTCAGTTGGTATAGCTGCATTTGTTTCTTTTATATGTTCTAAGTAATTTCGCCCTAAACATATAATTTTAGTTGGAGTTATTTCTGTATTTCCAATTTTTATACTTGACATCTATTCAACCTCTAAAACAACTTCGTTTGTTAGAGTCCCTATTTCTTCTATTTTAGCTTCAATTAGATCCCCTGGTTTAATTGGACCAATTCCCCCAGGAGTCCCCGTAGCAATAATATCTCCTGATTCCATCGTGAAATATTTAGTAATGTATTCCAGAATTTCAGGGATTTTAAATAATAACTCTTTAGTATTTGAGGATTGTTTAGTCTGTCCATTTACTTTTAATTCTATATTTAAATTATGTGGATCACTAATCTCATTGGTTTTTGCTATTCTAGGACCAATTGGTCCAAAACTGTCGAAAGATTTAGAACGAAACCATGGTTTTTGAGAAATAATATCTTTAATTTGCATTTTCCGTGCGGTTATATCATTAAAGACTGTATATCCCAAGATATGATCATAGACATTAGAAATAGCTATATTCTTGCACTTATTCTTTATGATAAATGCGAGTTCTACTTCATAATCTACTCGATTATATCTTCTATCATCATATAGCATTTTAGGATATATTATTGGCTGATTAACTGTAATTAAACAGTTCAATGTTTTTGGAAAGAGTAAAGGTTCTTTTGGAATTTCTAACTTAGTTTCTTCTATATGATCCATATAATTAGTTCCTAAACAAATAATTTTAGTTGGATTTATAGAAATATCTCCGATTGTTATCATAAATAGCACTCTAAATAAAAATGAATAAATAATAGATAAATTAAATAAATTTGTATTACTTATAGATTTGATGGATAAGAATGAGCTCAAAAACCACTTAGAGACTGAAGAAAAATTAATTCTAATAAATCAAATTAGAGAGATCTATGATTTTATTAAAATTAAAAAATTCAGCAAATTAATTCCTGAAGTAAGGACTAATATTTCTGGTGCCTTACAAAATGCAAAAGAAAAAGAAGATATTGCTGGAATTGATGGACGAATTACAATAGTTAATGGAGTTCCTAAAGCTGCCGGAGATATTAAATTTAGTGCAGCTGAGCACACAGCTAGATTACTTCTTACTGCAAAAAAATATGATAATTCAATTAACTTCGTTATAAATCTAAAATATTCTCCAGAATTAATAGATAATATTAAATCAAAAACATATTTACAATTACAAGAAATAAAAAGAGAAGAACAACCTGAAGATATAAAGAAAAAAGAATTTTCTACGATGCAATGGTTAATAAAAGAATGCGTGGATAAGACAGGAACAGTACCAGATATTATTTGGGATAAAGGCACAATTGGAAAAGAACCAATGATAAGATTATTTGCGAAAACTTCAGCTGAATTGATAGATAAACTGAAAAAAATCATCCAACTTATATAGGCAAAAAGCCTAAACCTTATAAATTAAAATAACCTATTAAGCAAAATAATAGATTGATATTATAGTTTTGATACTATGACCGCAAGCGATTTAAGAGAAGGAAAAACATCTCATATTAATATTACAAAAAGAGTTGCAACTTCTGGTATAATGGTCGGTGTTGGTTTAGTCCTTAGTTATTTAAATCCATTTGCTTATTTCACTATATTTGGAGCAAGAATAAACCCATTTGCACATGTTATAAATGCAATTATGGGAGTTCTAGTTGGAATAGCTTTTGGTCTAATCACCGCCACAATCATAGCAGCTCTAAGATTTTCTTTAGCAATAGGTTCAATTCATGCATTCCATGGAGGAATGTCTGGGGCTCTTGTTGTTGGATTATTTGCTTATATATTATGGAAAAAAACTCCTAAATATGTAGAACTCGCTGCCTTAACTGAACCGATTGGAACTGTTTTTATCGGAGGAACCATTGCACAATTAATTACTCCAATAGGAGGAATTGAGGGATTGTTTATATGGTGGGGATTGTTTGCTGCTAGCTGTATCCCTGGAAGTATTATTGGCTTTATAATTCTCCTAGCTTTAAAGAGAGCTAATATTAGTAGAGTAGATTTTTTTGAAGAATAAATGGAATATTTCTGATTTAATGGTTTATCTCAAAAACTCTAATTTTAATGATTTTATTAGTCATCGAACTCTGTTATATGGAGAAACAGATACGAAAAAAACATTTTATACTGCTAAATTTATCCAATTTTTAATAGAAACTAAAAATGTCAATCCAAAACAGATATCTATTCTAGATTTTGCCCCAAAACTAAAAGTAATAAAAAATTTAAAGATAGGTGGGAAAATCGAAGAATTTAATAAAATATCATTAACTTGTAATAATATTACATTCGAGGGTGAAATTATTCCACCTCGCGTAAATGCTCAAAATAAAGCAGAATTATATGAAAACGCGTGTAAGAATTTTCAAAAAACTGAAAAAGTCCTAAAAACTTTTAATAAAAATCCAACATCAATACTCATAATTAATGATATTTCCATATATCTCCATATAGGAAGTCTAAAATCATTATTGGAATCAATCAATAAATCAGACACTTTTTTTGGAAATACTTATTATGGAACTTCGATAAAAAGTGATTACTCTACTCTATTTAACTTAAGGGAAAAAAGATTAGTCGAATATTTGATTAAAAAAATAGAATTTTCATATTTTATGAGTTAGATCTTTTTAAAGAATATATAAGGTTTTGAAATTTAATTTAAAAAATTACAAATAATTTACTCTCTCTTAAAATTTAGAAGTAATGAGATAAACAAAAATTATTATAGTTAATTTAAGAAATTTTTGATTAAAAAATGATTATGGTAGCTGATTTTTCTAATTTTATGGTGTTTGAATTAAAGGATTCTGGTGAAAGAAAAAGGCTATATATAACAGAGCAAGAATTTTCTAAGGAAAATGGACGTAGAATCCTACATGATTCACAGGTTGTGATAATAGTAAAAGAAGAGTCAAGAAGGATTTATATTTGGAAAGGTCATCAATCAACAGTTAGAAAAAAATTCATTGCTTCACGTGTTGCTCAAGATTTGCAGCAAGAATTAACTAATTTGGCTAATTTTCATCGCTGTAAAATAGTTTCTATCGATCAAGGAGAAGAACCTTTGGAGTTCTTAAATATATTTAGATTTAAATCACATGAGATTCTCAAGAAAATAGAAGTTAGTCAACACCAACTCTCTACATTGAATACCCACATTACGGAAAAAAAAATCTCAACAATAAAACCTTATAATAACTCGAATATTAACAAAAAATCTGTAAAAACTTTAAGACACTTACCCAATAAATCGAAAAAAGAAATATTGAACAAAATCCTTCAAATAAATCCCCCCAATGGTTATAAAAGAAATCATATTTTAATAGGTAATAATACCCTCTATGGGATTGTAACTAAAAAAGCTGAAATTTTTGGCAAATCGATTGAAGAATCAGGATGGGAACTATTTAATAAGCTCCCAACAGAAATTATTGAGTTAAATAGTCATAAATTACGAATTCATTTTGATAAGGATTCAAATAGTATTGATGCAATAGAAGTTCTGGAAAGAGAATCTCCAGTTAAGAAAGAGGAAAAATTAGAACAAATAATTGATTGTAATAAATGGACAGTTAAACAATTAAAAGCTTTTTGTGCTAAGAATAATATTAAAGTCCCTTCTTCATATAGAAAAGCGCAAATCATAAATCTTGTTGAAGAGTACAATAAATCATAAACTTAAATTTATGAATTTATTTAGATTTGAATTATTTATTGAAACTTTAAATTTCATTTTTAACTCTTCTTTTTAATTAGTTTTTAATAAAATAGTACTTGATTTATTTAAAAAGTAAAAGATGATTCTATGAAAAAATTAATACTATTTGGACCACCTGGCGCTGGTAAAGGAACATTCTCTTCTCAAATTAAAGATGTTTTACCAGACATAGTTCATATTAGTACGGGAGATATCTTTAGGGAAAATTTAAAGAATGAAACCCCACTTGGTTTAAAAGCTAAATCCTATATGGATAAGGGTGAATTAGTACCTGATGATGTTACTATTGAAATGGTTAGAGAAAGGTTAAATAAAGAGGATGTTAAGAAAAACGGATTTATTCTTGACGGATTTCCTCGTAATACTACTCAAGCAGAAGCTCTTTCTAAAATGCAAGAAATCGATAGAGTCATTCTGCTTAATGTTCCTCGAGACATAATCATAAAACGAATCCTCGGTCGGTACTCCTGCCTTAGCTGTAATGAAATTTATAATAAATATTTCATGAAGCCTAAGAAAGAAGGGATTTGCGATAAATGTGGAAGTAAAATAGAATTTAAACAAAGACCTGATGATACAGAAGAAACTCTCAAAAATCGATTAGAAGTATATGAGAAGAATACAAAGCCATTAATTGAGTATTACAAAAACCAAAAATTAGTCAAAGAAATTGATTATTCTAATAAATTACCTGAAAAAAAAGTAAAAAAAGTCATTGGAATATAAAATTTTCACATTTTTTTTTGATTATCCATGAATCTAAATATTTGTATTAGTATTCCTATCAATACAACTCAATTAGATAAAAATTTAATATCTATTAGAAGAGTATTGGATGAGAATCCTGAGTTCATCGAATTAAGATTTGATTTTATTGATAGAGTGGAAGAACTAACAAGTGAATTAATATATAATTTAAGAAAGAGCATAAAAACGGATATTTCTACGATTTTTACATTTAGAGGCTATTCTGAAGGAGGAAATACCCAAATTAGGAGAGATAAGCAAATATCTATAATAAAATCTTTTATTGATGCCCAACCAGATTATATTGATATCGAACTGAACAGTGATATAAAGTTATTAAACCAGGTACTTAATAACGCAATTAAAAATAAAGTAAAAATAATATTTTCTTATCATAATTTTGAAAAAACTCCTCCTTATGACGATGCTTTAAGTCTTATAAAATCATTAAAAAATAAATTCATTAATGAAATTTCGCCTAATTTAAATAATCTACAAGATATAATATATAAATTTATTTTTACAGCTCAAAGTTTTGAAGATAATTTAGTACCTCTAAAAATTTGTAAGTATTTTATAGAAAAAAATCATCAAATAATTTCATTTTGTATGGGAGAATTAGGAATTTTTTCAAGAATTGTGTGTCCCTTAGCAGGTTCCTTTCTAACTTATGCTTCCTTTGAAGAAAAAACAGCACCAGGACAGCTTAATATTAATAGGATGAAAGAAATTTACAACTTAATAATGAATTTCATTTGAAACCCTTTCTCTGCTTATAATTTTCGGTACATTTTTTTTAAATAATTCAAGAATGTTTCAAACAGATCCATTTATTAAGATCAAAATTTATCTTGATAATAAGCTGTTAAAGTTCATTGACTAAAAACTGATTAGTCTACTGGATGCAACTCATTATAGGTTCTTGTCAAATTTTTTTTACAAAAATATCAACTTTTTTTTCAAAACGACTTAAATATCTTCATTTTTTCTATTTTTTTGTTGATTGAATTGTTTACCAAAGATCTTAATGAGTATGAAGATAAAGAAATTAGAATAGAGAAATTAAAACACGAAAGAAGAAAGAATAAATTCTTATTAGAGGGATTACTGGGCATTATTTTGTTTTTTGGTATTAGTCTAGCGAGTCGAATCATTCTAAACCTATTTTTTGTTATGATAATGTTTGGAATTGTATTTCCTTTAATCTGGGCAAAATGTACTAAATCATGGGAATTTATAGGATTTACAAAAAAAAATCTCAGAAAGGCAATTTTTTGGGGTTTGGGGGCAGGTGGTGTATTTATGATTTTTCAATATCTCATAACACTTGGAAATCATTCATTTCCATCATTGTTAGGTTTACAGTTAATTTTTGGAATCCCTATTTGGGTATTTGTACTCAGTCCTTTTCAGGAATTCTTTTTTAGAGGTTGGATACAACCAAGATTTCAAAAATCTATGGGAAAATGGATCGGACTAATATTAACCTCTTTATTTTTCACTTTTTGGCATTTCCTTCCACCGTTTGAGGGAACATCTACTTCGATTATTAAAATAACTACTATTGAGGGAATTTTAACTACAATAGGTTTAGGTGTTATGTTTGGATACATTTTTCAACGTACCGAAAATATAGTTGCACCTTGGCTTGCTCATGCTTTAGCAGGAATAATTATGATATTATTAGGTTTCATAACTTTTATTACAATAAATCCATGAGGAGTGTAATAAATTTTTTTGATATAGTTGCAAACTTTTTTTGTCAAAAACACTTTTAAATTAACGATTCTAATAAAAATTGGTGATTAAACATATGTCAATTCATTCGGAAGATGTTGTAATTCACGCGATTAGTCACAAAATACGGAGAGAGATAATGGAACTTTTAAAAGAAGGTTCCAAAACTTTTTCCGAACTTCTAAATCATTTTGATATCTCAACTGGAAAATTAAATTATCATCTAAATCAGATTAAAGGTTTTATTCGTAAGGATCCTAAAAAAAATTATAATATTACTCACCTTGGATTAAAAGCTTTAGAAATTTTGGAAGCAATACGTAAAGAATTCACTGAAAAAGAACGACCCTTATTAAAAGAAGCGTTTATCTCTCAGAAAGATTCTACAAAACCTTTAATCCTTCAAGGGATTAATTTAGGAATTGGTGGATTGATTTTTATGGTATCAATAACTATTTTTTTATTTGTAGTTTTTCTAATGGATCCAAATGCTCCGATTTTTGTTTTGCCTATTATCATTGTAATGTTATTAGGAGAAATTATTGGTTTAACATGGGTAATCCGTATTAGAACTTCTGCTCCTGCTTTCATTGAACGTTTTAATAGACATTTGAGAGAGAGTGAATCATAATGCCTTTTAAGTTAAAAGAGGTCATTCATACCGAAAAAACTTTTAAAACTTTTTTCACTTTTAATCACTTCTCAGAAATCTCATACCTAGGCAATGTAATGAATATATCTCTGGATATATTTTGAGAAGTATTTAAATGGGAATAATTTTTAATGCATTATTTTAGTCTCTTTACAAAAAATTTGATTTAGGAAAATAATATTGATATTTTAAGATTTATAGAATAAACAATTTAGGAGTAGACTCAGTTAAGTCTTATTTGAATAGGATAAACGCTTAAATCTAAACGAAGAATTATACTTTTTTCTTTTAATATCAGTTTCAAAGGAAGTTAAAATCTAATTCCTATTGAGCTGAATCTTTTAAAGATAATTTAGTGCCTCTAAAAATATGTAAGTACTTTAAAGTTAAAAATCAGAAAATTATCTCATTTTGTATGGGAGAATTAGGAATTTTTTCAAGAATTATGTGTACTTTAGCAGGTTCCTTTCTAACTTATGCTTCTTTTGAAGAAAAAACAGCACCAGGACAGCTTAATATTAAAAAAATGAGAGAAAATTAAAAATAGTTAGTAAATAATCTTTAGACCTATTAATGTTTCTAAAATCAAAACTATGAAGATTAAAAAAAGTATGTGTTTTAATATATAGTATGGTGGTCTATTTTGCTTTTTTATTTCATATTTATCAACCACCAGTTCAGATTCCTATTGTTATAAAACAAATCGTAAATGAATCTTATCGACCAATAATTGATGCTTTGATGGAACACCCTGACGCGAAAATCACTTTAAATATTAATGGCACGTTAACGGAGCAATTACATGATTTTGGATATGATGTTTTAATAGGTTAAAAATTGATCTTTAGGGATGATTATACTTCAATTGTTTATACAGCAACAATTAACTAGATAAACACTCACATTCAATATGATGATTATCCTGGTGGATTTAAATTTAAATTGGATATATGATATACATATAAAGATTTATGGAGATTTAGATACAACTTTAAGAAATTAAAATTTTTTTTATTTAGTTTATATATAATTATATAAATAGAACTATGAAGATTTTTCATATTGTATTCAAAATTATATGGTATACTTCAATCATATTATTTTGTTTTGAATTAATAATTGGGGCAATTTCGCTAAGTTTTATAATATTTAAAATAGAAAACACTTTAATTTTTAGGTTAAATCCTATTATAATTCCAATAATCTGCATTTTATTTTTATTTCTAATTTTTTTCTATCCAACATTCTATAAAAATAAAAAAAATCCAGAATTCACATTTATCTCTAGATATGAGACGATTAAAGGTACCAATTTTTACTCTCAAATTGGGATAGATTTACTTTTCGGAAGTCTTTTTTTGTTTTTAATTATGTTTTTACTTTCCATTTTGATAGGTTATGGTATTTTAGATTTCGAATTAGAAGTCGTAAGATTTGGTGGTTTTGTGACAATTATTATTTTTGTCGACATAATAATAATTAGTATAAAGTATTACAAATTATATTTGAAATTTTTTAGTTCCTTTGTGCTATTTAGTTCGGTATTTGCTGTTATAGTAGCCCCAATGTTGATATTTATCGGAATTGAATTTGTTATTTTCTATTTTTATGATGTCTCTTGGTATTTTGCTGACCCTACCCTCTTTTTAAGCCTTTTCATGTCTTCATATGTTATAAATATAAGAACAATCTGGTTGAATACTTATTTACATTGCTCGTTTATTTACTCTGAAGCATTTTTAATAATTAAAATGATTATATTTCTTACCGGATTAATTCTATTTACAATTTCAATAGCCCAATTAGTCTATTGGCTTAAAAAGGAAAAAAGTCTAGTTCAACAAGGTGTTTATAAATATATTCGGCATCCACAAAATTTAGCAATAATAATTATGACTTTTCCGTTTTTTATTTTGTATGGTATCAGAATAGGAAATATTGTAACTTGGATACAATTCGTCTTTCTTATGATTCTCTACTCTGATTTTGGGGATCTTAGATTAAACAAGAAATATCCTTACGAATTTCAGAATTATTACTCAAATACAGGCTTTTTCCTTCCAAAAGCTGTTTCAATAAAGTCTATAGAACCCTTCTCAATCTTTAAAAATAAAAAATTACGGTATATTACTCTAGTTCTCATATATATCTTAACGATTATCATTTTGTATGTATTTTACCTAATTTTTCCATTTATTCACGTTACTCTATAAACTCAACTAATATTATATACTTACCCTTTAAAATCATTATTATGTACTAAAATTTTCGAGAATAAAACTATAAAGATTAAAAAAAGTAGGAGTTTTAGTTTATTATATGGTAGAGTTTCTATAATCAGGACTTTCTTTATCAGATAACATCTTTAAAGCAGTTTTTATATGAATTCTAATAGATTTGTAAATATTTTGATCATCAAGAACTTCAGCTATTTCAACTATCTCTTCTTCAGAACTTATTTCTGTGATTGTATCCCCTACTAATCTATATACAGATAATTTTCTTTTTAACACTTCATTACACCCCTCAACAAAAAGTATATTTGCTCTATATATATTTGGGAAATTTTCAGCTATAAATTCTATATAATCGAAGGTTTCATACCATTTTGGTTCAAAAAAGTAACTTTTTATTATATTATAAACGTCTCTTTGATTATTCGGTATAGTATCTAATGGTGCTTCAAAAAATTCATCCCATAATTTAATAATAAAGGATCTTATTGTTGGATAATTAACATTATATTGGTTAATAACCCCATTCCATATTTTTTCCAAAAATACATTCCATAACAAAATACGGGTTTTTTCATCTAAATCTTCTCTCTGAATTTCCTTCCTTACAGATTTATAACCCTTTCTTTCAGAAAATCTTAATTTTCCCATTAAAGCCTTACAACTCTTACAAAATTTTATAGAAATAATTTCTTTTATTAATTTATTAATTAAAGCGTTAAAATAATTTTGTTTTGAGCTTTTAACATGTCTTTCATTATAAGCTCCATAGCATCTCTAATATCTGGATTGTTTTCAGGAATACTGCATTTTGCATTCACACTTGCCATCAATACTTCATTAAGTCCACGTAATATCATATCTGGGCTGTACCAGGGGCGTTTCGAAGCCCACCATTGCTGACAAGAATGTATACCTCGATCTAACAGATTTCGAGCGTTGTCAAATATTCGTTTTTTCTCGTCATCCATACTTTCTCGGAATTTACTTGAAAGATGGATTAATGTAAGCGCATACATGAAAAATCGATGCTGTTCTCGGTGAATTTCATTGTTAGGGTCGAACCAGAGGGGAAAGGGCACATCTGTCGCAATGTCATAGGGCATTGTAGACCAACTGGAATCCCGTGGAACTTGAGTGAACCCTTTAGGAAATGTATCAACAATTTCTGACACGGTGCATAGTCTCACATCGTTCCTATGAGGGAGCGCATCAAACAAGGGGATAAGAAAATTCTGTATCGCATGTTTTACATGATGCCCGAATGTTTCGCCGTCCATCGCAAGAAGAATATAGGTGTCCTCTGAAGTATCCTTATATTTTAACCTATTGGCAAACGCATTGACATGGTTGATTTTATCAAAAGCACAATCTATTGAGATATAATCATCGCGAAACAACACTTTTAATCCATTTGGATGTACGGAAATATGGTTCGTAGGAAATTCTGACAATATATTCGCAATCCCGCTCATAATCATCCAATCAAATCCTGCTTTTTTAACAGTTTTAAAGACTTCTTCGGAAACCGCCATTTCTGGTGGAAAAAATCCACGAGGCTTATACAGCTTACCAAAAAAATATTGATTCGTTTCATTATTGAGTTTTATCTGCCGTTTAATTTCAGGCTCTGGAATTAATGGAAGTAGAGGGTGAAATTTCCCTGATCCCGTGAATTCAATTTGTCCTCGTGATGCAAGGGTAGTAATTGCTTCTATCAAATCATCATACCCAAAATCATGTAGCTGTTCGGTTAAGGTTCCATTAATGTTTAGTGTTATCTTTGCCCCTGGATGTTCTCTTAAGGCTTCAATTATAGGCTTGTACGATTCGTTTACAATTTGTTTTATTACTGCAGGTATTTGAACTGGTGGTTGATAAATATGAAATAAAAAAGCGAAAAAGACTACCATAATCAATCATACATTTTTTTTGAATTTACTAATATTGTAATATTGATAATACTATTTATAGCACATTAAATTATTTTCCATATTTACAGAATGAAAAAAAATAGTCAATAAAGAATATTAATAATTCTATTATGTTATTGTAGCAAAATAAAAAAGCATAAGAAAATACTAGATATGTATAGTTCCCAAATCTATTTTCAAGTAAGAAACAATAAATTTATAATAAATTACTTAGATTTTAAATTATCATGATGATAATCCCTCATAATATAAATATGTGAATATATTCTAAACCAAGATGAACTTTCTCGATAATAACGATCTTTTCTATTTTTCTTAAATGATAACTTTTTTGATACTTCACATACAACATTGGAATGTTTTGATAATCTGATTAAAAGTATTTGATCTGAATTTGTCTGAATTTGTTGATCAGAAGAGAATGGTGAATCATCTGAGATGAATCATGACCATCGCTATTAAAAAATGTTGTATCTCTTTATTAGAAAGTAATTTATCTGGATCTACAATAAGTATGGATGATTGGGAAGCATACCGTTATGTAAAAAATTAAAAACATAAACCACACATTCCCATTCCTTTTTTATTAAAAATGGGACAGTTTTCTTTCCCTTTACATTTGAATTTCTCTTTCTCATAAAAATTACATATACCTAAGGATGGATCACATTGAAATCCTTTTGAACCAAAAGGACAATTATCGCAATTATTTTTATCACAATATTTTTCAGCAAACCAGTATGTAAAATCCATGTCAATAGGATAATATTCAAATGCTTTTTCAGATTTTATTATTTTATTTTTTAGGGCAAGAATCTTAATTGTTTCATATACTTCTCTTGTCATTTTGCTTGCGTTATCATATCTCTTGATATTTAAACTACAGACCTTTATTACTGCCGGAAGGAAAAACCTTGTGTTCCATCTATCACCAGGTAATTCTAAATCATTAATATTTAATGAAAACCAATTATTTGCTTCCTTAGAAAACAAATTGGGATATTGAAAATTATTTTGCTCCTCAATTTTTTGGAATTGCGTAATAAAAAATATTGACCTTACTAAATCTCTCAGACAAGCCATTAATCTTTTACTTCTATACCTTTTATTATTTAACCAATTTTTCCAATCTAATTTCTTATGTGAAAACAATAATTGGAATTTATCATTCCCTTTGTCTTTAAAGGCTTCAAAATAGGAATTTAATTTTACATCAAAATTTTCCGTATTCTTTAAATTTCCTTTTTTATCAATAACAGAATAGCTAAGTAAGTTTAAAATAAAACCGAGATATTTTAAAATAGTCAGATCTTCATTTTTTTCAATCAATCTGAAATTTTCAAAAACTTTATCAAGAAATACTAATAAGCTTTTATTATAGAATTTCCCTAGTATCCATAAAGTATATACAATTAGTCCCCAATCCTGTTTATAAATTTGTTTTACTTTTCGACTGGACTCAATATCGTTGCTGATAACCTCAATTTTTTCTTTAAATTCCTCGTATTTCTTGAATTCATTTATCTCTGCTTTATATTTTTTAATTATATATCCAAAAAAATTGACCCATTTTTTCCATTTTTCGGGAGTAACTGTTTTCATCCTATCATTAATATATGTAATCCAATGAGTAAAAATAATTATTTCTGGATCATCCTGTTTGTATTTATCATAAATATCATCCAACTTTCGAGTTTCCATTTGATAACTAAGATTCAGCCATTTAATTAAATCAAGGGTCTCAAGTGTTCTCATAATATTTTGTTTTTTTAAATCGTTCATTTTATCACTTTTCTTTTAATTTTTTATAATAAAAGAGGATTTTATTTTAATTTAAACTCCCTTTTAGCTTGTATAATATCATTCAAAAATAGATAAATTTTTCACTTAATTGTATTATAGTTCTTGAAAAATAATTAATCTCTTATCTAAAATAAGTTCATTGAAATTTTATGTTGGAATTTGTGTAAAAAAACAATAGTGCATTACATCTTATTGTCATTTGAAAATCTAATAAAATAAATTTGGTTAAGTGTTATAGAGATACTATCCAAGAATTTTCATTTATTAAAGAATTATCAATTCATTTTTCTTATTTCGTTTAGTAAATCTTTTTTATTTTTTCTACTAGCAGTTAATAGATTACTCTTCCTAAGTTTATTCTCTTTTTCAACAAATTCTATTATTTTAGGAACTATTTTATCTGGATTCCATTCAATTGCTTGATCTCTTGTGAATCCAACACACTTTATCTTAACACTTGAATTCTTGCTATAATCTTTTAACCTATCTCTTAAAAAAAGTGCATATACAGTGATTTGCGGTAAGGATTTATAAATTTTCCTTAATTTTGGCTTATAATCAGCAATTACTAACGTATCACTTTCTACTAACAGTAAATCGATATGACCGATAAAAAATTCAGAATTCGCAGATGCAGTAATCTCCTTCCAAACAGGAATCTCTATTGCTAAAGCTTTCTTCTCCTCAGAGAGAATATAATTTAAAATCGGGGGATGGTCTGGATATTTACCTATCCTATTGATTTTGTAATGATTGAATACGCTCCTAACATGCTGGCATAAATAATGATTCGAATCATGAAAATCGAGAAATTCAGAAAAATAGTGCTCGATACGAGTTGTTTTCATTGGTTCTTCAGCTATGCCATGAAATTTTAGGTTTGATGCGCGAGTATTCTTAGGATCGGTAAAAATCTCTCGTGGATAAATCCCTTTCCATAGCTTAAACAGAACACGATAAAGAGAACTATTCTTGAGAGTGCTATGTCTCTTCATAACCCACTTGAATGAATACGTAATGCTTCCATGTCTAAAGTCTTTATATCGCAAATTTCTTAAATTATTTAGCCAAAATAATGATTTCTTTTGGTCTTCGGGGGTAAGATTCTTCAGTATGAATTTTTTAATGTTGTAGAACGTTCTGGGTTCTGTAAATTTAGATTTATTATCAACAATCTGCAAAACACTTGTCACTCCTCGTCCGCTGTGGATATTTAATTTATTTCCGAATTCAAAAGGGGAAAGATCCGTCATAGTATAGAGCTTAAGCAAAAAATCAGTTTCCAAATGATAAAATCGTTTTAATTCAGCGGTTAATCGTTTCTTGAATGAGTTTTTTGAATATACTTGACCTTTATATCGTCCGATTTCCTCTTTAATGAACGGATATAAGCGATTCTCCTTTTCGGTAATATATCTGTAAGAGACCTTAAAAAAACGTAAACTAGGATCTGAGTCGATGAGTACTTTGAAAAATTCACCATTTATTATTTTTTGAAGGGTCTCATTTCTTCGTGAGCAATAAAAAATTAAAGAGAGTGCCATAGTTTGCGGAAAATAATAATAGAGCTGGTTATTCCTCGCAA
This sequence comes from Promethearchaeota archaeon, assembly GCA_016840085.1. GTDB lineage: Archaea > Asgardarchaeota > Lokiarchaeia > Sigyniarchaeales > SOKP01 > Loki-b32. The sequence continues at coordinate 24,788 of JAEOTA010000043.1, forward strand.
TATAGTGTATTTCAAAACCGTGCTCAATAGCTTTTCCAAATAATACAAGAATGTCCTTTAAAAATTTAGCTCCTAAATAGTGTGTAATCCTTTCATTTACATTTTCTTGTGGAAAAGAGTGTAGAATCCAGCATGTGAGGGTTCTTATATACGATACTGCGTAAAAACCAACCTTATATTTATAAAAAGAAAAATCGAATTTGAAAATTGTTTCTAAACAATCCTTTTTGCTTTTAGATAACAGCCATAAAGTAGGGACAGAGCTCGTTTCTAATAGACTCTTATTATGAGTAAATCTTACGTCTTTCTTTAATTGAATCGTATTAATAAAGTCTTTGGTATTAATGTCAAAATCTTTATAATATATCAAATAAATCCAACAAATTATAGACGCAACATATTGTGGATGCTTTAAAGCAAAACTCTCTCTATTCTCATCAATTTTCTTGTAATTTTTGTTAAACACCAATAAAATGAAATTGGTTTCTGTACCATCAATTAAGTTTTGTTCAGTTAATAATCTTGAAAAATACTTTATGTTTTCTCTAACTGCAATTTTGTACTCTTTCTTAGTTAACGTTTTAATAGGAATAAAGTGATAAATGAAGGAATACTCGTGGTGAGATTTTAAGAACCAAAGTAAAGAATTAAAGGTATTACCGATATTCCCTTTATTGTGTATATCTAATAAGTCTGCTAAACCCCTTTGATTAATGTGTATTCCATTTTTAAGCAATGCTATCAATAATAACGAAGCTGATACATATCGAGCCCCTTTAATTTTATCGAGGCTATCATAAAACACGGTAAATTTACTCTCGTCTGGAGTGCTTTCGATTGAAGCTAAAATATCTGTATAAATGTTAAATGAGATATCATTGTAAGTTTCTGGTAATTTAAGTTTTTCAATATACTCCTCTAAAAATGCTCTTAAGTTTGTTTCATATTCATTTTGAGAAGGTGTCCTTAATGACCAATGTTCCCGCTGACCTTGATTTTTTATTGAAATATCCATATTTTTGATCCCTTACTTCTATAATAGAAACTGTTATAGTTAATATAACAGATAATCCTCGTTAAATATCCTAAGAGACCTATGATTTTTCGTATAACACCTTAAGGTATATATACTATAACAGTTTATGGGATAGTATGGAAGCTAAGAGAATTACTACGCTTATCAAACGTCCAACAAAAAAAGGCGAGCAGTATTATTTCAATATCCCTATTGAATTTATTCGTTCAGGAAAAATTAATCCCAAAAAAGAGTATGAACTTCAAATTTTCGATGTCTATAACGCAGAAGATTAGGATTTACTATATATTAGAAACACATTATTAAAAACAAAAAAAAAGATTATTTAAACATAATTGAGATTATTTATTTGGTCTTAAAAGCCCCACTAATAGAACTATCAATCCAATTAAAATTGTTGCAGGTCCAACTACATAGTAGTATGCCCAAGAGGAGGTTGTAGGTATTAACAAATTAACTACGTATCCTAACACTCCTGCAATCATTAAGTATGTGCCAGCTTTACTTACTTTATTTAACTCTACCATGAAACTTTTATCCTTTATACTTATTACTCCTACATATATTCCTAGTAATGCCGCAACAAAAATAATATAATGTGGGATAGCGATAACAGTTATTCCACGATTAATAATAATAATAAAAAACCAAATCGGTACAATTAGAAGAGAGAATCCTGCAATCAACCCTAAAGCGTCCAACCCGTGTGTATTTGTTCTCCGATTATTAATTCCTACTATAAGCAACAATGCTGTCCCTAATGGGACCAAAATGAGATTGAGACCTATACCACCGAAACCGATTCCTGTCTCTGTATCAAAATATAGTCCCCATATCCAAGAGTAAAAATTGTCATTACTAGTGATTTGTATTGAAGGTATAAAAAATGCTATTATACATATCATTCCAGAACCTTGTAAAATCAACCAAAACTTTTCCTTTAGATCACCCATTTCATTTCATCTTTTAAGTAAAATTCTTTTTGTCTTAATATATATTCGATACTACTATTTATAAAACTACTCAGTCTTTTTCTTTGATATTTTTAATTAAGTCATTAATTAATTATGACCATGTAAGATTAATAATGAATACAGATTTCTCCTGTAATTCTATAAATAAAACTTAAGTTTTTAATCTCAATTTAAAATTAAAATATGGTCTAAAAAATAAATAAGGAAAGAAGAATTACTTAATTTATTGAATTAGATATATATAATTTCCAGTGTTGATATGAAGTTAGCAACTGTTTTAAACATATTAGCAATTTTAATATCAATCTTAATTGGAATACTGGTGTTTGTATTTCTAGATCCTCCTATATTCGTATTGTATGTAATATTTGGTGTGCCATCTATTTATCTTTTCATTCTCCTAATTGCTTATGTGGCAGGTGCATTAAGAGAAGAAAAACAGAAGTTTTACATATGTCCACGATGTAAAATATTGGTTGAAAAACGTAAGGGAATCTGCCCAGAATGTGGACATAAAGTATGATGAAATGATTATAGTTATCATCTCAACCTCATAAACCTAATAAATTCAACTTAAAGAAGGAATTTCTATTCACAAAATTTATATAGAATTACAGATGATAACATTTCATAAAGACAATAATACAATTGAATAAAAAAAAGTAAGGATTATAATGACAGATATTTACGTACCTATTGATTATACTAATCTGAATTCAGTTATACCCCCAGGAGAAGATATAATTTATAGCACATTATGTAAAGTCACTCAAACTCTTGTAGCAGGAGAACTAAAATGGGAATCACATGTATTAATGACCACAAAAGGTTTCGCTTATAGTAAAACTCGAGGAAGAAAATCCTTAAAAGGGATTTATGTCGATTGGTATAAAAAAAGAGTAACTAGGACAAAAATAACTACTCCTCTTATGCAATTTAAAATAAAAAGAGATCCTAATTATGAATCAAGTGGAGCCTTTTATACACGATCCCAAAATTTTAAAGCAACTATTAAACCAATCGTGGAAGCTAGGGAAAAAGAATGGGAAGCTAAAATTCCTAACAAGAGAGATAGAAAAAAACTAGCAAAAGGTCGCAAATTTAAAAAGGAATTATAACCAAATAGTTAATTTCAGTATGTCTGAGAAGTACCCTCAAAAATGCATCAAATGTCATAGTGAAGATGTTGAATTAGAAGAATTTCCTATAGTAAAAACCAGATCCATTTTTACATTTAGCTTCTATAGGCATGAATATAGAACAATGCAAACAAATGTCCCTGTGTGTACCTCTTGCAAATCGAAATTTACTAAGTTCCAACACTTAAAAAGTAGAGCAGATATAATTGGGGGTTTCTTTAGTTTATCAATATTCACCATGATTATATTGTTTTTTGTCCAGTTCTTTTTCATAGAATATTTATATAATTTCTTTCTTTTTTTTCTCATCCTTTCTGTTATATTAATTTTCCCCTCCATTATACTATATGCCCAAGTTTCCTCTCATCCTGATAAAATTAGTAACTATGTAAGTTTTAAAAAGGATACTGTCATAATTAAAAATCCTGATTATAGAAAAGCTATAGTAGAGCATGCGATAACAAAACAAATAGAAGATAAATTAAAAAAAGAATTTGACATAGATATTGTGCACTGCCCCAAATGCGGTTCCAAACAAAAAAAAAATGCCGATTTTTGCTTGAACTGCGGAAAAGAATTAAGAAAAAAATATAAAGTTTAAATTATAGTTTATATCCACACGATGGACAAATTCCTTTCTCATTATCCATTACTTCCTTACATTGGGGACAGATACTATATTTACCTTTTTTTTTCATTCTAGATACTTGTTTATTTCTTATTTCTTCAAGAATTACTGGTCCAATTAACGCAATAAGCAAAATAAAACCGAGTGCTGTTACTCCAAAGCTAACAATAAAGGAATGAGAGAAATATCCAATAATTACAGCGATAATGATCAATATAACAATCCCTATACTATGTCCTATAAGTTTATTTCTATTATCTTTATCCATTCAAGAACCACTCCCTTTTCATATTCAATTTTAAATCTAGACCAATATTAATAGAAAATAGCAAGTTATTCACCTTCTGGATTCTTTAACATATAGTCAATTATTATATTGTACTTAAGTTCCTATTTAAAATTAATTCTATTCATAATATTCAATAATATTCTTATATTCACTCCTGAAAAATCAATCCTGAAAAAGAATATGAACTCCAGATTTTTAGCATTACCAAGTCATCAAAATAAAGCTTATATCTAATAACTGATCAACATCCCTTGAGCCGACCGTTAGCCCCAAGCTGGGGTGCAGAGCGAAGCGGAGCAGTCGGCGACTAAGCGAAGCCCCCTACTAAAATTTATAGTGATATAGTTCTGTATTCTTCTTTCCCAATCTAAAGGTATTTCCACTCACTTCACAAATATCATCATTATATAAGATATATACTAGTGAATCAATAGTTTGTCGCTCCAAATATGTTAACCCAATTGACGTAACCAACCTTTCTAATAGCGACAATCATTAGAATATCTTTAAATTAACTATTAAAAATCGTTTGAAATTTACCTTTTTATAGGTATTAGAATTGATTTTTCTTCATTGAGATGTTATTCACATTCGTTATTTTTTTCTTTTTCCTATTCTTTCCTCAAGATATACAATAGTAGAATAAAAAGGATCTTCTTCTAACTCTTTTTTGAAGTCCTTCATTTTTTGAATGTAAAGTTTTATTTCTTCTTCAGTTAGATTTTCATCATCTAAAATATCTGATATTTCTGATATTTTTTCTAGAATTGTCTCAATATATCTTATGTTTTCAATAGATTTTTTACATTCATCGAGCTTCTTTTCAAGCTCTAATCTTGTAGGAACATCGACTGGATTTTTTAGTTTTTTCATTAAAGTTTCCATATTATGTATTATAACTATTCTCCATCCCAATAACCTTCTTTTTATTATAGTTTCTTTATCTTGTATTTTATTCGATTTTTTTTGAAAGAATTTCAATGCAAAAAATGTGGATCTTCCCTCTTCCTTACTTTTAAGCTTTTCTTCTCTAAGCATTCTCTTAATTCTTAATTTTTCTCGTTCCTCTTTTCTTACTGAATATTCATCTAATAGTTTCGACAATTTATCGTTTTCCTTACCAAACATTACATTCCAGAGGGATTTTTCTTCATCATCACCTATATCCTTTCTTGGAGTATAGCAGGGATCTGATAGAGAATTTCTAGGTAATTTCCATGTGATATATCTTAACGGATGACCTCTTTTGGTCTTAGTAGGATGAAAACAATATCCAATAATACCTTTTTCTTTAAAATCCTTATCTCTTTTTTTGAGGTTTAATTTTTTACCCTTAAAATCCCGAAAATACTCGCAATTAGTACAACTATACCACACCTCACCTTCTGCTTCAATCTTTACAATTCGCATATATTCTTCAAAAGCTTTCTTCTTTAAAATTTCTTGAAGTTCAGGATCTAGTTTTTCAATTTCTTTATCAATTTCATCAAACATATCATCACACATATTTGCAACCTATTTTTTATAATGCTGGAAAATTATTTACTATCTTTGTGGTAATATTTTAAGGAATTTTTTAAAGTCTTTTGGCAATTTTTTATAAAACTTCTTTGTTTCTTCTTCTTTTTCTGTTAGATCTCCTCCTTTTCGATAAATTTCATGAAACTTATGTTTTGCATATTGCACCATTACAAATTTTTTCCATTTTTCCATTCCCCTTTCTACATATTTGTTCTTTGTAAGCTCATCATTTAACTTTTGTATATAATAATCCTTAAAATTTGTCCAACTTGGATCGAGCCTCTTTTTCCATTCCTCTATATCCCTCTCTACTGGAAGATATTCTGGATATTTTGAAAAGAATTCTATTTGCTCTTTGTGTACCGCCATTTCCAACTCTGCAACCAGTTGATCAAAGTATCGAGATGCAGCATCTAATCTTCCTTTTGTCTTCTGGTCGTTCTCCCCTCTCTCTTTAGATCTTTTATATTCACCTGCCAAAAACATATTCTTAAGAGGGAAACCAACTATTAGTTTTTCATTCTTAAGCATAGAACGGAGTTTCTCCAAGGGATTTTTTCTTTCTTCTTCTGTTAAAGAAGTATCATTTAAGATTTGATCTATCTTTTCTAAAATGGTTTTTCCAGAATAATACCGCAATTCTTTATTATTTTCTTCTGACATTAGGAATCACTTTACTTATGAATTGGAGAATAATTCTAGTCAATTTTAATATTACTTTTGTCTTTATTTTAAAGTAAGATCTTCATCATTAAAAAATAATCGAATTTTCAAAGTAGCGATGGTTCTGACGCGATATGAAATGAGCAACAGAACCGAGCAACCTGTGAAAATGAGCGGTCGGAAGCAGCAGAAACCACCGAAGGGGTGGTTTCGCAAAATTACTTATCACTTAACTAAAACCTATAGCTAATTATTTTTATCTTTTAATTAATACATAAAAATTTAAATACAAACCTCCTAATAATCCTAAAACAGTGAAAATATTCATAACTTACCATACCTATAAGAATAAATAGATGGATTGCTAAAATGAAGAAAAAAAATAAGAAGATTGACTTAAAATTTCAAAAAAGAAAATTAATGCTTTTAAATGTTTATCAGTTCATTAAAGATTCTCAGAAACTTGTTCCAATTCAGTCACATATCCTATGGATAAAAAGAATCATAAATTTTATTGAAAATGAACTTCCAAATCGTAAAAAATATCAAAAAACAGTTTCATACTTAAATAATTTAATTGTCGACGAAGATCAGCTAAAATATAATGAAATTCAAACAAAAATGCATGTTCTTAAAATTCTTGAAGAGTTAGTATATTCCCAGATATATGAGTTTTATGATGAGTTTAGTAATAATTTGTATATAGACTTTCATCCCAAAGTAAAAGAACATAGTCTTGACCTATTCAATAATGGTCATTATGCTCAAGCAATTTTTGAATCAGTAAAAGCATTAGATATTTTTGTACGAAGAAAGGCAAATCTAATGGATGAAACTTCAAGTAATGTTATGACAAAAGCTTTCAATGAAAATAATCCAATTATCAAATTAAATAATTTAGAAACAATATCGGATATCGATGAACAACGAGGTTTTAGATTCTTATTTATGGGAGCAATGACAGGTATAAGAAATCCAAAAGCACATGAAATTATAATACAACACGATAGGAATAGAACATTAGAATATTTAGCCTTTATTAGTTTATTATTTCGCAGAGCTGAAGAAGGGAAAATATAAAACCTTTATTATTTATCATCTTTAACTCCATTCATCTCTTTAATTTCTTCGAGAAACTCCTCAAATTTCCGAAATCCATCTGATTTTATCTTAAAAATCTTCACTTTGGAAAACTCATCAATAGAAGAAGACTCTCTCGCAAACTTCTTTTCTACAAAATCGCGAATCGCATTCCTATATTCTTTCCTTTTGCTCTTTGGAACCCGAACGCTTACAAAATCCGACTCCTCCCCGAATTTCCTCTTCCTGCCCATGAAATTACGTCTCTCAGTAGCAAATCCTTAAAAAAATCCTATAAAAATATCTCAAGAATCATTCTTTTAAACTGCTCATTTAATCTTAAATTACCCAAAAATAGCGTATCACGAAATCTTATTACCGTATCACGAAAATTCCTCTGTATCTTTGTAACATTATACGAAAGTGGGCAAATTACCAAAAAATCCCCCACACATCATGTAAAGCATGCGATAAAGAATTTTCTTATCCCATTATTTGATGCGCTCCCTCATAGGAACGATGTAAAATTATGCACAGTGTCAGAAATTGTAGATAAATTTCCTAAAGGTTTCACTCAAATTCCACGAGATTCCAGTTGGTCCACAATGCCTTATGACATAGCAAAAGATGTGCCATTTCCTCTGTGGTTCGATCCTAATAATGAAATACACCTCGAACAACACCGATTTTTTATGTATGCCCTTACATTAATCCATCTCTCAGGTAAATATCGAGAAAGTATGGATGATGAGAAAAAAAAAATATTTGACAATGCTAGAAATTTGTTGGATCGAGGAATTCACAGTTGTCAGCAATGGTGGGCTTCGAAACGCCCCTGGTACAGCCCAGATATGATCCTACGCGGACTTAATGAAGTATTGATGGCAAGTGTGAATGCAAAACGCAGTATTCCGGAAAATAATCCAGATATTAGAGATGCTATGGAGCTTATAATGAAAGATATGTTAAAAGCTCAAAATAAAATAGTTCTATCATTAATGTGAAAAATAAAATAAAAAAGGAAAAAATAAGTTTTTAAAAAGAATTTTTCTAAACCAATATAGTTTCTCAATTTTAGCTTGTTGCACTTATTGGTAATATATCTAACTCTTTCAATTTTTCTTCAGTAGGTCTTCCTGTTTCCCAATCCCAGCCACGAACACTATAATATTTTTTTAAATTATCTTCTAATTCGAGTTTTACGTTTTTTGTTCTTCCTGATGATAAGACTTTCATATTATGATTTGTCAACCTATCATCTTTCCTTGTAATTCCTAAATTACAGCTGATTAAACGTTTCACAGTATTTATTCGCGATCCAACTTTCATCAGTGATTTTCTATTATAATTAAATCCAGTAGCAGCATTGATATAACCGATAATATGTTCAAGTTTAGGGGTTGCGAAATTACAATTTACTGCTGAATCATCAATAGCTCTAAGATCTTGAAGATTAACAAGTCCCTTTTCTCGTCCTGTTACATCATATCTATTTTTACCCCTTTTAATACGAAGAAGTGGAATATTAACGGTTCCAGATTCCGCCGCATACCAATCACATTTATTATGATTTGCACCAACACATCCAGTCATATAACTTAATGCCTGTCCGGCGAATGCTCGTGGTTCATGCATAGGTATTTCTAATCCTTTTACATGTGCTGCTAATTCAGGATCTACTTCCAGCTTCTCTGCCATTATTCTCACCCCTTCGGCAAGTATATCCCCAATACCTTCCCTATTAACTATTTTTTCAATAAGTCTACAAACAACCTCTCCGTTTCCCCACTTAATATCTTGTATTGGAATATCATTTAAAAATTGCTTTATTTTCTCAATCCCAATATTGTTCTCAACCAAATAAATTAGAAAAGCAATTGAGACTCCGCAAGAAATAGTATCGATACCAAATTTATTACATAAATGATTGGCAAGAAGTACTGGTTTTGAATCAAAAACACCGCATAAAGTACCTAGTGCAGCAACAGATTCATATTCTGGTCCATCGCTCTCAATTTCATTCCCATCTATTTCAATAATTGTTGATTTTCCACACTTCAGAGTACAACCTGCACATCCATAACTAAACATTGGATATTCTTCTGTTAAAGTTTTTGATGTTAAATTCTCGGCAAAAAATTCTGTTTCTGTAAAGTAATATCCTGGTGTATCACCATTAACCATGCCTAAATCGAGATACATGTTAGTACCATATAAAGTAAAAAGTAAATTCCCCAAATTTCCCATCGGATTTGCTTCTCTTTCAAGTTGTGCCTGTTTTCTTAATTCCTTCCCTACTTCATTATCTGCAAGAATAATCTTTTCTTTTCCGTCTACTATTAATGCTTTCAAATTCTTTGAACCCATAAGAGCCCCTAACCCACATCTCCCTACTGCTCTCCCTTCATCATTTATTATAGCACCATATTTAACAAGGATTTCTCCCCCTGGACCAATACAAGCTATTCGAACTTTAGGCTTATTTAATTCATCTTTAATTAATTTTTGAGTTTCGTAACAATCTTTACCATGTAATTTTGAAGCATCTTTAAACTCTACGTTTCCATCGTGAATATACACATAACTTAATCTATTTGCTTTTCCTAAGAAAACAATAGCATCAAAGCCACTATTTCTTAAAGAGATACAAAACAAACCTCCTGAAGATCCCTCACCCCAAATCCCAGTTAAAGGTGAGATTCCACTCACGGTATAGCGGCCTGAATTTGGTCGAATGGTGCCTGTTATGGGACCAGTAGCAAAAATTAAAGGATTAATTTCTGAGTAAGGATTTTCTTTTAATTTAATGTAATCATCTTCTGAGAGCAGATCATACGTTATTTTTGCACTTAATCCAGTCCCTCCTAAATATTCTTGTGCAATTTTAGGGCTTAAATCCTTTATTTCAAAACTTTCTCTGCTTAAATCCACAAAGAGGATTTTTCCATTATAGCCGTATAATTTATCATTCATTTTTTTAAATCACTCCAAATAATTTAAAAATCAATGGTTCTACCATCCCAAGCATATTCAAATATTCTTTTTATAATTTCGCTATCGATATAACGAGCAACCATGAAAGCTACTGGATCGGTTTCAGCATACTTCACTAGCAGATCTAAATTTTTAAAGTACTCTTTCTCAGTAATAACAGGATTCTTCATTTCTTTTACGCATACTGGACCATCTAATGAATGTATGAAATCTTTAATAATTTGAAGAAATTCAATAGATAACTTATTATTGTCTTTATCTTTAGTATCAATTCCAAAAAGTGGACATAAATCTTTCCACCTTTCTGAAATTTTCATTTGGAAAGCAATACTATACTGAAGAAACATCCCAACACAAAGTCCATGATGAACATTGAGTACTTTCCCTAAACTATGGCCTAAGGCATGATCAATTCCAACACGAGAATGAATAAATCCAAGTCCTGCCATCAGTGCTGCTATTTGCATTCGTGATCGTGCTTCTATATCTTTAGCTCCATATTTATATGCACGAGGTAAATACTTCACTATTTGTTTAATAGCATAGGTATTCATGGCATCGGAAAATGGAGTTCCTATAGTCGATACATAAGATCCTACTGCATGAGCTAATGCGTCAAGTCCTGTAGCCATTGTTAAAAAAGGCGGCATATCTTTTACAAAATCAGTAATTAATATTGCAAAATCAGGAATCAACTCTGGATGAGAGACAGTAAATTTTTTCGGCGGATTAAAACGTGTATCAGTTAACATCGAAGCGAGAGTAGCTTCAGATCCAGTTCCAGATGTTGTCGGAATAGCAATAAAATATTTAAGTTTTTTGCGTAAACCAAGAGGTTCTAAAGCTGCAACATTAAATAGATCCATTTCAGGTCTCTCGTATCTAACCATTAAACCTTTCGTACTGTCAAGTACACTCCCTCCACCAATCGCTATAAATATTTTAGGTTTAAAATCTTCACATATTTTAAATGCTTCATCAATAGTAGCGAAAGGTCCCTCTGGCTTCACTCCAGCCCATACTTTTGACTCTATATTTATTTTATTTAACATATTACTAATTTGATTACCATATTTTTCAGTAAAATCATCTGTTATTATTAAAGCTCTTCTCTCTCCTTCTTCAAGATTACCATTTAAATAATCGATTAGTCGGTTTAATGCTGTCATTCCAAATATAACCTTTGGTGATCGAAAAGAAGTCAATATTCCTGAAAGTGCTCTCGCTTTCAACATATTCATTAGATTTCTTAAATTCTCATTAATTTGCTGAGTCGCTGGCTCAGGTACTTGTTCAGACGCTTGTTCAGTTTTATTTTCCAAAAAACCACCCATTTATATTTTAATATAATTTTTGATAAAATATTATTAAATAAGTTAAACCTTCTTAATAAATCTTAATTCATTTTAAAGCTGATTATTAAATTGATTATGATTGTGAAGACTAAACCTAGTTTTCTTGAAAATAATTAAGACATAATTAATTCTGGATTAAAAGATGCGATGGAGCTTATTATGGAAGATATGCAAAAGGCACAGAATAAAATAATCTTATCACTGGAATTAATTGTATTTCTAATTCTAGTATCAATAAAATTAAAAAAATAAGATTAAAAATAATCAAGATTTAATCCTTTTTGAAAATATTACCACACCCGCCACACTTCACATTCTTAGCATATACCGGAGTACCCTGCTTCAGCAGCATGCTTAAATAGCATTACTTATACTATAGTAAAGTACATTGCTTTTATCGGGCTCCTCATGAAGCTTACGTGGGTTCTCATTGCCACACTTAGGACATTTAACCCTTTTATACTCAGTCACTTTATTCCCCTTAACTCTAAAATAAGATTTTTACATATTTAGTGGGTTTTATAAATTTAAATTTAGGTTTTTACTTGGGTTTTTATTATAATCTCTCTCACAATATCATTTATTTTCTTGTTAGTTGTGTCAATAATAATCTCTGCTGCTGCTTCGTAAGATGGATTTCGAAAATTTAATACTTTTTCAATTTCTATTTTGGGATCTTGTGTATTAATAACAGGTCTAGACTCTTTTCCATCCATCATTATTCTTTTATATATTTCTTCTGGTGTCGATTTTAGAAGGACTATAATAAAATTCTCCTTCAAATTATCAATGTTAATTTTATTTAAAACAACTCCACCCCCACATGAAATAACGGTTCTTTTTAGCTTAGATGCTTTTATACATGCTAAATTTTCATATTCTCTAAATTTTTGTTCTCCTTCTTCCTTAAAAATTCTTGGAATGGATTTACCCGTTTCTTTAACTATAATTTCGTCAGTCTCAATAAATTTATAATCATTTCCAAGCTGTTTAACTATTGCTTTTCCAATAGTTGTTTTTCCTGTAGCCATAAAACCTATAAGCGCAATAGAATCCTTACTCATTTTAAAATCAATTTTGTAGTAATAGTAATATTTAGGAATAACTTATCCTCTAACTATTCGAATGAAAAGCCATGAGTTCCTAAAATATCTTTTTTTAATTCGATATAAAAACCAGATAAATATGCAAATGAATTAATTTTTTCAGGATCTAGATTACCATTTTTAATATAATATGGATCAGTATGTACAGCAACTGCTTCACCAAAATAACATATATGTGAACCTAGTTCAATTCTTTTTATTACTTTGCATTCCATATTCCATGGAAACTCTTTTATCATAGGAACTTTTACTATTGAGGCTTCTTCTTTTGTTAGATTTAATTCATTCCATTTATTAACATCTCTTCCTGAACGTGTACCACAATAATCCGTTTCTCTTAATTGTTCTATTGTAGGATAATTAATTACGAATTCTCCATGTTCTTCAATTAATTGATAGGAATGACGTTTAGGCTGTATAGAGATAGCTATAATAGGCGGGTTTAAGCACACTTTGCCAACATATGCTAAAGTTATTAAATTTGCTTCTTCACCAGTTCCTACTGATATAACTGAGGCGGGCATAGGAAAAGTGGCAATTTTCGGGCTAAGAGAAATTTTGTTCATTTTTTTTACTTCTCTATTTTTCAATAAATTGGTTATATAATTATAAATTGTTTATAATCTTAAAACATATTATTAATTTTTAATTTAATAAGTTAATTACTAAAGATGTCAGCAATAAATTCTATTACAGGTCCTACACTGATCCTTTGTGTTATTGGACATCCAATCGAACATTCTATGAGTCCGATTATGCATAATGCTGCTATAAAAGATTTAAATCTTAACTATATATATGTTTCATTTAATATTCTTCCAAAAAATTTAAGAAATGCAGTAAAAGGCTTTAAAGCTTTAAATATTAAGGGAATAAATGTCACTCTTCCTTTTAAACAGAGAATTATGAAATATTTAGACGAAATTGATCCTTTAGCACAAAAAATTGGGGCAGTTAATACAATAAAAAATGATGACGGCTTTTTGAGAGCAAAGAACACAGATGGAATAGGAGCAAAGATGGCCTTATTAGAGGCAGGATACGATTTTTCTAATAAAAACATCTTGATATTAGGAGCTGGGGGAGCTGCAAGAGCGCTTTCATTTATTTTAGCTGAAAATGCGAATAAAATAGTTATAGTAAATAGAACTGAAAAAAGAGCCTTAAAGTTAGCAACCGAACTAAAAAAGTCTTATGGATTGAATTTCGAAGGAAAGAATTTCAGTAATAAAATTTTGGAGGAAGAGATTAAAAAAGCTGATATCTTAATCAATACGATTCCTACTGGTATGTATCCTAAAATAAATGAATCACCTATCTCTTCAGAGATTTTACATGAAAGTTTGATAGTTTTTGATGTAATATATAATCCTCTTGAAACTAAATTAATAAAGAATGCAATAGAAAAAGGTTGTAAAACGCTAGGAGGTTTGGATATGTTAGTAAATCAAGGAGCATTAGCATTTGAATGGTGGACGAATTTAAAACCAAATAGAGGAATTATGAAAAATAAAGTAATTGAATATTTAGGGTTAAAATGATGTTAGGGAAAAATTTAACAATAATAGGCGGTTCAGGAGGAATGGGCCGCGTTTTTTCAAGATATTTTAAACAGCATGGCTTTAATGTCACGATAAATGCTCGAAATGCGAAAAAACTGAGACAGATCGCTGAAGACTTAGGGGTAAATTATGAGTTAGATCTCAAAAAAAGTGTAGAAAATGCTGATATTGTAATGGTTTCAATTCCTATTCACTCAACACCTAAGATGATTGAAAATATAGTCCCATTCATGAAAGAAAATTCTCTAATTTTTGATATAACATCAATCAAAAGAGAAACTTATAGAGTGTTAAATATAGCTCATAATAAATTCCATATAAACTGCTTATCTCTTCATCCTATGTTTGGTCCTGGTATTAAGAATTTTAAAAATTACACACTTATTGTTTTAAGAGTTGGAGGTACAAAACACTACAATGAAACTGTCGAAGAATTTTTGGATTTGTTTAAATCAGATGGACTAGTTATAACTGAAACTACACTAGAAGTCCATGATAAGCATATTGCATTAACCCTAGGGGTACCGCATATGTTAAACATCCTTTTCTTGAATTTATTAAAAAGAACTAATGAATCTTTATCTGAATTAACAAGATATACTGGTACAACATTCTTACTACAAAAAGTCTTCGCTGAAAGTATTATCCAAAGAGAAATGGAAATGTTTGGCGAAATTCAAATAGAAAATCAAGATTTTTATACTATCTTAGAATTATTTGAGAATTTAATTAAAGAATATAAAAATATAATTAAAACAAAAGATTTAAAGAGATTCTCCAATATTTTTTCTCAGGGACTGGAATATTCTAAAAAAGATATTCATTTTGAGAATTCATACAAATACTTCTATAAATTTATGAAAATCTTAAAAGAATAAAAAGAATAAAAAATTGTTAAATTTATTCAGTACTGCTTCCACATAAGGGACAAAACTTAGCATTTTCTCTTTGATTCAGCTCAACTCCACAGTTAAAACAGAATTTTGCCTTTTCCTCAACTAACTGCGTTTTTGCTATAGGTTTCTGATTCTCAATTTGAGTGGAAGTGCTAATTAATTGATAATTTGAATTTGATTGAGTAATAGTCATTTGACGTGGTTCACAAACATGATTACAATTTGTACAACGGTTTTGTGGTTTATCCAAATAAATCGCAACATAAATTAATAATCCAAGACCGCCTGTAAATATAGCTAAAATTATTGCTAAACCGATTCTAAAATCCTCTTTTTTAGTGGAAACATTCATTTTACAGTGAGGACAATACATCACAGACATAGACATTTTTTTACCTCCAATTTTTCTTTTTAAAAACTATTTCTTTTCTTTAATTAAGTAATATAGAAAGAGATACAAAAATGATCTTTAGACCAATTTTTAATTTGAGAAAGAATACTAACTAAAGAAATTTGAAGGAGAATGTAATTATAATAAAAAAAAACTATTATTTTAGACTTTACCACCACAATTTGGACAATATTTTACTCCAGCTTCTAATTTTTCACCACATAATGAGCAAAAACTAGGCATATCTCCTGTTATTTCCTCAGTTACCCCAACTGGTGCTGGTGCTGGTGCAGAATAAGCTCCCCTTTGAAGGCTTTGGGGTTGGGATTGATAAGCAAATTGACTCTGCGGTTGAGAGACAGTGATTTTAGTTTTGCAATGCACGCAAGTGTTTTCTTCTTTAGAATAATACCAAATTAAATAGATTATCAGACCAATTCCAGCAGTGAAAATCAGCAATACTATTGCGAGACAAGTGTCAATATCTTGACGAGTTAATAACACATTCTGATTACACCTAGGACAAAAGCCGGTAGGATTAACAGTTGGCATTTCTTAACCTTATTTTATAATAATTATATTGTTGTTATAATTAAGATAAAGAATGATAGTATTCATATATATTTTTATTCTTTAAGATTAACCCCACAACTCGGACAAATTTCGTCTTGTGCATTAATTTCCTGTTGACAGTATTGACAATGCAGTTTGTTAGCATCTTTTTCTTTTTTTTCTTGTTCTATTGTTTGAAGAATTCGGGTAATTTGGGCTTTAGGTTCAGGAATTTCTTCGCGTGAATTGTAAAAATCTAATTGATTTTGGCAAAAAGGGCAAACTGTCTTTTTTGAAATAATATAACGATAAATTAAAAAAGGAATAAGAGCAAATCCTAATGATGCAAAAATGCAAAGAATCCATATATTAAGATACATACCTTCAATTGCTTTTCTTTTTGGATTTTCAATTTCTCTCTCACAATTATCGCAATATGCGAATGTCTGACTTTTTTCCATCTCTCTCATTTTAAATAAGATTACACAATCATTTTAATTTTTGTGGTAAAGTTTTTTCATTCTATTACTTGATAAAATATTATATTTCAATTTGTTAAAAAATTAATAAAATAAGTTCATTAAAAATAAAATCAATATGTCCTTATTGATTTATAATCTATAGGATTTCAATTTTGAAAGCTAATTGTTTTGAATTAATTTGACGCAAAAATCTTACTTCATTGCACTAGAAGGTATTGATGGATGTGGTACAAGCACTCATAGTCATCTCCTTAAAGGATTTTTAGAAAGCAAAGGTTTAAAAGTTCATTTAACGATGGAACCTTCTGAAAGTGACATAGGGAGATTGGTCAGGAAATATTTAAAAGATAAAGATGTTCCTCCTACTACAGATGCCTTATTATTTGCGTCTGATAGAGATCTCCATTATAAAAATGAAATAAAGAATAAACTTGAAGAGGGATATATCGTTATCTCAGATCGATATCTAGAATCTTCAATAGTATATCAATCGGTACAATCTGATAAAATTTCAGTTGATTGGGTTAAAGAAATAAACAAATTTGTAGGCTTACCTGATATTACAATCATTTTGGACATAGATCCAAAAATAGCATTAGCAAGAAAAGAAGATGAAGATTTAGAAAAATTTGAAGATACTAACTTTTTAGATAAGGTGAGAGATCTTTATCTTACTCGAGCTAAACAAGAGGGATATACTATTATTAGTTCAGATGACATAATAGAATTTGTCCAAGAAAAGATTCAAAAAATTATATTGGATAAACTTAGTAAATTGGGTTATATTATAAGTTAAAATAATAAAACCTAAATTATAATTGCGACTTTAGAAATTGGAATTATTTATTCTGAATCTATAAAAATTCTCGATAAAAGTTGAAGAATAGTAAATCTACTGAATATTTTTCCTTTAATGCTGACCGGTTATTTGATTTAGTAAAACATTTTAGTTTTCCTAGATTAGCTGGGACTGAGGGTGAGCAAAAAGCTGTAGAACTTGCTGTAGAAACATTTAAGAAAAATGGTTTTGATGATTCGCAAATACAAAAACAACCCTTTGAATTCTCTGATTTTTATTCTACGACCTTAATCAAGTTAATTATGGTTATCAACTTAACATTTTCATTATTTATTTTGATGTTTGTATATATTGAATTATTTATTACAATATTTATCATAAGTAGTGGGATTATACTAATTATGTTAATTATTAGAGGCTTAAAACATCCTGAAGATTCTGGTTTTTGGGGGGAATACTATGGAAAAACAATTTCAGCGACTAATGTATTTGCAAAACTAAATGCCACGGTGATTCCAACTGAAACTGCTGGAAATATAATTATTTCCGCGCACTTAGATTCGAAGTCACAGACCTTTAAAACATTATGGAGAGTAATTTTCTATCGTGTTTGGCTCTATGGAGGTATTTTTTTAGGAGGATTCCTAATAGCTTTATTTCTTGGAACTTATACGGCTTTAAAACTAAACTTACTTGTCATAAGGGTGGGCCTTTGGGTATTTACAATTTTAATTTCAATTTCAAACATATTTTTAATGTTTCTAAGCACTCATAATAGATCCCCTGGTGCTTTAGATAATGCGTCCGGTATGGGTATTACATTTGAATTAAGCAAATATTTTAAAGAACATCCTCTGAAGAACTTCAATATTTGGTTTTGCCAGTTTTCTGCTGAAGAATTAGGAACTATGGGATCAAGAATTTTTGTTAATACTCATGAAGATAAATTTGTTAAAGGAAGAATATTTCAGATTAATTTAGATATGGTTTCATGTGCTAATGACAAAAAAAATAAGCTTCAATTTTTAAAATCTTATGGAGTTTTCCCACGTAAAAAAATAGCACCTTTACTCAGTAAATATTTGGAAAAAGCTTCAGAAGAAGTTAATTTAAAAATAACAGGATTTCATTTATCTACAGGGGCTCATACAGATTCTGTTCCTTTTCATTTAAGAGGATATGATTCTGTTGATATCACTACAAAAGTTGCTGGAAAACATACTCATACTATAGAGGATACTCCGGATAAAGTTGATCCAAAAATATTACTAGAAGCATGTCTAATTATTCGAAAAGTAATAGTATTGATTGATAATGATTATGAAATGTTATGTAAAAATCAACAATTAGTATGTGATGAAAATTGAATTACACCTTGGCAGAAAAAATATTATTGGAACATTCAAATCTTAAAGAAATTTCTCCAGGACAGTTTATTGATTGTGATATCGATTTAATAATGGTCCATGAACAATTAGGAGGACGAATACATAGAGAGTATGAAAAATTAGGTATTGATTATGTTTGGGATCCTAATAAAATCTTTTTTATTCTTGATCACTGGGTACCTGCTCCTACAATTTCAGCAGCTGAAATGCATCAAGATTGTAGAAAATTTGCAGAAAAATACAAATTTATTCATAACATCGGAATGGATAAAGGTATTTGCCATCAAGTCTTACCAGAGATGGGATTTGCCCGACCTGGTATGTTAATAGTAGGTTCTGACAGTCATACAACTACTTATGGTGTTTTTAATTGTTTATCTACAGGTATCGGAGCTACTGATGTGTCTGTTGTTTTTGCTACTGGAAAATTATGGTTTAAGGTCCCAGAATCATTTAAAATAAATCTTTCTGGTAAATTAAATAAAGGAGTGATGTCAAAAGATTTTATCCTAAAATTAATAGGTGACATGTCTACCAAAGGTGCTATTTATAAATCTTTGGAATTTCATGGAGATGGTGCAAAATCATTATCAATTGATGGACGTATGACAATTTCAAATATGGTTGTAGAGGCGGGGGCTAAATTTGGTATTTTTTTACCTGATGAAAAAGTAACTGATTGGCTCCATAAAAGAACTAATGAAACATTTCAATTTGTATATCCTGATGACGATGCTCTATACGAAAAAACTTTCGATTATAATTTATCGGATATTACTCCTGTTGTTGCAAAGCCATCTACTCCGGATAATTTAGCTTACATTGAAGAAGTAGAAGGAATTGAATTTGATCAAGCATTTATTGGAAGTTGTACAAACGGTAGAATGGAAGATCTTAGGATTGCCGCAAGAATTTTAAAAGGAAAGAAGATAAATTCTAAAATAAGATTGATAATCATTCCTGCTTCTAAAGAAATATATAAAGAAGCATTACATGAGGGTTTAATTGAAATATTTATTAACGCTGGAGCAATATTTGGACATTCCACCTGTGGTCCTTGTATTGGTGGACATATGGGTGTATTAGGATCAGATGAAATTTGTATAAGTAGTTCTAATCGAAATTTTGTTGGGAGGATGGGTTCGCCTAGTTCTCAAATCTACTTAGCATCACCCGCTACTATTGCGGCTTCTGCTATAAGAGGCAAAATTACAGATCCTAGAGAGGTATTATAAATGATTGATATAATTGGAGGTTTCGTTTATATTTTGGGAGATAATATTACTACTGAT
Source organism: Promethearchaeota archaeon (assembly GCA_016840085.1). Taxonomy (GTDB): domain Archaea; phylum Asgardarchaeota; class Lokiarchaeia; order Sigyniarchaeales; family SOKP01; genus Loki-b32. Next base: position 44,935 of record JAEOTA010000043.1, read on the forward strand.
GATATTGTCCCCAGTGATGTCTTAACATTAAGAGATACAAATGATATGGCTAAAAGTACTCTAAAATACATTGATCAGTACTTTGTACAAAATATTAACAGAGGAAATATTATTGTAGCAGGAGAAAATTTTGGATCAGGCAGTTCTCGGGAAGAAGCTGTTAATGTATTTAAAATTTTAGGAGTAAAAGCAATTATAGCTAAATCTTTTGCTCGAATTTATTTTAGAAATCTGATTAATTTAGGTATTCCGGGTATTCAATTAAAATGGGAAGATATTCATTTTTCAAAAGAAGATGATCTAGAGATTTCACTTGATCAAGGAATAATTTTTAATAAAAGTAAAAATCTAAAGATTCAATTTGAAAAATTGCCAACTTTTTTAACAGAAATATTAGAAGAAGGAGGAATTTTAAACCGATTAAAGAGGAATTTAAAGAAGTAATATTATTACATTAGTCTTTCTATTTCTTTTTGAATCTCTTCTATTCTTCTTTTTGATTTTAACAAAATTTTACTTCTACCATACTTCTGAAACCATCTATTAAACCTTTCATGTATTGTAACTTCTCTAGTTCCTGCCATATGCTTATCAGCCAAACATATAATTTTTTCTTCTAATGTGATTGGTAAGTAATCTTTTTCAGGTAATCCAAACCTCTTAGCATCTATTTTATCCAATCCTCCTAAAATATGCCTTTCACAGATTTTCGAGAGTTTATCTGAAAAACCTCTCTCTCTTAATATCTTACTTCCAATTAAAGCATGTTTAAACCCATGTGTTTTAGTTCTTCCTATATCGTGTAATAATGCTCCAATTTCAATTAAATTCAAGTCAACTTTAACTTTAGTTATTTTTTTTGCGATATCTAAAGCCTTATCTGCAACTTTTTCAGAATGACGCCTAACTGAATGTTGGATTTTTAGACTTCTAAGTAAATCAAGTGCAAATTCCCGATCAGGTAGAATTTCTTCTTTTTTATTCCCCATTAATAACTTATATTATCAACTAATATTAAATTTTTTTAAGATAAGTCGGATTATAACCCAATTAGAATTTCTTAAAGAAAGAAAAAAGATAAACCATAAGATGATTAATAAAACTCTTCATATGGACCACTTATTAGCCCACCGATTAGTCCTCCTGTAAAGGCTCCTAAAAAGGCACTAAAAATCCCCCCTAATGTTTCAGTTAATTGATTTCCTTGAAATAAAGCCATTAAATCTACCCCAGAAATTATACTTATTATAATCCAGATTAATAAAACTACTACAACCACTAATACACTTGATATAATACCTCTTCTTAAACCTTTTGCTATTGTACCACTAATATACCCTATAAATAGCCAAGCTAGAAGTTGTGCTGCGAAAAATCCTGAAACTGTTAAAGATCCGGAAAAAAATGCGATGATATCAAATTTAAAATTAGCACCAACTAATAATGCAATCGCTTTTAATAAATCAGAACCGGCATAAGTGTGGATTTGATTAATGAGACTCTCCATATTAAAGAAAAATACACTAAAAAAACTTAAAATAATGCCAGTTATGATTCCTAAAATTAACCGATAAGAAGCCATTATTTAAACTAGTATAAAATTAAATTTTTATATAATAAATGTAATTGATTAGATATATTAATAATTAAAATCATTTTTGCTATATTAATACTTTAGTTCTTAGAGATTTAGCAAAAACCTCTTAATAAAATATTAAAATTATGGTATATTTAAGTAATTATTCATTGAATTTTGAAAATTTCAGAATAACAAATTAAAATTGATATAAGAAAAACATTAACAAGGCTTTAATCTTGGCAAAAAGGAAAAAAAAGACTGTTGATGAGGAAACAGAAAAAAAAGAGGAGATCTTAGAAGATTTTGAAGATGATTTCAATATTGACTTTGAAGATGATTTGGATTTAGAAGAAGAACTTGAATTATTAGATACTGATGACATAGAAACTGATATAGAGGCTAGAGAAGAATTAATTGATAAAGACGAAGAAAGAAAGCAACTATATTTAAGCTGTGGGATTCATATTGGAACTAAGCTTCTCACAGGCGATGCTAGACGTTTTATATATCGTCAAACAAATTATGGCCTATATGTAATTGATTTAACTAAAACAGATGAGCGACTGAAAATAGCTGCTAGATTTTTAAGCAAATATATTGAAGAAGGAAGCGATAGAGTAATTGTGACAAGTGTACGCAGATACGGAAAAGAACCAGTTCGTCAATTTTGCAAAGTTCTTGGATGTAAAGCGATAACTGAACGTTTTATACCCGGAAGTTTAACAAACCCTTCAATAGATCCTTATATTAAGGATGCTAGTGTTGTTGTAATAGTTGATCCTCATGCAGATAAAGTTATTCTGAGAGAAGCTAAATTAGCTCGAATTCCAGTAGTTTCTCTTTTCGATACTGATGATACACTAAGAGGAATAGATCTTGCGATTCCAGCAAATAATCGCGGAAAAAAAGCATTAGGTTTAGCTTTTTGGCTCTTAGCACGACAAATTATGTTAGAAGTAGGAAAAATTTCAAGTGAAGAAGAATTTCCATATACATTGGAGGAATTCACCTCGAAAATTGTTCCGGTATACCGACAAGAACAACAAAATCAAGCAAGAAGATGATTTATTAATTATTACTTTCCTTATTAATTCCATTTATAATTCTTATTTTAATAATCCTTATTCTTTTGAATTATTTATAATAAATTTTTAATCTTAAATCAATTTCATTACCCTAAGGAATAATAACTAATATTAAGTATAGGGTTTATTTAGATCACTTGCCAATTTTATAAATCTGGAGTTCATATTCTTTTTCAGGATTAATTTTTCCTGAGCGGATATATTCGATTGGGATGTTAAAATAGTAGTTTTTTCCTTTTTTTGTCGGCTTTTTTATGAGTGTGGTAATTAATGCTACGTCCATAGTGTACCATTAAGTATTATATTATATATATCTTTTGGTATAATACACAAAATCAGCAGGGTCTTTGAAGATATAAGCCATGAGGTATTATTCTACGTAAGAATCATGACGCACTTAAATCCCAATTCTGAATTTAGAACAGAGTATATTTATTTGAATACGAAACAAGTTCGAGTTCTCATAAACAGATTAAAGTGTAAAAAGGAGATGACGCAAAAAGCAATTAGCGAGAAGATTGGGTCAAGTATTGGGAGTGTGTTAGCAAGGGGATCAGCACTCAAATACGAAAGTTATCAAAAATTAAGTGAATTGGCTAGAAAGGTAAATTTAACGGTTGACATAACGCAAAGGAAATATGTTTATAATCATTCTATCGCATCACTGCAAAAATTAGCGAAAGAGATTGGGCTAAAGAAAACGGGAGTAGCGGGGAAATTCTTGTCAAAAAAGTATAGAGGGATGAATACATCACATAAATGGCAATGTGGGAGATGCGGAAAAATCTGGAATACATCCCCTAATAGCATCATGTATCAAGAAAGTTGGTGTACAAGGTGTTCAGGGCGGGAAACATGGACATATGAACAGATGGTAGAATTAGCAAGAGTGGGTGGTATAGAAAAGACAGGAGTAGCGGGTAAATTTTTAATGAGTAAAAGGGAATATGAACAGCAAACATATCCAGATAGAAGTAAATATCAATGGGAGTGCGGGAAGTGCGGACATAGGTGGGAATCAAGTGCAAATAACATAAAGCGGGGGTCATGGTGTAGAGAATGTCAATATACTCATCTTTCACGCACATTAAGGACGCCATATCATGAAATAGTAAAATTGGCAGAAAAAGTCGGGATTATGAAAACAGGGTATGCGGGTGTATTCTTTGCGAGTAAAGAAGAATATCAAAAAGTTCAAACTCCCAGCCATCATAAATTTATGTGGCAATGCGGAAAATGTCATGAGGTTTTTGAGATGGATATAACCCACGTTAGTCGACCGCAGTGGTGTCCAAGTTGTACTGAAGGAGAAAGCGAAGAAGTGTGTCGAGGGTTCTTTGAACATATTTTTAAGGCAAAATTTCAAAAAGGGCATCCAGAATGGCTTGTTAACCCTTTTAGTGGAGGAAAGATGCACCTTGATGGCTATAACAAAAGATTAAAATTAGCATTCGAGTTTAACGGTCCGCAACATTATAAAATGTATCCAAAATATCATAAGAAGTATCAAGATTTTGTGAAACAACAGGAGCGGGATCTGTTCAAAGCGACACTATGTAAGGAAAAGGACATTAATTTAATTGTAGTTCCCTATTGGTTTGATTATGATGAATTTCAGGAACATATTATAGAAGAATATGCGAAATTAACTGGGAATGTACTAAAAAAAATTCCTAAGTATGATTGGAGTAAATTTAAGAGACAAAATTCTAGTTTAAAATAAATAAACTATTTTCTATACTATTTTAGCATATAATTCTTTAGCTGTTTGATATGCTTCACTATCTTTTGGGAGTTGTAAAAGATTTTCTCCAATTAAATTCATTTTACTGATTTCTTCGCTGTTTGATATAAACCCAAGGAGTTTTACATAATTTTTCTTAATACTAGCGACATCCTTTTCCAAAATGTCATGTAAATTGTCTGGAAAGCGATTTCCGAGTATCCAGATATTTTCAAACCGTAGATCAACTTCCTCTGATACTTCTAATATGCGTGTCATGGTATGGATGCCCATTTTAGATGGATCACTTACAATTACTAAATCAGTAACATTGCGACCAGTTTTTCGGGAAAAAAATTCTAGCCCCGCGGGAGCATCAATGAGCACAATCTCATAGTTTTTCGCTAATACGTCAATGATACGTTTCAAATAATTATTAATGCTACAATAGCATCCCTCTCCTTCTCCTCGACCCATCTCTAAAAGATCAAAAGCATCCATTTCAATTAGGGCATCAAAAACCTCGGATTCGACGATTTGATCCTTAGATACATCAAGAGGTATTTGCCTTTTTTGGATTTTATGTTTAAACTCAGCCATTTTTCCCCCGATTGTTTCCTTAAAATGGATTTCTTTTCCGATAAGATCTGCAATATTTGCGTCGGGATCGGCATCAATTATGAGGATGTTTATTTTTTTATATTTTTCAAGAAGATATTTGAGCATTAAGACGAGGAGCGTAGATTTTCCAACCCCGCCCTTTCCTGAAAATGAGATAATTTTTCGCATTTTTTCTTTATCTTATTATTGCTCCTGTTTGGTTAAAATAATTCTATGTTAGAAAAAAAGTTTATTTCATTTAAGGTTTGATTTTATAAGATATTATTTGATAATGGATTTATCTTTCATAACAAATCTGCAGAAACTCTATTAACTCTTATTTATAAATTCTGATTAACACTTAAAAAACATTCGCGAAAATACTATGATATTAAAGATAATCATTGATCTTTTTATTTCGAGTTAAATTACGTTTTTCTACATAACGTTTTTCTATCCCATTTCTCATTCCAGGTAATTCATAACACTTGTCAGGGATGATACTTTTAAAGAAACGTGGATTTTCACGCTCAATAATATTTTGAGATTCATAAAGCGTTTCGAAAATTTCCTCACCAGAAAATTGGATGTCATCAAAATATGGTATAATTGGGCGTTTCTTACTTATCTCATCCACAACTTCATTGAGAGGTAATATAAACTCCTGAATAGTTCCTGCCTCATTAATTATACTCGTTTTATGAATATGCTCATTGTATAAGCAGACTACACATTGAGGCCATCGTTCGTGAAAATAATTTAAGACAAGATCCATTACTCGATGTTTAAGTAATGCCAACCCAAATAAAACACCACGATTATTTATTTCTGTTCGTGTAAATTGCTTTGCTCGATAAGCTTCAGTAAATACTTCTCGCATCATTTGGATGAATTTCTTAGCTATTGGAGTACCTGAATTGCGTAGGATTACGTCTGATAATTTGTTTATCTGATTTATATAATTGGGTGAATATTTAGAATGACGTGGGAGATTTTCTATAAATTCCTTTCGTGTATATCCTTTCGCACGACCAATGACTTTTAAAGGATCTTGGCAAGTTCCCCTCTTCTTCATTGAATCTCCTCATAAAGAATTTTATTATTATCAGAATTCAAAAACTTGCATAGGGTTGTTTGAGTCCGACCATTAATTTTGAGAAAAGGATCTGCTCTTTTTAGTACCACACCAATAGATTTTAAGTCTTCTCGACGTTTAAATATGAATTTTTGAGTTCTTAAATTTATTATCCGTTTAGCTGAAATGGGACCTATCCCTGGAACTCGTATCAACTCTTGGTAAGATGCATTATTAGGATCTACAAGATTATGATCTTTAAAATAGTATCTTGCTAAGTGGACTTTTGGATCTCCTTCAGGTAAGTTATCATCCTCTGTTAAAACTTCTTTTAAATCTTTTAATTTAAAATGATATATACGTAATAACCAATCACTTTGATATAACTGATGTTCTCTTGCTAGTGAGGTTGCTTGCTTACCTGCTAATGGAGTGCCCTCGATTGGGATGAAAGAAGAAAAATAAGCACGCCTTAGATCAATTTCCCGATATCCCCAGTCGATCCTTTTAAGTAGTTCATAATCGCTTTCATTTTCTGCAGCTCCTACGACAAACTGGGTTGTTTGACCACTATTAAGAATTGGTGCACTATCCCATCGAAATTTTTTGTAACCATCTGCTCGTCGATCCTTAATCATTCTTTCTTGAAATTTCAGTTGACAGTCTTTTTTCAAATCTCTTATGACCTTAAGGGTTTCCTCATTATGTCTAATACGAATCTGTTTTAACCAGCGCTGTCTTGTTATAATATCATTATTAAAATCTTTCTGATCTGCAATTTCCGCGAGATGATCTTTAGTTGAGGCTTCTGTATTAATTGATATTCTATCGGAAAGAGATATCGCTTCTTTAAGGAGATACTGACTTACTCCAGGTAGGCATTTAAAATGCACATATCCTTGAAAGTTATATTTGAATCGAAGGAGTTTAACCGCTTCCAACATTTCTTCAGTTGTTCTATCAGCACTGCCGCATACCCCTGATGAAATAAATAACCCTTCAACAACATTCATCGAGTAAAGTTTCATAAATGTGCGAGCATATTCTTCTGGTGTAAAGCTCATCTTCTTCTTACAACTATGAGAAAAACAATATTTACAATTGTAGATACATTTATTAGTATACAGAGTTTTAAAAAGACTCATACATCGACCATCAGGAGTATAGCTATGGCAAATCCCAGCACTTGCTGTAGCTCCAATCCATTTCTTTGAATCTCCAAAAAGTTTTGGATATTTATCGGTACGACTGGAAGCAGTACTGGCACAAATATCATATTTAGAATTTTCTCCTAATACTCGAATCTTTTCTAAAGTAGATGGCACGTTATCTCTCAGCTTCGTAGAATAATATACTTGAATATTCCATATAAGTTTAAATCTTGATATTTACCTTATAAAAAGAGGGGGCATAGTGAATTTTAAAAAAAATTTAACTAATAAATCTCAATATTATCTTGAGAAATAAAAATTAAAGTTTTAATTTATTCTCTCATAAGTATCTAATAATTTCCTTAAAATAAATAGCAAAGTAATTGATTAATATGGTTAAATATACTGGCGGTGAAATAATCGCCAAATACCTAATTAAAGAAGGTGTAAAATATGTCATTGGTATTCCAGGACATGGAAATCTAGCATTAACTGATGCTTTTTACAGAAATAAGGATAAATTGCAATTAATTCAACCTAAACAAGAAATGGCAGGTGTACATCTTGCAGTAGGATATTATAGAATTACAGGAAAACCTCTTGTTGTATTTACTTCAATTGGACCAGGTGCAATGAATACAGCAATAGGATTGGCAGATGCTTACGTAGATAGCTTCCCTGTTCTATGCTTGACTGGGACTACTCACACACATATGCGTGGGAAAGGAGTTCTTCAAGAAATTGAAAGAAAAAGAGATTCTGATATGTTAAGGGTGCTAGAACCAATAGTAAAACGTAGTTGGCAAGTTAGTGAAGTTTCTCAATTACCCTCAATATTACAGAGAGCATTTAATCAAATGACGACAGGGCGACGTGGATCAGTACATATCGATCTTCCCATGAATGTGCAAGCAGATGGTATTGACATCGAAATACCAGAACCCTTTGAAAGAAGAGCATCTGGACGAATTTTGGGCGATCCTGAATTAATTCAAAAAGTTGCAGGGTTATTAAAAAATTCTAAAAGACCTCTTTTACTTTTAGGAGGAGGTGTTGTTATATCTGAAGCTTTTGAAGAAGTCAAGAATTTAGCCGAAAAACTAGGTGCCGGGGTAGTTGTCACAATGATGGGAAAAGATGCCTTTCCAAATGATCACCCTCTTTTCTGTTGGAGTACTGGAAGCAAAGGCACTACTATAGGTTTGAAGATGACTTCTACTGCTGATATTATTATTGCTATTGGCTGTAGGTTTGCTGATCAAACAGCAAGTTCTTATAAAGATGGTGTAAGTTTTTCCATTCCGCCAACAAAACTCATTCAAATTGATATCGATCCACATGAAATAGGTAAGAATTATCCTGTCGAAGTTGGCATTATTGGAGACGCTAAAGCATGCCTTCAACAAATTATTGAGGAATTGGGTGAATATTCAAAAGACTATAAAAATGCTGAATATTTCAAGGAAATTCAAGAAGAAAAGAAGAAATGGTTTGAATTCCTTGATAAACATAGAGATAATACGAAAGTTCCAGTAATGATTTCAACAGTATTAAAAGAAATAAGGAAATTTTTCGATAGGGATGCGGTGATAATTACTAGTTCTGGTAATGTTCAAGCACAAATGATTCAGGAACTTGAATTCTATGAACCAAAAACCTGTTTAACGGCGGGCGGTTTTTCTACTATGGGATATAGCGTTCCTGCTGCGATAGGAGCCAAATTGGGTTCAATTGATATAGGAAAGCCAGATAGGCAAGTTGTTGCTTTAGTAGGGGATGGAGATTTTATGATGACCATTTCTGAGCTTTCAGTTGCTGTACAATTAGGGTTAACAAATATTTTCTTTATAGTAATCAATAACTACGGATGGATTGCTATTAAAGACCTTCAGCAATCAGCATTTGGAGAAGATCGAGGATATGGTACCGCATTTTATGATAAAGAAGGGAATCCTTATTCACCTGATTTTGCAAAAATCGCTGAAGGTTTTGGTTGTTATTCTGAGAGAATTTCGAAAAAAGAAGAGATTCTTCCAAGCTTAAAAAGAGCTGCTGAGTCAGGAAAACCAGCAGTCATAGAACTTGAAGTTCAAAGGAATTTTCCTTATACTGGTTCACCTGCTGTTGGCTGGTGGGATGTACCCATTCCAACTTATCTAGTAGAGCGAAGAAAAAAATACGAAGAGGAAATTAAAGAAGAAAAGTTATAATTTTTTTTATTTGCTTCTTATAATTCTTCTGTCAAATACTGGTTCTTGAATTTTTCAGAAGCGGGTTCTCCTCCGATTCCCCAATGAGTCCTTGGAATTTCATGGACAATTACTTCTACTGCTTGCTGAGGGACATTCAAATCTATGAATACTTTAGTAATGTTTTCAATTAACGTTTTCACTCTTTCTTCCCCGAAACCTTTCCAAACATTTACATGAACAATTGGCATTCTTATCAATTAATTTTAATATTAATTAATTTAATTTGTCTATAAAAAATATACTAAATTTTTTCACTTTTTAATTTTACTTCTGGTTTTATTTCTAATATTTGATATCTTAATTAATATGCTTAGTATATTTTGTATCTTTTTTAACTAGTTAAACGATTGACTATAAAATTTTTAAAAGCTTGGAGATCTTTCCAACTTCTTGCACATCTTATATTATTTCCCTTTTTACTTATTTTAGTAAAACCAGTTTCAGTAACTTCTAATTTCAAATCATCTATATTAAGCAATTCTTCAGAAAAAGCAAGATATATTGCAACTGTGTCAAATAAAATTGAGGTTTTTTGTTCTTTACTTATTAAACTCCCAAGTCCTGTTTTTTCAACCCATAATTCAAAACATTCTTTTATTGCATCTACAACGGGATTATTACATTTCATGAATTGCTTATAATTTTCACCCGATAATACGATATTTCCACATGTATCTAAAGGTGTTATTGTTTTTTCCCAAGGAGCTTGAAAAACCTTTCTACAAGCAATGACATCGCTAAAGACATTGTATTCTGCCGTAGGTGTAGGATTTTCTTTATATCCAATAAAAATACTACCCTGCATTCCTATAAAAAACGCATTCTCAGTAATTTTACTGTTAAATTCAATTGCTTCTGCGATATTTCCTAATGGTCCAATAGCAATGAGTGTTATAGGGTTATAAGATTCTATTATCGTAGAACAAAGTGCTTCAATCCCATTTTCGTAAATAATTCCGGGATAGTTTGATAAATCATAGTCCTTTACCCAATTATATAATAATCCTTTATTACTATTGCTTTGAGGTCCAATTCCTATGGGAATGTCAGTGCGATTTGCACGTTCAAGAAATTTAGCAACTAACTTAGCCTTAATATGAGTATCTTGGGCAACTGTTGTTATTAATTTAACATCTAGTTCTGAACATTTCAATAATAAACCAAGAGCCCATGTATCATCGATATCTATACCTATATCAGTATCCAGAATAACTGGAATTTTTTTAAAATTCAATTTCTAAAAGAGTGTTTTTAATTCTATACCATTATACGTTTATAAAATCTAAAAAGACATCAATTAAACTTTGAAGAACTAAAGCTTTGGCGATATCTCCCTGTATAATTATTTTTCCTGCCATGAAAGCAGATACAGGATCACCATTAAGTAATACTTCTGTAGAAGTTTCAAGACTCATTTCTAATATTAAATTAGGATTGGGAACTGTTTTTTTAGTCCATTCCATTCTATTGTCAACAATGCGGATTAAATAATTATCAAGGTCAGTAATTTTCATTTGAATTATTAAATCTTCTTCTGAAATTACTTCTTTAGCTTCAGGATTATTATTGACAAAAGCAGTTAAGACTTCCAAGAAAAGAGGTACTTGGGAGGGTTCAACGGACGATCCTTTAAAATACACATTTATAAGACTTTTCATTGAACTTGCATCAATTAAAATTCTTTCCTCTCGATTATCTATAATATCTAATAATTTAAAAGCTAATTCTAAGATTTCAACAAATAAAACAACCTTAGATAAATCACCTTTAATTGTAAAGAGTTCTGAGAAATAGGCTTCTAACGGATCCAAATGACCAAGTAATAATTTAGAAATAGTCCTTAGATCTGAGATTATAATAAAATCAGGGGATTTTAAACTTCCCTCGTTAAATTTAGCATTTTTATTTTCTATGACAAGGTGATAAGGTTCAGCATCTTCAATTTTCACTTGCAAAGTTAGTTTATAACCTTCAATAAGTTTCTGAGCTTCTGGATTTGTATTGATAAAATCACAGATTACTTGAAATACAATAGGAATATCTTCAATACTAGCAGCTTCAACACCTTTTTGTCTAATTTCAAATAATCTTTCTAAATTTTTCATTTTAGGTCATGTTCAAGTTTTTTAATTAAGTATATTAATTGGTTTATTTTTATAAATAGAGTATGTTCCATCTAATTTTTTTTTTAGATTCGAAGGAAAATTAAATCTATTTGAATATAGGGTATAAATCAAATCATCAATTTCTTTTTGAAAATCTATGTAATCATAATTTTGGTTGGTTCGTTTTCCTTTAATAATCTCATTGACTAATTTTTCAACTTTAATTTTTGTTTCAATATTAGGTAGAATAAAAGGCAAAGCTTGAATCCCTGTGATTTGAATACTATTCGTATTATTAATAATTCCTTTAGCAAGGTAATTATATAAAGAGCTATTCAACAATCCTAACATAAAAAGAATTGAAATTGATTTATTTTTAACTATAAAACCGATTGCTTTATTAGAATCCCAGAAACATCCTTTTGGCATATATCGTGCTGCTAATTTTGAACTTACGCCACTAATAACTATTCCCTCCTTTTCAAATGGGACGTTTTTAGGAATATCGTAATTTTTTCTTGAATTCTTATTCCAATCCAGTGCTTCCATTATTGGTCTATAATATTGATCTGCTCCCCCTTGCTTCAAATATGGTATCCATTCTTCTGATTCTAAATCCTCTCTTTTAATAATTTTATACTTTCTGTTTAAATCTGATATATTAGTATTTCTTTTGTTAAATATCTCAGCTAATTTAGTACCCTTAACAGCTGCTATATATTTTTTATTATCGTGTGTATGCATTCCGATAAACCCTTGTATATAATCCTCTAATCTTGGTGCTTCTTCAAATAGTTTGATCACTTGTTCTTCAACATCAATATAAAATATATTAAAAGGTAAGGAATTATACTTTAGTTGCTTAATTTTATTAACAATCTTATGAGCTGGATAATCATCTTCACTGTTAATCCTGGTTATAACCTTTATTACATTATTTTCTCTGATATTCTTATTTTTTTGACCTGAAAATTTTGTTAAGATAATAATTACTGGATTTGTACTAACTTTTTGTTTTGAGAATAAGTTCTTTGGTGCTAAAAGAATCTCATTGATTATACAATTTCTAAGAATGAATTTCCTTAATTTTCTATGGGTACTCAGCGTTAAAAATGAATCGCTAGTGATAAAACCTAATCTACCTCCCTCTTTCAATCTCCAGATGCTATTTACGATGAACATCGCGTAAGTTTCATGAGCATTAATTTTGCCATAAATACTTCTTAATTTTAATCTATTTTTTCTTACATAGGAACTAGCTTTATTTAAATAAGGAGGATTTCCAACAATAAAATCAAATTCGTTATAAGAATCTGGATATAAAGATAAGAGCGTGTCCTGTAATTTAAAAGAAACACCTAACATTTCTATATCGTGTTTAAAGCTAGGATTTATATCATAAGTAATTATTTGATTCTTATCAATTCCACATTCTAGTAATTTTTTTACAAAAATACCTGGACCTACGCAGGGATCCAAAATTTTTTGCCCTTCTTTAATTAGTCCTAATCTAGAAATAATGTATTCTGCTGTTTTAGGAGGTGTTATAACTATTCCCAAATTTTTATTATTGAATTCGATTACTAATCAACACTTTTAAATTATTTTAACTATTCAGGAATCAATTTCAGCTAATAAAATTGTATAAAATTGACAGATTTTTTTTAAAACTAACGGATCTATTTTATCAATATTATCATTGATGGAATGTATATAATTATACGAAGTTTTATCTCCATTGCCAAGTCCATGGAACTTCTTACTCATTAGAAATAATCCATCACTATATGTCCCTATATAAATTCTCTTTGCATTTTCTAAGCTCATCAGATCCCTATTTTCTAAAATAAAATTCATTGATTTAAAATTATTATTATTAATGAGACCATGATTATATAAGATAACCTTCTTTGCAATTGAATCAAAATTGATAGTAAACGTCCTTTCTCTATCAAAATCCTTAATATTTTTGTAAAAATTCCTAACTCCCATTGTTCCAGATTCTTCTGCTCCTGTGAATACAAACCATAAATTAATATTTTTTAGTCTATTATTCGGATTTGAATAGTAATTTAGCAATTCCATAACAATTGATATTCCAGACGCATTATCTATTGCTCCTTTAGATTTATTATTCGTTGTATTTAAAACGATAAATAATGTGGCTAATCCGTTAATACTTAAAACCAAAATACCAACAATCTGAAGTATCAAAATTGAGTTTAGAAGGTAGTATGAATTTATGATATTAATAAATAAACCAACAATGAAGCTAAAAATCCATAAATAATAAAATAAAATACGAAATTTCACAGATAATAATTGTCCTTTTGAGTCTAAATGCGAAAAAAGAAGAATATTTTTATTCCAATCTGTTCCTCCATTTTTTTCTTCATAATTTATGTTTTTCTGCCCAGATTTTGAAGGTATGGTTACAAAAATATTTTGAGAATGTAATTTTCTTCCTAATTTAATCTCTTCTGGATTCCTTGTAATTATAATTAGAATAAAAAGCAAGAAAAAAACTAGAAAGATATTTGTATAAGTAAAGATAATTTGGATGTTTGAAAATAGAATTAAATGAAGCCAAAATAATAGAGTTAAGGATATTTTTGGATAAATTCTTGAATAGAATATACTAAAAGAGAATTCTTGAATGGTTGGAGTAAGATTTAAACCTTCTATCTTTTTCTTGGCAAGATTGAAACTATTTCTCTCTAAATATGTACCTGATAATCTTGGAAAAGAAAATTCCTCAAGATTTTCTAAAATATGGTTCTCATCGATCATAATGCATTATTTTGCTTAATTTAATTTAAATAAGCGCCCACTTTTGCAGAAGCTACACTTTTCCTATAAAGATTTAAATAACCTGTTTTAATCTTTGGTTCTGGTTTTTTCCATTCAGTTAATCTTTTTTCTATTTCTTCTTTTGTGACTAATAGATTCAATTTACGATTATCAATATCAATTTCTATATCATCTCCATCTTCAACAATAGCAATAGGACCTCCTTCAAATGCTTCAGGACACACATGTCCAATGCAGGGCCCTCTTGTAGCTCCGGAATATCTTCCATCAGTTATCATCGCTACTGAATCCCCTAGTCCCATACCCATTAAAATTGCTGCGGGAAGTGATAATTCTCTCATTCCAGGTGATCCTTTTGGACCTTCATATCTTATTACCAAAACATCTCCTTCCTTTATAAAACCTTGAATTAAAGCATCTTTAATATCCTCTTCACTCTCAAACACTTTAGCAGAACCTTTATGATATCTCATTTTTGAACTTACAGCACTCTGTTTTATAATTGCGCCCTCAGGTGCTAAATTCCCCGTCAAAATAGCAATTGCTCCTTCTTTCGCTATGGGATCTTCAAAATTACGAATTATTTGATAATCTTTAAATTCAATAGAGTTTAAGTAATCTTTCAATGTTAAACCTAAAACAGTTTTAGTAGATAAATCTAAAATACGAGATAATTTTTTCATTAGAACACCAACACCTCCAGCTTCGTGAAATTCAGTTAAGTTATATTCTGAAGCTGGTTTGAATTTTGCTAATAATGGAACAGATTTGCTGAGATTGTCAAAATTAAAATGATTTAAGGATCCCCCAATCTCATGAGATAAAGCACACATATGTAATATCATATTTGTAGAGCCGCCAAAGGATAAAGCTACTTTGATAGAATTTTCAATTGAATTATGTGTAATAATATCCAATGCTCTCACGTTGTTTTTAACCAAATTCATTATTATTTGACCAGTTTGTTTGCATAGTCCTTCTCTTTCAGTACCAATAGCGCTCATTGTAGCACACTTTGGTAAAGAAAGTCCCATTGCCTCAACAATACAAGCCATTGTGTTTGCAGTACCCATCATATTACAAGCTCCAGGAGAACAACATGTTTGAGATTCAATTAGAAAAAAATCCTCTTTACTTATTTTTCCAGCTTTATATTCTCCAATTGCTTCTTTAATGTCACTTGCAACATAAGTTCTTCCTTTTAATGGACCATCTTTAAAATGCTTTGGCTCCATAATTCCTCCTGTAAGGAAGATTGTTGCGATATTACACCTTGCAGCTGCTAAAAGCATACCAGGTATTATCTTATCACAAGAGCACAGCATAACCATACCATCAAAATTGTAAGCTTTTATTGTACTTTCGATCGATGATGCAATGATCTCTCGAGATGGTAAAACATATTTAGAGAAATTTCCCGAATTAGCAATCCCATCGCATATCGCAATTGTGTTAAATTCCATAGGTGTTCCTCCCCTATTTCTAATTTCTGCTTTAACGATATTAGCTAATTTTTTTAAATGAATATGTCCTGGATTAATCTCATTCCATGAATTCACAATAGCAATCTTAGGTTTTTGTAAATCCTCATATGAAAATCCGCAAGCCCGATATAAAGCTCTTTCATAAGCTTTTATAGGATCCAATTCTTCTTTCTGAATTGACATGATTAATTATTCTACAAATAGAGATTATATAAAATTAATGAATAAAAAGAAATTTTAAGATTCCAATACAAGTTTTAAAATCTTAGAATCTAATTGATAAGCAAGAAAGACCTCCATCCATTTTTCTAAATTCTGATATATCGATTTCAAGTATATCATATCCATAATTTAATATCGATTTTTTTAGCTTTTTAAATCCCTTCGGGATAAGAACATAATTGTTAATCCTTATGCTATTTGCAGCATAACTTTCATCTTTAGTAACTTCAATTAAATTATACTCCTTAAAGATTGGATTATTAATGAATTCACCTGATACAATTAAATTATTATCTCCGATATAAGATACTCCTGTTTTAAGATGAAGAATATTACTTAATGGAACAGTTACACATGAATAACTATAGTGTTCTAAAATCTCTATTAATTGTCTTACCCCTTCCTTATTTGTTCGCTTAGAAACTCCAATATAATATTTATTATCTACTCTCAAGATATCTCCGCCTTCTAATGTTCCAGGATTTGTAATACACGCAATATTATCATAAAACCTCCCTAAAACCCCCTTTATTTCTATCTCTTCACCTTTTCTACTTATAACACCTAAATTTGCAATTATTGCTACTTCCTCATTAACAACGGCTGTATCTTCAACAAACGTGGAATCGGGATAACTATCATTTGCATCCAATTGAATAATTTTAAGTCCACATTTTTTCAAAGCAATCATATATGATAAATGCTGAAAAACAGCCTTGTCATAATCAGGCTTTCCTAAATTTGAAGAAGTTATACCCTTTTGAAAATTTTTTGCTGGTTTTCTCACAATTGCCTGTTTAAACACAGTTAATCAACATAAAATAAATTTATACCTATAGGGATCACAATTCTGATGTAGGATTTTTATCCATGCAAGGAACTCCAAATTGACAAAATGCACATCCGACAGGAAAAGTAGCAGGTCTCAATTTACCATCAACCCGACGGATATGAGGTTTTAAAATTGTACCAATTCTTGCAACTACTTTTCTTGCTACTTTTCGACCATATTCATAACATTTAACTTTATCATGTCCTTTTTCTGTTATAGCTTTAGCGGGACATTTTTCCACACACATTTTACAAGTACCATTTGAATAATATAAACAATTTCCATATGGGTTATCACTCTTTCTTGGTGTAATTTTGAGAGGTGCATCAGTTACAACAGAAGTTAATCTAATATTACACCCAACCTCAGTAATCAAGCCCTCATGTAAACTAAATGTTCCTAAACCAGTTGCAAATGCTATATGACGTTCTGACCAAGTTGAGTAAAATCTTCCCTTAGCAATTATTGTAAATGAATCACTTAACATTCCAGCTACAGCTCCATAACTTTTTTTCTTAAAAAAATCAATAATCTTTCTACATGTTTCCTTCTTAAAAGCATTAGCATAGTTCCTTCCCACAGAATAAATTTCTGCAGGAAGTATTACTCGTAATAATTCTTTTACATTTCTACTTTCTTTTCGAATTTTATCAACAAAAGGGAATACGATTGAAATAACACGTAGATCTGAAGCTTTTAAATAATCTTGACCTTCTCCTAACCATAATTCAAGAGGAGTTAAATGTTCTGAACCTACAACTTCTTTAAACTTCTGAAAAATTGGGTCATCACCGCTAGCAACACCAATTTTGGGATTGGAAAAGATTTTACCACCACCATAATTTTCATGAAGGCGATTAAGTTTGCTGGTTTCAAAAAAAGAAGTTAGAAACTGATATAATTCATCAATCACTAGGTATTACCTTTTATTCCTCTTTAGATAACTATTTTTACCAAAGGAAATTATATAAATTTAATTAATAATTCTGGGTTTGAATAATTTATGTTAAAAGTAGGGATCATTGGCACAGGAGTTATCTTTGATCTTAATATATTAGGATATTTAAGACGAAGTGATGTGAAAATCACTTGTTTATGCAATAGAACTGTTGAAAAAGCCAAACAAAAAGTTGAAAAATTCAATTTAGATAAGAACATCCCCATTTACTCTGATTATAAGGAAATGTTAGATAAGGAAGATTTGGATATTGTAGAGATACTTTTACCACATTATCTTCATGCTGAAGCGACTATTTATGCCGCTCAAAAAGAGATAAAGGGAATTTCGGTTCAAAAACCTATGGCTACGACGTTAAAAGAAGCAGATGATATGATTAAAGCTTGTAAAAAAACCAACTCAATACTTTCGATTTATGAGAATTTTATTTTTGCGCCTCATATAAAGAGAGCAAAAGAACTATTAGATGATGATTATATCGGAGACCTATCATCAATTCGGATTAAAACAGCTATGGGAACTAAGGGTGGTTGGCAAATTCCAGAAAACGCAACGAAATGGAGAAAAGATCCAAAAAAGATAGGAGGTGCAAAAAAAGGATCTCCGATTTTATTAGATAATGGATGGCATGCTTTTTCCTTGGCATGGTGGTTTTTCAAAGAAGAAATTGAAAAAGTATTCTCATGGACAGGTAATTATCAAGGATTGGACGCTCCAGCTTATGTAATGTTTAAATATAAACAAAGTAAAGAACATGTAGTTCCTCAATATGGAAATATGGAATTTACCTTAATGCCAGAAATGAATTTCTCAGATTCAAAATACTATCCTGTAGATGAATTTATTGAGATTATAGCTAGTCGTGGTATAATGAAGATAAACCAAGGCACGTCCATAGGAAATAAGATATCTGAATCAGAAGTTTTTCCTCCTATTGTTATTATAAGAGATGGTAAAGTAGAAACATACACAGATTTTGAAAAAGACTGGAAATACAGCTTTATTAATGCAACAAATCATTTTATAGATGCAATAAAAAATAATGATGAACCTTTACTTTCTGGCGATCAGGCAAGATATATTCTAAAATTTGATCTAGCTGCTATCAAATCTGTTGAAGAAGGAAGAGATATATTTCTTGACGATTTTAATTAATCTAATAATAAATCTTTATCATATTTCAATTCTTTATGAATCAAACCTTGTTTCATACCTTTTCTTAAATCCTTTCTTTTTCTGGCGAAAAATTTATGTAATCCTGCACTATCAACATCTTTAGGTGCTTCAACAAAACAGGATCGATTTTTCTCATTTTCAGGAGTAATTTCTTCCCAAAAAACAGTTCTTTTTTGCTGGTCTGAGATGTGTGCCATCTTAGCAAAGATAGATAGATTTTTTCCTTGTTCTCCAGTATAAATAGGTTCTCCGCCACTCTTCATAACTTCTATGAACTGTTCTGTTGACTTTATAAAAGAGTATCT
The DNA here is from genome assembly GCA_016840085.1 of Promethearchaeota archaeon. GTDB lineage: Archaea > Asgardarchaeota > Lokiarchaeia > Sigyniarchaeales > SOKP01 > Loki-b32. Next base: position 64,293 of record JAEOTA010000043.1, read on the forward strand.
CCAATCTCTTGGTAGGTTATTTCCATATGTGTTTATTTCTCCATTGCTACACACTACAATTGGAGGGAACTGGGGACTATTTGATACAAAATTACCACCGCATGTACATTGATTTATCCACACTAGTCCTTTTGTACCAGATATTTCAATAAATTCATCACACACATAGTAGTTACTAGGGTAATATAGATTTGGAGCTAATGTAATTTCCATAGTACCAACTTTAGGAGGATCATCAGGATATTTGCTTGGATATTTCCAAAATATGTAACTTGGTCCATCATATACTACTGAAAAATAATCAATCCAGCTATATATTTTTTCAACTTGCTTTTGGCCCATTAGCCAGAGAGCCATAGAAAATTTATGAATACCATCATCGTAAACCCATGGACCTCCACCGGTTATATCAAAATTCTGACGCCATCCAAGTGATTTAATATCTCTTGGCATACTGGGGCCTCCAGCCATTATTGAATTAATTCTAAAATTTAATAATTCTCCAATAATCCCATTATCCAGTAATTCTTTTGCTTTTAAGTAAATAGGATAAAAGCGAAAATTTTCAAATAATTTTAATTTAACTTTCTTTTCTTTGCATATATTTATCATTTTTTCGCAATCTGTTATTGTGTGAGCCATTGGTTTCTGAACCGAAATTCCTTGAACTCCTGCTTTAGCACAATATTCTGTCATTGGTCCATGGAGATGATGAGGGGTTAAAATTTCGACTATATCTAAATCTTCCTTATCAACCATTTTCCGATAATCTGGATAAACTTTTAAGGTTCTCAAGCCCCATCGTTCTAATTTCTCTCTGGCATTCTTAATATCAATATCAGAAACAGCAATAAGTTCTGTATCTTGCGAATGAAGATATCCTAATACATTTAAGTTTGCAATATCACCGCAACCGATTATTCCAACTCTTAACATAATTCATTAGCTAGCAAATAATATTCTTAATCTATTAAATTGACTTAAAATTTTAAATCTTTATAAAAATATATACATATCATTAAAAATTATAATTTAGCAATAGGAAATTTCAAGAGAAAACGATGAAAGCAATATCCCTCTTTTTCAATATGCTTAATAGAGATTTTCTACAAACTTATGATAATAAGCGGGTCAAATATCGGCGTTTATTCTCATTTTGTAAGTGATCATTGTCATTATTGGGAAGATGGAGGTTTATTTAAGGTAACTAAATTATGAATTTTTCATTATTAATAAAACCTGTCTCAGCTGATTGTAATCTTAGATGTGAGTATTGTTTTTATATTGATCATCTAGATAATGTAGAAAAAAAACCAAGAATGTCTGATAATACATTAGAAGCCATGATTAAAAGTTATATGAAGACTGATCAAAACAATCAATACGCTTTTGGGTGGCAAGGTGGTGAACCTACATTATTGGGGATAAAATTCTGGGAAAGAGTTATAGAACTTCAAAAAAAATATGCACCCCCTGGAGCTGTTATTAGTAACGGACTTCAAACTAATGGAACTCTTATTACAGATGAGATGGCACAATTTTTTGCGGAATATCGGTTTCTTCTTGGTGTAAGTCTTGATGGACCTGCATATCTCCATGATTATTACAGAAAAACAATAGGTCAGAAACCTACTCACTCACTTGTCATGCGTGGTATTGATCGATTAAAAAAATATCATGTTGATTTCAATATTCTAATTTTAGTTAATAATAAAACTGTAAAAAAAGCGAGAGAAATCTATCTTTATTTAAAAAATCATGGGTTCAATTACCACCAATACATTCCTTGTGTAGAATTTGATGAAAACGGTAATCTCAAACACTTTTCCATAACAGGTGAAGAATGGGGTGATTTCTTATGTGAACTTTTTGATGAATGGATAAAAGAGGATATAAATCAGATCTCAATTCGATTATTTGACTCTATAATAAATTATTTAGTAAATAAACAATATACTGTCTGTTATATGGGAAGTGATTGCTGTCAATATTTTGTGGTTGAATATGATGGCAGCATTTATCCCTGTGATTTTTTTGTTCAAGAAAATCTATTATTAGGAAATATAATGAAAGGAGATTGGAGAGATTTCTTAATATCTCCTATTTATAAAAAATTTGGAAAACAAAAATCTTTATGGAATGACTACTGCGATAAATGCTCATATCTTAATTTATGTCATGGAGATTGTCAGAAATTTCGTAGTGGTGATTATAAATCCTTAAAAAAATTAAGTGTTTTATGTAAAGGATGGAAAAAATTTTATACTTATAATTTATCCCAATTTGAGATACTGGCAAAAAATTTAAGAGATAATAAAGAAGTTAATGGATCATTTCAAATAAAAAGAAAAAAAATTAATCGTAATTCACCTTGCCCCTGTGGAAGTGGAAAAAAATTTAAAAACTGCTGTCTAAGATGACATTTTTAAGCAGGGATTAAGTTATTTTCTTACTATTTCTTTTATTTATCATAATTTTCTTGAATTTAGTTTTGTCTGGAGATCCCCGACAAATAGCTCCATTTCTCATTTTAATTGTTTTATTTTCGAATAATTATTAAAAAATAAAACTTTAAAATAAAATGACATTTCAAACTATAACCTTAGTATTTATTTTTAAAAAAAGATATTGGGTTGAATATAAAAATGGTTGACGAAAATTTAGTAAATGAGTTAAAAGAAATGAGGAGCAAAGGTCCAGGCCAACCTTCTGATGCTCTTAAAATGTATGAATTTATTAAGCAACTAGCTGCAGAAAATGAAGAATTAAAAGAAGAATTAGAAGATATGGATAAAATGGTTGTCCAAATGGAAGTAACTGATGTAGATTATAAATATTGGGTAAGTTTTGGTGAAGGTGAAGTTAATTATGGTGAAGGTGTAAGTGATGACGCAACTGTTACTATGAAAGCAGCTGGAGCAACTTGGACCGGATTGAGTTCAGGTGAGATTGATTCTACTAGTGCATATATGTCGGGAGATCTTGTTATAGAAGGAAATCTTCAGGATGCAATTGCATATGGAGAGACGCTCGGGCTTGCTATGGAACTAGGTGCAGAATTCTTAGAATAAATTACTTCTTTTAATAATTTCCTTTTTTTTTTATATTAATTCTAAATAATAAATTTTAATTTATAACATAAGAATCATTTTTAAGTTGTAATAGTTTTAATTGTATTTTCAATGAAACTATTTTGGTCTAAAAATAGGTGAATGCTTTAAATTCAATTGAACGAGTAAAATCAGCCCTTAATTTCACAGGTCCAGATAAGGTTCCAATATGGAGATTTGGTAGTGGAAGTGATGTTTATGTTCTTGCCGCTTGGCCAAGTAAGAACTGGAGACCTGGGCATGCTGAAAATGAGATTGGTTTATTTCCGTATGGAAGTGAATACCTAATAAAATATGGATTATGGAAATGGGATAAACCCGAATGGGCTAAAGATCCTAAATATAAAGATTGGCTAAACTTACCAAGAGAAGAAATTGATGAATTTGGAACTATATGGATAAAGGGGGGTATAAATACAATGGGACATCCGGGAAGACCCTCACTTACAGATTTTAGCGCATTTGATGAATATTTTGAAAAATATACTCCAAATTTCGATGAAGAAAGCCGATATTCTTTTAGTGTTCAATTAAGCAAAACAAGAACCAAAAAAAAATATCGTATGTGCTCTCTTGGTCTTGGACCATTTCAAATTGCCAGTCAGATGCGAGGTTTTAATAGGTTTTTAGTAGATCATTACAAGAATAAAAATGAGCTAAGGAAGCTTTTAAAATATCTTATACATATTTATGTTAATTATGAAAAAATGTGGGTAAAATATGATGCTAAACCCCATGGATTTGTTATCTATGATGATCTGGGTGAACAACGAGGGCCCTTTTTCAGCCCAAAGTTATTTAAAGAATTCTACGAACCAGTGTATAGACCTTTAATTGAAACTGCGCATGAATTAGGTTGTGAATTTCATTTACATTGCTGTGGAAAGATCGATCCCATAATTCCTTTATTGATTGAATGGGGATTAGATGCAATTGAACTTGATAGCCCCCGAATGACAGGATACCCTGAATTAAATCAATTCAGAAGAAAAATTATGATATGGGCATGCATAAATATTCAATCGATTTATACGCAAGGAACACCAGAAGAATGTGAAAGAGAAGTTTGGCATATGATTCGTAATTTAGGAACTCGAGAAGGGGGTTTTGGTGCTTATTTCTATCCACAAGTAGACCATATTCAAGTACCTGAGTCAAATATTAATGCTTTCATTAAAGGCTTAGAAAAATATGGTGTTTACAATAATATTCCAGAACATTGGTGGACATCTCCCTTAATTGATGAGTGGAAATACAATAGTGTACCTCCATTGCCACCAAACAAGCCTTAAAAAATGTATTGCTTTCCCCCACTCTTCACAAATTTTTTGTTTTCTTACTAAAAATATTCGGAAGATTCGGAAAGTCCTATTTGTTAATAAAGTCTTTAAAGTAAGAATACTTTTTTGGCTTAATACTTAATAGAATTGATACAAAAATGAATGGAATTCTCTCTGACCTTGGAATTGTCGGAATTACTTACTTATACGTTATTTTATCTATTTTTATCCCGCTAATATTATATAAAAAAGAAAAAATTTCTAAATTTGCTGCGCGAAAAGCTGTACACATGTCTGCAGGATTAGCAATACTAAGTTCCCCATTTTTTTTTTGGCCATTTTGGCCCACAATTATAGCAGCATCTCTCACAATGTTAGTATTTTTCAGTTCAAAAGAGTCTAAGGTAAAACAACTAAAAGATTTATACGATGCTATCTCTGAGGAACAGGAAGAAGGTTTGAAGAGAGCTTTTCTTCAAGGTCCTTTTTTTTATTGCCTTTCAATTACTTCTTTAGTACTTATTTTTGCTATTTTTGCCCCGGACCAATTCTATTTTCCAATAGCAGGCGTTTTAATAATGATAGTTGCTGATACTTTAGCTTCAGTAATAGGAAAACGTTGGGGAAAAATAGGATTAAGTCTACCTTGGACAAATTCAAAAAGAACCCTTGAGGGATCCTCAACATTCTTCGTAAGCGCATTTTTATTATGTTTTCTATCGTTTTTTCTATTTGGTTTACTAATTCCAACTTTTCAAGAACCTTTATCTTTTCCTACGATTCTAATTTATTCATTAATTACTAGCGCAATTGCTACCATAATTGAGCTAATTTCTCCAAGCACGAGTGATGATTTAACTGTTCCAATAGGTAGCACATTAATTATATATGTATTAACTTTACTATAGCTTCATGATTTTTATTATTCAATGTAAAATTTAATTATATAATATAAGGATTTCAAACTCTCTGTCATGGAAAATACACAAAATTCTTATGATGTAATTGTTGTTGGGGCTGGTACTGGAGGTACAACTGCTGCAAGATTTGCAGCTAAAAATGGTTTAAAAGTGTGTTTAATTGATAGAAAGCAAAGAGATCAAATTGGGGATAAAATATGCGGTGACGCTGTAGGAAATGAAATTTTTGATTTTTTACATATAAATCATCCAAAAAACGAAGAATTATCATGTCACATAAAAGGAGCAAAACTTTATTCACCAAATCTTAAGAAATGTATTTCTTTGAAAGACCCCAAACAAGCAGGATATATTGTAAATAGACTAGAATTTGGACAGAGATTATTGAATGAAGCACTTGATGCTGGTGTAGAGCAATTCTTAGATAATACTATGGCATTAGACTTATTGTATAAAAATGGAGAAGTTAATGGATTGAAGGTTAAATTAGCAAATGGAGAAAGAACTGATCTTAAAGGTAATATACTAATTGATGGGAGTGGGTTTTATTCACCGTTAAGAAAGAATATAAGAAGCAATTTAGTTGAAAAGGAAATTTTAAAAGAAGATAGTATAATATGTTATCGAGAAATAGTTAAATTTCCTCCAAATGAACAAGAAGTCCAAGATCCTGAATATATCTCAATTATTCTTGATCAAGAAAAGGCTCCGGGGGGTTATATCTGGTATTTTCCTAAGAATGAATCTTCTGTAAATATTGGAATAGGCTCTTTCATGGATTATGGGGGTAAAATCAAAAAATTATATCAAAATAATGTATTTAATGAATTTATAAAAACTTCACATTTTCACATAATCTCTACGGGAGGGGGTGTAGTTCCTGTAAGAAGACCATTGTGGTCATGCGCCGATAATAGAATCATATTTATTGGAGATGCTGGTTGTCAAGTTAATCCTCTCCATGGTGGTGGGATTGATCCCTCTATGAGAGCCGGATTTTACGCAGCAAATTCCGCTATAAGCGCTACAGAAAGTGGTGATTATTCAATTAACAAATTATGGAATTATAATTATAATATAATGACTAGTTTTGGATCTGAATTTGCTGCTTTAGATTTGTTAAGAATCGTTCTTCAGTCTCTTTCTAATGATGATTTAAATTTTGGGTTAGAACGTGATTTGTTAAGCGGAGATGAAATTTTACAAATATCATCAACTGGAGAATTGGATCTTTCTTTAATAAATATGGCAATTAAAGCATTCAAGGGTATTTCTCGTCCCAATTTATTATTAGATTTGAATTATCTTAGAATTAGAATGAAAGAGATCTCTACTCTCTATAATAAATTTCCCATTAAAATCGAAAATTTTTCAGAATGGAAAAATAAAGTAATTAAAATTTATGATAAAATTAAAAGAATGATTTCTAATACTAAAAAGAAATAAGAAATTATAAAGATGTGAGATAAATGGTCGATATAGTAATTGATGAATATATTGAGCAAGTTACGTATGAATATATAATTAATAAAATTAATAATGAAGGTGCGTTGCATTTTTCTTTAATAGATCCAGATCCCTTAAGACAAGGACCAATTAAAGCTGCTAGGATGGCTAAATATGCTGAAGAAGCCGGAACTGATGCGATTTTAATTGGGGGGAGTACTGTCTTTGATCAGGGGTTTGTAGATAAAACAGTCTTAGCAATAAAGGAAAAAGTAGATGTTCCGATAATTATATTTCCTGGAGGTATTAGCAATATTTCTCAGCATGCTGATGCTATTTTTTTCATGTCTTTATTAAACTCATCTGATCCTTATTTTATTATTGGTCAACAAGCTCTTGCTTCATATACAATAAAAAGTACTAATCTTGAATGCATATCAATGGCTTATTTAATAATAGAACCAGGAGCTACTGCTGGATGGATTGGAGATGCAAGACTGCTTCCGAGAAATAAACCTAAATTAACAGCTGCATATGCCCTTGCAGCAGATATGATCGGATTTAAAATAGTGTATTTAGAAGCTGGTTCTGGAAGTGAAAGAATTCCAGTAGAACATATAAAAACAAGTTCACAAGTTCTAAATATTCCAATAATCGCAGGAGGAGGCGTTGAAAATAAAGATGATGCGAGAGCGTTTGTAGAAGCAGGTGCAGATATTATTGTGCAAGGGTCATTCATCGAAAATCACATACTTAAAGATAATGGAAACTCTTTAAGAGAAATTATAGATAAAATTAAAGATTCTGGTAAATCGGTTAAGAAAAATTATAAATTAAAATGAAAAACTATTTAAGTTGATGCTCAGTTGAAATTTAAAGATGCTATTGAAATACTTCGCCCTATTAATGATTTAATGGGAAGTTTAACAGTTATTATAGGCATTTTAAATACAAGATCAGGCATTTCTGTAGAAAATTTAATAATTAATTTCATATTCGGAATTTTAACGTACTTCTTTATTGCTGGATCTGGAATGGTTATAAATGATATTTATGATATTGAAATTGATAAAATAAATAGACCAGAGAGACCAATTCCACGAGGCGCTATAACACTTAAGCACGCTAAATATTTATTTGCAGTTGTATTAAGCATTGGACTTGTTTTATCAATTATACACAGCTTTATTCTTAGTCTTAATTTTCTTAATGTAATAATCGCAGCAATTTTTGGTTTTATGGGATGGTTATACGCAAAATGGGGTAAAAAAAGTGGGTTCTTTGGAAATATTATTGTAAGTATATCCTTTTCAATAGGTTTAATTTATGGAGCTATTTTAAATGGTTTTGAAATCCCTATTTATATTTATTATTTCTTTTTAACTTGCTTTTTCCTTCTGTTATCTCGCGAAATTATTAAAGGATGCGAAGATATTGAAGGAGATAAAAAGCAAGGAGTGAAAACATTGGCTATTCAGATAGGTATAAAGAAATCTGCTTATACTTCTATGATATTCGCAATTCTAGCTATAGTTTTCTTTATTCTACCGATTTTCACTAATATAATAAATATATTTCTATATTCAATTTCAATGGTTTTCGGTATAATAGTCGTACTTTATGCAGTAATTTTAACTTTTAAAAGCAATTTGAAAAAAGAGAGTTTTTCTAAAATAAGTTTATTACTAAAAACTGGGGCATTTCTAGGCTTGATTACTTTTATTTTCGCAAGCATTTAATTAAATTTTGTTTTAAATCCCCTAATTTTGATACTCTTTTAAAAGTTCCAAAATTTCTTCAACTTTTTTTTCCTTTACGAATTCCTTTAGTTTTTTCTTATGTTCTAAATTCATTTCGATAAAAGGTATGGTTTCAATTAATTTTCTTGTTTGTGTAAGACCTAAATACTTTCTTGTATAAATTGCTTCAGAGTATTTATATGTGGTTAAAAATTCACTATCTAGCTTCTTTCTATAAGTTTCTAACATAAAATTAAAATAAATTTTTATTAACTTTTGATCTTTTGGTGAAATCATAGGTTCGAAAAAGATCTGAATTGGATGAGTTCTATAGGTGTTTCCCGATACATAAATTCCTTTTACATTATAATCATCTTTAATAATCCCTAATCCAACTCTACCGTTATAAGAGCCGGTATCTACAGTTCGAACATATAATATGTTAGATTCTACTTTTTGATTTAGAGTATTATCTATTCGAAGATTTAATTTTTTATATTCATTATTTTGATAATCATTTGCATCAATAACATTTATCTCATTATTTCCCTTATGCTTCATTACTTCCTTTTTTAGTAAATAGTAATTTATCTTTAAGGGACTCTTAGCATGATATTCCTTAAGAAACTCATCAAATTCAGAACCAGCACGAAATTTAAATTCTGGTTTTAAAACATAATGTTTTTTGATTAATTGATTTTGTTTCTTGATTTTTATACCTTCAAATTTTACATTTTCATATTTTGGTAATACTTTCTTTTTAAAAAACCCAATACATATATTTGTTCCTGTATATTCAAATATCTTTGTTTCAAATACGATTATTTTATTAATTCTATAAAACTTTAAGAAATCTTTGCGGAATTTATTCGAAACAGATGCGCCAAAAATGAAATTTGAAGGAATAATATAAATTAAATTCTGAATATTATTTCTCAAATCATTTATCATAGCAATCTGATATAAATCTTGATATCCCTCATTTTTATCCTTGAATAAGTTTAAATATTTCTGTGTTTCTTTATGTTTTCTAATATAACCTAAATAAAGATAAGGGGGATTTGTAATATGATATAAAGGATATTTTCTGCTCTTCAAAAAGATAGGAAAACTTTCTAAGTTATCACGTAATTTTATATTATTAGCTGCCACTTTATAAGGTATTCCAAATTTTCCAGCATTATTAATACACTTTTTTATCATCTCTGATTGAATATCAGATAAATAAATATGATCTTCAAAAAATCGAACTCGTTTTTCAGGTGAAATTGAATTTAAAATAGGTAAAATTAAATTTCCCTCACCTGCATATAAATCAATCCATTTAAAACTCCATAATTTATCTTGAATTTCTGGGAAAATATATTTTAAGAAAATATCTTTTGAAGTTAAATGAATACCGTATGATCTCCGATAGTTGTTTTCTCTAATTTGGTTTAAATTTTTACTCATTTAAAATATACTAATTAGTTCTTTAAAAATTACAGATAGTCTTATTAATAAGTTATTCTAAATATAACTTTATGATTAATTGGATTATAATGGTTTTTTACCAATTATATGATTTAAAATATCTTGACTTAGAACAAATTTTCTGTATTAACTTATTACTTTTGATTGTCTGTAGAGGAATATACATAACTTCTTACTATTTCAATTACTGTAAAGACTATAATAAAAAATTAGAGGAAGGAAATAAGTTATTCACTAAAAACGAGATAGTTTATTTCGGTGTAAAGCAAGCTTCCATTATTCTATTTGGGATGATATATTTTCCTATTACTATATTTATCTCATTCTACTCTTTATTAGTGAGTAGCAATTATTTTAAACAAATTGGAGAGCAAGTCAGACTCAAATACACAAATGTTATTGCAAAATTAATTGATATTCTTTTACCTTTAATTGGAATCATTTGGTTCCTATTTATTAACTTAAATTATTATGCAATTGCTGCAATAGGAATAAGTCTAATTACTTATTTTCATTATGGTCTAAAAAATTCATCTCTCTCGCTTGGAAAGTTAATTGAAAAATATGATAAACGACGCTTTAATAAATTTCCAAAAGTTGTACAAACTATCGCATTATTTTTATTAATTGCAACACCCACGACAATTATTTCAGTTTCAGCAGCTTTTGCACCCCCTTCTAAAAAAGCATATATGATAGAGATGAGAGATGGAGTAAAATTAGCCACAGATGTCTATTTTGCTCCAGGTTCTTTTGGTGCTCCTAAACCTGTGATTTTAGTAAGAACTCCCTATGGCAAAAATGGAATGGGAATGTATAGAATGTTTTATTCTACCCAGGATTATCACCTAGTACTTCAGGATATGCGAGGAACGTATGACTCCGAAGGAGGAGATAAATTCCTCCTTTTTCTTAAATCCTATCAAGATGGAGTAGATACTATCAATTGGTTATTAGATAAAAATTGGTGTAATGGTAAAATAGCAAGTGCTGGAGCTTCAGCTCTCTGTATAAATCAATATTTTTATGCGGGTATGGCTCCTGAAGGGTTGGTAGCACAACAATTATGGTTTGGGACACCTGAATTATTTGATCATGCTATATACCAAGGATCTTACCATAAATCCTCGGTAGAAACGTGGATACAAAGTACAGGTCCAGAAAATTGGGAATATCAGTTAGATACGATATTTAAATATTCTAATCCCAAAAATGAAACCCTCTATAATTCTACATCTTTATCAATATTAAAGGGACCTCATTATTCAAATATTTCAGTTTATGGAATTCATGTTGGAGGGTGGTATGACCACTTTCTTCAAGGAACGATCGATGGATATATAGGTTATGATAATTATGGGACTGAATTAGCAAAAGGCCATCAAAAACTAGTTATAGGACCATGGACTCATGTTAATTTATGGTCAACTAAACAGGCAGAACTTATTTACCCTAAAAATTCTAAAGGATTTAATTTAGTTTTTAAATGGGAGCAAAAAGTCTTTGATGCTGCTCTTTTAGGTAAACCTATTAATTGGGATGGTGCTAGAGTTGCATATTATTTGATGGGAGATGTGGATACAGCATCGACTGAATGGAATTATTGGCGGTACGCAAAAGATTGGCCACTAGATTATATAGATGATAAATGGTATTTTACTTCTGAAGGCGGTTTAATTAATAGTACTCTTCCATCAATAAATAAAAATTTCTCGTTTCTGTACGATCCTCGATATCCGGTTCCAAATCGGGGAGGTCAAAATCAACCATTCGATCTTGTGGGACCAATGGATCAAAGAATAATCGAAAATAGATCTGATGTATTAATTTTTGAAACTCCTGTATTATCGGAAGCAGTTGAAGTCGTAGGAAGAATTTGGGGCAATTTATTTGTTTCTTCAAACTGTACGGATACAGATTTTACTGTTAAATTGACAGATGTATATCCAGATGGTCGTTCAATGTTAATTACAGATGGTTCATTAACAGTTAGATCGCGATATAACTATACTTCTGAAATGTTTATGTCTGGAAATCAGAAGGACGTGTATGAATTACTAGTGGATTGCTGGTCTACTGCTTATGTTTTTGCACCAGGTCATAAAATAAGAGTAGCTATCTCCAGTTCAAATTATCCACGATTCGCAGCAAACCCAAATACTGGAGTTCCATTAGCATATAGCTATTTGAAGTATAATATCGCGAATAATACATTACTCACTGGTTCAGATTATCCATCGTGTATAATTTTACCTCATTTAGTGAATGTGAGCAGTACACATATTTTACATTAATATAATTTATATCTAATCCATTTTTTTAAATTTTGTGTTAGATGAGTGAATTTATAATTGATTAAAAGATCTTTTCTAAAAAATTAAAATAAAAAAAAATTAATATTTAAAATTTAATTAAATTCGGCTTTTCAGTTGTTTTTTATATACGTAAATAAATATGATAGAAAAGGTAGCAGTAATCCCTATCAAAATTGGTAAATCATACCCAGAAATTCCACCACCTCCTGATGGCCCAGACAACTCTTTAAGCATTTCAGACTCAAGACTATTAGGACAAATATCCGCATAACTTTTATTTTCTGCATAATCTGGAAAAGTTGCGATAAAATACCAATTATGAGAACTCTGGATAGCGACTGCTTCATTGGGAATACCTATCTCAATATTTTTACCACTAATTGATCCAACGCTTATGGCATCAAAATAGGAGCCCCATCCTGAATCAGTCCAAAAACCTTCCATACCCCAAAGATAACCATCTTCCTCTTCATCAAATGATACCATATATGAGCCAGTGCCTTGAAATGTTGTATATATTGTAAACATATACGTATAATTTTCACTTGTGCTTATTGTGTTATAGAATGCAATAGTGAAATCTTGATCAGAACGAACCATTGTATCAACATCAAGCTCGGAATGAGAACTAGTACGTTTCCAACTTTTCTCAGCAATATCTATGACAATCACATCTCCTTTAGAATCATTTATATTATCATCTGTTGATAATTTCAAATCTGCCCGTGTTATTGTACCTAGAGAGATAGAAACAATTAGAAAAAGATTTAAAATAAACAATATGTTTATATATTTTTTTTTCATAGAAATCACCCTTAAAGTTAATATTTATTAACTTTTTTATTATGGTTTCCAAAGTATACTTTCATTTATTCATTAATAAATTTAATCCCCATTGATTACTTTATAGAAGAAATAAGGAGTTCATTAGTTATAATTTAAATTGACTTTTAGTGTAGTATTCAATAAAAAAAAAAAGAAAAAAAATTATTTTAATACTTAGATTTGTATCTTTCAGCTTTATAAATTTTATAGAAGTCTTCTATTGTACTAAGTGCTACTAATGCAATTATCAAACCCGCTATTCCTCTAAAAACGTTGTAATATTCAGGTGCAATTCCAATATTTATTAGTGCTTCCCCAGGCTCTTCAAGAATTATTATTGGGAATATTTCTGGGCGATCCATCATCAAAATTACTACTGATATAGAGGCTAGTTTTACAGCAATTGTTATACTATGAATAATTTGATGAGCAATCATTTGCCTATTTCCTATTAGTCCTCGCGATAAATCTAAGATTCCTTCGGTTAAAATGAATAATCCAGCGAATTGAAGATATAATAGGAATTCTGAGTCAATCAGACTTATTATGGCTGGAATAGGTTGTATAAGAAACAATATTCCTATCACAATTGCAAATGCTCCACCTATAATTTCTCCTACAGGTTTTATATAGGGTTTTAAAGGCCTTTTCTCTATTTCTGTAAGTGGAATTCCTTTTTCCCTAGCAGTCTCAAGGCGTTGTTTTTCCTTCTCACGTATTTTTTTAGATTTAAAATCTTCAGGAAAATAGCCCTCCATTGAAAGTACAACAAAGATTATGGTTATTATAGCGAAAGCTGAAATACAACCAATTTGAATTCCTTGAATCATGTTTCCGATGAATTCCCCAATATCTATATTCCCAAAAATGAAATCTATCACCTGTGAAAAAATTGAAATCCCGATGATTACCGCAAATACAATTCCTAATACTTTCAAATAAACTGGCCACATTTCTTCGGAGATATATACTTTTGGAGTCCCTCGACGTTTGTATTCTTTTGCTATACTCTCTGGTGTTCCCATATGAGTAATTGCTATTTGAACAGATTCTATTGTTGCTTGACCCATTCCTGATAATTCTTCTGCCTTATTCCATATATGTTCTTCAAGTTCAGCCAAGATTTCCTTATGCTCTTTTTTATCTTTTAGCCAATCAGGTAGTTTAGATTTTACTTCTTTCAAATATTCTTTTATTATATTTGCTATTTCTTTTTCACTCATTTCTTAAACCTCTCTCTTTTAATTCTTTTTCTATATTATGCCCACAAACATCACAAAAACGAAGCTCCAAATTTGTAAGCTCGATTTTGTTAGCACACATAGGACAAAATAAATATTTTTCTGATCTTAAGTTTACTTTAACATCAAATAGTGGTGCAATAGCTTCCGTCAATTTGCTATAGAATCCCGCAAGGTGATTAAAAATTTTTTTTCCGTATTCTGTAACGCTGTAAAACTTTCTCCGTCTTCCTGAATCCTCTCTTCTAGAAGTTATTATCGTATCATGTTCTAATTTTCTCAATATTGGATAAAGTGTACCTTCTTCAATAACTAACATTTCATTTGTTTGTTCTGTTAAATCTTTCAAGATTTTATAGCCATGTAAACCTTCCTTACCTGCTGGCATAAGTATAGATAGTATGCAAAGTGAACTTATACCTCTATTAATCTCAGTCTCTTGTTTTTCAACATATTCTCTGAAATCTTTTGATGCTATCAAAGCATTCGAATCTAATTCTTTAACTCGTTTTATCATATTTTTCAACTCTTTCCACTGTTTTCTAAATTTTTATTTTATATAGTATTTTATGAATACTATGTCACACACAGTATTTAAATCTTTGTATTTGTTATGCAGTATAATTTTCAAAAAAAATAACCACAAAGAAGAAAAAAGTCGCGAAGTGAAACAAATTTTAACCTTTATAAAGTTTTGCCTTTCCAAAACCAATTAAATTATTAATTTTTTTTATAAATTAATGAATTAGGAAAGTATTTATTCTTTTTAACGTTTTAATATGTTAACAGGTTAGGGGATATGGATTTAATTCATATTAATCGGCTTCAAAAAACATCAGCTATTTTTGGAATTTTAGGACCAATGATTAATTTAATTGTATTTGCTGTGTTAGGATTTCTTTATCCAGGTTATAACCCAATGAATCAATTTATTAGTGAGCTAGCCACTTCGGAAGCTCCTCACAATATAATTATGAATATTTTTGGTTTTAATGTATTTGGTCTTTATTTGATTTTTTTTGGATTTGGTCTTTATCTAGGCGTTAAAAAGCATCCATTAACAACAATTAGTATGGTTCTGTTTATACTTTCTGGAGTATGCATTTTTGCTCTTTCACTGTTTCCGTGTGATATGGGTTGTAAAAACATAACATTTACAGGTATAGGTCACAATTTATTAATTAAGTTTCCTTCAATTGCCATGCCTACTGCAATTCTTCTTTCATTATATCCATTATGGAAAGATAGTAATTGGCGAAACTATTGGTGGCTCTTTTTTTTACAAATTGGGATTTTTTTAATCATATATTCACCAATTGCACTATTAATTGACCTTCCTTTAGTGATTGGGTTAATACAACGATTAGGGCTTAGCGTTCCTCTTTCTTGGATATTTATAATGTCAACTAAATTATACCGTTTATCAGGAAAGGATGGATCTCTGAAATTAGAATCAATCATTTAATGAAAGCTTCCAATTTTGAAATAAGTGAATTTAAGAAAATGATTTTGTTCTAATTTGATCAATTTTTTTAAGATTATACGTAATCAAGATCAAATTTATGTCACCTAAAGTTCTTACAATCCATTCAGTTAAAACATGGTCGGGACTTAATATGAATAAAAATATCACATAAAACCCTATTAATATGAATATGGAATAAGAGATTTTTTTTATAGCTTCTTTTTGTCTAACTAAATATACTGCTAAAAGAACATTGACAAAAAAACCTAAAATCCCTGCAATAATTGACCAGAATATATGCTGTGGCTTAAAATCTTCAGAAAAAACTCCTGTTAATATAATTGTAATAGCTAATAAGCATCTTACTATTTGAGTTGCCATTAATAATGTTTTATCTATTAATATATCAGTATACCACAGAGATAATCCTATAAAAAAAATAATAAACAAAAATCCAGATACTATTATTGAGACATTATAAAAAAAAGCTCCATCAGGATTAAATGAAGAGTTACCTAAACTACTCATATAATTTTTTAAGGGACTGAAGGTGTGTGGAGCTAATATGATTGAAATTAACATTGAAACCCAAGATAAGATAACTATTAAAAATCCAACTATACACGATATAGGCCATTTTGTTAAAATTAATTTAATCTTTTTATTCAATCTTCTTTTTTGTCTCATTTAAAAAATTAAAGACTTTGGATCCTTAAACCTGTCTTCAAGAATTACTAAAGACAACATTTATTTTTATTTTTATTTATTTAAAATTTAGTTTAATGAAATCAAAACAAATAAATAGATATAATTTATAAAATTCATAAAGAAGATGGATTAAGTATTATCTGAACTAAGTTTCGGTTAGGGGTAAATTTAATATTATTGAAAAGATAAATAAATAATAAGGATAAAAAAAAATGAAGCAAAGAAATTCATATTTGGAATTTTTTAATCCAATTTTCATAAAAATGAAAAAAAATACTAAATATCTTTATAATAAACTCACAGAGCCAAAAGTAGTTAAAATTAGCATTTATATAAGCTTGCTGACTTTTTTACCAGGATTAATCTTTGGATTAATAATTGCAATAAGATTTGGAGGCTTCGAGTATAGTATTTGGTATAATTGGATAAGTGATTTAGGTTCAAATAGATATACACCAGCTCCCTTTATTCTAGATTTAACATGCATAATAAGCTCAATTTTTATTATTCCTTTAATCTTAAATTTAAGTCGATTATATAGTTCACATCAAAATCATGAATTAGATAACTCTAAGAAAGAACACTATATTGTTCTATTTAGAAGAATTTTTGGATATATTGGCGTAGTTAGTCTTTTTGTTGGAGTTATAGGCATGTTTTTTGTTGGAGTTTTTAGTTTAGATCGTTCTCCATTTGATTTGCATTACTATTTCTCTACATCGGCATTTGGTGGATTTGCGGTTGGTGCTTTGTTCACAGGTTTAGCTATAGTATTAAGGAAAAGAATATTTCCTAAAACAGTTGGGTATTTTATGGTTTTCGGGCCATCAACAGCTGCTTTACTATATATAATATCTCCAGCACCATTAACAAGACAGTTTCTTGAATGGATTATGATGTTTTCTTCTCTTGCGTGGTATTATGTAATAGTTTTCATTACTTTACAAAAATTAAATTCACTTCTCTTTTTTAATCCTAACTTCAAGTGGTAGCAAAATCATTTTTTTATATTTATTGTTTTCTTGAAAAATAATTTGGTTTATAAACTGGACTAATATATTGCTAATTTGGATAAGTTCAGTGTATATTTAGTTGCTTAAATTCTTTGAACACTAAAAAGTTCTTTCATTATCTAAAATCATTATCCGAACAAACCGCCACCGCCACCGTCACCGTCATAAAGGTCTTCGGTACCAGGAATAACGGGAACACCAGCTAACGGTAAAATCACGAAAAGTAAAAGTACAACGAATATTATTATTACAACAACACTGATTATAATTATCATATTCTTTTTTTCCATAATATTTCCTATTATTTTATATATATAAGGTTTATTAGAATAAAGGGGAGTAATAATTGATTTTTTTGTATGTGACCTAATTATATAACATTTTTTGTAAATTTCTTTATGATTTAAAAATATTAAATTATAAACTTAGTTTTCATTTTATTAGATATTATTCTTAATAATTAGTGATATAGTTATGGGTTTATCTAATATTCTTGAAAAAAAGTTAACGAGTTTAATTTCTTTTTTAGACAGCAAAAAAGTAATAGTCGCTTTCTCAGGAGGGGTAGATAGCTCTCTATTAGCTTTCCTTTCGAAAAAATATTCTAAAGAGACGTTACTTATAACTGAACGTTCTATCCTTTATCCTGAAGAAGAAATTGAAGATGCAAGTCAATTCGCTAAAATTTTTAACATCCCTCATATGGTAATTGAAAGAGATCCTTTAGATGATAAGGATTTTCAATGTAATCCAGAAAATCGATGTTATATATGTAAAACTGGTTTATATAACGAGATACTTGAAATAAAGAAATCAAAAAATTTTGATGTAGTTGTAGATGGTTCAAATGTAGATGATCTTTCCGATTATAGACCGGGAATGCAAGCATTAAAAGAATTAAATATTTCTACTCCATATATCGATTACAAAATAAACAAAGAAGAAATAAGAGAAATAAGTAAATATTTTGATTTATATGTTCAATCAAAACCGTCAATGGCTTGTTTTTCTTCTCGAATTCCTTATGGACAAATAATAAATGAAGAAAAATTAAAAATGATTCGAGAAGCTGAAAAATTCCTTAAAAGCAAATTTAATTTGACACAACTAAGAGTTAGACTGCATGAAGGAAAACTTGCGCGAATTGAATTCCTGCCAGAAGATATACCGAAAATCTTAACAATAGAAATTATTGATACAATTAAATTGAAATTAAAAGAACTTGGGTTTACTTACATAACTATAGATGTTGAAGGTTTTAGATCTGGTTCTTTGAATGAAATATTAGATTTAGATTAAAAATAATATTTAATTTTGTAATTTCACATGCTCAATTATCTTATTTCGCTTTTTTATAGCATTTAAAGCGGCTTTTTCAATATTTTTTTCCATTTTTTCCATTGATTCCGGCATATCTTCCCCTATTTCCTTTTTAATTTTAGTATAAGCGGATTCTCGAAATCGAGGTAAAATTTCTTTTTGTATATCCTCAGCAAATATCATTTTAACTTGATTTGTATCATCAACTAAACCAATTTCAGCGCATTTAATGTTTACTCTACTCAAATCTGAAATAATCTTTTTTGAAGCAGATTCAGAGCAATAAATCAGTAATGCATCTAAAGATACTCCTAAATAGTCAACTCCTACATTTTCAAGTAATTCAAGAACAATCGGATTAACAAGCTTTCTTACTTCTTGTTCATAAATAACTACTCCACAATTAGCTTCATAATTAATTTCATATAAATCTCCTCTAAGACCCCCATTAGTAACGTCACACATTGCATGAATCTCATCAAAATATTCAGAATTTAGAATAATCTCACAGGCTTCAAGAAATTTAATATTCATAGTCTCCTTTACAACATGATGATTTCCTGAATATATCGCTGTTGTTGTTATTGTCCCCCCACCCGCACCCTCTGTCATCAAAATGTTATCTCCAACTTTAATATCCCTCCTTGCTAAAACTCGAGAACATATACCAACAGCACTAATTCCTCCCACTAAGCGGTTTCCAATAACCATATCACCTCCAATTCGAAGAGTTGAACCTGCTGTGATTGGAACCTTTGCTAATTCTGAAATTGCTGAAACTCCTGCCATGAAATCAAAAAGTTTCCCTACATCAGCATCATCTCCTAAATGTGTATCAATCATTATCGAAATGGGCACCGCTCCTTTAACATATAAATCTCTAAGGCTCGCTCGAGTTACATGAAAACCACAGATAAATGGAAAATCACTTAAGCGGGAATGGATACCCTCCATCTTAGACACAACTATTAGATCTTTATTGTTCAGAGAGATATTTTTGGTTTTTTTAATATCTTGTAAACGAACAGCTCCTGCATCGTCTAAAGATTTAGGGGATAAAAAGGCTTTAGATTTAGTCTCTGATAATTCAGCTATTAATTTGTGAACAAAAAAATCTCCCGCGCCTCTACACCCTATTCCTTGTTTGCCAACTGATACATTAGCTCTATTTATATCTAATAAGTCTTTAATGAAAGGATCAGATATTACTTTTATATCACTTCTTTGACATTCCTCCAATATGGCTTTAGCAAACTTAAATGCCGAACTCTCATTTATATTTTTAAAATCATGATATTCTTGTACTATTCTTTCGAGAATTTGTTGTTTAGAATACCCTTTTTTTATTAAATTCCTTGTTAATCCTTCTAAATCGCTCATATCGCTCAAATCCTTCTAAAACACTAAAATCTATGAATAAAAGTATATAATACATTTAAATTGTTTTGAAAATTTCTATTTATAGTTGAAAGTTCTTTTTTTAAAAAAATATAATATGACTTCTTTAAGAATAACAACTCCTTGTCGCATCCACCTTTCATTAATAGATGAGAATGGGTATACTGGCAGGGTTGATGGTGGTATTGGCCTTATGTTGGACCGTCCTAATGTAGTATTTGAAGCCTCTAACAACGCTGAAGAGTTTAAAATTGAAGCTCTTAAATATTACCGAGAATCAATTGAGGTTATAAATGAAATAGCCTCTAAGGTATTTAAAACCTTCAATATTAGTAATAAAAACTTTCACTTCAATCTTAAAAGATACTTCCCTTCACACATAGGTTTGGGCTCAAAAACTCAATTGTCTTTAGCTATTGCCACCGCTATAACAAAATTGAAAAATATTTCTAACTTGACCACAACCCAATTAACTAAATTAGTCGAAAGAGGTGGGACTTCTGGAATTGGGTGGAAGGGCTTTGAAACTGGAGGCTTTATTTTAGATGGTGGACATGATTTTGGAAAAGGTAAAGAAAAAGAAACATTTTTACCCTCATCTGCCTCAAATTCAGCCAACCCTGCATTAACACTTTTTAGACATGATATCCCCCCGAATTGGAGGTTTGTTCTTGTAATTCCCAGTGTAAAGAAAGGGGTATATGGTGATGAAGAAGTTAGTGTATTTCAAAATTATGCGCCAATTCCAAGAAATGAGGTAAATGAAGTTTCTCATCAGATAATAATGAAAATTATTCCCTCATTAATTAATAATGACTTAAGTGGTTTTGGGGAGGGTCTAAAACGAATTCAATCTATTGGTTTTAAAAAAATTGAAATTAGTTTGCAACACCAAGTAGTAAAAGATATATTAAATTTTTTCGATGAATATGGTCTAAAAGCTTACGGAATGTCATCTTTTGGACCAAGTGTTATAGGAATTGTTGAATCTGATTCTGAGGCAGTAGACTTATTAAAAACGGTTCAAAAGAATCGTAAAAATAGAGGAGGTCATATTTATATCTGTAAACCTAATAATAAGGGGGCTAAAATAGAATATTTAGATTGATTTTAAATGCCTAAAACTAATACAAAAATTTATTTTTCACCTGCTCTAAGTGAGAGAGAAAGAGCGTGTTTTGAAACTGGTATTAAATTAGGTGCATTATATCATATACTTAGTGGAATCCCTATTAAAAATGACGAAAAAGTTATTAATTCTATAGAAAGAGGTATAGAATCGGCTATTTCATGTCAACCCTATGTAAAATCTGTAAAAATTCATTTAAATCGGGAAAAAATATCTGGGACTAAAACAACTGAATTTGATTATGATGAGATTACAAGGAAATTAATTGGAGCAGAATTAATTGTTGAGTATGAGTCTGTTTATGTGGTGGCAAAAGTCGAATGGATTGATGAATTGGAATATCCTCTAATGTTTATTGAAAAAATTAATGAAAAGTAATTAATCTATTAACTTACTGATATAATTTCTTACTAATTCTATAGCTTTTAATACCCTTTCATTTCTTCCAAATCTTCCAATATTATTCATATGATCTCTCATTTTTTCATGGAGCTTAAAAAATAGACGTTGATTTTGTTGTTCTTTAGCAAATTTTAAGCGAGTTGCTAAAATTATTGTTTCTAAAGCTAGATTTTCTGCTCTATTAAATAATTTATAAGATTCTTGAATTTTTTCGGTAAAAATGACATCTAACTTAAATATTGGTATAAATATTTCTCCTAAATCATCTGTTTTAGTTTTTTGGAATTCTTGTAGAACCTTACATATTAAAATACCCCATGCTTTCTTTATGTATGGTATATCCATCGCAAGAGGCTCGAGATATTTGAATGAATAATATTTCGATGGAAAATCGCTTAAAATTATAGGGGGATTAGGATCTTTTAATGCAGCAAGAGCATATAAATATATATCATCAACGAAATTAATAATAATTATACTGTTGGCTTTTAAATTTTTATAGGTAGATGTTGTATAAAAAGGAGTTATCTGTAATTTATTTCCTTCTATCAATCTAATGCCCATACAAGAAACATTAGGCTTAATTGCCGTTTCATCATCAGTAATCGAATATGTTGTAGCTAAAATTTCATATAAATAATCTCTTTTTAGCCCAAAATTTTCTGGATTAAAACTCATAGGAAGCATTAAGATTATATTTTTAATTAGCTAGTTTTTCATTATTATTAACATTTTTATCTTCTTTTTTTACTAAACCCGACCATCGCACATTTTTAGCACCAGTAGATTCTGCAATGTGATAGAAATGCTCTATTTCATTCCTAGACATCATTGAAAAATCTTTTAAGGTCCAATCCATATCCAATCTATCATATTTAGCAATACATAAGTTATTAAAAGCTTATTATCTAATTCCCCATGCACAGCAATGGTTCCATTTTCTAGCTATTGGTAGATTCTTCTATCAAATACTATTATTTAATATGCAATATAAATAATTTTTTATCTTTTTTATTATAAAAATGATTTATTTTCAGAATATGAAATTCGATATAAAGGAGAACGATTTAATTCTCAATTTTATGTAATAGATTTTAGACACATTTATCCATTACGATGTGATGGAATTACTCATTATAAAATAGATGATATGATATTACAGTCCAAATGTCTAAACTGACACCTATTACAAGAAAAACTTTGGGCGAAAAATTGGCTTATTATTTCGGAAGACCCGCTGAAGAAGTTGAAATTATCCTTTCAACTTCATAAACAGCACTGTCTAATTTTAATTCTAAGTTAAAATTAGGTTTAATTTTTAAACCTAAACCTAGAAAGGAATATATATGTTAAAAAGCCCTAAGATATATAATAGATTAGACCAAATTAGGAAAATAATTTGTGCAAGACAAGTAATTCTTGCAAAGAGAGATGGTCTACCACTGCAATGGGCGGGGAATTGGTATTCGATTTATGAGTTAGTTAATATAAGTTATCAAGTATCACTTATTTATAAAAATTCTAAAGATTTCAACTCAGAAGGTATTAAATATACCATCATTGATGGAAAGCGGGAAAGCTCTATTATTATCCCCCTACAAGTTAAAATATGTTGTAAAATTAGTGGAATGCATAAAAAAGTTGAATTAATATGTGAGAAATTTCTTTTATTCAATCATTCTTAATCGGAATCGCCCCATTATAATACTTTAATATAAAAAATTAATCTACACTAAACTTAATTTGTTAAATCAGGAAAAAACTAGATTATGAATAATAAATGAGAACAATTGTAGAACGATCTAAATCAATCAATTTACATATAAGCAGATTAAAATTAAAAAATGTCTGAGAAATTGCTCTATATAGTATAATTTTTACTATTTTTTATTTCTCGGTAAAAATAAATCCTATCGTTAATAAAACATTTTCAGCTTTTTTAATCTTTCACATATTTATTATTTTCTCTTATTTTTAACTTAAGTTTAACTTCAATCGATTGAATATTCATTTCAAAACATTATCTTATTAATTATATCTTTATTTAAAAAAAAAGTTTAATAAGGATTTTATAGTTGGATCTATCTGTTTTTAGATTTTTCATATTTCTTATAAGTTATTAATACAACTAACGGTAAACAGAATAATAATAGAACCATATTATATCCTGAAATACTTGGTTGCTGATCTTGTGGCTCATCGGAAGGTTCATCAGGGGGCTCATCGGAAGGTTCATCAGGTGGTTCGTCTGGAGATTCATCTTGTTGAGGGTCATTTGGGTCCAAAGGATCATATCCATTGTCCACTTCAAATCCATCATTATATCCATCTCCATCGGTGTCTGGATTATTTGGATCAGTAAAATATACATTTATCTCTCGCCAATCGCTCAATCCATCGCTATCAGTGTCTGGATCGACTCTAAATTTAACTAGACAAAATGTCCCAAATTCTCCAAAAGCATACCATCCTGTTGTATAAATACTATTCTCTGAATCTATATCTAAACCAACCCACTTTTTCTCAGCAATCCAGTGTGTTAAACATCCATATTCAACTATTTTTCCTAATGAATTGTATTTTAATAAATTAAAACAATAATATGTTCCAAAGAAAGTACCAGCTCCAATAATATATATGTTATCGAGGGAATCAATTAGTATTTTTAGAAATCGGGTAACAACCGAATCATCAAATGTTATATTCCATTGCTCTTGACCATTACTATTATATTTAACCATAAATGCATAATCATTATGTGTAATAAGACTATCACTATAACCAATAACATAGATATTGTTGTTTGAATCTACAGCAACACCTTTTCCCTCATCAATATCATTTCCACCCCAAGTATTGGCCCATAATAATGTTCCTGAAGTATCATATTTTAATAAGCACATTTGTCGATAGTATGAACTGATATAGATCCATCCTGTAATATAAATATTATCGTAATCATCGATTTCAATCGTATAACCATTATCAATAATAGTTCCTCCCCATGTTTTATACCATTTAAAATTGCCATTCCTATCATACTTTATTAAAATAATATCTACACTTGGAGTATAACTATCAGATTCTCCAACTATATATACATCCCCTAATGAATCACAGCTTACATCATTACCAATATCCCTGATATCAAAACCTGTTAGACCCCAAGTTCTAAGCCACAAAAAATTACCCCCTTCATCATATTTTATAAGAAAGATATTATGATTCACATTAGGGGTACCAGCTTGATCTGTATAGTATCCAGTGATAAAGATATCATTGTATTTATTTATACAGATGCCTCCAGCTCTAAGTTCGCTCAATCCTCCATCCCAAGTACGATTCCACAGAAGCCCTCCTTCTTTATTATATTTCTCAAGATATAATTTTTCATTATGAGGGTAATCTTTTAAACCAAGATTATATATATTATCATTTTTATCAACTACTGCATCTACTCCATAGTCATTAAGCCCATTATCCATAGTAATTGCTGTACGATTCCATTCATAAACTAAGGAAATGTTACCAATAAAAATTGGAACACGTATTTCTGATAGTTTAGGATTATTTTGATATGAGTTTTCATTAAATTTGTCCTCAATATTACCATTTCTAAATTGAAATAATGAAAAATAAGGTATTAGGATACACACTAAATAAAATACTATTAGAATAGAACTAATGATACTTTTTTGCCTGTTTATCATTTTAATCCCCCAAATTTATATTTCCCTCTTTATAAAATTATAATTTTATATTAATTTTTTGTCTTATTTATCAATAAGATCTTTTTTTATTTAAATATAGACAGTTGTAGAATGATCTAAATTAATTCAAATGGAAAATAAATAATCGGTCTCAATGTGATAGAAAATGTTTGAGGAGTTGCCCTTTATAATAAGGTTTTTGCTGTTTTCTATTATCCTCTATCAATTTATTCATGATTTTTTAATTAAAATTCAAAATATATCTATTTGGATAGAGTGTCTAAATAATTATTTTTAATAATAGGAGGAAGTTTTAAAACTTATATAAACATTAGGAATATTTTAGATATCATTTCACTTACAATATATCAAAATTCTTAAATGACATAAAATCACTTATTATTATTTAGATTTTCAAATATAAATGTTTGAAGGATAACCAACTTCTTTTAATTTAACTGTTATTGAACTCAACTTAGATACTATATTGTTATTTTCAAAAATAATATTACTAATTAATAAATAGATTAGTTTAAATAGAAAAATATATTTTTCTGTCGTCCGTATACTAGAAAGATGATACCAAATAGTAAAAAAACTCCTCCTGATGGTAGATGCCTTGATAAAAAAGGTAAGTACCAATAAGCTCCTAATCCCTGCGAGACTATTAATCCATAAATTAGTGATATAATTCCTAATACAATATTACAATATCCAATGCTAACCCAACTCTTTGCACGTTTGGTATTTTTCACTTTTATAATATTTTGTCTTTTTATTTCATTTTCAATAAACTTCATTTTCTCAGAATCAGGAATAATTCTTTCAGTAAATATGGTGTTTATCCAGTCTCGATATGAAATCCATTCAGTGTCTATCTCAGATTTTATGTATCCATCTTTATTATATCTGAAATAGTTCTTTAGCTTAGAACCAAATTTCATTCGTAATATAATTAGTGCGATAATACCTATCAATAGAGTAATTGAATATGGCGTTAATGTTCTAATCCATGGTAAAGCTACGGAAGAGACGTGTTTAAGACCTGGAATAAATACAAAAAGAGCTATAGTAACTATTATAAATGCAACGCTTAGAAAGAATAATAATATTTTGCTAATAAACCATATTTGAAACCTTTTTCTGCACTTATAACATGTAGGTATTACACCGTGACTTTTATATTCAAATATACCCCCTTCTTTTGTCCCACATTTAATACATTTTAAATGACTAAATGGACTTCGCCTTGCCATTTCCGTGTATTTCTTCAATTTTAATTCTCTCTTAATTTCTCTTACTGAAACATCTCTTTTCCTTAGTATTAAATACCCTCCTATAACAAACATTATTATAACAATTGGGATTAAGATTGCTAGGAATAAGAGCAAGTTAAAGCCTCTAGATGGCATTTTCCACAATGCTCTATAAAAATATAATAGGTGCCCCTCCCAATTTCCTGCTACGATATAGGAACCATCTGAAGATATGTCAACACTACATACGGGATTACCAGTATCATACTTCTTTAATGGCTTTGAATTATTTTTACTAAATAAATATACATTATAATCTTTACTTCCCGCTACAATATAATTTCCATCAGAGGATATAGCAACATTTAACACCCAGTCATTAGTGGTATATTTCCAAATTGGAGTAGTTCCATTATTATTAAATAAATAAATATTATTATCATCCCTACTCCCTGCTACAATATAATTTCCATCTGAGGATATACCCACTTCACATACATAACTATTAGTTTCATATACCCAAATTGGTATAGAATTATTCTTGGTGAACAAATAGATATTAATTCCCCCCACCACAATGTAATTCCCATCTGAAGATATTGCAACACAATTAATAGTTTTGTTGCTAAAATTCCAAATTGGTGTAGAACTATTCTTATTAAATAAATACAAACTTTCCCAACCTCCCATTCTAAAACTTCCTCCCGCTATTATATATTTTCCATCAGAAGAAATTGCTACACTATATAAATCTGCATTTGCAGTATAACTCCAAATTGGTGTAGAACTATTCCTATTGAATAAATATATTCTATAATCTCTCCCTCCAGCCACTATATAATTCCCATCTGATGAAATTGCTACACTCATTACAACTTCGTTAGTTGTAAAAGTCCATAAAGGTGAAGGATTTGATCGATCGAAAAAATAAATTTTATTATCATTACTCCCAATTACAAAGTATTTTCCGTCTGATGAAATTGCTAGATCCATAGTTATACCATTCAATTTGTAACTCCAAATTGGTATAGAACTTGATCGATTAAACAAATAAATCTCATTAATATTATCACCTCCTACTACAATGTAATTTCCGTCGGAAGATATTGCTAAAGTGATTTGAGGGGAATCATTTGTTTTGAAATCCCATATTGGTGAATTTGAGATCTTTAATTTATCCTTAGTGGAGTTATCAATTTGATTATAGTTCAAATCTAAGAATGAAGAATTAAATTTGCTTAAATTTTGGGTAGAGAAACTCATTATGATTAAAATTGATATAACAATTATAAAGATACTTTTATAAATTTCTTTATATTGACTCATACTTAATTACTCCTGACCTTTATCAACTTCGATTATTTTTTAGAAAAAAGATTAAATCTCTTTTTTTCATTTAATTTTCAATTCTTATTTTTGTCTTGGTTATCAATAAGATCTTTTTTTATTTAAATATATACAGTTGTAGAATGATCTAAATTAATTTAATTTACATACAAGCAGTATATAATCATTCAAAATTGCCTTAATTTGGTGCTTTTAAAATAAAGTTTAAAAAAATTAAAAATGGTGTGAAAAATAGAACCTGAATTTTACCATTCTATGATTAAAATAACACAAGTTCCAAAAATCAGAAGTAAAATTGAAGATGAAGCTTCATGGTTGTGCGATCCTTTTGCCAATAGTCGTGTATATGGTACCAAATTTACCTTAAAGGATCGATATTTCTCATGGAAGTTTTTCTTAAAAGAAGAATCAAAGGAAGATGCATTTAAAAATGGCTATCAATTTTTAGATTATCTAAGAGAGATTTATCCAGGATTATCAGGAGAGGTAAAAGTAAAACCAATAGATTTCAAACAAATAAATAAACAGAAGCTATTATTAGAGCTAACTCTTCCTAAACCCTTTTTTAATAAACAGATCAATTTATTTAAAAAAATCATCAATCTTTTTACTTTTAATAAAAACCACGTTATCAAAATTTATATTTTATGGCAAAAAGATGACTCTCTAATAGGAGAAATTAAAGGAACAGAATTAGAAACAGAATATAAGTTAGATGAAAATTTCAAAATAAAAATTTATCTCTCTCTAGTACCAAAATTCGATAATAATATACATATTGAAGATCAGAAGGCAGAATTAAAAGGGCACTTAGAATATTTAACTACAGAAATAGCAAACATAGAGGGTGAAACGGCAACACTTACCCAAGTTTCGCCTGACACATGGAAACAAATATTGAACGGAAGAGTATTCTGGAAAAATCTGTTAGGTGTGGATACAGGGCGATTCTATCGAGGTATTATAGATCAAATTCCTGAAGATAAAATTCCCGGATTTGTGAGTCCAAAAGTAATTGATTTCACTATTCCCGAATATTTTCTTCTTGATAAAGCAATAACCGTAAGAAATGAGAATATAAGCTTTTTACAAAAATCTAATCAAAAGGAAATTTCTCTAGGATATTACATTAGCAGAGGTGTTAAAACACATAAAAAGGTTAACCTTTCAATTAATGACCTTGTTCATCATACATTTATTAGTGGTTTAACTGGTTCTGGAAAAACTACATTTTTAAACCAAATACAACAAGAAATATCTATAAAATATCCTAATTGTGGCATTTTGATTATAGGTATGAGAAAAAAAGATGAAGATATTCCCTATAATTTAGATATAACCTTAAGGTATGGGGATCAAGACTTCAGAGTTCCCTACTATTTTAAGGGGGAAAATATCGAGGTAACTTTAGAACAATTAGCAGCTTTACTAGCCTCGTCGCTTGGGTTAAAACAACCAGTTGATATTATTATGTACAATGCAATGATTAAATATTTTGAAAAAAATAAAGATCTTCCAGATACTTTAGAGGATTTATTTGGAAAACTTTTGAACTGGTTTAAAAATTATCCGTATCATAGAAAATATCAAACCAATATTACAAATGCGATAAAGAATCGTGCATTAAGATGGAGTTCATCTCCAATTTTAAAAAATATTACACGTTTGCCTTCTATTAAGCCGTTTTGGTTTATGGAATGGATAAATGGAAAAAATATATACATTGATT
This sequence comes from Promethearchaeota archaeon, assembly GCA_016840085.1. GTDB lineage: Archaea > Asgardarchaeota > Lokiarchaeia > Sigyniarchaeales > SOKP01 > Loki-b32. Next base: position 94,119 of record JAEOTA010000043.1, read on the forward strand.
TGTCTAAATCCATATGTAATGATTTTATAAAAAAACTGTTGATCAATTTGATCTTTCAAATGATTCGTATCTTTTTTCCTCAAATTAGGAAGAATAAATTGAAAAATCTTATAATTTTGGATGAAATCGGTGTAATCTTAAAAAAACCAGCCACTACTGTTTCTAATGATGATGAATTTGTGTCTCAATATTTTTTTGAAGAGGTTTTTTCTGATTTTCTTGAAGCATTCAGAAGTAGAGGTATCGGTCTCATACTGACAGCTCAAAAACCATCACAATTATTTGAATCTGTCTATTCTCTTCCTAGTATTCTCATTTTGTTTAGAACTGCACACTCTTGTAGTAACCTATTTACAAATGATAGAGAAGAACAAGATACCTTAGCAATTTTTGAAGCTAGAAGGGCTATAGTTATTGATGGTGTTAATGGACGAAAATTTGCAATATATACTAAAGATTTCAATTATAAAAATTTCTCAAATCATCCTGTCAATAGAATTCAGAATTTATGTCCTTCATGTAAAAATTATATAAAACCGTATGATAATTTTTGTAGTGTTTGTGGTAACTCTTTAAACTTAGATTCCAAATCGACTATTGATAAATCGGACATAGAATCTACAAAACTTAAAGAAAATAATTAATTGAAAGCGAACATTTTAAGAAATTTTGGGGGATAGATAATCTATGAGTGAATCTGGGGGCGAATACGATGGAGGAGAATCAGATAATCAGCCAGATCGTGATTTCAATAAGGAATATGATCCGAATGAAGATTATGACTGGGGAGATGATTATGATCCAGATGAAGACTACGATTGGAAGGATGATTATGATCCAGATGAGGACTATGACTGGGGAGATGATTTTGATCCGAACGAAGATTATGATTGGGGAGATGATTATGATCCAAATGAAAATGATAAGAGTGAAGATGAATCTGATTCTGATGAGGAACAACCAGAATCCAAAATCGTTCCAGAAGGAAAAACTCCTGAAGATTTAGCTGGAGATGATATCCCTGAAAATCCAGAAGGTGAAGGACCAAAAGAAGTTCCTGATGAAAGCCCAGATGATTTTATTGAAGAATCTAAACCAAACGATGATCTCGATAATGAGTCTGACGAATCCTTCGAGGAATATAATCCAGACGATGATCCTGACAATGAACCCGAAGATTATTTTAAAGAATATGATCCGAAAAGTGAACCAGAAAAACAACCTGAAGGGATAAACAATCCTAATAGCGATGGCACTATAACTGTTACAGTCCCGAATGAACCAGAACAAGAACTTGATCAAGAACCTGAGAATGAACCTGAACAAGATCTGGAAGAAAAACTAGAAGAAATCGAAGAATTTGAGTTGATTACCACTGAGGGTGAATCAGAGAAACCAAGTGAATCACCTGAAGTTATGAAAATTAGAGCAGATCTCGAAGAAATGGGATTAGCAGATAACACTGAACCTTTTTATCGTCATGATGAATCTCCCGAACTTAATTCAGATCATGATTTAGAACAAGAAACAGAACAAAACCATGAATATAAATCAGAGTTAGAACCAGAAAAGGAATTTGATAAACTGTTAGAACAAGAAAAAAAAGAAGTATCTATAAATGATCAAGAATTAAAATTTGAGGACGAAATACATCAAGACGGCAAGATAAAAGAGGAAATCGAGAGTCAAGAAACTCAAGAAGAACTAGAAGAGTCTTTACAAGAATCCAATCTAAAAAAACCGCAAGAGTCAAAAGAAAAGATAAAAGCTACAGAAAAAGATAATTATGAAGTCCTTAAAGAGCAATATCATCAAGAAACAAGAAGGAGAGCAATTTATGCACAAAAAGAAACTAAAGGTTTTATTGAGTGGAAAGAAGGGAAAGGAGAAAAAGAGTATAAAGAATATGAAGAGAAACAAGAATTAGATAAAAAATCAAAAAAAGAAATTCAAGATACAGAAAAAGATAATTATGAAGTCCTTAAAGAGCACTATCATCAAGAAACAGGAAAGAGAGCAATTTATGCACAAAAAGAGACTAAAGGTTTTATTGAGTGGAAAGAAAGGAAAGGAGAAAAAGAGTATAAAGAACATGAAGAAAAACAAGAATTAGATAAAGAATCAAAAAAAGAAATTCAAGCACTTAAAGAAGAATCGGTAGAATATTTAATTAACAGCATTAAAGAAACTGCCAGTAATGAAGAAATCTCAGAAAAAACAAGAGAGGAATTAATTGAGTTATTAAAAAAATATGATAAAATTTATGAACTGCATAAGAAATTACAGAATCGAGAAATTGTTAAACAAGAATTTGAGCAAGAAATAGAAAAAATAGAAAAAGAATTAGGCGAAAAATTAAGAGTAGGAAC